>NZ_BAKG01000004.1 GCF_000614065.1 Prevotella dentasini JCM 15908 | reverse complement strand
CGGAAAATTTATATACGGTTAGAAATTTTCCGCTAACCGTATATAAATTTTTCGCCCTCCGCAAACAGTTTTCCACCCGTCCGTATTCCGCCCTCTTTTTCGCTTCTCCGTCATTCCGTTATACTTCGTAACAATCTCATTATCAGGACTGAATCGGTCTCTTTCAGAAGAATCACGGATGAAAGTCAAGCTGCAAGAAGTCCGCCTTCCGCCCGAGCCTCATCCGGCAGAATATACCGGCCCGGAGGCTCATCCAGACGGAGGGATTCTATGTCTCTCACGGCAAAACGGCTGAAAACACTATCGCGAAACGGGCACTTTCATGTGGTGAAAGTGCCCGTTTCGATATGTCGGGAAGCCCGTTTCGCAAAGGGAAGGAAACGCTGCCGGAAATCCCTTGGGGAATGACGACGGAAATTGCCTACGGTATGGAAAGTCCGCAAGAGACTTTGCCGCAAACGGCATTTCGGCCGCCCCGTCCTAAAAGTCTATGTTCTTTGCCCTGTTCGCAATAATCACGCCTCCGAGAATCAGCGCACAGCCGATGAAGGAGGTAAGGGTCATGTGGTCGTTGAGCACGATGATGCTGGCTATTACGGTGGCAATAGGACTCACATAGATATAGTTGGCCGTCTTCAGAGCACCCAGCTTGGCAACCACCCAGCTCCAAAGGGCGAAGCACAGGAAAGAGGCAATGACGCGAGGAAGACGAGATTCCCCCAGACTTCCGGCTTCAGGAAGTTCTCCACAGGGAACGACCACGGCTCGAAGAAATAGATGGGCAGGATGCTCAGCACGCCATAGAAGAACACCTTGCGCGTGATGAACAGCGAGCTGTACCTGTCGGCAGCTTTCTTGATGAGCAGGGAGTAGAAAGCCCAGCTCGTAGCCGAAGCCAAGGCAAGGAGGTCGCCAAGCGACTGCAGGTTCAGCTGGAAATGGTCCTTGAAGATGACAAAGCCCAACCCTACCAGTGCCATCACCGAACCGACTACAAGCATCCAGCTGCACTTTACGGTCTTATAAAGCATAAGGGCGATGATGACCGTGAGCAGCGGAGAGATGTTGGCTATAAAGCTCACGTCGTTCACGCTTGTGAACTTCACGGCATAGTTTTCCGTAACGAAATAGAGGGAACCGCCCAAGATGCCCAACAGGCACATCAGGATTTCGTCCTTGACGTTCTTACTGAAAATCTGCCTCGGGGAAATCGTCCAGATACAGATGTACGCCATCGCGAAACGAAGCAGGAACACATCCTGCGGATTAAGTCCGGCAGTAATAAGCACCCGCGTGTTGACAAAAGTAACGCCCCAGATAACGACTACCAGCAGGGCCATGGAATGGTAAAATAGATTACGCATAGAACTCTTTTGATTATTATATTTGTTTTGGCCCGCAAGTTACAAACTTTTTGCATTATAAACGAATTTTTATTCAAGAAAGTTCCGAAAAGCCTGCTATTTTGTTGCTAAAGGCTGAAATTGGTACTGCTATCCGCCTCTATTTCCCATCGGGCACGCCTGCCCGAAACAGGACGGGCTTTCGTCATATTTCCCCAAAATAAATGAAATTACGCATTTATTGTTTCATTCTCTTGCCCTTTCTGATTATAATTGAGTATCTTTGCACAACTTTGATTTATAAAACTAATTTGTAGTATGGTTAAAATCACTTTCCCAGACGGTTCTGTCCGCGAATACGAACAGGGCGTAACTGGTTTTCAAATCGCCGAGAGCATTTCACCAGCTCTCGCCCGCGACGTTGTATCTTGCGGTGTAAATGGTGAGACAATGGAGCTGAACCGCCCTATCAACGAGGACGCTACCATCGCTCTATACAAGTTTGAGGACGAGGAAGGCAAGCATACCTTCTGGCACACCTCCGCCCACCTCCTTGCCGAGGCTTTGCAGGAACTCTATCCCGGCATCCAGTTCGGATTCGGTCCGGCCGTGGAGAACGGCTTCTTCTACGACGTCATGCCTGCCGAGGGGCAGACCATCTCCGAGAACGATTTCCCGAAGATTGAGGAAAAGATGAAGGAACTGGCCAAGAAGAACGAAGCCGTGGTGCGCCGCGACGTCGCCAAGGCAGATGCCGTCAGGGAATTTACGGCAGACGGACAGGAATACAAGGTGGAGCACATAGTTCAAGACCTTGAAGACGGAACAATCTCTACATACACTCAGGGCGGCTTCACCGACCTCTGCCGCGGCCCCCACCTCGTCTCGACGGGTGCCATCAAGGCCGTAAAGATAACGAGCGTTGCCGGAGCTTTCTGGCGCGGCGACGCCAAGCGCGAGCAGATGACCCGCATCTACGGCATCACCTTCCCGAAAAAGAAGATGCTCGACGAGTATCTCGTCATGCTTGAGGAAGCTAAAAAGCGCGACCACCGCAAGATAGGAAAGGAGATGGAACTCTTCATGTTCTCCGACCGCGTCGGCAAGGGTCTGCCCATCTGGCTGCCAAAGGGAACGCAGCTCCGCCTGCGCCTGCAGGACCTGCTGCGCAAGCTGCTCCGTCCGTACAACTATCAGGAGGTCATCACACCGGGAATCGGCGGCAAGAACCTCTACGTTACCTCGGGCCACTACGCCCACTACGGCAAGGACGCCTTCCAGCCCATCCAGACCCCGGAAGAGGGCGAGGAGTATATGCTCAAGCCGATGAACTGTCCGCACCACTGCGAGATATTCGCCCACAAGCCGCGTTCTTACAAAGACCTGCCGCTGCGCATTGCAGAGTTTGGTACGGTGTTCCGCTACGAGAAGAGCGGCGAGCTGCACGGACTGACCCGCGTACGCACCTTCACGCAGGACGACGCCCATATCTTTGTCCGTCCCGAACAGGTAAAGGCAGAGTTTGAGGCCAATATCGACATCATCCTGAAGGTGTTCAAGACCTTCGGATTCGACAATTACGAGGCACAGATTTCGCTCCGCGACCCTGCCGACAAGGAGAAGTACATCGGTTCTGACGAAGTGTGGAACGAAAGCGAAACGGCCATCAAGGAGGCTTGCGAGGAAAAGGGACTCAAGGCCCGCATCGAACTGGGCGAGGCTGCTTTCTACGGTCCCAAGCTCGACTTCATGGTCAAGGATGCCATCGGCCGCCGCTGGCAGCTGGGTACGATTCAGGTAGACTACAACCTGCCCAACCGCTTCAAGCTCGAATATACTGCCGAGGACAACTCCAAGCAGACGCCGGTGATGGTTCACCGTGCACCATTCGGCTCACTGGAGCGTTTCACCGCCGTGCTCATTGAGCATACCGCAGGGCATTTCCCGTTGTGGCTGACTCCCGATCAGGTGGCCATCCTGCCTATCTCGGAGAAGTACAACGACTATGCCCGCAAGGTGAAGGCCTACCTCGACGCCCACGACGTCCGTTCGCTGATGGACGACCGCAACGAGAAGATTGGCCGCAAGATTCGCGACAACGAACTGAAGCGCATCCCCTACATGGTCATTGTAGGAGAGAAGGAGGCTGCCGAAGGCCTCGTCTCCATGCGCCAGCAGGGCGGCGGCGAGCAGGCAACCATGACTATGGAAGAGTTTGCACGGCGCATCAACGCCGAAGTGGCCGGACAGCTGAAGACGCTGGAGTAACATTCCACCCCTATTGTCCGAAAGGAAGAATAAACGGGGAGGCGACGGTCTCCGGCAATGAATATATCAATGAGCAAGCAGTAAGTTCCCTGACGGGGCCACGGCTTGCTCTTTTTAGTAACGACCGGAAGATGTTGTTTTTTCATATTGGATTCCTAACAAAGAAGCAGACAGAAATAAAATGGCAAACAGACTGAAAGGACTGGATAGCCTTAGGGTTATCCTGATGGTAATGATATTCTTGCATCATTTCCGTTTCTATGACAATGAAATCGCTACGCCCTTTGAGCCGTTAGGGTCATTTGCCGTCACGACGTTCTTCATGCTGAGCGGATTTTGCCTGTGCTTGGCGTATTCCGACAAGCTGCAGCAAGGCAGATTATCTTTCCGGGGGGTCTTTGCCCGTCAGACAAGAAAGATACTTCCCTATCATCTGACAACATTTGCGATTTGCCTGCTCTATACTTCGGCCTATACCTTTGAGAACGGCAAGGAAATATCCTCACAGGATGTGCTGACAAGTCTGCAAAACCTGTTCTTGCTACAGTCATGGAATCCCCATAAGGAAGTATATTACTCATTGAACAGCGTGTCATGGTTTCTTTCAGACATATTGTTTCTGTATCTGTGCTTCCCCGTTCTTTTGTATATTCTCCGAAAGAAAGCGGCAGGCCGGGCGGTGCTCATGGCCACAGTTGCAGCCTACTTGGCGGTTGCCTTCTCCACATCAGGGGCATGGCAGGAATATCTGCTTTATATCTGCCCGCCCTTCCGTCTGATTGATTTTTCCTTGGGAATCATGCTGTATATGGCGGTCAAGACGGCTCCTAAGGAGCGGCAGAAAGACTTCCTAAGGAACGGCAAGAGCGATTCCTTAGGAAGGACTGAAGCGATTCCTAAGGAACGACAGGAGGACTTCCTAAGGAACGGCAAGAGAGATTCCTTAGGAACGACCAAGACGCCTCCCGGAGAACGGCAAGAGCAACTCCTCGGGAATGGCCGAAGCGGCTCCCGAGACCTCTCCCGTCAGGGAAATAACCGTGCAGAAACATGGAAAAGAACCGCAGCTGTAGTGATAACGCTCGCTGCCGTTGCAGTTTCCTTATGGTTTTACTCCCTCCTCCCCATACCGCTGTCTTACGATGCCTTGTTTTGGATACCCTCTGCCATGACCATATATGTTCTTTCCTTAGTCAATGCAGGTGGAGGCGTGAGTCTGACGGGTAAGGTAACAGACGTGTTCTCAAAGTATCTTGCACCCCTGTCCATGTCCTTTTATATGATTCACCCGATGGCCTTGACCTTTATGGATTTGGCTTGTCAGCGGACAGGCATGTCTTTGGATTATGTCTTCAGAATCCCGTTGTACCTTTTCTGTACGCTGATTATGGCATGGGGACTATATCTGTGTATTACCCGTTTTGGCAAAATGAGCACTATCATAAAAAGGCTTGTAATTCATTCTTGACGGCCCTACCACCTTGCCTTTCACCATTTCAGCAGCCCTTATCAGCCGGGGCCATACACCCCACGAATAGAGTACAAACGTACCTCACTCGTGGGTATAAATGCACCCGACAAGCAGGGCTGTTTTCCCCCTGCGTTTCACTGAAAAAACAAGGTAATCAGTTAACTTTTCCAACAAGTCCGGCTGCTCCGTACACCCTCGCCGCTACCTTGGGAAAGACAAGCCGCATGCTGTCAGCCTGTCAGCAATTTTAACTTTTCACAGGCTCATTATCAGGCGATTGCGAAAAGCTGACAGCATGACAGAAAAAACAAAAAAAGCAAGAATGTCTTTACTACATGAAGACGAACAGAAAGGAATAATAGAGCTGTACGGACAATATATATAGCGGAAACAAGGAGGCGGAACGCTTCACGCCCACGGTCAGCAGCTCATAGGTATCTGCTATTCCCCTTACCCTGCCGCAGGACAATCCGTAAGAAAGCGAGCAGACTATCGCCGCAAAGGAGACTATGGGCACAATGCTCATGGAGAAGCTGCTCGGAAACAGGCCGCCGGTGATGCTGAGCAACATGGCATGGGGGACAAAGGCAAGCAGTCCTATCACGCAAGCCATGAGCAGCATCTCTGCCAATACAATGCGAAGTCCCATACGCTGACGATAATGAAGCGACCTGAAAGACTCCTTCCCCGTTATCAGCACGGAAAGCATCCTCAGCAGGCCACTTCCCACGAAAGCCCCGTATGCCGTTGACAACAGGACGACCCATACCAGAAGAGGCGTCTGAAGATTGTCCGTAAAGTACCCGAAGAACCACCTGATGCCCTCGTTGCCAAGCAACGACCTGACATTGGCATCGGGCATGGCGGCTCCTACAATCCACGAGGAAAGAATCAGCAAGACCTCAAGTCCGACAAGCAACAGGGCTATGACGCCTTTCTCAATCTTCATCGGCATACAGGTTGTCTATATCTATGATACGCAATTCAAGTGCACGGACAACAAGCCGGGTAGCATTGACTCCTGCTCCGCCCCGACCTTCGTGGAAGAGCTTCTGAACAAGCTCGTTCTGCCGCTTCTCCAGACTTTTCACTCCGAAGGGCATACCGCGCAGATTCGTTACCTGCTCCTTGGTATAGCCCAAGGCAAGATGGCGCAGGAAACGCTCGTCGTACTCGTCTATCTCATAGTTTATCATGGCCTCTTGGTGCATAAGCTGCGTATTCACACTCTTCTTGAAACGTTCGACTATCTTCTCCAAGATAGGCTGATTGAACACCAGACGCTTGCCGCTCATGACACTTGCCACATCGCCTCTCGTCAGAAGCTCGCCGCTCTTCAGGCATATACCGTCGGCTCCGGCATCGAGCACGTCTACCCACAGCTTCTCATTGAGAATTTCGCCCGTAAATATCAGAACTTTCACTTTGGGATAAAGCTCCTTGGTCTGCCTGCAAATCTCGACACCGACCGTCGTTGACCCTCCAAGGCCAAGGTCAAGCAGGACAAGGTCCGGCAACTGCTTCTTTATAAGCCGCCAATAGGCAACTTCGCTTTCAGCCGTCCCGATTATCTCGGCCTCGGTAATGTCGTTCTTGAAGATTCCTTCTGTCCCCTTCAGTTCAAGGGGAACATCCTCTACTATAATTACTTTGAAATTATCCATAATCTTTTCTGATTTATCCTTTTTTTGCCAATACTACATCTATATACATCTCTTGCCCCACGCAGACAGCCTCCATGCCGCAAGCCCTGCGGTTGGTAGACTCTCCGTTCTCCCGCGCAATCTGCCTGCACACCATATACGGGATGTTCGCAATACTGGGTGTGAAGAGGTCGGCTCCCCGGTCGCTTCCAAGCGTCGGCATGGAAACTCTGAACACCATATAATATTGCCCCTTCGGCCGGGCCGAGACATTCAGCCGGGACTGTCCGCTCTGCTTATACAATATTTCAAACAAGTAGCGAATCAAGGCTATGTCGCCCAACAGGCTTGCTTCCGGGACGCTGCAGTCTATACGGACAGAATTGGAAGCAAGCTCCGAGACAGCAAAGGCCTTACACTCCAACTTTATGGTATCCACCTGACGGGTGGCCTGCGCAGACAGGATGGCATAAAGGTCCTTATAATAGGAAGCCAGTTCATCTATATAGTCAAGCTGCCTGTCGCTCTCTTCTACCAACTGCCTGATTTTCGACGGATAATACATCGTCTCATGCTTCAGGGTAGACAAGCAGTTGTCCAATATATTATTGCTCACGTGAAGCTGCTCCATCTCAAACTTAGTTCGTTTCAGCTCGTCCTCGGCAAGTTCAAGATGGAGTCTTGTCTCCTGATTGTGCTCTATGGCAGCCTGCAACGTCATCTGAATCTGGTCGAGTATGCTTCGCAGCTTGTCGGGGAAACGGTCGCTCGCTATGAGCTGTATGCTGCGCTGTTTTTGCTCGGCAGGCATCGGGCTTAGGAGAATGTCATTGATACGCTGGATTCGCTCTAGACAGAAACGGAAGAAAACACGGTGCCTGTAAAAGACAAGATAGTATATGGGAAGGATTGAGAGCAGCAATAGGACAAGCAGAATAACAGCTACATTCTTGTTCGATTCCGACCGCTGCATCATACGGCAATATTCCCCCAAGGTATTGTCTGCCGAACTTTCCTTGAAAAGATGGGTATATACCTTGTTGTTATAGCGATATAGTTGCCACTGGTGGAGTGCGAGGGCAGCAACCGCCGACTCATTCCTCATGTCCAGAATGATGTTGTACTTAGTAGGAATACTGTCGTGAAGCCATACTATTTCTGCAGGCTGCGACGAATTATCGCTTATCCGCTGCATCAGATACTTGCCCTGAGGCCGTATCTTCTGATAATAGGCATTGAGGTAGTAACGGCAGGTATCGGCAAAGAGCAATGTCTTGGCATACGTCCCGTTAATATTGCTGAAGTATGCAGAGTCGGCATAGATGCTTGCCAAATCCAGCAAAGGGTCGGCAACATGAGACACGGGCAGCCTGCGCTGAGTAGAATGACGAGAACCAAATGAGACTGCATCGGAACTGAGAACTCCCATAACAGACAGAATAAGGGCCAACAGCATCTTCACCGACGACTTGGGAAGCCGGAAGAAGAAAGTACTGCCTTGCTTTTCTATACTTCTCACCCCGATAGAGCAGACTGAGAAAAGAGAACTCAGCTTCTTGTATTTGTTGATAATACCCTGACAATTCATCAGCCAAATCCATGCGACTTCCTCTCCGGGTCGTCCTGTATCGTCTTATGGTCGAATATATGGGCAGCCTCGTCGGCAGACATTCCACGTCCGGTATCTGTTACGGAAACTTCCACATATTCAGCCGCGGTATTAGCCTCTATTGTAACTGTTCCCCCATCACTGGTAAACTTGCGCGCATTGTCAGCCAATGTATTGAGCATGAACAGCGTGAGCACACGGTCGGCCTTCACACGGGCATCACTCGGAACAACATTCAATTGGATACCTTTCAGCAGGAAACCGGTCTTACTCTTGGCCACCATATCGAAAAGCGGCTGGAGAGGGAAACTTTCAATCCGAAGTACGAGTTCCCCCTGCTGCAGCTTAATCCAATGAGTTAGAACATCATTATAATCTGTTATCTTGTCTGATAATTCCGATATGTACTCATAGCGTTCTTGACGCACTTCCTGACTTTCTCCTCCTGCCCTCAGTCGTGCTATCTCGTGGAGCATACGGTCTATCAGCGGCGTGATGATGTTAACAAGAAATATCTTGGCACGGCGTTCCAAATTACGTTTCTTATTGACCTGTATCTCAAGCAGGCTGATATGATAAGCCTCCTGTATCTCCTCATAACGCTCGTCAAGGGACTGCTGATAAGAGTCGTTTTGTCTCTGCCACTCTACGAGTGGTTCAAGAAGTGGCTGAAGAGAGCTGTTATGGTCGTTCTTCCTACGCTTATAATGCAAATAAACAAGCAATGAAATCAAAAGGACTATCAGGGTAACCACTGCCGCAATCATGATATTCAGCTGCCCGGCAGACAAATTCAGTTGTTCTGCGCGCGATTCCAGATAACGGTCCTGACGCGTCTGCTCCTGCAAATCCAAATAGATGTTACGGTTAAAGTCGCTGCTGGGCTTATCGTTTATAGCCGCATAAACCACGCTTAACTGCTCACGGATTGAGGCTACAAGATCGGGAGCTTGTCCGATGGCCTTGTCTCTGTTGAGCGCATTCTGCAAACAGACGATGGCAGACGGATAATCCTTTATCTGCCAATAGCAGGAAGCAAGGGTTCGATAAGAACTTGCAGTCTGATAAACATCCCCAAACTCTGAGACCAAATCAAGCGAACGCTGTGCCAAATTGCCTGCGAGAAGACTATCGGGCATATCATCAACATTCAAGAACTTAATAGCCTGCACATTGTCCTTCACAAGTTTTTTCCGAAAGTTGGGATTTTGGAGATGCTCACTAAGTGCCTGCAAAGAGTTGGCTTCCCAAAAAGTGAAACTTCCCTGCTTTGCCATAAAATAGCAACGTACAAGATAATCGAACTCCTGCTGATTGACTTCAGACTGCTGCTTGCCTGTAATAACCCCACCTGCCCCAACATTGTAAAGCAGATTCAGATATTGTGCCGTGTCCTGATCAAGGTCTACATCTGTCTCTATCGTCTCCAGCGACTTCACAAACTGATGCTCAAGACCGACATAGTAATAATAAGCAGAAGTAACGATATGAAACTCAGATACAGCATAAGTCATCCGCCTGCGCTGATGTTCGGACAAGAGTCGCTCCTCCTCCCTGATACGCTTCATCCGACGGGCAGCACGTTCATGATAATCATAAAATTCCTTATTCTTCGACTTCCTTTGGCAGACTCTCATCCGCTGTATATCAGCAATGAGCAATTCCACCTGATTATCCGTCATGGCATCTATTGAATCCAACCGGGAAAACGCCCTCGCATACTGCATCTTGACAATATTGACAAAAGCCAAGTTGTTTACAGCTTCAGCCCTGCCAGCATCGTAATCCTTAGATACCTGAAAAGCCCTCTTGGCCCACGCCTCCGCCAAATTAAGATTACGGTAATGATAAGCATAGGCACGCTCATTCAGCATGTCTACACGCCGGCCGTCTGTCTGTGAGCACGATGTAAGAAACAGGCCCACAAGCAAAGAGACAAAAAGACTGGTCAGGCAAAGTATTTTCCTAGTTTCTATCACAACCACACATTACGTTGTTGGTGTCGCAAAAGTACGAAAAAAAAATTAAAGGGAAAGTAAAATCAAGACTTTTTGAAGAAAAAGGAATAAAAAGCAAGAGGCTTAGAAACAGTTCTCAACTATTATTAGTACTTTTGCAGGTAAAAAGGAAGAATTACTAAAACGTATGGCTGACAAGATTAGGATTAAGGATATAGCAGAACGTGCAGGTGTGAGTGTCGGAACAGTAGACCGTGTCCTCCACAAGCGTCCGAACGTTTCAAAAGACGCCCTCGAAAAGGTAGAAAGAGTACTCAGGGAAATGAACTACCAACCCAACGTATATGCCAGTGCTCTGGCATATAACCGAAGTTACACCTTCTTCTGCCTCATCCCCAAACATGCCAGTGAGGCTTACTGGGAAGAGATAGAATTGGGAGTAATGAAAGCCGTTGAGCAGCGGCGCGACTTCCATGTCAATGCAGAAATCATGTACTACAGCAGGCTACATTCCGAATCTTTCGTCGACACATATACCGAGTGTCTCAGCAAGAATCCCGACGGCGTGATACTCGTCCCTTCAACCTTAGAGCTTACACGCGACTTTACTGACAAGCTGCATGCTCGCAGAATTCCATTTATCCTGCTTGATTCCTACATGCCCGAACTCAACCCGCTATCCTTTTATGGTCAAGACTCTTTTCAGAGTGGCCGCTTTTCCGCAAGGATGCTGATGCTCATAGCCCGCGACGAGAAGGCCATCATGCTGATGAAGCAGACCAAGGACGGGAAGGTACCAAGCAAACAGCAGGAGAACCGTGAGGTGGGATTCCGGCATTACATGAAAGATAATTTCCCCAATGTGGAGATTCTGGAAGTCAATCTTCCGCTTGACGAAGAACGAAAAAGATATGACGGCATATTGGAACGGTTCTTTTCTTCGCACCCGGAAATACATCATTGTGTGGCGTTAAACTCCAAGGCGCATATTGTCGGCTCTTTCCTGTTAAAGACCAACCGGAGAAACATACAGATAATGGGCTACGACGTAGTACACAAAAACGCAGACTGTCTCCGGGAGGGAAGCATATCCTTCCTGATAGCACAGCATGCCTACCAACAGGGATACTACAGCGTAGACACACTCTTCAGGGCTATAGTCCTTAAAAAGGAAGTACGCCCCGTCAATTACATGCCCATAGAGCTGTTGACACGCGAAAATATAGACTTCTATCATCGCTCCATGATATAGCAGAAGAAGACAACGGCCACCTGCCTGCCCAAACAAAACGACACTATAACGGGAACCATGCAAGTGAAGTCCCACTGGCCGGCACACCAATCCGCTTCAATTCATTTACAAATTCAAACCCATGGATATTGTTCAACGCAACTTTTTCAATCTTCTCCGCACTGGTGCCTTCGACGAAAAGTCGGTCGTAGAACCCATGTCATCCTTCAAATGGAACAGGCTCTACCAAATGGTAGAAGCCCAAGGAGTTGCAGATATATTCGCAAGAGGTGTCCGTCTACACGAAGGAGAATCTGGAATGAATCTTCCGAATGACTTAAAAGAAATCATAAAAAGGCGATACGAGACACAAGACCTGCAGCCATCAACTTCCGAAAGCAGCGACTTCAGTCTCAGCAACCATTTGATGAATCGCCGGCTACAGAAAATCGTCTATGCAGAACGGCACAGCATTGACACGTCCGTAGAGACCATAAGACTTCTGAGGATTATCGTTGAGAATATAGGCATCATGCTCAATAAGGGAATGAGCCTTGGAGGAATTATTAACTTAGGGCAATACCTCCGCACAAAGGGCGACAAGGTAGACTTCGTGAAGTTTGAGCAATGGCTGAAAACACTACAGCTGAGAAGAATGGCACAGCTGCAGGGCAGCATACTCATTGCCGTCTTCGGATTTGAACAGGAAGAGCTGCCTTTCGTAGAAGTCCAAGAGCCACATGCCCATAAGCTGACGCTCAACTGCGTGTCCGACCTTGCAAAGGATACGGCAGAGGAATGGCACTTCAGACAGACCTCTACAGGATTTGTGCGCAACAACGGGGCAGTTCTCCGGCGAAACCTCCGCCGGAGCATACGCTACATTGCATACTCCCCAATAGAAACTACCAGCAACTTTGCCAACAACTTTATCAGAAGTCTCTCCGAAATTGAGGAATAGGATACATACAGAAGGCATGTCTAATTCCTAAGCCTCAAGCCCTTATCAGGCTTCATCCTACCACAACACGCATGTAAAACAAGGATGGCATACCGGCATACCTGAAAAACACAACCGCCATCCCATTATATGACAAGGAAAAAGCAGGACAATTTTGAATGAATGTAAATTTATCCCAACCACTAATTAAGAGCCGTTAAGCCAAAGAAAGGAACTGTTAAATTCGGATAAAGAAAAATGGCTAAATGGCAGATTAACAATTTTTGCGCATACATTTGCATCGGTTTTTCACAAAAGCCCAACCATACGGCACGTCCATCAGGGGAAATGTGATAAGCTCCGAAGTTATGACTAAAAATAAACAGAATAAAAAAGAAACGTTATGAAAAAACTATCAAAGTATCTGCTCGGTGCATCGTGCGTTCTGGCACTCGCCTTCTCTACAGGAGCATTTATCAAGGTATATGCCGCAAACGTACCGGCAGTAGTACCGGGTCAGCCCGTTGACCTGACTTACGCGGCAGAGAAAGCTCTGCCCGCGGTAGTACACATCAAATACGTACAGAACTCCAAGACGCGTACCGTAGAGGTACAGAGCGACCCGTTTGAAGATTTCTTCGGTCCATTCGGATTCTTCGGTAATCCCAATGGCGGCTCGCGTCAGCAGAAAATACAGACCCCGAAGAGGGAAGCAACGGGAAGCGGTGTCATCATCTCGCCCGACGGATACATCGTTACCAACAACCACGTCATAGACGGTGCCGACGAGCTGACGGTTACGCTCAACGATAACCGCGAGTTTTCCGCACGCATCGTAGGTTCTGACAAGAACACCGACTTGGCACTTATCAAGGTAGACGGCAAGAATCTCCCTACCCTGCCCATCGGAGACTCCGACAAGCTGAAAGTAGGAGAATGGGTGATTGCCGTAGGAAACCCCTACAACCTCAGTTCGACGGTTACGGCAGGTATTGTCAGTGCCAAATCGCGCGGAATCGGTGCCAACGGCATAGAGAGTTTCATACAGACCGATGCAGCCATCAATCCCGGTAATTCTGGCGGTGCACTTGTCAATGCACAGGGCGAATTGATAGCGTCAACGCCATGCTTTATTCCCAAACCGGCTCCTATAGCGGCTACGGCTTCGCCATACCGACAGCCATCATGAACAAGGTAGTCGACGATATCAAGAAGTATGGCAGCGTACAACGTGTCATGCTGGGTGTAACCGGAGGCGATGTGCTCACCTACATCGACAATCAGAAAGAACAGGGCAAGGAACCAGACCTCGGTACCAACGAGGGTGTCTACATCTCAAAGGTAGCCGAAGACGGCAACGGTGCAGAGCTGGGGCTCGAAGCCAACGACGTTATCACCAAGGTTGACGGCAAGCCCATCAAGAAGATGTCCGAACTTCAGCAGGCTCTCAACGGCAAGCGACCGGGCGACCGAGTATCCATCACTTTCCTGCGCAAGAAAAAGGAGTACACGAAGAGTATCATACTCAAGAATGAGCAGGGAACGACCAAGCCGATAGAGCAGGCAGACATTGATGTGCTTGGAGGGCAGTTCCGCCCGGTAACGGAGGCAATGAAGAAGCAGCTGAACATCACCTATGGTCTGGAAGTGCTGAAAGTGAACAATGGAGCTTTCAAGGAAGCAGGCATTAACCGTGGCTTCATCATTCAGAGAGTGAACGATCACAACATCAACTCCATAGACGACCTGCAGAAAATAGTCAAGGCTGCCTCCACCAGCAAGGCTCCTGTCCTCTATATACAGGGCATTTATCCTACAGGGAAGAAAGCCTACTTTGCCGTTCCGCTGTCAGAGTAAGACGAAACAACATAAAACAGAACTTGCAAAAGGGAAGACACAACAACGGTGTCTTCCCTTTTTCATTGTATTTTCGTGCAAGCAATCATACCGGAGAAACCGATAGGCAAACACAGCAGAAAGGGACAAAAGGTCAACTCCAAGAAACCATCAGCGAAAGTGCCCCTTTCGCATGGTGAAAGTGCCGTTTTCATCCTGTCAAAACGGCACTTTCGTTAAATCATTCAGGCAGCCTGCCATTACCTGTCATTCCGTGCCATCAACCGGGCACGGCATGCAAGCCTCATCACGTCCGGCTTATTGCCAAAACAAACATACGTCGCCACTATGGCACAGAATTTGTATTAGTCTCTTCAAAGAATCAATCATATTTTATATCAACGAATATGCAAAAAGGTAATATTGGGGTTACGACCGAGAACATCTTCCCCGTCATCAAAAAGTTCTTGTATTCCGACCATGAGATTTTCCTCCGCGAAATGATTTCAAATGCCGTCGATGCTACACAGAAACTGAAGACTCTGGCCATCACGGGCGACTTCAAGGGCGAGCAGGGCGACCTGACCGTACACGTAAGTCTTGACGAAAAGGCAGGTACACTGACCATCAGCGACAGGGGAATCGGCATGACGGCCGAAGAAATAGACAAATACATCAATCAGATTGCCTTCTCCGGCGTTACAGACTTCATGGAGAAGTACAAAGACAAAGCCGAGGCCATCATCGGACACTTCGGACTTGGCTTCTACTCTGCCTTTATGGTAGCCAAGAAGGTAGACATCATCACCAAAAGCTACAAGGAGGGTGCACAGGCAGTCAAGTGGTCGTGCGACGGCAGTCCCGAGTTCACGCTCGAAGAAGTGGAGAAGGCCGACCGCGGAAGCGACATTGTTCTCCATATCGACGATGACTGCAAGGAGTTCCTCGACAAATCGAAGATTCAGGGACTGCTCAACAAGTATTGCAAGTTTATGGCCGTCCCGGTAGCTTTCGGCAAGAAGACCGAATGGAAGGACGGTAAAAATGTGGAGACTGACGAGGACAACATCATCAACAGCGTTGAGCCTTTGTGGGCAAAAGCTCCCTCAAGTCTCAAGGACGAAGACTACAAGTCGTTCTACCGCACCCTCTTCCCCATGAACGACGAACCACTCTTCTGGATTCACCTCAACGTGGACTATCCGTTCAATCTGACGGGTATCCTCTACTTCCCACGCGTGAAGAACAATATAGAACTGCAGCGTAACAAGATTCAGCTCTACTGCAATCAGGTCTTTGTTACCGATCAGGTAGAAGGCATCGTGCCCGAGTTCCTCACCCTGCTCCATGGTGTCATCGACTCGCCCGACATTCCGCTGAACGTCAGCCGAAGCTATCTCCAGAGCGATGCCAACGTAAAGAAGATTTCTTCCTACATCACCAAGAAGGTAGCCGACAGACTACAAAGCATCTTCAAGGAGAACCGAAAGGACTATGAGGAGAAATGGGACAACCTGAAGCTCTTCGTCAACTACGGCATGTTGTCGGAAAACGACTTCTACGACCGCGCCAAAGACTTCTCCCTCTTCAAGGACGTAGACGGAAAGCACTTCACCTTCGAGGAGTACAAGACCCTCATCAAGGACAACCAGACCGACAAGGATGGTTCGCTCATCTATCTCTACGCCACTGAAAAGGAGGAGCAGTTCACCTATATAGAATCTGCCAAGGCCAAGGCTACAGCGTCATTCTCGCAGACGGACAACTCGACCTGCCGGCTATCTCCATGCTGGAGCAGAAATTCGAGAAGAGCCGATTCGTGCGCGTCGATTCAGACGTCATAGACCGCATCATCGCCAAGGAGGATGCCCCGAAGACGGAATTGGGGACCGACCAAAAAGATATTCTGACGGAGACTTTCCATTCGCAGATGCCTAAGATAGAGAAAGCCGAATTCATGGTAGACGTCCAGCCGCTAGGAGAAATGAACCAGCCTGTCGTCATTACCCAGAACGAGTATATGCGCCGCATGAAGGAGATGAGCAAGTTCCAGCAGGGCATGGGCTTCTATGCCCAGATGCCCGACTCGTTCAGTCTGGTGCTCAACAGCGACCATCCGCTTATCAAGCACATACTCGAAGACGGAACAGCCAAGACCGAAGAGGCACTGAAACCTATTCTCAGCGAACTGAAAGGGCAGCAGGCCCGCCTTGCAGCCCTCCAGCAGAGCCAGTCGAAGAAAAAGGCAGAAGAGATTACGCAGGAAGAGAAAGACGACCTCCGACAAGCCGAAGAGGCCATCGGCAAGCAACGCGAGAGCAAGAACGAGGTCATTGCCAACTACGCGAAGGACAACAGCACCATCCATCAGCTGATAGACTTGGCTCTCCTCCAGAACGGCATGCTGAAAGGAGCATCGCTCGACCAATTTATCAAGCGTTCGGTCAGTCTGATAAAGTAAGGGACTGAAAGAGATTTTGATGAAAATATTGTCTGTAGGGACTTGCACAACCATGCGTCCCTACAGATTTTCTTTTATGGAAAGGGGGAAATATCAGAAGGAAAGGACGAAGACCTTCAATGGGAAAGACAGAAAAATGGAATGAGCAGGACGGAAACACGGAACGTCCGCTGCACCCATGCCTTGCCGGAATTTATTTCAATTCAAATATCTCGCTGGGAGTCTTGCGCTTCAGGACTTCCAGTCCGAAGTCTTTTCCTGCGACGATGCCGCTGTCGCGCAAAATGGATTCTATCGTCTTACGGGCCAGTTCGGGATGATTGTTCTCGTCGCTCAGGTGGCAGAGCCATACATGCCGAAGGCCGGGGGTGGCGTTCTCAGCCAATGCCCTGGCGCACTCCTCGTTGCTGAGATGCCCCATCGGGCCACTGATGCGCTGTTTCAGATATTTCGGATAAGGGCCGGACTTCAGTTTCTCCGGCTCATGATTTGCCTCAATGACAAGATAGTTGGCCTTGGATATATAGCTCCGGATGCCGTCCGTGATATGTCCGCAGTCGGTTACCAGCACAAAACTTACATCATTATGCCCTATCAGATAGCCGACACAGTCGGAACTATCGTGCGGAACCTCAAAGGGCGTAACGGCAAACTCGCCGACCTGCACCGTAACATCCTTTTCGACGAAACGTACCAGCGGCTGCTCTATCTTCCGGCGGACACACCAATTGTGCCCTATACCCTGATGTACCTTCTGCGTGGCATAAACCGGCACCTGACGGGCACCGCTAAGAGAGCCGACGGACTTCACGTGGTCGGCATGGTCGTGCGTGATGAGCACGTTATGTATCATAGACAATTGCAGTCCGTAGTTATGGAAATGCTTATTTAATAACCGTACCCCGACACCGCAGTCTATCAGGAGGCTGTCGGTCTCGGTATAGAGAAGATAGCAATTTCCACTGCTACCGCTGCCAAAAGACAGGAATCTAAGCATGGAAAAACAAAATTTCACGCAAAAGTAGCAAAACAATTTCAAATAGCAAAAGGTTTGCCCCACTTTTCCGAATATTTTAGCCGGAAAGAACTACATTTCCATTCCGCATGCCTGCAAGGAGGGTGCTGCTGTCCGCACCCATCCGCTTCCATAAAACGGGAAGAGGCGTCAGAACGGCATGCCCACGGCAAAGTGGAACGTAAAGTCGCGCTTCAGGTCAGGATGCAGGACGGCATAGTGTTCCCTTGCGCTCTCGTAGGAAGGATTGACAGCCTTCATTCCGGCGTCGAAACGAAGTATGAAATAGTCGAAGTTCAGGCGTAGTCCCAGACCGTATGCAACTGCCAGCTGCCTCAGGAAGCTGCGGAAGGCAAACTGTCCCCCGGGCTGCTCGCTGTAGCTGCGCAGCGTCCAGATGTTGCCCGCATCGAGGAAGACCGCCCCGTCGAACTTCCAGAAGAGATGGGTGCGGTACTCTGCATTGAGATCGAGCTTCACGTCGCCCGTCTGATTGATGAAGTCTATGCGCCCATCCTTTCCCCTGAACTTCCCCGGACCAAGCTCGCGCACGCTCCATCCTCTCACGGAGTTGGCTCCCCCGGAGATATATCTCTTCTCGAACGGAAGCACGTTGCTGTTGCCATACGGCCACGCTATTCCCCAGTCGGTATGCAGCACGAGGGTGTTCCGTGCATCGAAGCGTATGAGACGTATAGTCGAAATCGAACTTCGCATACTGAGCATAGGCTATATTGAAAAGGACGTTGCGCCCCTGCGCGTTCTTGTTGAACTTGAATATGCCGTTCATTACGCCCAACAGGTTTCCGGCCGTCTCTATATGGGCACGCACGGCATGGTCGCCATTAGAGTAGGAGACGCCCAGCCCCATCCTCATGATGAACAAGTCCTCGTAGTTGTAGCGCAGGATGGCGTTGCGTGTCGATACATTGTCGAGATAGTCGTGCTTGAATGTCGCGCTGATCCAAGGCATGTAGACATAGCTCAGGTCCAAGACGTCGAGCGTATAGTTCGTATGCCGGGCAGGATTCGACCAATGATACTTCCACGCAGCCGAGAAGACGCGGCGGTGGAACTCCGGCCTGTTCTGCAAGTCCCAGCTGACGGACGCCTCCGAGACGGCACTGCTCCGGCGGCGGAAGGCATGGGAGACGAACGGATACACGAACCGCGGAAACTGCAGACGCGCCCTGACGCCGTACTCCTCGAAGTCGTGGTTCTCGTATCCCTCAAGCCCCGTAATGGCCTCGAAAGCCGCCCGAAGCTCCACGCTGAACAGCTCGCTGCCACGGAAGAGGTTGCGGTTCTGATACGACAGCACCGCGGCCGCACCGAGGTCGCCTGCCGTATTGGTGCCCTCGGGCTGAAAGGAGAAGGTGTTGGGCTTGTTGTGCGAGAGCTGTATCTCGGCGTCCAAGTAGCGGTTGGCAGAGCGGCGGTAGCCTATGGTCTTGCCGACGACGATGCTGTCGATGGTCTCCAGCTCCCTGAAGTTGATGTTCGTATAGCGCACCGCCCCCAGACGGGCAAAGTTGTTGTAGGTCTTTTGCAGGTCGGTGGCCGAGAACCACGTGCCCTCCCTCAGGGCGACATTGTCGCCGATGATGCTGCGGCGGAGGTGAAGCCCCGTGGAATCACCGGGACTTACCCTGACACTGTGGACGATGTAGCGCGGATGGGGCATCGGGGAGTCGCCGGCACCGGAGCGGTACTCCGACAGATGGAGCGTAACGCCGATATGGCTCGAGCCGCGCACCGAGTCGGCCGTATAGTAGATGAAGTCCTTGTTGAAGCGGTAGAATCCCGAATCGGCAAGTATCCGCGTTATCCGCCTCCGCTCCTGCTCGAGTGCCGAAACCGTGAACTGCAGCGGGCGCAGGGCCGCGCTGTCGCCGAAGTGCAGATGCCCCTTCAGGACGCGGGCCACGACGGAGTCCCGGATGTCGTACCCGAGGCTGTCTATAATAAAAGGTGTGCCGGGATGGAGACGGTAGACCACCCTGACCTTCCTGCCCCGCGCCTTGGCGTCGAAGTCCACCCGCGCCTTCATGTAGCCCATGTTCTGCATGGCAAGGCGCAGGTCCTCGCACGACTGCCGGGCCTGAAGCGTATCGTAGAGCACAGGTTCCTCGCCTATCTTCTTCAGCGTGCGGTTAATCCACTTCGTGCTGTCCCTGCCTGCCAGCGCATAGGTGCCGAGCGGAATCTTGAAGAACGAGAACCACCGCGAGTTGCCTTTCTGGCGGACATACTGCGAGAGCAGCGAGGCGTCCAGACCCTCGTCGTCGGAACGCACGTCGACCCTGTCGAGCAGGTAGCGGTGTTCGGGAATGAACTTATCGGGAGAGCAGGCCGCCAATACCGCCGACAGGACGGCAACGGCGAATATATGGCGGACGTAGAATAATCTTGCGCGAATCATCTGACAGACAAATATTTTGGACAAAGTTACTAAAAAGTTGGAAGTAAAGGGAGGAGTGTTAAGAGTTTTTTGTAAATTTGCGATATGATTTCCAAGAACAAAATTAAACTCATCCGCTCGCTCGAGACAAGGAAAGGCCGCGAGAAGACGGGGCTGTTCGTGGCAGAAGGCCCGAAGACCGTCCGCGACCTCAGAGAAGCCGGATTCCGGATGGAAGAGGCCTTCGACGACCCCGACGACGTGAGCCGCCTGTCCTTCCTGAAGCATCCGCAGGGACTGCTGGCAACCTTCCGCATACCACAGCGCGGACAAGACCCGGCAGCCGCCTTCCCGACAGCCGGGCTGTCCATTGCCTTGGACGGAGTGCAGGACCCCGGCAACCTCGGAACCATCATCAGGACAGCCGACTGGTTCGGCATCCGCCACATCTACTGCTCGCGGGAGACCGCCGACTGCTGGAGCCCCAAGGTAGTGCAGGCGACGATGGGAAGCATAGCCCGCGTCAGCATCGTCTACACCGACCTGCAAGACCTCGCCGCATCCCTGCCCGACAGATACCCCGTCTACGCGACACTGCTCGACGGCAGCAGCATCTACACTGAGGAGCTGACCCCGAACGCTGATACTCATGGGAAACGAAGGCAGCGGAATAAGCCCCCAACTCAGGAAGACCGCAAACCGCCGGCTGCTCATACCCAACTTCGCACAGGGCGGCAGCACCCCCGACTCGCTCAACGTTGCCGTAGCCACAGCCATCGTCTGCTCGGAGTTCAGGCGCAGGACGCCCCGGTAAGCCCCACCCCTGCCCCACCGTGGCAGACAACGTAAGAAAACAACAGAACAGCAAAACAAAACAGCATGGAGACAAATACATTCATAAAGCACAGAAGCCTGCCGGCCTGCATAGCCGCCGGCTACCGCCTATGGAGCACCCACCTCAGCGAAATACTCATCAGGACCAAATGGCACCTCCTCGCCACATCGTTCTTCGCCGCCTGCCTCGTAGCCGGCCTGACCGCCGCGCCCGGCACGGGCTACCGACCGCTGCTCTTCCTCGCCGCATGGGCCGCATCAGCCGTCAGCCTGCGCCGCTCCGTACTCTCCATGATTCCACCCGAAGCCCGCGGCCGCAACACCGTCGCGCTCCTCCTCCGCCACCCCGGAAGCCACCTCATCCTCGGCGCAGCTCCGCCACCATCACCCTGCTCGTCCTCGCCCTCGCAGCCCTTCCGCTGGCAATACTCATCTGGGCGTCATACGCCAACAGGGCAGACATAGCGGCAGGCCACCCCGGCGCACTCCACGAAGCTACCAGCCGCTGCTGTTCGTCACCGCATGGGCTACAGCCGCCCTCGCCTTCTTCATCCAGACATGGCAGACCTTCGCCTTCTGCTACCTCCGCGGCTCCCTCTCCGCCATGAAAAAGACAGACAAGTAGGACACCCTCCGCGCAGCCGCCCGGCACAGGGAGACAGAGCGGGGCATCCCCCCTCCCCCAGTCTTTCAGCTCATCCAAGCGACCCTACAACATTCTGACAGTCAGTATTTTATCAGACAATCCATCTTCCCTGAAAAAAGTAGGTACTTTTTGCCCGAAAAGTACGTACTTTTTTACCAAAAGGTACGTACCTTTTTGAGAATAGTACCTGCCTTCTCCCAAAAAAGCATATTCCGCCCACAGAAAAAGCACCGCCGGGCACACTGAAAAATCACGACAATATCAGAAAGACAACAGCTGAAAGCCAAACACACAAGGCAAACCTGTCCGCGACCAGCAAGAGCCGGCCGACCAAGAAACACCAAGCCGTGAGCAGTCAGTAAGAGCAGAAAAACCGTCCGCGAAGAGTGCCGGCGGCAAGACGTCCTGACCTATACACCATAACCGCAAGGCCGAAAAACGGCCGCAGCCCCCCCGCATCCATCGGCTTCAGGCAGGACGTTTTTAGAAAAAAAGAGAGAAACAATTCAAAAAAAATCTCCTGTCGCCCTTTTTTATGTATGAGAAACTTGATAATACAGAATCTTTTTCCTATCTTTGCAACTGACACTTGGGCGAAAGGCTCCGCGAAGAGTGCGGACGCCCTCGCACCAAGACTCGTAAACCACAACATAAAAAACAATTTATGAATTACTCACTAAGTAAACGGAAAATGACCCTCGGCCCGGCAAAGGGCGAGTTCAGGTTCGTCGCATCACCTGTATACCAGAAGCAGCGCATCAGCTTCGACCAGCTCTGCGAGCGCATGGCAGAAGACTCCACCGTCGGAGAGGCCGACATCGCAGCCGTCTTCTACAAGTTCCGCAAGGTGCTCAACAAGCTCTGCTCGCAAGGCTACATCGTCGACTGCGGACCGCTCGGCACCTTCCGCCCCTCCTTCGCCTCGAAGGCCGTCGAGAAGGAAGAGGACTTCAAGCCCTCCGAGAACATCTTCAAGACTCAGATACGCTTCACACCGACGGCAGACTTCCGCCAGCTGAAGAACGTAGAGTTCTTCCGCGTAGACCCGCAGAAGAAGGAAAAGAAGACGAAACCCTCCGGCGGCGGCGAGCAGCACCTCCCGTAACAGCCCGGACATGAAAGCAATCCTCATCCGCCCCACCCCGCGGATGGGGATTTTCCCGTTTCCCACCCGGCAGAAAGCCGCAACCGCCATCCCTCATAAAGCAACGAACATGAAAAGTCTACGCGAACTCACCCGCCCCAATATATGGGCACTCCCGCCCACACCCTGCCACGAACGCCCCTCCCATGAGGGCCACACCCTGCTCGACGCCAACGAAAGCCCCTACAACAAGCCCCTCAACCGATACCCCGACCCGCTGCAAAAAGAGCTGAAAGAACGCCTCGCCCCGGTAAAGGGCGTCGCCCCCGGACAGATATTCCTCGGCAACGGAACCGACGAGGCCATCGACCTCTGCTACCGCATCTTCTGCGAACCGAGAACCGACAACGTCGTCGCCATAGAGCCGACCTACACAAGATACAGGCACTTCGCCGCCGTCAACGACGTCGAATACCGTCCCGTACCCCTCGGCCAAGACTACCAGCTGGAGGCAGACAGGCTGCTCAGTGCCTGCGACGGGCATACGAAGCTCGTATGGCTCTGCTCGCCCAACAACCCCACGGGCAACCTGCTCCGCCGCGACGAAGTCCTGAAGATACTCGGCGGCTTCCACGGCATGGTAGTCATCGACGAGGCCTACGCCGACTTCTCGCGGCAGAAGACTTTCCGCGAAGAGCTGGGCAGCCACCCCAACCTCATCGTGCTCAACACCTTCTCCAACTCATGGGCATCGGCAGCCATCCGCCTCGGAATCACATTCGCGCACGAAGACGTCATCGGCCTCTTCAACAAGGCAAAATACACCCACAACATCAGCACCCTCACCCAGCAGAAAGCCATTGAAGCCATCGACAGCCGCTTCGACGTCGACGACTGGGTCAGGCTCATCCTCCTCGAACGCTCCAAGATGCTCGCCTCCTTCCGCCAGCTCCCCATCTGCGAGAAGGTATATCCCAGCGACGCCAACTTCTTCCTCGTCAGGATGACCGGCGCGCAGGCCGTCTGCGACTACCTTGCCGAAAGGGGAATCATCGTCGCCGACCTATCCGGCACGACGCTCTGCCAAGCTGCCTGCGCATAACCATCGGCACGAAAAGCGAGAACGTCGCCCTGCTCGGTGCGCTCCGCCAGTACAGATAGCCGCCGGCCGCCACCCCGGAAGACCGCAGGGAAACACCCGGAAAAATACATGCTTTGCCCGATTTTATTCGTTTTTTCGGCTTATTTACACTACCTTTGCAACAAATTAGCTAATTATGGGATTATTCGGATTATTTAATAGAAACAAGAAGGAAACCCTCGACAAGGGACTCGAAAAGACCAAACAGAGCGTATTCTCCAAGATTGCACGTGCAGTCGCCGGAAAGTCGAAGGTAGACGACGAGGTGCTCGACAACCTTGAGGAAATACTCATCACCTCAGACGTGGGCGTCGACACCACCGTGAAGATTATCCAGCGCATTGAAGAGCGCATTGCCCGCGACAAGTACGTATCCACCTCCGAGCTGAACAGCGTGCTGCGCGAGGAAATAGCAAGGCTCCTGACAGAGAATAACACCGCCGACAGCGAAGAATGGGAGCTGCCCGTCAGCCACAAGCCATACGTCATACTCGTAGTGGGCGTCAACGGAGTCGGCAAGACCACCACCATCGGCAAGCTCGCCTACCAGTTCAAGAAGGCCGGCAAGAAAGTCTATCTGGGAGCGGCCGACACCTTCCGCGCAGCAGCCGTAGAGCAGATACAGATATGGGGCAACCGGGTAGACGTACCCGTCATCAAGCAGGCCATGGGAGCCGACCCGGCCAGCGTAGCCTTCGATACCCTCCAGAGCGCAAAGGCCAACGGGGCAGACGTCGTGCTCATAGACACCGCCGGCCGGCTGCACAACAAGGTCGGGCTGATGAACGAACTCAGGAAAATAAAGGAAGTAATGAAAAAGGTGCTCCCCGAAGCCCCCGACGAGGTCCTGCTCGTACTCGACGGCAGCACAGGACAGAACGCCTTCGAGCAGGCAAAGCAGTTCGCATCCGTTACCCAGATAACCTCCCTTGCCATCACCAAGCTCGACGGTACGGCCAAAGGCGGCGTGGTAATAGGCATCAGCGACCAGCTGAAAGTACCCGTCAAGTACATCGGACTGGGAGAAGGAATGGAAGACCTGCAGCTTTTCAACACTGCTCAGTTTGTAGACAGCCTCTTCAGGCAAGACTAACCACACCCTCCGCACAACGCACACGTCAGGATAATTCAGATGATTAAAAACCAAATAGACATCATAACAATGGGATGTTCCAAGAATCTCGTCGATTCGGAACTCCTGATGAAACAATTCGAAGCCAACGGATATACCTGCAGGCACGATGCAAAGCGTCCGCAGGGAGAGATTGCCGTCATCAATACCTGCGGATTCATTGAAACGGCAAAGGAAGAGAGCATCAACACCATATTGGAGTTCGTCAACAGAAAGAACGAAGGACAGCTCAACAGGCTCTACGTCATGGGATGCCTCTCGCAGAGATACAAGGATGAACTGGAAAAGGAGATACCCGAAGTAGACAAATTCTACGGGAAGTTCAACTTCAAGCAACTGCTGACAGACTTGGGAAAGGCAGATGTCCCATCCTGCGACGGAAGAAGACACCTGACCACTCCACACCACTATGCCTATATAAAGATAGCCGAGGGCTGCGACCGCCATTGCGCCTATTGCGCCATTCCGCTCATTACGGGCAGGCACCGTTCCCGTCCGATGGAAGAGATTCTGCAAGAGGTGGAGGAACTGGTATCGCAGGGAGTAAAAGAGTTTCAGATTATAGAGCAGGAACTGACCTATTACGGCAAAGACCTTGACGGCCGACTGCATATATCCGAACTCATCTCAAGAATGGCGAAGATTACCGGCGTGAAGTGGATAAGGCTTCACTATGCCTATCCCAACCAGTTCCCACTGGATTTGCTGGACGTTATCCGAGACAACGACAATGTCTGCAAATACCTTGACATAGCCTTGCAGCACATATCTGACAATGTTCTCAGCCGGATGCGCAGGCACGTGACGAAAGAAGAAACCATTGCCCTGATAGAACGCATGCGCCGGCAGGTTCCCGGCATCCATATCCGCACAACCCTTCTCGTAGGATTTCCCGGCGAAACCGAAGAGGACTTTCAGGAACTGATGGACTTTGTACGCTGGGCAAGGTTTGAGCGGATGGGAGCCTTCGCCTACTCGCACGAAGAGGGAACATACAGCGCACTGCACTATGAAGACGACGTGCCCGAAGAAGTCAAGCAACGCAGGCTCGACGAGCTGATGGCATTGCAGCAAACCATATCCGAAGAGATTGAAGCCGAAAAGGTAGGCAAGACCTTGAAAGTCATCATAGACCGGAAAGAGGGCGACTATTACGTCGGGCGCACAGAGTTCTGCTCTCCCGAGGTAGACCCGGAGGTCTTAATCAGTGCCGAAGAGGGAAAGCTCCGTGTGGGCAACTTCTATAATCTAGAGATAACAGGTTCCGACGAGTTCGACTTGTATGGAAGCGTAAAAAGATAATACGTAAATGAACAATAAGGAATTTATTGCCGCCTTGGCTGCTAAAACCGGCTTTTCACAGGACGAGAGCCAGAAGATGGTACGTTCTACCATTGCCGCCATGGAGAAAAACTTCGAGGCAGGCGACCCTGTCTCCATCTCCGGATTTGGAACTTTCGAGATAAAGAAGCGGCTGGAGCGCATCATGACCAACCCTGCTACAGGACAGCGCATGCTCGTACCCCCCAAGTTGGTATTAAACTTCCGGCCCAATGCCTCCATCAAGGAGCAGCTGAAGAAAGGAGGAAGCGAATAATGGCAAAGACTTCCATACAAATACTGGCTGAGGCGATAGCCAAGAGGCATCAGCTCAAAGCAAAGGATGCACAGCTTTTTGCCGAAGCTGTCTTTGAAGTCATCAACGAGGGACTGAAGCGCGACAAGCTCGTCAAGGTAAAAGGACTGGGGACTTTCAAGGTTCTCACCGTAAAGCCGCGTGAGAGCGTCAATGTCAATACAGGGGCACGCGTACTTATCGAGGGGCACGACAAGGTCAGCTTCACTCCCGACGCTTCTATGAAAGAGCTGGTGAACAAGCCCTTCTCCCAGTTCGAGACGGTCATCATCAATGAAGGCGTAGAGCTGGACGACATAAAAGACAGCGATACACCCGAAGATACCGCCATTCACGAAACTGTAGAAGAGCAGCCAACGGAGACGGAGCTATTGACAAAAGAACCAGAACCAACCTTACCCCGGGAGGAAATATCTGGCAAAACTACTCCTCCAACGACAGAAACTGACGTCAAAGCCACCGAAGCAGAAAAGTCCGAAAAGCTCATAGCAGAAGGAAACGACAAGGCTATGGCTATAGCAGGAGAAACAGGAAAGGCCATTACAGCAGAGGAAAGCCAGCATCTTACCGCAAAAACAGAATCTTTTCCACTCACAACTATTCCAGCTACAGCGAAGGAGAACAAAGGAGAAAAACCAACAACCACAGAAACTATTCAAAACAAAGCAACAGACCGTCCCAACCAAGACACCATACAGGAAACAACAACGGAAGAAGAATCCAACAACAATACGGAAAGTATCTCCCGTAACCGCCGTGTCAGAAAATGGTCTCTTGCCCTGCTCGGTGGTGTTGCAATATGTGTATGTCTCTATTTTGCAGGCTACCACTACGGTGCCTATATTGCACACAAAGAAAAGGCATCAGCTTCTGCATATCAACAAAAGAAACAACCACAAGAGCCTCAAAGGCGACTCCTGACAAAACGAAGCCCGATACGACCGTACTGCCCAAGCCTAGCCCAACCCAACCCAAGGTCGCACCAACCGACGAATATGCGGAGATGAACAATAATCCCAAAATCCGTTATGGTGCATATAACATTATTGGAATAGACAAGATCGTCGTTCTTAAAAAAGGACAAACCATGGAGAGTTACAGCCGCAAGACACTTGGGCCGGACATGGTCGGTTACTTTCAGGTTCTCAATGGAACCTCTTCGCTCAAGGCAGGCGACTCCATGAAAGTTCCCAAGGTTGAGCTGCGCCCGCAATACAGAAAGTGAACAGGTGAACAAGTTTACAAGTAAACAAACGGATAAACAGACTACCGGCTTACGGGTGAGCAGGCAAGGCAAGTTAATTTGTCTAGCATCATTCTATTTGCAGTCTGACCTTTCCGTTATTCCCTTCAGCCTGAAAGTTTTGCATGGCTTAGGTAGATTTATTACCTCAGTTCGGGATAAGGAATCTACCTGTATTCTCCATTCTCACAATTAGATAGGTGTCTATCCTCTTCTTCCACTCTTATTATCGAAATTGTTTTCACTTTTGCAGGCTGTCAATAAAGATAGGATAGATTATGCAAAAGTCTTGATATTCTGTTTGACAATTATAAAATGAACTGTAATAAGGAAATCTTATGTGGTTAAGTGTTTTTAACACAGAACCCTCTCATGGGGGTAGCTCGCCCCCAATCCCCTCGGTGTTTTTCAGGTATTAGCTTCTATCCTTCACCTGTTTCCGAGGATGCAGGAGCCGACCTCAATGTGGAGACATAACCATCGACATAAGGTCTCTGCTGAGTGACAACGGCAAAAGCCTGCCGGACGAGTTTGTTTGCCACGGCAATGACAGCGAGCTTCCCTGACTTTCCGTTAGACCGCAGACGGTCGTAACAGGCCCTGCACTCGGCATTGCACCTTAGCGAGGAGAATGCCGCCACGTAGAGTTGGCTCCTGAGCGAGGAGTCTCCGTTTCGGTTGATGTGACCTTTGAAATTGACTGAGGTACCGGACTGCTGATAGCTTGGCGACAGACCCAGATAACGGGTGAGTTGCTTGGCATTGTCAAAGTAGGTGAACCCACCGGTAGCCATGATGAGTGCGGCAGCGAGGGTAACACCGATACCCTTGATGGAAGTAAGCAAATCCATCTGCTTCTTGTACTCGCTGTTGGCTAAGTCTGACAGATCCTCTTCGAGGTGTTTAACCTGCTTTTCAAGGAAAGCGATGGCCTGTTCGATGGACTTCCTACACTTGGAATCAAAGAACGGCAGCACCTCCATGGAACCCTTGAGGTTCTTCGTAGCAATGAGCTGCTTCTTGAGCTGACGGATGACGGTGCGTTTCTGCTTCAGGGTAAGGATGGCTTCACTGCGGAGCTTGTATGGCGCAGGATTCATCTTTTCCCCATAGAGGGCAATCAGACGGGCGTCAACCTCATCTGTCTTGACCGTTGAGAGCATGACACGGGCGAAGTTCTTCACCTTCAGAGGATTCTCCAGACTCGTGGTAATGCCTGCCTCGGAAAGCAGATAGACAAGCAGGGCACTATAGTTGCCCGTGCCCTCCATGACACAATGGTGCTTATCCTTGGAGACGGTCTGGATGAACTCGTGAATACCCTTAGTGGTGTTCTTAAAGGTTCTCGTCTTGCTGGCCTTCTCCGGTGAGTAAGCCACTACGAAAGTGTCCTTGCTGACGTCGATTCCAATGTAAGTCATAACTATAAAGAATTTAATGTATCATACAACATCTCAAACATCGTGGAGCCATCATTGCAAATACGGGGTCAAAGCCCATTGAACTGTTCGGTTTCGGATGTAAAGATATGGGGGCGGAACATTTCTTACTGTCTTATGACGAATGAAAAAGCGGCCTTGCTCCACACCTTGATGTTGTTAACGAGTGTAAAAGTAATTATTTAATTTAAATATACAATGAAAAAGTTCTAAGCACAAACTTAGAACTTTTGTACACCCTTAGGGACTCGAACCCTAGACCCACTGATTAAGAGTCAGTTGCTCTACCAACTGAGCTAAGGGTGCATATAAACGAAATAAGAACTCTCAAAGTACACCCTTAGGGACTCGAACCCTAGACCCACTGATTAAGAGTCAGTTGCTCTACCAACTGAGCTAAGGGTGCATATTTCGTTTTTGCGGTTGCAAAGGTAGGTATTTTTAATGGATTGACCAAATGTTTTCTTCTTTTTTTACGAAAAAAATAGCAGTACCATTAAGACCGTAGTGATGGTGTGCATATATTTCTTATAAGGCAACAACAGCTTCTCGCCTCCTTGCCTAACGGCTTTGCCTTCTTTCCCTCTTTGAGCATGGTCATAAAGAGCATGTTGGTGGAACGCTCTGTCAGGGTGAGAATGGCATGATTGTAGGATTCGACAACAAGACCCATCTGATAGAACTACATATCAATAAATAAAAGTGGGGAATAGGTCTGCTTTTACCAAACTTATTCCCCATACCTTCATAAAAAGGACTATAACTTATTCTAATTCTCTTCAACTGCCGCCTGCGCTGCTGCCAAACGTGCAATCGGCACACGGAAAGGAGAGCAACTGACATAATTAAGTCCTACGCGGTGGCAGAACTTGACTGAACTTGGCTCACCACCATGCTCGCCACAAATACCACACTTAAGGTTCTTGCGCGCCTGACGGCCCTTCTCAACAGCCATTTTAATAAGCTGACCAACTCCATTCTGGTCAAGAACTTGGAATGGGTCTACGTCAAGAATCTTCTTTTCCAAATAGCTGGGCAAGAAGCTGGCAATATCGTCGCGGCTATAGCCGAAGGTCATCTGCGTCAGATCGTTCGTACCGAAACTGAAGTATTCTGCCTTTTGAGCAATCATGTCAGCTGTCAGGGCTGCACGAGGAATCTCTATCATCGTACCAACCTTAAACGGAACCTCTACCCCTTCTTTCTCGAAGAGCTTCTTGGCCGTCTTGCGGATGATGCTTTCCTGAATATCCAACTCGTTGACAATACCTACCAATGGTACCATAATCTCCGGCATAGGATTGAATCCCTCCTTCTTCAGCTGAACGGCAGCACCAAGAATGGCTTTAGTCTGCATGGCGGTAATCTCAGGGAAGGTATTGCCAAGACGACAACCACGGAGACCCAGCATCGGGTTATGTTCGGAGAGGGAATTAACACGGTTCTGAATGAACTGAACACTCACTCCCATTTCGGCAGCCATTGTCTCCTGACCTTTCAAATCGTGCGGAACAAACTCGTGGAGAGGTGGATCAAGCAAACGAATATTCACAGGCATACCGTCCATACACTTCAGGATTCCATAAAAATCCTGCTTCTGATATGGGAGCAGCTTGTCAAGAGCTTTCTCGCGTCCTTCCACCGTGTCGGAGAGAATCATCTCGCGCATTGCCTTAATCTTCTCATTCTCAAAGAACATGTGCTCGGTACGGCAAAGGCCTATACCTACTGCACCGAAGGTACTGGCTACCTCTGCATCATGAGGAGTATCGGCATTAGTGCGGACAACAAGTTTTGTGTACTTCTTGCAAAGTTCCATCAGTTCAGCAAAGTCGCCAGTAACTTCAGCCGGCTTAGTCTTCACCTCACCGAAATAAACCTCACCCGTCGTACCATTCAATGAAAGATAATCGCCTTCGTGCAAGATTGTGCCGTCAATTTCAACCGTGCGGTTCTATAGTCAACATTGATGGCACCGGCACCGCTGACGCAGCACTTTCCCATACCACGAGCCACAACCGCCGCATGAGAGGTCATACCGCCACGTGCGGTCAGGATACCCTCTGCAGCCGACATGCCGGCAAGGTCCTCGGGCGAGGTCTCAATGCGGACCATAATAACGTGGTGGCCATCCTCGTGCCATTTGGCTGCATCGTCAGCAAAGAACACAATCTGCCCACAAGCTGCACCCGGAGATGCCGGAAGCCCACGTGTCAGCACACGAGCCTGCGCCAAAGCCTCCTTATCGAAGACAGGGTGAAGCAGCTCGTCGAGTTTATTCGACTCACAACGCAGGATAGCTGTCTTTTCGTCAATTTCTCCTTCATGGAGCAGGTCCATTGCTATCTTTACCATAGCCGTTCCTGTACGCTTACCGTTACGGGTCTGGAGGAACCAAAGCTTGCCTTCCTGAACGGTGAACTCCATATCCTGCATGTCATGGTAGTGCTTCTCCAGCTTATTCTGAAGCGCATTGAGCTGTGCATATATCTCAGGCATCGTTTCTTCCATAGAGGGGAACTTTGCCTTTCGGGTTTCCTCGTCAATTCCCTGCTGCTTTGCCCAACGTTGCGAACCTTCCTTGGTAATCTGCTGCGGGGTGCGGATACCTGCTACAACGTCTTCACCCTGCGCGTTGACAAGATACTCTCCATTGAAGCGGTTCTCACCATTGCCGGCATCGCGAGAGAAGCAGACGCCTGTTGCCGACGTATTGCCCATGTTTCCGAATACCATCGCCATAACAGACACGGCCGTACCCCATTCTTGCGGGATGCCTTCCATTTTACGATAAAGGATAGCACGCTCGTTCATCCAAGAATCGAACACTGCACAGATGGCACCCCAAAGCTGTTCCATCGGGTCGTTCGGGAAGTCTTTTCCTGTCTGCGCCTTTATAGCTTCCTTGAAGAGGACAACGAGTTTCTTCAGTTCTTCTACAGTCATTTCGTTGTCGAGCTTAATGCCGCGCTCGGCCTTAACCTTCTGAATAATGGCCTCAAATGGGTCAATATCTTCCTTATTAACAGGCTTCATGCCAAGTACCACATCACCATACATCTGTACGAAGCGGCGATAGCTGTCGTATGCAAAACGCTCATTTCCTGTTTTTGCTGCCAAGCCTACGACAACCGTATCATTAAGACCCAAGTTAAGGATTGTGTCCATCATACCCGGCATGGAGGCACGGGCACCTGAACGCACGCTGACCAACAGAGGGTTGGCCGGATCACCGAACTTAGAGTTCATCAGTCCTTCGATATGCTGAACACTCTTCTCTACTTCATTCTTCAGCAGGGCTACAACATTATCCTTGCCCTTCTCAAAAAATTCATTACATACATCAGTGGTAATAGTAAAACCGGGAGGAACCGGTACGCCGATAAGGTTCATTTCTGCGAGATTTGCGCCCTTACCGCCAAGCAAATTCTTCATGTCAGCCTTTCCTTCAGCCTTACCATTGCCGAAGGTATAAACTCTCTTTTCGTTCATTAGTTTGTTATTAAAATTGTTCTTTACTATTTCAGTTGTGCAAATATAGCAAAAATATCATACCGTAGCAAACTTTTATTGCCAAAATTGCAATGTCTACCTTAATAATTCAGTCTTGTTAGCGTGCACAAATAGATTTTAGAGCATGGCCTAAAAGGCGGAACGATTTTTTTTACTAACTTTGCCGCAAATTTAAGAACAAGATATGAGCAGAAAGAGAAAACCGTTACCCCTTCTGGAGAATGTAACGATAGAGGCTGTGGCCGCTGAAGGCAAGTGCGTCGCACACGTAGACGAAATGGTAGTATTCGTCCCATTTGTCGTGCCGGGAGACGTAGTCGACCTACAGGTGCGAAAGAAACGCCACAGCTATTGCGAAGCCACCGTTGAGCGATTTGTCAGCTATAGCCCGGTACGTGTCGCCCCAAAATGCAGACATTTCGGGATTTGTGGTGGATGCAAATGGCAAAATCTGCCCTACGAAGAGCAGCTCAAGGCAAAGCAGCAGCAGGTGTTCGACCAGCTCACACGCATTGGCAAAGTGGAACTTCCGGATTTCCGGCCTATCATGGGTTCGCAAAAAACGGAAGAATACCGCAACAAACTGGAATTCGGATGCGCCAACAAGCGTTGGTACACCAAGGACGAACTGGAAGCTCTCCCCAAAGATGCCGGACTGGCAGGCGGTGCCGTAGGATTCCACATAACAGGCTCATTCGACAAGATATATCCTATCGAAAAATGCTACCTGATGGACGACTTCTGCAATACCGTCCGCAACGCCATTCGCGACTATGCCCTCACGACGGGCATGAGCTTCTACGACATCCGCGAACAGCACGGCCTGCTGCGCGACATCATGATGCGGAACTCCAACACCGGCGAATGGATGGTACTCGTACAATTCCATTACGACGAAGAGGGCGACGAAGAACGTGCCTCAAGCTGATGCAGCATATTGCCGACAAGTTTCCCGAAATCACATCCCTGCTCTATGTAGACAACCAAAAGGGGAACGACACGTTTAACGACCTGACAATCACAGTATTCAGGGGTAACGACCACATCTTTGAGACGATGGAGAACCTGCGTTTCAAGGTAGGGCCTAAGAGCTTCTACCAGACCAACACAGACCAAGCCTACCACCTCTACTCCGCCGCCCGGGAACTGGCCGACCTCCACGGCGACGAACTCGTCTACGACCTCTATACTGGCACGGGCACAATAGCCAACTTTGTAGCCCACAAGGCGCGCAAGGTGATAGGCATAGAGTACGTTCCCGAGGCGATAGAGGATGCAAGAATCAACTCGGAAATCAATCATATCGAAAATACGCTCTTCTATGCCGGTGATATGAAAGACATTCTTACCGACAGCTTTGTCAGGGAACATGGCCGCCCCGACGTAATCATCACCGACCCACCGCGTGCAGGCATGCACTCCGACGTGGTCAATGTGATACTGAACGCACATCCACGGCGCATTGTCTATGTCAGCTGTAATCCTGCCACACAGGCACGCGATTTAGCACTGCTCGATTCCAGCTATCGGGTAAAGGCTGTACAGCCTGTGGACATGTTTCCCCATACGCCTCATGTAGAGAACATTGTGTTGCTGGAGGCAAGAGACTGACACGGGTATCCGGACGAAATCACCATCAAGGCAATTCCGTCTGTTGTTGTCTCCCTGCGGTTACAACCTAAAAAGTCAGTGGGCAGAATGACCTCCTGAAAGCGATTAGGAAAGTTTGTTCAGAACCATAGGCTGAGGCTATGGCCTATATTGCCAATACGGCTCTATTGCTTCCGCAAGACGAAAGTACCGTTTTGGCAACATGAAAGTGGCACTTTCGTCATGCGAAAGTGCCACTTTCATTATATTATCATAATACCCTGTAAGGCAAGTAGTTGCATACAGACCTACAGGCAATGGGAAACACGCCTGTTGCTTAGACCAGTCCGTCAAGCTGCTTCTTCAGTTCTTTCAGCTGGTCGCGTACCGACGTAAGCGTTTCCATCACTTTCTGGCTCTTCTCTGCCCCACTGCGATTCTCCTGCAACATCTTACGGGCAGCCGCAATCTTGAAGCCGCGAACCTTGACCAGATTGTAGATAACCTTTATTTGCTCTATATCCTTGTCGGTATACTGACGCACACGATTGCCCGTCGTCTTTGGGCGAAGATGGGGGAACTCGGTCTCCCAATATCTCAGCAGACTTTCAGAGACATTGAGTTCTTGGGCTACTTCTTTGATAGAATAGTATAGTTTACGCGTATTCTCGGACATAGTGGGTTCTTTTTAAATGAGACGAAGAAGTATAAAGTAATAAAAGAGAGCTTCCACATATTGCTTTTACGGTCAATATGGCACATGAAGAACATCTGTGCTGCTGCCTATTTAAGTCCAATAACATCCTCGCCCTGTGAAGTTGAGACTCTTTTTATTTGCAAAAATAGTGAAAAGTCATTATCTTTGCAACACTTTTGAGTGAATTTTAGAAAATTAAGAAATAACGAAATGATAACAGCAAACGAAATACGCGACTCGTACAAGAAGTTTTTCGAGTCGAAGGGACATGTCATTATGCCGTCCGCCCCGATGGTAATCAAGGACGACCCGACGCTGATGTTCACGAATGCCGGCATGAACCAGTGGAAAGATATTATCCTCGGCACCAAAGAGCCGGAACCACGCCGCCGCGCCGACTCGCAGAAGTGTCTCCGGGTAAGCGGCAAACACAACGACTTGGAAGAGGTGGGGCACGACACCTATCACCACACCATGTTCGAGATGCTCGGCAACTGGAGCTTCGGCGACTATTTCAAGGAGGAGGCTATCGACTATGCGTGGGAATATCTCGTAGACGTATTGAAGCTGAACCCGGCCGACCTCTATGTTACCGTATTCGAGGGCAGCCCCGAAGAGGGCATCGCACGCGACGACGAGGCTGCATCCTACTGGAGCAAGCACCTGCCGGCCGACCATATCATCAACGGTAACAAGCACGACAACTTTTGGGAGATGGGCGATACGGGGCCCTGCGGGCCTTGCTCCGAAATCCATGTAGACTCGCGCAGCGACGAAGAGAAGGCACTGGTACCGGGACGCGAACTTGTAAACAAGGACAATCCGCAGGTCATCGAAATCTGGAACATTGTATTCATGCAGTTCAACCGCAAGTCGGATGGTTCTCTGGAGCCGTTGGCAATGAACGTCATCGATACGGGCATGGGATTTGAACGGCTTGTACGCATGCTTCAGGGAAAACACTCCAACTACGATACCGATATTTTTCAGCCTGTCATCAGGGAGATTGAGAGTCTCAGCGGCCTGAAATACGGCTTCACCACGCTACAGGCGACAATGGCGACGGAAAGAGCGAACAGGAAAAGACAGACATTGCCATGCGCGTGGTTGCCGACCACCTGCGTGCCGTTACATTCTCCATTGCCGACGGGCAGCTGCCGGGCAACGCAAAGGCCGGCTATGTGATACGACGCATCCTGCGCCGTGCCGTCCGCTATGCCTATACGTTCCTCGGACAGAAAGAGGCTTTCATGTTCAAGCTCCTCAATGTGCTCGTTCATGAGATGGGCGAGGCCTATCCCGAAATCGCTGCGCAGCGCGAGCTGATAGGCCGTGTAATAAAGGAAGAGGAGGACTCTTTCCTCCGCACCCTCGAAAAGGCATATCCCTGCTCAACGCTGCCATGGACGAACTGAAGGCGCAGGGCAAGAAGCAGCTTGACGGCAGGGAGGCTTTCCGCCTTTTCGACACGTATGGCTTCCCCCTTGACCTGACCGAACTGATTTGCCGCGAAAACGGATATACCGTCGACGAGAAGCAATTCGACAACGAGATGGCCCTGCAAAAGGAGCGCGCGCGCAATGCGGCCGTTGTAGAGAACGGCGACTGGGTGGTGCTGAAAGAAGGCGAGCAGGAGTTTGTCGGCTACGACTATACCGAACACGAGTGCCACGTCCTGCGCTACAGAAAGGTAACACAGAAAAAGAACAGTTTCTTCGAGCTGGTTCTCGATTATACTCCCTTCTACGGCGAGATGGGAGGACAGGTAGGCGATCAGGGTGTATTGGTCAGCGAAGACGAGACCATCAGCGTCATCGACACCAAGCGCGAGAACAGCCAGAGCATCCACATCGTAAAGGAACTGCCGAAGAACGCTGAGGCGGAGTTCATGGCCTGCGTGGATACCGACAAGCGCGACGCCTCTGCTGCCAACCACACGGCAACCCACCTGCTCGACTATGCCTTGAAGCAGGTGCTGGGCGAGCATGCCGAGCAGAAGGGTCATACGTCAGTCCCGACACTCTGCGCTTCGACGTATCTCATTTCCAGAAGATTACCGACGAGGAACTGCGTCAGGTAGAACGTCTGGTAAACTCCATGATTCGCAAGGACTATCCCATCGGAGAGTACCGCGACACTCCGATAGAGGAAGCAAAGAAGATGGGGGCGGTGGCTCTCTTTGGCGAGAAATACGGCGACAAGGTACGTGTGGTCCGCTTCGGGCCGAGCTGTGAGTTCTGCGGAGGTATTCATGCCACGTCGACGGGCCGTATCGGATTCTTCAAGATTGTTTCCGAGAGCAGCGTTGCCGCCGGCATCCGCCGCATTGAGGCCATGACGGGCGAGACTTGCGAGAATGCTCTGTACCTTCTTGAGGACACCCTGCGCGACCTGAAGGCGATGTTCAACAATGCAAAGGACCTGAAGGCTGTCTTGGCAAAATATGTTGACGAGCACGACACGATGAGGAAGGAGCTGGAAAGTTTCCGCCAACAGGCTGTCGACCGCACTGCAAAGGAACTGGCAGAGCACGTAAAAGCGGTGAACGGCGTAAACGTAGTAAAGGCCGTACTCCCTGTCGACCCTGCATCTGCCAAGGACATTGTGTTCAAGGTTCGCGAGCTTGTTCCCGAGAAGCTCGTCTGCGTCCTTGGTTCCGTCCACGACAATCGTCCGCAGCTGTCCATCATGCTGAGCGACGACATGGTGAAAGACCACGAGCTCAATGCCGGCAAGATTATCCGCGAGGCGGCCAAGCTGATAAAAGGCGGCGGCGGCGGGCAGCCCCACTATGCGCAGGCAGGCGGCAAGGACACCGATGGCGTCAATGCTGCCGTTGAGAAGGTTTTAGAACTGGTAAATCTGTAAAACTATCCAGAATCCGTAAGAACCGAGATGCTTTCTATGAGACTTCTTGCTCACATTATTTTTAGGTCTTCATAGGAGCAAATGACCAAACAAAAAAAAGTTGGCGAACTTTTCCGAAAAAGTTCGCCAACTTTTTGGAAAAAGTTGGCGAACTTTTTGAAAAACACTCACAGGCAGGTTTTAGCTTGCTCCGTTTTCCTGATTTTCTTTCGTCTTATATCGTCTTCCTGATTATACGAAGACATTATTTATCATTGAAGAAATATTTAGCGTATGAGCCTGAAGGAATGGAATCCCGGGAGCTGATTCTTTTGGCATACAAATAAAATGCCTCGGAATAGTATCGCGGACGAACACTGTCCACGGGATAGTAATGCGGCAAGTAGCGGGCAAAGCTGCGCAAATCCCTGTCCAGCAGAAAGCCTGTCAGTTGATAATGGGCAGATTTCCTCGTTGCCTTTATCAGAACACTGTCAGGTTGCAGCAAGGAGTGTACGCGGCCGGGGCGCAAGACAGCCGAGCCTCCCGTCAAGGGATACTCGAACAGGCTGTCCTGAAGATGCCCCCTGCGCGCCAAAGCGTATATGGTGAGCATCGTCGTAACGGAATCCGTATGCGGCATCTGCCGTATCACAGCCAAGGCATCGGCATATTTATGGTCGTATATCAAAGTCTCAACCCTTGCCCTTTGATGAAAGTAACGATTACCGTTGCTGAACAGACCAACGAATGTAAACATCAGAAAAAGCGTGCCTAAGTTTATCCAGACCAGCTGCGAAAGGAATCCCAAAGACCTTAACTCGGGTTCGTAGGGCTGATAGCGTTTGGCGAAGACTATCAGCAAGCCGGACAGAATAAGCAATAGAGGGAAAAGCCAGACCCAAGACAAAAGCCTCATGTCCTGAATCACATCAGGACTAATGCTGGACAACGCTGTAAGAATCAATATGGAAGGAAGATACGTCAGGGCATGGCTTCTCTTCGACAGCTTTGCCAACGAGTTGACGCCCGTCTGTATGAGCTTCAGCACCATCGTTATAAGCACTGCGCCTGCAAGAGGCCTGTAGAAAGTCTGTCCGTTAGAGGCCAGATGCTGAGATATCCCCATGATGTCAGCTTGGTAGAAATACAAGTAACAAAACGAGAATATGCAGAATATGCCGGAACATAATGCTTTCATGAGCTTCTTTTCCATCGTCCCTCTATAAAATATAATGGAAAGTCCATCAGACGCATGCGCTCCGACGGCTTACCATTATATAACCTAACATTACTTCTTCTTTCGCAAAACAACCGCACTCCTTGCAGGTATGTAGAGCTTTAACCATCCCTTGTGCTGGCCGGAATATGCAGAATCGACATTCGTAAAGTGCTCTACGCTGTCATCGGCAAAGCCGTATCCTCCAAACTCCGGGGCATCCGTATTCAATACAACATTATACGAGCCTTCGGAAACGAGGAAGCCATAGTCTGAAAAAGACCGGGTCGGCGAGAAGTTGAAGACGAATATCAACCCGCCGCGGCTAAATGCCAGTATCTGGTCGCCATCGTTGTGCCAAATCTCCTGAACAGGCGTATCATTGAAATTATCCTCGCTCTTGATGATTTCAAGCATTTTCTTGTCGAAATCGCCCAAGTAATGGTAGCAAAGCTCATGGTTGTCTACCAGATTCCATTGCCTGCGCGCATACTTGTGGCTCCAGCCGTTACCCTCGCGTGGGAAATCAATCCATTCAGGATGCCCAAACTCATTGCCCATAAAATTGAGATAGCCGCCGTTCATGGCACCTGCCGTTGCCAGACGAATCATCTTGTGAAGGGCAATGCCTCTGTGCGCCATCTCGTTTTCATCCCCTTTCCTGAAATGCCAGTACATGTCCGCATCAATCAGACGGAAGATTATAGTCTTGTCGCCCACAAGGGCCTGATCGTGGGACTCGCAGTACGAAATGGTCTTTTCGTCGGCACGCCTGTTCCTAATCTCCCAGAAAATGGAAGAAGGCTTCCATGCCTCATCGGGCAACTCCTTGATTGTCTTTATCCAGAAGTCGGGAATGTTCATTGCCATACGATAGTCGAATCCGTAGCCGCCGTCGGAAAACTTGGCCGCCAACCCCGGCATGCCCGACACTTCCTCCGCTATGGTGATGGCATTCTCGTTTACCTCATGAATCAGACAGTTTGCCAGCGTCAGATAGCAGATGGCATTATCATCCTGATGCCCGTTGAAGTAATCACCATAGTTGCAGAACGACTCTCCCAATCCATGGCTATAATACAGCATGGAGGTAACTCCGTCGAAGCGGAAACCGTCAAAGCGATATTCGGACAGCCAGTACTTGCAATTGGACAGCAGGAAATGCACGACGTTGTCCTTACCATAGTCGAAGCAAAGAGAATCCCAAGCCGGATGCTCATGCCTGTCGCCCGGATAGAAATATTGATTTGGGTCTCCTGCAAGGTTTCCCAAGCCCTCTACTTCGTTCTTCACCGCATGCGAGTGGACAATATCCATGATGACGGCAATCCCGTTTCCGTGCGCCTCGTCAATGAGTTCCTTAAGCTCCTCAGGAGTCCCGAAACGTGAGCTGGCGGCAAAGAACGAACTGACGTGATAGCCGAAGCTGCCATAATACGGATGTTCCTGAATCGCCATAATCTGAATGGCGTTATATCCGTCGGCTACCACGCGTGGCAGGACATTGTCCTTGAACTCCCTGTATGTACCCACCTTCTCTGCATCCTGCCCCATGCCTATATGACATTCATAGATAAGCAGAGGCGATACCGAGGGCCTGAAAGCCTTGTGCTTCCATTCGTATGGCTTTTCAGGATTCCAGACCTGCGCGGAAATATTTTCGTATTCTCGTCCTGCACCACGCGCTGTGCCCAAGCAGGGATTCGTTCCCCTTCTCCTCCATTCCAGAACACGCGCATCTTGTAGAGGTCGCCATGTTTCATTTTTTGTTCAGAGAGTTCCAGTTCCCAGTTATCCGTTCCCTCTACGCGCTTACAGCGATATTGTTCGTTGACAGTCCATCCGTTAAAATCACCGACAAGATAGATGTCAGTGGCATTGGGTGCCCATTCCCTGAACACCCAGCCCGTCTCCGACTTATGGAGTCCATAGTAATCGTAGCCGCTTGCAAAGTCAGCAAGCGATTGCCTCCCGTTCTGGGTTAGCTGTTCCAATTTCCGCACTGCATATTCATGTCTGCCGCGGATGGCATCGCCGAATGGCTCAAGATACGGGTCGTTCCTTACAAGTCCCATCAGCTGTGGGGCAGATTCGTTATCCTTAGCACTGGAGACCGTTTGCTTCTTAGTGCTGGTCTTTCTTGTTACCATGGTGTATGTGTCTTTTTAAAATTCGTATTCGCTTAATTCGTATGCCTATTCCCATTTTCGTAGAAGCCGCGCGCAGTGATATTGCCATTACTGTCGCGCTCTATGAATTTTCCATCGCGCACATCGTTCTTGTAAGAACCCTCAAAACGTTTTCCGCTGGCGTCTTCTTCGACAGCATCTCCATTTCGCTTGCCGTTATGATAAGTTCCCTTGAAACGGCTGCCATCGCCAAAATGTATGATGACAAGTCCCTCTACCTTACCGTCGCGGAATTGTCCCTCAATTACATCCTTGTTCTTCTTCGTCAGCTTTCCCTGACCATTCTGCAGGTCGCGTTCCCAGTTTCCTACATATATATCGCCATTGTGCCACGTCATTGTACCGAATCCGGATTTCTGCCCTTTCAGGAAATGCCCCGTATACTTGTCGCCGTTCTTATAAGAGAAGATTCCCTGCCCTGTCCGTTCTCCGTCAAGGTATTCTCCTTCGTAGCAGTCTCCGTCCTTGAACTTATAGACACCTTTCCCGTTTTGCAGGTCGTTCTTCCAGTCGCCGTTGTATTCGTCGCCATCAGAATAAATGTAGATGCCCTTGCCCTCTTTGACATTGTTCACCCAGTCGCCGGTAAAGGAGGAGCCGTCGCCCCAGTCAAAGCGGCCGTGTCCATTCTTCTTGTCGCCTTTCCACATACCATCGTAGAAGGCTCCGTTTGAAAAGATATATTTTCCCAGCCCAACCCGCTGGTCATTCACCCAAGTACCGTCATAGATGTCGCCATTGTAGTAATACATCCTGCCATGTCCCTGCTGATAGTCCTTATACCACAGACCGTCGTATCTGTTACCGTTCTTGAATATATATATCCCTTGACCGTGTTGCTGGTCCTGAAACCATTGCCCCGTATATTTTTCGCCGTCAGCAAAGGTGTATGTTCCCGTTCCCTGCCGCTTTCCCTTTTCATACTCTCCTTCGTAGGTATCTCCATTCTTGTATATGGTCTTGCCTTTTCCGTATGGCTTGCCCCGGAAAAGCTCACCATAGTATTGCCCCCCGTCCTTGGTGATATACGAGCCTGTCTCAATCTTCTGGGCGTATGACAAAACTGGGAAAACAGACAATATGATTGCGATATATAGATTTCTCAAGATTCTTTTAATTAATAGTTATTGACTTCTACAAATGCAAAGATAACGTTTTCTTGGTTTATGCACAAATATCTAACTTTTTTTTAACAAACTATCAATAGCCTCTCTCCTACTCTATGGCCGGGCCGCTGTGAACAGTCGGACAAGAACAAACTTAAGAACTGAAGACGGCAGAGATGCTTTTGTGTTGCTGACATTTTCATTTTATGTCAAGAAAAACTCAAGGCTGGCAGATGGAAAGGGCGAGATGGTCTCATCAAAGTGCCGTTCCCATTGTGTGAAAACGGCACTTTGACACCGCGGTTCAGGCACTTTCGCACAATGATTATCCTAATATCAAATTACAAACTACAAAATATTTGATTATCAAATAATTACCACATTATATTCAACTATTTAATTAAGCTGATTAAATCCTCTACCCTGTTAATATTTTTCTTGTAACATTACGAAACCAACACGTGGGCGTGCGGGTGTTGGGTTAAAAAACTGCATCATCTATTCAAAGAGACTCCTTCTGACGCATACAAGCCGCAAAGCCGTCAGCAGACTAAATGACACAGCCAAGGCGACACTTGCAGCCTGCAACTATTTTTGTGTCAGTATTTGCCACAAACACGTATAGCCGTTATCTCGAAGAAGACGCTTAGCATGGGCAAAACTATAAGGTCTGCCCGGAAAACAATTATTTTGCCGTTTGGCGGGATAATGTTTTTCAATATGCCTTTGTTTATTATCAATAAAAATCCTATCTTTGCAATCTAAATGTGTTTCGGCTGCACTGACGTTACGGCTTGCAGACACTCTTTCAAAAATAAAATAATAACATAATGTTAGAAGTAAAGATTAAAGACAGCGTGCTCAGGGAGGCTTCTAAGGAAATGGACACCTTCGTGCAGACATTCGTCAACGCAATAGAAGAGACCATCGGTGGTCAGCTGAACGCGGAAAACATGCAGCAGCTTAATACCGACCAAATAACGCTGCTGGCATGGCATTACCTGCACGACGAAATGATGGATGGAGGATACGTGCAGCTTATTCACAACGCTTTGGCGCATTTATCTTTAAGAATCCTTTTGCCGTCGCCGTGCGTAACTGGGGGCTTGAAACACTTTACACGCATATCCGACATGCCAAGAAGTACTATGAGAGATATCACGAATCCATAGAGCAAGACATGACGGATGAAGAGTTTATGGCCCTGTATGAACAGATGCCGGAGTTCGACCAATACGATGATGACTTTATTGTAAACGAAGAACAATGGACTAACATGATAGCGGCATACATAGATGACCATATAACCGACTTTGCAACGATAGAAGAATGAATAAGGAAGAACAAGAAATAAGACGCAAGTCTCCTGTACAAATACGAAACAAGAAGGCTTCGTTCGAGTATTACTTTATCGACACCTTTACTGCCGGAATCGTTCTGACGGGGACGGAAATCAAATCAATAAGGGCAGGGAAAGCATCTTTGGTAGACACTTTCTGCTTTATCAACAAAGGAGAGATGTGGCTTCAGGGAATGAACATATCACCCTATTTTTATGGTTCGTATGCCAACCACGAAGCCAAGCGGTTGAGAAAGCTGCTGCTCACACGAAGAGAAATTCATAAACTGGAGGAGGAGGCCAAGACACCGGCTATACAATTGTTCCCACATTGGTATTCATTGATGCCAACGGACGGGCCAAGGTAGACATTGCCCTTGCGCGAGGCAAGAAAGAATACGACAAGAGGCAGACGCTGAAAGAAAAGGAAGACCGTAGGGAAATGGATCGTGCCATCAAGCGGTATTAGGCAAACGCCTCATCTGAAAGTCGGGATAACAGGACTTACGGTTGGTGGGAAAAGACAACGGCTTCGCCCGGTGAGGCAACAGGGAAAGACCTACAGAATATTTCCCGGCAACAAGCCTATGGCTTATCGCCAGAATGTACACTAAATTAGCGTTAATTATTTTGCATTGTATTAATATTATAGTACTTTTGCAGAGGAAAAGACTGCCCAAAGCAGCAGACATACCTGTCGGTAGAGCCTTCACGGGCAATGCTTTTACAGATAAAACAGTAACGGATAAAGGATGAACTTGAAAAAGAGAAGATGGCATTGCCTATCGGGCAAGAGCCAACGGAAATGGATTTGAAGATTATGGCGATGGAAAAGAAAGGTAAAATCGTTCCGACGCGTAATCTTATAAAGACCCCAGAACAAATAGAAGGTATACGCCGCAGCGGCATTGTCAACACGGGCTGCCTTGACGCAGTTGCCGAGGCCATCCATGTGGGTATGAACACACAGGAAATAGACGACATCTGCATGGAATACTGCAAGAAACACAACGCCATTCCTGCCTGTCTTAACTATGAAGCTATCCCAAGAGCGTTTGCACAAGTATCAACGAGGTGGTTTGCCACGGAATACCCAAGGCGGAAGATGTTTTGCAGGAAGGCGACATTATCAATGTAGACATGACAGTAATAGTAGACGGCTATTACGCAGATGCCAGCAGAATGTTTATTATAGGAAAGACAACTCCCGAGAAAGAGCAGTTGGTACGTGTTGCCAAGGAGTGTCTGGAAATCGGAGCAGAGGCTGCCAAGCCCTATTCGTTCGTAGGAGACATAGGACATGCCGTCCAAAAGCATGCCGAGAAATTCGGATATGGCGTTGTCCGCGACCTGTGCGGACATGGCGTGGGGCTTGATTTCCATGAAGAGCCCGACGTTGTGCATTTCGGACACAGGGGGACGGGGATGCTGTTGGTGCCCGGCATGGTGTTCACCATTGAGCCTATGATAAACATGGGGACATGGAAAGTATTCTTGGATGCCGATGACCCATACGGATGGGAAGTCATTACAGGCGACGAAAAGCCGTCGGCACAATGGGAACATACTTTCGTCATGACCGAACATGGTGTAGAAATCCTCACGCATTAGGACATTTCTATATGGAGAATCAGGATATTTACATATTAGGCATAGAAAGCAGCTGCGACGACACCAGTGCAGCCGTACTGCGCAACGGGGTTATTCTCAGCAATGTTACGGCTTCGCAGGAAGTCCATAAGGCGTATGGCGGAGTAGTTCCAGAGCTTGCCTCACGCGCCCATCAGCAAAATGTAGTTCCCGTTGTAGACCAGGCCATTAAGCGGGCAGGAATAGCAAAGGAACAATTGTCTGCCATTGCCTTTACCCGGGGGCCGGGACTGATGGGCAGCCTATTGGTGGGAGTCAGTTTTGCAAAAGGTTTCGCACGGTCTTTGGGGATTCCCATGATAGACGTCAACCATCTTCAAGGACACGTAATGGCGCATTTCATAAAAGAAAGCGACGACGATGACTCCCAGCCTCCTTTCCCTTTCATCTGCCTGTTGGTGTCAGGTGGCAATTCGCAGATAGTCAAGGTAAATGCTTACAACGACATGGAAGTCCTCGGACAGACAATAGACGATGCAGCAGGAGAAGCCATTGACAAATGCTCCAAGGTGATGGGGTTAGGCTATCCCGGAGGCCCTGTTATAGACAGACTGGCACGTCAGGGCAATCCACACGCCTATAAGTTTGCCGAACCGAATGTACCCGGATATGATTATTCCTTTTCCGGCCTGAAAACCTCCTTTCTTTACAACATGCGCAAATGGACTCAGGATGAACCAGACTTCATTGACAGGCACAAGGAGGATATTGCCGCCAGTCTTGAATTTACGATAGTGGATATTCTTATGAAGAAACTCCGCAAGGCAGTCAAGAACACTGGCATAAAGCATGTTGCCGTTGCAGGTGGGGTTTCTGCCAATAATGGACTGCGCAATGCCTTTAAGGAACACGCTGCCAAGTATGGCTGGACTATCTATATTCCCAAATTCAGCTATACAACTGACAATGCCGCAATGATAGCCATCGTCGGTATGTTCAAGTATAAGGACCACAATTTCGCATCAATTGACATTCCTGCCTTTAGCAAAGTTACGTTCAAGTAAAAAATAACATACATAATGGAGTTTGAAAGTAAAATTATTTCTCGTCAGATAGGCAATATTCTATATGCCTCAGGGCTGACTATCGGCACGGCTGAAAGCTGCACAGGTGGACGCATCAGCGAGGCCATCATTGCAATTCCGGGGGCATCCGACTACTTTAAGGAGGAATCGTTGCCTATACAAGCGAAGTAAAAGAGCGTGTGCTGGGTGTACCGCACGATACAATCGAAGAATTTACAGTAGTGAGCGAAGAAGTGGCCAAGGCAATGGCCATGGGAACAATCAAAACCATGGGTGTTGATTTCGCCATTTCTGCCACAGGGGTAGCCGGACCCGGTGGCGGAACACCAGAGACCCCCGTTGGCACCATTTGGATAGGCTACGGGGACAAGGATGAGATACGTACCTTCAAGCTGACCGAAGACTTTGGCAGAGACATAAATCTTGCCATCGCCACCAATAAAGCAATGCGGTTGATGCTGGACTTCCTGAATGAAAAATTGCCAAAAGAGTAATTAATTCGTAAAAAACATTAATTTCCAAAATTCTCTCTCCGATAGCTTGGCCTATTATAAGTTTTTTTGTAATTTTGCATCCTGTTTGGAATAGGTATCAATTAACGAATCACAAAACGAAAGATAGAAATGTCTAAGATTTGTCAAATCACAGGAAAGAAGGCACAAATAGGTTGTAATGTGTCTCACTCAAAGCATCGCACTAAGCGCAGCTTTGACGTAAACCTTTTCAGCAAGAAGTTCTACTATGTAGAAGAAGGTTGCTGGATACAATTGAAGATTAGCGCAGCTGGTCTTCGCTTAATTAATAAGGTCGGACTTGATGCCGCTCTGAAGCAGGCCGTTTCTAAAGGTTATGTAGACTGGAAAGACATTAAAGTTATAGGAGACTAATATATCATGGCAAAGAAAGCTAAAGGAAACAGAGTTCAGGTCATCTTGGAATGTACCGAGATGAAGAATAGTGGTATGCCCGGCACGAGCCGCTACATTACCACCAAGAATCGCAAGAATACTCCTGAGCGTCTTGAGCTCATGAAGTATAATCCTATTCTGAAGAAGTTGACGCTTCATAAGGAGATTAAGTAAAACTGCACTTACAACATCAGTTGATTAGTAAAACAGATAAACTATGGCAAAGAAAGCGGTCGCTACCCTCCATGAAGGTTCTACGGATGGTCGCGCATATACAAAGGTTATCAAAATGGTAAAAAGCCCCAAGACTGGTGCTTATATCTTTGACGAACGAATGGTTCCAAATGAGGAAGTAAAGGATTTCTTTAAGAATTAATTCCTGATACAATAAATAAAGGAGACATGTCATATGATATGTCTCCTTTGTTTTGTATATGTATGAAAACTTACGGGATAACTCTCATCTCATTATTATCAGGCATAAAGAAGGATATATCATAAAAATATATGATGCTCAAAGCTAAAGCCTGCCGACGACGCCCCATTCCATGATTCAGGCCATTACCGGCTCAAGCTATGAAAATAGGATGCCGATACATTCGCTATTATCAATTCACTGAGCCTGCATTGTCTTATTTTCATCTTCAACAGCATGGCTCCAGCCGTGAGACAAGAACAGCGGGGGATTCTGCCCCAAACGGCTAAATGCTGTATTGCGTCGGGTCTTCCACCCCTGCCTGCCCGAACGCTTCCCTGCGCTCTACACATGTTCCACACTTTCCGCAATGGAGGGCATCTCCTTTGTAGCAACTCCACGTCTTGGAGTAATCTATTCCAAGAGCTGTACCCAGCCGGACGATGTCTGCCTTGGATATATTCGTATAGGGAGCCTCTATCCTTACGCCTATGAACGTACCTGCCCCGGCGGCGGCATCCATGGCACTGATGAATCCGGGACGGCAATCCGGGTAGATGGTATGGTCGCCCCCATGATTGGCTATATAGACACGGTGCAGTTCATGGCTTTCTGCAATTCCCACCGCAATGGCCAGCATGATGCCGTTGCGGAAGGGGACAACCGTCGACTTCATGTTCTCCTCCTCGTAATGTCCCTCAGGGATGGCATCAGAGCCATTGAGCAAGGAACTCTTGAAGTATTGGTGCATGAACGAAAGCGGGATAATGACATGAGGAATACCGAGCTTCCGGCAATGGTACCCGGCAAGGGGCAGTTCCTGTGTACCATGGTTCTGGCCGTAATCGAACGAGACGGCCAAGGCGATGGTGTCGGCCTTGTCGTAAAGCAGCGTGACGGAATCGAGGCCACCGCTGACTATAATTACTGAATCTTTCATTGCAAACGTATTTTCTGCAAAATTACAAAAAACATAGAATATCATTTCCCCAATCCGCTAAAAAGTCGTATTTTTGCAATAAGAAAACTATTAAATAATTAATTAAAGATGAAGATTAACGAATTCAACTTTGCCGGACAGAAGGCTATCGTCCGTGTAGACTTCAATGTGCCATTGGACGAAAATGGCCATGTTACCGATGACACCCGTATCCGTGGTGCGCTGCCTACTCTGAAGAAGGTGCTTGCAGACGGTGGCGCACTCATTATGATGAGCCACATGGGCAAGCCGAAAGGCAAGGTGAAGCCGGAACTCTCTCTCAGCCAAATAGTAAAGAACGTCAGCGACGCGCTCGGTGTTGAAGTAAAATTCGCAAAGGATGCCGGCAACGCCGAAGCAGAAGTTGCCGCTCTGAAGGCAGGGGAGGCATTATTGCTCGAGAACCTCCGCTACTATCCTGAAGAGGAAGGCAAGCCCGTAGGGGTTGAGAAAGGCACTCCAGAGTTCGACGCCGCCAAGGCCGAGATGAAGAGCCGTCAGAAAGACTTCGCCAAGAAGCTCGCCTCCTACGCTGATGTCTATGTAAACGACGCTTTCGGCACAGCCCACCGCAAGCACGCTTCGACCGCCGTCATCGCCGACAGCTTCGATGCCGGCCACAAGATGCTCGGCTTCCTGATGGAGAAAGAAGTTACAGCCATTGACAACGTACTGAAGAACGCACAGCATCCTTTCACGGCCATCATCGGCGGCTCGAAGGTCAGTTCCAAGCTCGGTGTCATCCAAAACCTGCTCGACAAGGTAGACAATCTTATCATCGGAGGCGGTATGGGCTACACTTTCATCAAGGCTCAAGGAGGCAAGATAGGCAAGTCGCTCCACGAAGACGACCTGATGCCGGAAGCCCTGAAGGTAATGGCAGCCGCCAAGGAAAAGGGCGTCAACCTGTCGCTCTCAGTTTCAACCGTCTGCGGCAAGGAATTTTCTAACGATACAGAACGCAGGGTCTTCCCCATCAATCAGATTCCCGACGAATGGGAAGGCATGGACTCTTCCGAAGAGAGCATTGAGAACTGGAAGAAGATTATCCTCGACTCTAAGACCATACTATGGAATGGGCCTGTAGGCGTATTCGAGCTGGAGAACTTTGCACACGGCACCGGCGAGATTGCCAAAACCGTGGCTCAGGCTACTCAGGAGAACGGTGCCTACTCTCTCATAGGCGGCGGCGACTCTGTTGCGGCCATCAACAAGTTCGGTCTTGCCGACAAGGTATCTTACGTGTCTACGGGCGGTGGCGCGATGCTCGAAGCCATCGAGGGCAAGGTGCTGCCGGGTGTAGCAGCCATCGGGGAATAGGCGGTGCCGCCCGGCGGAAGGGCATCCCTCCTCGGAGGGGACTTCCGGAACAGGGCAGCAAATTGTTTACATTCATATAACATGAGTCTGGCATAATGCCTGACTCATGTTTTTTAGGGGGCATATTGGCCTAAACTGTTGCAACGTGGGTTACGTATAGGATTACCCTTGCGTATTTGTTTTAAGTATCGGACTGGCACGGAAACCGACCCTGCATGAAGACGAGTCTGATATAGCTTTTCTTAAAAAGCAACGGACTTTCTTGGAAAATCATAATTACATTTTAGTAAAATCATAATTATAGATTTCAGATTTATAATTATAGATTTTGTAAAACATATATACCTTTTCATAAAAAGCAACGAACTTTCTTGGAAAACCATAATTACATTTTAATGAAATCATAATTATAGCTTTTGCAAAACATATATACCTTTCCATAAAAAGCAACGGACTTTCTCGGAAGAACATAATTATATTTTAGTAAAATCATAATTATAGATTTCAAATTTATAATTATAGTTTCTATAAAACGTATATACCTTTTCATAAAAAGCAACGGACTTTCTTGGAAAACTATAATTACATTTTAGTGAAATTATAATTATAGATTTCAAATTTATAATTATAGTTTTTGTAAAACGTATATACCTTTTCATAAAAGGCAACGGACTTTCTAGGAAAACTATAATTATATTTTAGTGAAATTATAATTATAGATTTCAAATTTATAATTATAGTTTTTGTAAAACATATATACCTTTTCATAAAAAGCAACGGATTTTCTTGGAAGAATGTAATTACATTTTAGTGAAAACATAATTATAGATTTCAAATTTATAATTATAGTTTTTGTAAAATGTATATACCTTTTTATAAAAAGCAACGGACTTTCTATAGAAAACGTAATTATATTTTTCACAAAAACCTTGGTACTTTTCACAGGAAAGATGGTTATGTCTTCATAATAACAATAGCGTTTTTTCACGAAAGCATAATAGCCTGCACATCAAACTATCAAATATCTGTGGGAAACGGGATATTTCCGTTGTAGAACTTGGGCATCGGAACTGTCCTGCAAAAGCGCGTGAACCTGTCTTTTTAAGGGCGGTTTCCATCTGACCCTCAGGCTTCCAAAACCAATTTGGGCAACAAAACAAAACGGGATGAAAGCTGAATAGCTTCATCCCGTTCTTGTTTGTTGCCGAATCGCCTTAGTGCTCTGCAGCCGGCATCAGATACTTGTCGCCTGTCTGCTTTACTATTACGCGACGGGCAGACGGACTGTATCCCGAACGCTCTACGCGGGCACCCAGACCCGTTTCGGTACGGAGGAACTTGCCGTCCTTCTCCGGCTTCACCGTCATGTCGTTGAACTTCACAATGAGATAGGTCGCCAGCTGATGCCAGCGGGTCATCATCTCGTCGCCCAGACGGATGGAGTAGTCGTTCAGATACTTCACCGCAGCAGCTTGTCAGTAGCATAGAGGGCAAGGGCCTTCTCCTCCACAGCCTTCTGGTTGGAGAAATAGCTGTTCTCCAGCTCGTCGCGAACCGACTTCAGGGCCGGGAACAATTGCGAGTAACGGGGATAGACCATGTTGCTTACCCAGTTGCAAACCCAGAAGGCGTTTTTGTCTGAATAAGTTACGGCATCCGCACCCGGAGTGTTGAAGCACTCTGGCTGAACGGTGCTGCCACAATAAATAGGCAGATAGCTATCATGTTGGCGTCGTCGTTGCCGAACCAGATGATGCCGCCTACCTCGTCGGCCATCCATGAGCGGAGCTGGCAGATATAGGTGAAGCCGGTCTGCTGGGTAGAGATGGGCCGCTCGTTGAAATACTGCTTGCCGTCTACCTCATACTGCAATGGCGTCGGGCGGTAAGGCATGTCCCAGCCTCCCTGACCGGGGTCGTTGTCAAGGCTCAGCGGGGTGCCCTCGTAATGGTCGCGCATACATTCTGCCATCATAGCTACGTCGAGTTTCTTGTTCGGCTCAATCCAGAGCGGCATGTCCTCGGCATTGGCATCGCGCCCGAGTGCCCATGGCAGCCACGGGGTCATATCCTTGAAATGATTGAAATAGCTCCACACGCGGGCATCGCACCAGCGGCGTCCCGTGAAATCGGGCTTGGCATAGGCGTTCTTCCAGTTGAAGTCTTTGTCCTTTCCGGTGAACCATCCCTTGGAACGTGCAAAGCTGATACAATTCTTGGAAGCAATCACCTCCGTGCCGTATGCCGAGAACTGCCCGATACGGCTCTGATTGGCATGACCGGTAATCATCCCGTCAGGAATCCTTACCGCAACCCATACCACTTTCTGCTTCTTGTCGCCGCCGCATCCCTGCATCTCCATGAGCCAGACTTCGTTCTTGTCGGCAATGGTAAAGGTTTCGCCTCCCGAGTTGTAGCCATACGTTTCGGCAAGCGTCGTCATCACCTTGATGGCTTCGCGGGCCGTTTTGGCACGCTGAAGTCCAAGATACATCAGCGAACCATAGTCTATGATACCTGTAGCATCGACCATTTCGTCGCGTCCGCCGTATGTAGTCTCGCCGATGCTTACCTGATATTCATTGATATTTCCGATGACATTATAGGTAACCGGGGCCTCCGGGATAAAGCCATGACTGGCGTGTGTATCGTAATCGATAATTTCGCGGCGTGCAGACTTGTCATGCCGTCCGGCCGCATAATGGCAAAGCCCGGTAAACATGCCATAGTCGTCGGCATCGTAAGTTACAAGAATGGAACCGTCCTTCGTGCTCCCTTCGTGGCAATGAGATTGGTACAAGCCGAAGCCGCCATAAAGGCTGACGCCAGCATTGCTGTTAAAAAGAGTTTTTTCATTAAATATGCTTGGTTTAAGTTAATACTTCAATATTTTATCTGGGCTGTAAAGACACGCCGGTTATCCCTGTTATCCGTTGCAACGACACGGAGCATGCGAATGGCCTTGCGCGGAATAACGGGTGTCCTGCCTAAATCGCAGAAGACGATGTCCTTATTCTTTCCCTGCTCAAAGAGAACAAACTGGTTGTCTATATATGCTTCATACCCCTTGATGCCGCTCCCCTCATCTTTTATCCTGAGAAAGAGATGCCTCGGGTCAAGATTGATTTTCGAGATGACAGGGGCTTCGTTGTCGTAACAGGCATAGTATGTCTCGCAAAGCTCACGCATCTTTCCCGTCAGCCAGCCATTACTATATTCACCTCCGCAATAGCGCGCAGATCCCCCGTCATTCGGGGAAATCCTGCTGGCAACGTAGAACTTACCCGGATTCGCCACCTTTCCTATATTAATGCTCACCCTGCCATAGGCGAAAAGAGGAAACGAACGACGGCTAAAGCTGTATCCCACAGACTTAGCACCTCCTGTCAATATACGCTTTGGTTGCATCTGATAGTCATGCGGAAGCAGTTGCCCCGGAATATCAAGGCGCACTCCCTCCCACTCTATCTGATTATGACGGTTCCATCGCAATACCAGCGGGCCTTGCACGGGAGATACTTTTGGAATTGCCTCAGGCTCACCCCGGACTACAAACGACTTGACCGTCTGGTTTCCAAAGGCATCGCTCACCACATAGCGCAGGTGATAATCCCTCTTCTGATTGAAATTTACAATCCCCCTGTCCTTCCCCGTCTTCAGAATGGGAAGACTATTTCCCGGCTCAAGGAAAGACTTCAAGAACCAAAGACGCCCATTCAGATAATGATTGTAGTCTCCCCAAGAGTTTACCATTCGGTTACTTTCGACGGGAATACCATTGGCATCGCTGGAAAAGACGAGCTTGCCATCGCAATACAACCGGATGAAACGCACACCGTAGTTGTTGTAAACCGAATCCATGTGGTCGTAGGCACGCACCCCAAAGCCAACTTTTCCCCATGCCTGAAAATGTCCCTTGTCAAACGTAAAGATACGGGAATCAGGCGAATGTTGAAAGACTCCTTCTCCCGGCTGTGGATAAGTCTTGAAAGCATAGACAGCAGGCGGTGTCTTGTCCTTGACAAACGGATGCAGGAACATCAGCGGGTCCATCATCTTGTTGCTTCGCGTCTCATGAACCTCCAGATGAAGATGAGGCCCCTGAGATGCTCCCCTGTTTCCACTCAGTGCTATCAGCTGTCCTTTCACGACAGGAATCTCTCCCGGCCGGAAAGCTATATCGGCTGCAAACTGACGATGCCGATACTGCCAACGACGGATAGCCGCCTCTACCTGTGGCGCAAAACGGTTGATATGCACATAGTAGCTCGAATAACCATTAGGATGGGTAACTACAATAGCCTGCCCATACCCATATTTCTCAACGACTGCACGGGAGACATAGCCGTCTGCAATAGAATAAATGCCGAGATTGACTTCGCGGTCGGTCTTAACGTCTATCCCACCATGAAAATGATGGGGACGCGGTTCGCCAAAGTTCCCAGCCAACTGCACGGGAATATGCACGGGCGAACCGAACGACAATACTGACAACAAAAGTCCTAATACGAAGTACATGGCAAAAATTTAATCACAGGCCTTGAAGCTCATATCCAACCCCTTGACCGAATGGGTCAGAGCACCAACGCTGATAAAGTCTACCCCCTGTTCGGCATAGCTGCGAATGGTATCAATGGTAATTCCTCCGGAAGACTCCGTCTCGTACTTGCCCCCGACCATCTCTACAGCTTTCCTTGTATCGGGCACGGAGAAGTTGTCAAGCATGATACGGTTGACACCGCCACAGTCAAGCACCTGCTGCAGTTCATCGAAATTGCGCACCTCTATCTCTATTTTCAGGTTAAGCCCCTTCCGTTCAAGATAGTCGTGGCAACGATTGATGGCATTTGCTATTCCACCGGCAAAATCAACATGATTGTCTTTCAACAGAATCATATCGAAAAGACCGATGCGGTGATTCGTTCCTCCCCCTATCCTGACAGCCTGCTTCTCCAGCATACGCAGCCCGGGAGTTGTCTTGCGAGTGTCCAAAATGCGAGTATGCGTACCTTCCAAGAGCTTCACGTACTTTGCAGTCATCGTTGCTATACCACTCATTCTCTGCATAATATTCAACATCAGACGTTCTGTCTGGAGCAGAGACTGAATCTTTCCAGAAACAATGAAGGCTATATCGCCCGGCTTCACCTGTTCTCCATCCCCGATAAAGACCTCCATCTTCATGGCTGGATCAAAACGGGCAAATACCTTGCGTGCCAGTTCTACGCCCGCAAGGACTCCCTCTTCCTTAACGAGCAGACGGCTCTTACCCATAGCCGTTTCGGGAATACAACACAGGGTAGTATGGTCGCCATCACCGATGTCTTCTGCAAAGGCGAGGTCTATCAACCTTTCTTCTAATTGGTCTATTGAAAGCATAATGTTTACTGAATATTTATATTAATTGTATTCCTTCGTGAAAGGCAAGCTGCCTGCCCCTCACCATCCTTATCTCTATGGTACCGCCCAGCCACTCTGTCATAGCTTGCTCGGCAGTAAAGGGATAATAGCCGACAACTACTCCCCCTTCCAGTTCAACAATTCCCATTTCGATATTCCTATCGCTGGCAATTACACGGTGCGCTGCAACCTTTCTCATTGCAATGACTTTAAGGGAATATTCCGTTCTTTCATAGCCTGTACAGGCGTACGAAGCTGCTCACCTGAGGTTGGAGGCGGCATCTGAGGTGCAGGACTTGCAGGCGAACCGCCAATAGTCCGTATTGGACTAGTTGGCAAGTCCTTGCCGTTTTCCTCATTGTCTACAGACCGGACGTGCATCCTCACGAGATGGATGTTTGACACCGTCAAGAGCCTAAAGCTGGCTGACGTCCCCTGATTGCCCAAGAGCATGAAATAGCCACGTATGGACTTGATTGTCATGCTGTCGGTGTTCATGAACATCATCGTCTGATGGGAGTCAGAAGAAAAATGCTGGCTTATTGTGGCAATGCTGTCATTGGTGAATTTAACAGACATCACGACAATGGCATCGCGTATTCCCTGCTGTGTGATAAACTGGGAATCAAAGCCAAGCATCAATCTGTCGCCAGAATGATATGCCGTATCTGCCTGAATGGTAAACGACTCGCAGTTATTTGGAGCAAAGGGAGACATCACCAAGGCACGGGCACCATTCCAGACATCGGCCGTATCGCCCTTGGCCGTCATTCCCCCCAACTGACTGAGTTCGCTTTCAGAAGCTCCCTGCGCGCGCGCCTCGCTTTCCAAACGCTCGGCCAAATGTTCGTAAATGTCATGCAAGTACTCGGTATGCTGCATATAGTACTGAAGAGAAGCATCAAACTCTTGCTGGGAAACACCATGCTTCTTCAGAACCGACAGGCGGTATGCCTTCCGCACGACATCATCCGCAGCCTGCTGACTTCCCATGGCAACGGCAACATGATAGTCGTACAGAATATCCTCCATATCGCCCGGCTGTATATAATCCGAGGAAACCGTCGGCTTGCATCCTACGACTATCGTCACGAGCATGGCGAAAAGCAGAAACACACAGATTCTATCCCTTTGCATGGTCTTCCGCATTAACTTCATCCTGTCTCAAGGCAGCAGCATCTTCTAAGTTCAAATCCTTTCTATAGAAAAGAAAAAGGGCAAAGACTCCCACTGATATACAGGAATCGGCAAAATTGAACACTGGGGAAAAGAACACAAACGGCTCACCCGACCATATCGGGAACCAGTCGGGGAAAGTACCACGGACGAGGGGAAAATAGAACATGTCTACCACGCGTCCCATCAGAACAGGCGCATAACCCTCTCCCCATGAGACAAGATGCGCCGGACCTGCACCCATATAATAGGGCTGCGATGCCGTGAAAATCTGCCCATAGACAAGAGAATCGAAAATATTGCCTGCTGCTCCGGCACAAATCATGGAAAGGACGACAATAAAACCCATTTTCGCACCATCCCTGATTTTCTTCCCGATATACCAGATAAGCGCACAGACGGCAACGATGCGGAACAGACTCAGGAGCAACTTGCTGCCTATCTCCATTCCCCATGCCATCCCGTTATTCTCAATGAACTCAATCTGAAACCAATCGAAGACATGTATGGACTCTCCGAGGCTCATGTTGAGCTTGACGGCAACTTTAATTGCCTGATCAATCACTATCAGCAGGATAATAATCAAACAGGCAATCATACTTTTCTTTTTCCTATTCATCCATTTTTCAGATTTCTCCTCAATGCTTGCCGGCAAGCAGAGAAATGAAACATACTAAAGTAGTGGCTCTTCGGAAGCCTTAATGATTCTTGTTGGCCTCCTTCGAGGCAACACTCAGAGTGGCATGCGGCACTACGCGGAGACGTTCCTTCGGTATCAACTCACCCGTAATGCGGTCTATGCCATACGTCTTGTTGTCTATACGGACGAGTGCTGCCTGCAGTCCTTGAATGAACTTCTGCTGACGTTGCGCCATCTGCACCAGCTCCTCCTTGGTCTGATTAGAGCTTCCCTCCTCAAGGGCCTTGTAGGTTGGCGACGTATCGTCGATGTCGTTGGTATTCTTATTCATAAGTACCTTCATCGTCTCTTCATAGTCTGCCTTGGCTACCTTTAACTTCTCATTTATGATGCAGCGGAACTCTTCCAGCTCTTCATCATTGTAACGTTTTTTAGGTTCCATAAGGTAATGATAATTAGGTTTATAATTTTGTGAGTTACTATGCAGCACAATCTCTTCGCCCTAACAAAACCATGTGTCCGTAGACCCTTTTCGTACCCCACGAGTGGGGTATCTCAACAGGGCACTCGTGGGGTATCGACCTACCCCACGAGTGGGGTGCAGAGCACTTGATTATTGCCTGTCAGTGGACACACGAGCTATGCCTTTTGGATATTGATGTTCAGCTTAAATTCATCGAACTCTGTCTCCGTGCCGTTATTGTCTGCGACAAGGATGTCGTTGGCCAATACTTGTGTCTTAATCAGCTCGCCAAAAGAACTGATGGCAGCATCGGTCTCCCTGTTGGGTGCAACGGTAACGACAATGCGGTCCGTTATTTCCAGTCCGCTCTCTTTCCTGAGATTTTGTATTCGGTTGACAAGCTCCCGGGCCATGCCCTCCTGACGAAGACTATCGGTAAGCTCAACTTCCAAAGCCACGGTGAGATTACCCTCGTTGCTGACCAGCCATCCGGGAATATCTTCCGAAATAATCTCCACGTCCGCAGCATCAACCGTTATGGGCTGCCCTGCCACCTCGAAGGCAATCTTCCCGGAAGTCTCAAGCAATGCTATTTCCTCCTGAGAAAGACCGTTCATCTTGCAGCAACATCCTTCATCAGCTTGCCGTATTTCTTTCCCATTACACGGAAGTTACACTTTACTTTCTTAACCAAAACACCCTGACTTTCAACAAAGTTAAGTTCCTTTACATTCACTTCGTTACGAATCAGATCTGCCACGGCCTCAATGTGCCTACGCTGTTCTGCATCCACCGCTGGAATCATTATCTGTGCCAAAGGCTGGCGAACCTTGATATTGACCTTACGACGCAATGCAAGCACCATGGAAGTTATCTTCTGAGCCATGCCCATACGTTCTTCCAAATCAGGGTCAATGGCATTTGCAGCAGCTATTGGCCAACGGTCAAGATGCACACTCTCCAGTTGTCCGCCCAAGTCATGGTAGAGCCGGTCGGCATAGAACGGAGCAAACGGAGCAATGAGTTTGGCAACCGTCATCAGACAGGTATAGAGCGTATCGTATGCGCTCTTCTTGTCGGCACTCATCTCCTTTCCCCAGAAACGCTTGCGGTTCAGCCGTACATACCAGTTGCTTAAGTCGTCGTTGACAAAGGCGTCTATCATGCGTCCGGCACGCGTCGGGTCGTAGCCGTCCAGCTCCTTGGTAACGTTCTTTACAAGCGTGTTCAGCTTGGAGACTATCCAACGGTCTATCTCAGGAGCCTCGGAAGACAACTGACAGGCTTCCGGGTCATAGTTGTCCACATTCGCATAGAGTGCAAAGAAGCTGTACGTATTATATAATGTACCGAAGAACTTGCGACGACATTCGTCAACCTCCTCCGGGTCGAATTTCAGATTATCCCAAGGCTCGCTGTTCGTCATCATATAGAAGCGGACCGGGTCTGCTCCATACTGATGCAGCATATCGAAAGGATTAGTTACGTTGCCGACATGCTTGCTCATCTTGTTGCCCTTTGCGTCAAGTACCAGACCCGTCGAGATAACATTCTTGAAGGCAACGGAGTCGAACACCATCGTAGCAATGGCGTGAAGGGTAAAGAACCAACCACGGGTCTGGTCGACACCCTCATTGATAAAGTCTGCCGGATAGAAAGCCGGAGCGACGGGAGTGCCCGTATAAGCAGAGTGAATCAACTCGTCACGATACTCAGCCTCACTCTTTCCGGTGGCGGCCAAGGCCTCGCGGTTCATCTCGCCCTCAAACGGATAGTGCAGCTGCGCGTAAGGCATGGAGCCACTGTCAAACCAAACATCTATCAGGTCGGCTTCACGGTGCATCGGCTTACCCTCCTCGTTCACAAGCACTATATCATCAACATACGGACGATGAAGGTCTATCCTCTCATAATTCTCCCGACTATAGTCTCCGACAACAAAGCCACGCTCTTTCAGCGGATTGGCAGCCATTACGCCTGCCGCTACCGCTTTCTCTATTTCGTTGTAGAGTTCTTCTACCGAACCGATGCACTTCTCGTTGCGGTTCTCGTCCCGCCAAATGGGCAACGGGGTTCCCCAAAAGCGCGAGCGGCTTAAGTTCCAGTCATTCAGATTCTCCAGCCAGTTGCCAAAGCGGCCAGTACCAGTAGACTCGGGCTGCCAGCGTATGGTCTTGTTCAGTTCGACCATGCGCTGCTTTTTGGCAGTGTCCCTGATAAACCAACTGTCAAGTGGATAATAAAGTACAGGCTTGTCGGTACGCCAGCAATGTGGATAGTTATGAACGTGCTTCTGAATAAGGAAAGCCGACCCTTCCTGCTTCATTTCCATACAGATAGCGATATTCAGATCTTCCGACTTCTCCGATGCCTTTTTGTCCCACACACCGTCAGGATTATATTTCGGGTCGTAGGCATTCTTCACATAGTCACCTGCATGGCGTCCGTAGGCTGCCTCGTTTACACAATGCTTAACAAAATTGGCATCCAGTTCATCCGTCAGATAATACTTGCCCTGCAAGTCTACCATCGGGCGAGTCTCGCCCCTCTTGGAAATCAGATACAGGGCAGGGATGTTGGCATCCTTTGCCACCTTGGCATCGTCGGCACCAAACGTTGGTGCTATGTGCACGATGCCCGTACCATCCTCAGTCGTAACATAGTCGCCCAAAATGACACGGAAAGCCTCACTCTCCATTTCCACGAACGAATCGCGGCCGTCCTCGCTTTGAAAGACCTTCTCCGGATGGGCTGCGGCATAGTCGTTGACAAACCTCGGTGCTACGTCGCCCATCTTCTCAACGGGCCTTACCCAAGGCATCAGCTGACAATAGTGAAGTCCTTCCAACTCGGTTCCCTTCACCTTGCCGACGATACGGTAAGGTACGTACTTGTCGCCATGCTGATAGCCGGGCAAGTCTCCACCATCGGTAATCTCGCCTTCCGGCTTCAGATAGGCAGCAACCCTGCTCTCCGCCATGACAAGCGTCATTTTCTCCGCATTATACGGATTATAGGTTTCAACGACTACATAGTCTATCTTCGGTCCTACGCAAAGTGCCACATTGGAAGGCAGCGTCCAAGGGGTTGTAGTCCAAGCTACAAGAGCCGGCCTGCCCCATCCATTGGCCTTGACACCAGTCTCTGCCAAGAATGTCGTCCAGCTGTTTTCGGGAATAGCAAACTGCGCCGTAACGGTCGTATCCTTTACGTCGCGGTAGCAGCCCGGCTGATTCAGCTCATGGCTCGAAAGTCCCGTGCCTGCCGCCGGAGAATAAGGCTGAATGGTATAACCCTTATATAGGAGTCCTTTATTGTACAACTGCTTCAGCAACCACCAAAGCGTCTCTATATACTTGTTGTCGTATGTAATATAGGGATTGTCCATATCGACAAAGTAGCCCATTTCCTCGGTTACCTGCCTCCATTCTGCCGTGAACTTCATCACATTCTCACGGCAGCGGTGGTTGTACTCCTCCGTAGAGATATATTTATCCGACTGCTTGTTGTCTATATCTTTTTTGGTAATGCCCAGTTCTTTCTCTACTCCCAATTCCACAGGCAGTCCATGGGTATCCCAACCGGCCTTGCGGTGCACTTGGAATCCCTGCATGGTCTTATATCGGTTGAATGTATCCTTGATAGAACGTGCCAAAACGTGGTGAATACCCGGATGGCCATTTGCCGAAGGAGGGCCTTCAAAGAAGATAAACTCCGGTTCTCCCTCCCTTACATCAATGCTCTTGTGGAAAATATCGTTTTTCTCCCACTCAGACAGCACCTCTTTGCTGACTTCGACCAAATTAAGGCCACTATGTTCGGCGAATTTCTTTGCCATAATTCTATTTTTCTATGTCGTTTTTTCTACTATCGTGCAAAGATATAAATAAATAGCGAAAACACCAAACTTTTAGTATCTTCGCAATAACTTATCACAAAAAAGGGGAAATTACCGCCAAACAGAACCGCTTCACAACACGGACAAACTATTTCATGAAGCAAAAGAAACAATCTACAACACAACAGAAACATCCCGTAAAAGGCAACGAACGATGAAGACACCTATACTATTGATAATCAGAATTTTACAAGCGAGCATCCCATATTGCATCTTTCGTATTGCCAAAACGGCACTTTCACCATGCGAAAAAGCCACTATGAATACATGAAAGCAGCACTTTCGCTAAACGAGAACGACAGCTTCAGCCTACCACAGAAAACTAACCGGCAAAGCATCTCAAAAAAAAGGAAAAGCAAGAGTACTAAATTCTCAGCACCTATAATTCAGCAGAAAGCTGCCAACAAGGCTATTCCAACAAAACCAAAGCAGCTTTCAGGAAAAGACAAAGGGACATCGGAAAGCCTACACCAGTCGCTTTCCAGTTCCGTGTACACAAAAAACATTTATTTCAGTCGCTTTGTAATCTTTCCATCCGGGGTAACACGAACCTCCAGCACATAGCCAGTAGAAGCATCCGGCACACCTATGACCGCATTGAAATAAAAGGCCTTCCTGTCGGCATGGTCGAAGTAAAAACGCCGGAGAATTGCACGCTGCATCATATCACGTGCAACCAAAGCCTGAAACTCTTCTTTCTTGAAGTCATGCCGGAAGACAAGAGTCCCGTGATTGGTAATGGTCAAGGTGGCAACATTGTCAAGATACATGTTGTCAACCTCCATGCCGTTGTCGTTATAGGTAGACTTGACGACCCTGCCCGAAGTGGTACGGGTCGACACCATGCAATCGTAATATCCCAAATCAGTGAAAACGGTAGTGTCGGACTGTTCCGTCCGGAAAACATTCATGGCATAGACGTGATAGTCGAACGACTTCATCAGTACACGGCTATTGCTCTTCACAAGTTTCACCTCGTCGCCATTCTGATTGTCGAACATCAGCAGATGAGGTGCCTGCTTCAATATCTTGTAGCCATTGACGTTTTGCCCCTGTAAAAAAAGAGTGTCCCTGTAAATCCAAAACCTTGCCGGCATACTGGCGGAATCAGGATAAAAGATACTATCCCCCCTGACCAACATGGCAGCCCCACCATCGCCTTCAGAGACCCACAGGCCCTGCATCATCTCCTTTGCCTGCTTGTCCTCGTGAGCAATGGTTTCCTTTGTTTCTTTCAGTCCACACGACACTACCATCACAGAAAGAAACAACATCAAAAAAGGGAACTTCTTCATGTTCATCAGATTTAAGAGAGGGACTGCTTCAGGGCAGCCCCGTTATCAACGCCTTTCTATTCAAACACCTCGGCATCCTTCAGAGCTACAGCCTTGTTCAGGTCTTTCTCTGAAAGCAACACACGGCTTGCGTCTATCGGCCATTCCACGCCTACGGTCTCGTCGTCCCAACGGAGGCTTGCCTCGCTTTGGGGAGCATAAACATTATCTACCTTATATGTAAATACAGCCTCTTCTGACAATACAAGGAAGCCGTGTGCAAACCCGCGTGGGATAAAGAACTGACGCTTGTTTTCATCAGACAATTCCACCATGACGTATTTGCCAAATGTCGGAGACTTCTTGCGGAGGTCTACAGCCACGTCAAGCACTTTTCCCTTGATGACACGAACCAGCTTCGCCTGCGAGAACTCTCCCTTCTGATAATGAAGTCCGCGCAAGACGCCAAAACAGGACTTTGACTCATTGTCCTGAATAAATTCAACATGATGGCCGATATGCTCGTCAAAGTCAGCCTGCCGCCATGATTCAAAGAAATAGCCCCGCTCGTCATAAAAGACTTTTGGCTCCAAAATCCACACACCGTCAATCTCTGTCTTCTTGTATTCCATTTGTCTTAGAATTTAATATTATTCGCAAAGATAAGCATTTATTCTGAACTGGGATAAGGAATGTACTACTTTTTTACTGCACGTTCCTTTTTTTAGATTATGCCTTTGGAAATATCGAAGAAAAGTGGTAATTTTGCAAACGTGATAAAAATCGACCGGCATATAGAGATATTGTTGCTGAACAATGACTGTGTTATTGTTCCGGGGCTTGGGGGCTTTGTCGCCTACCATGTCAATGCGCGCTTTGCCGAGGAAGACAACCTGTATCTTCCTCCTTATCGCACTTTGGGCTTCAACCCTCTTCTGACCATGAACGACTCTCTGCTGGTACAGTCGTATATTGAAACCTACGACATCAGCTATCCCGAAGCCATCAACCAAATAGAGGATGAGGTAAAGGCTATCCGTCACCAACTCAGCGAGGTCGGCATGTTGGAACTGAACGACCTTGGAAAACTTGTCATCAACAAGGAGGGGAATCTGGAATTTGAACCATACGAAAGTGGGATTCTTACACCTGAATACTATGGTCTGAATAGCTTTGAGGCAGGTATTGAAACACAGGCTGAAGAAACTGGCTTCATGCCAACCGATACCACTTCATCTACTTCAGGCACCATGGGAGCACGCATCGTCAGCATTGAAAGAAACCAACTGGGCGACAAGAGGTTATCCATCAGCATAAAAGCCTTACGAGAAGGGATAGTAGCTGCCGTACTCTTGACGACGGTATTACTGATAGCTTTCTCCTCAAATCACAGAACCGGACTGCCCTCCCTGCCGGTAAAAAGTGGAATATTCTACAATCTCTTCGACTCCAGCGATACACCGAGCGTTGCATCACAGGCATTTATGGAGAAGCCTGTCAGGCAAAAAAACAATGCTCCATACTGGGCCATTGTATTGGCCAGCCACATTACCGAAGCCAATGCGCAGATATACCTCAAGCAATTGAACGAAAAAGGATTGTCTTCTGCGCATATACACAAGAGCCAAGGAGTGGTGAAAATGCTTTATGGCAAGTTCGCCACTTCCAAGGAAGCATACGACAGCCTTCGTACATTAAGGCAGCACGAGGACTTCAAGCAGTCGTGGGTAGCAGAAATAAACAAAAAATAGACAGCTAAACCTTGTTATAACATGAAGCGTGTAAGATGCCCTAAGTGCGACAACTTCATCACTTTCGACGAAACCAAATACCGTTCTGGCCAAAGACTCGTTTTTGAATGTCCAAACTGCAATAAGCAGTTCGGCATAAGGATGGGCGTGTCCAAACTAAGGAAAACGCAAAAAGAAGAAAACAAGGAATTAGCCCCTGTTGCCAAGGAGTCGCAATATGGCTATTTGCACGTCATTGAGAATGTATTCCACTATCAACAGGACATTCCCTTGCAATTGGGCGAGAATGTCATCGGCCGTTACATGAAAGGAAATCCCATCAATTGCCCCATTGAGACGGTCGATCCGAGCGTAGATATGACTCATTGTGTCATCAATGTTTCCCACGACAAACACGGCGGACTCAAATATGTGTTGCGCGACGGCCCTTCGTACACAGGCACTTTTGTAGACAATGAGATATTAAAAGACAACGAACGGAGAATCATTGACAAAGGAACGCTCTTTACGATGGGGGCAACAAGTGTCATTCTTCACACACCGAAGAAAGACTAACAACGTGCAAAAATTGATTAAATCCTCTTAAGAAGCAGGAATAATATTGTCCTGCTGACTTTTATCCTGTACTTTTGCCTATACAAATAACATGGTATGAGCAGTTGTCGGGGAAATCATATATCAGCTATTTTCGGTTGGAGGGGAAATTCTCCAAACACTTCCGAAACGCAATATGAATTCATCCTATGATTCAGTTTACCAAACACGACGTAGCAAGTATAAACACTCATACATGACACTTGTAATAAAGAAAAGCAAAGAACAGTAAAAAGATACACCCCATATAATAGAATAAAACAACAATTTACACGTTCTACTATTAAAACAACGGTTATTATGTTAATAGATTATAGCAAGGTCAATATATTTCAAGACGAAAAAAGAATTCTGAAAGACGTAGACTTTCAGGTGGAGGAAGGAGAATTTATCTATATTATAGGCAAAGTTGGGTCTGGGAAAAGCTCACTTTTGAAAACCATCTATTGCGAATTGGACATTGATGTAGAAGATGCTCAAAAAGCTGAAGTTTTGGGACACTCACTCTTACCTATTAAAAGAAGCCGTATTCCTGCACTCCGCAAACAGATGGGAATTATCTTTCAAGACTTCCAACTTCTTCATGACCGTACGGTATACAAGAACCTAAGATTCGTGCTCAAGGCTACAGGCTGGACCGACAGCAAAGACATTGACAAGCGAATAGACGAGGTTCTTGCTGAAGTGGGAATGTCCGAGAAAAAAGAAAAGATGCCCAGCGAATTATCAGGTGGAGAACAGCAGCGTATTGCCATAGCCCGTGCACTTCTTAATAAACCCAAGATTATCATTGCAGACGAGCCTACGGGCAACTTAGACCCCGAAACAGCTGCCAATATTGTGGGTATTCTCCAAACAGCAAGCAAAGACGGAGCAGCCGTCATCATGTCTACCCATAACATTCAGCTGTTAGATTTATTCCCCGGAAAGGTCTATTGCTGCAAGGACGGCATGTTTGGGCTGATAACCAAACAGGAAGGAAGCAAAGAATTTTCAGACGACAAAGAAACTCTGGAAGCCATTGCCGAGCCTTTGACATAAATCGTTCTACGGTATCGTATTCAATAAAAGAAGAAATATATATAAAGAAGCAACATGAAAGTAATGAAGTTTGGAGGAACCTCGGTAGGTACCCCGGAACGTATGAAGGGGGTTTCCGAGCTGATTACAAGGTCGGGCGAACCTACATTTGTAGTCCTCTCGGCTATGAGTGGTACCACCAACTCTCTAATAGAAATATCTAACTATCTCTATAAAAAGAACCCGGAGGGGCAAATGAAATCATCAACAATCTTGAGCGCAAGTATCTTACCTATATAGATGAACTATATTCTACGGACGAATACAAGGAGAAGACACATGAATTTCTCAACGGAGAGTTCAATTACCTACGCTCTTTCACTAAGGATCTCTTCACTTCCTTTGAGGAAAAGAACATCATAGCACAGGGAGAAATCATGTCTACCAACATGGTTGTAAACTATCTGCAAGAGCAGGGAGTCAATGCCATTCTGCTTTCTGCCCTTGATTTTATGCGTACAGACAAAAATGCAGAGCCTGATTCAAGCTATATTAAGCAAAAGCTGACAGCCATCATGAAAGAGAACGAAGGTCGGCAAATCTATATTACCCAAGCTTCATCTGCCGAAACGCCTATGGTGAAGTAGACAATCTCCAACGTGGAGGTTCTGACTATACAGCCTCTTTGATCGGGGCTGCAATGATTGCTGATGAGATACAGATATGGACAGACATTGACGGGATGCACAACAACGACCCACGAGTAGTGGATAAGACAGAGGCTGTGCGTCAACTTAACTTTGAGGAGGCTTCTGAATTGGCCTACTTCGGTGCAAAGATTCTTCACCCGACATGTGTTCAGCCCGCCAAATATGCAGGAATCCCTGTCCGTTTGAAAAACACAATGGAGCCGGATGCTGAAGGAACCATTATCAACAACGTCCTTGTCCGTGGTAAAATCAAGGCTGTCGCTGCCAAGGACAACATCACGGCCATCAAGGTAAAGTCAAGCCGAATGTTGGGTGCCTCAGGCTTCTTGCGCAAGGTCTTTGAAATCTTTGAAAGCTATCAGACTTCAATAGATATGGTAGCAACCAGTGAGGTGGGCGTCTCCATGACAATAGAAAACGGGGTACACCTTACAGAAATTGTAGACGAGCTGAAACAATATGGTACGGTTACCGTAGACAGCAACATGTGCATAGTCTGTGTAGTAGGCGACTTGGACTGGAACAATCTTGGATTTGAGACAATCGCGGCAGAGGCCATAAAGGATATTCCCGTAAGAATGATTAGCTATGGAGGCAGCAATTACAACATATCCTTCCTTATACGTGAGTCTGACAAGAAACGTGCCTTACAATCGCTGTCTGCTGTCCTCTTCAATTAATGCTAATTGGCAAATATAAGCGGTGCGTACAGCAACAAATATATACAGAAAGTGGAAAGTTTGATTGAGAGATAATTTTAACTCCTGACTGCAAAATCCTCAGCATCAGTATTTTGGAGTATTGATAGCACAGGAAATTAGCAACAAGTTTGTAGGGCGAAAAAGAGAAGCTGAAGCCCTGTGCTTTTGCTTAAGACCCAATTTAAGCACCTATAAAACAAAGTATCGAACTCATCCATATTAAACAAAAATAATGGACATTATAGATAATACCACTCTTATCATATCGGTAGTACTATTTTTGGTAGTACTATTTGCATCTTTTATGACTCCTTTTTTACGTAAACCAAAAATCTGCGCTTCTGCTGTAACTGATTCGTCAGACACCTCCAACACTGAATCAACAGACGAAATGCAAGGCAGCACCATCAATACAGATAAGAAAGAAGAGCCATTCGCCCACCTTACGCCTACTAATACGCCCTGCCCCCCCATTTCTATCATTTTCACACCCCATAATAACGCAGAAGAACTTGAGCGGAATCTGATAACCTACTTAAACCAAGACTATCCTGTTCCCTTTGAGATTATTGTTGTAGCCTCCAAGGAAGACACCCAAACTGAAGACATTTTGAAACGTTATAAGGACAGAAGAGGGTTATATACAACCTTTATTCCCGAATCGTCCCGATACATGAGCCGAAAGAAACTGGCAATAACCCTTGGCGTCAAGGCTGCCAAAAATGAATGGCTGATGATAGCAGACATTGCAAGTTTCCCCTCCTCCGACCAATGGCTAAAAGCAATGGGCAGGCATTGTAGCGAAAAAAGAAACCTTATTGTCGGATATACGCGCTATGATGATGAGACTCCCGACTTCCGACGTTTTGAACGGCTTCATACAGATTTTTATCTTATGCGAGAAGACCAACATGGGAAGCGTATCGGTGCAACTCAAACGCATTGATGTTTCGTAAGAGCGATTTCACGAAGCAAGAAGGGTTCAAGGGAAATCTAAAGTATCTAAGGGGCGAATATGACTTTATGGTCAACAAATATGCTTCTAAATCTTCCTTGGTCTTGGAAAATTCACAAGAAGGAACACTCACGGAAATAACACCAACAGACAAAGAATGGCGCAATAAAAAGCTATTCTATATGGAAAACAGGAAGCATTTGAACAGGTCATTCCGGCATCAGCTCCTTCCCGCCATAGACCAACTATCCACCTATTTGGCCTTATTTGCCATTATCGGTGCTGCAATCTATTCTGCCTTGACACACAACTGGATTATTGCAGGAACAGCCGGACTATCTTTTCTTTTGCTGCCTACTATGCGCACTATTATTGGAAGAAAGGCCATACACGCCTTTGGCGAAGACATAGCTGCATGGAAAATATTTCCATACGAGTTGAGAATCATCTGGCATCACCTCCACTTCCGATTGAAATATCTACAGGCAGACAAATACGATTTTATTTCCCATAAACTATAATGTATATCATTCATTATATCGACCACATATCGAGAGGCAATCTACTTTCAGATTACGTATGCCTTCTGGCAGACGGACAAAATCACCGTGCGGAAACAAAAATCATCACACGGAAAGATACCTTTCAGACAATACTTGGCCAGCGGAAGCCCGACATCGTTCACATCCATTCCTGTTGGGATTACAAGGCAAGCCAATTGGCAAACTATGCCCACAAGCAAAGAATAGCTGTCGTATTCTCCCCACATTGGAAACTTGGGAGAATGTACCGAACAACAGAACATTGCATATCAAATACGCTCCGCACAATGTGTTATCAGCACCGGATGACCAGTAATGCAGATGCCCTGTTAGTCAGCACGGAAAAAGAAAGAAACGAATTGCTCCTGTTAGGATGGAAAAAACGCATAGGAATATCAAAAAACTGTCTTCTCTGCAACAAAATTTCAGCGGAAGAAATGTCCCTAAGTATTCTGACTTTCTATCAAAAGGTAATAGACACCCGATACCGATTGGGCATAAGCAATCAAGAGATTGAAAACATCTGCAATCTTCTTTCCATCAGTCTGTCAGACGACACTCTGCCCATTTGCCTAAGCCGAGAGCAGATTTCAACCCTGCATCAACTGACTGACGCACAATGGCAAAAGATTCTACTCTATGCCGACGACGAGGACATACGTTCATTCATTGACGACGGAGCAAGAAAGATTGAATTGGAAATCCCCCGCATAGACTCAAAAGCAATCAGCCGCTTCTCTCCAATCCATCCTAAACAAAGCGGTGCATTGGAAAAGAAGGAATGGCTGGACAACAGCATATTTTCCAAGCAATGGCCGGAAGAGCATGAAGAGAAAAGCGATACCGTCCTGCACGAGATAACTACAATGCTGTCCAACTCAAGAAGTCTAATCAAAGAGGGCAAGTTTACGGTGCGGCATCTATGCGAGTTATATATGGCAATAAAGTACCAAGATTATGACGAAGACCAACTAAAAAATATTCTCAAGGAGGTACGCCTATATAGATTTTCCCGTAGAATCATCCAGATTCTTGCAGAACTCCTTCATCTCGAAGAAGGTTTCATGCCATTTCCCCCTCTGAGGGATACCGGCACACAAACCCTTACAAAATCCATCGTATAACAAAAAAATATCAACATAATTACTAACAAAAAACGGAACAGCTATGACAAACAAGCATTACGACTTGGCAAAGGACGAACGCTACCTACAGCTCCTTTCCCAGTCTTTCCCCAGTATTTCCGACGCCAGCACGGAAATCATCAACCTACAGGCTATTCTCCATCTCCCCAAGGGAACAGAGCACTTCCTTGCTGACATCCACGGAGAATACGAAGCTTTTCAGCATGTTCTTAAAAATGCTTCGGGAAGTATCAAGAGAAAAGTCAACGAATTATTTGGCGACCGACTACGTGCCAGCGAGAAGAGAGAACTATGCACTCTCATCTACTACCCAGAGCAAAAGCTGGACTTGGTCAAAGCCAGCGAAAAGGACATTAAGGACTGGTATCACATTACCATACACCGTCTGGTAGAGGTCTGCCGCGACGTTTCCAGCAAATACACACGCTCCAAGGTGAGAAAATCGCTGCCGGTAGACTACTCCTATATCGTACAGGAACTGCTCCACGAACATTCCGACGACAAGGACAAGACCGACTATGTCAGCACCATCATTTCCACCATCATCTCTACCGGACGGGCAGACGACTTCATCATTGCCATGTGCAAGGTCATCCAGCGCCTCGTGATTGACCATCTTCACATCTTGGGCGACGTCTACGACCGTGGCCCCGGAGCACATATCGTCATGGACACTCTCAAGAATTATCACACTTGGGACATTACATGGGGAAATCACGATATTCTATGGATGGGCGCATGTGCAGGAAACGATGCCTGCATCTGCAACGTAATACGAATCGCCCTGAGATACTCCAACATGGAAACACTCGAAGACGGTTATGGCATCAACCTCATTCCGCTGGCCACATTCGCCATGGATGCGTACAGCGAAGACCCCTGCACAGAGTTCCTCCCAAAAACCACAAAGGAAGATGCCCTTGACGATAAAAACCGACTGCTGATAGCACGCATGCACAAGGCCATCAGCATCATACAGTTCAAGGTCGAAGCCCAGATGATTAACCGTCATCCCCTATGGCACATGGAAAGCCGCAACCTATACAAGGCTATAGACTACAAGAAGGGAACCATCAAGATAGACGGGAAAACATACGAGATGACCTCATGCAACTTCCCCACCGTAGACCCAAAGCACCCGGAGCAACTCACTGACGACGAACAGATACTCATGGATAAGCTGCATCATTCCTTTACCGTCAGCGAGAAACTACACAAGCATATCCAGCTTCTGCTCAGCCACGGGTGCATGTACAAGATTGTCAACAACAACCTTCTTTATCATGCCTCCATCCCTCTCAAAGCCGACGGCAGCATGAAAGAAGTAGAAATCTATCCGGGCGTACACTATAAGGGAAAGGAACTTCTGCACAATGTCGGAATGATGATTCGCACCGCCTTCCAAGTACAGGGTGAAGGCGAGACCGACATGGACAGAAATTATGCCATAGACTACTTCCTCTACCTATGGTGCGGCCCCGACAGCCCATTGTTCGACAAGCACAAGATGGCCACCTTCGAACGTTACTTCCTGAAAGAGAAGGAAACCCACAAGGAGGCAAAAGGAACCTATTTCACCCTCCGCGACAATGAGGAAATAGCCGACATGATAATGGATGAATTTGGTGTGAAAGGCCCCAACAGGCACATCATCAACGGACATGTACCCGTACACGTTGCCAAAGGTGAGAACCCCATCAAGGCCAACGGCAAACTAATGGTCATCGACGGAGGATTTTCACAGGCCTACCACAAGGAGACAGGCATTGCAGGCTATACCCTCGTCTACCACTCCCGTGGATTCCAGCTCGTGCAGCACGAGCCGTTCGCTTCGACAGAGGATGCCATCAACCGCGGAACCGACATCGTCAGTACAACCCAGATTGTAGAGATGAACCAGCGCAGGCTGCGTGTTGCCGATACCGACAAGGGGACAGAGCTGAAGCTACAGATTGAAGCCTTGGAGGAACTTCTCTATGCCTACCGTCACGGCTTCCTCACCGAACAGGAGAAGAAGAACCCACCGAAGAAATAGACTGCACGGATATACTTCCAACAAAAAGAACATACACGAAACAAACATTCCAAGGAATCACCAAAATGACAGGAGCAGGCAGACGTCTGCTCCTGTCATTTTAAGGTAAAAGCAGGTAAATATAAAGGCGTCAGGACAAATTTGAAGAACCAGAAAGAAATTCCGTAAATCCTGCCCATGATTAATTGACAAAACAAACAAAGAGAAACATCCGCGAAAACCATCCACCACAGGGCAGAAATCCTCCTGATAGCACGTAAGCCTGCACCAACTATCAAACGCAAGGACAGCTAATAAGCTGGCTGAATCCGACCTTTGTTCAAAACAGAATTTTCGCCCTCATTTTCCGGCCAAGGCGTAACCACAAAGTCAAAGTGCCGCTTTCGCATGGTCAAAATACCATTCTGACCATGCGAAAGCGGCACTTTCTATATGTCGTCTGTTTTCCGCCAATAATCTATGCCACAGACCTCCTTTGGAGAACAATATTAAGAATAAACCTTAATTTTGCGTTTTTTTTTCCCCAAGCGTTTCCCGTATCAATATTATTTTGTAATTTTACACCTTGGTAGAAGTGGCAAAACGGCTTAGAACGAAAAGAAATGCCCTCCTTGGCCATTTTGTACCAAAATGTCGGTCTTAGGAACGACCATAGCGAAAGAAGATAAAACCAATAAATAATAATGGACGATAATCAGACAATTGATCAGGACAGAATCCTTAAGATAAACATTGAGGAAGAGATGAAAAGCTCCTACATCGACTATTCCATGTCGGTGATTGTAGCCCGTGCCCTTCCCGATGTCCGTGATGGCTTCAAGCCCGTACACCGCCGAATACTCTTCGGTATGCGCGGTATCGGAAACTTCAGCAACCAACCTTACAAGAAGTGCGCCCGCGTCGTGGGCGAAGTACTGGGCAAGTACCACCCGCACGGAGACTCCTCCGTGTACGGGGCACTCGTGCGTATGGGGCAGGAATGGAACATGCGATATAAGCTCATAGATGGCCAGGGTAACTTCGGCTCTGTCGACGGCGACTCTCCGGCTGCCATGCGTTACACCGAGTGTCGCCTTTCGAAGATGGGCGAGCACATCATGGACGACATAGATAAGGATACGGTTGATATGACCAATAACTTCGACGATACTCTGCGCGAGCCTTCGGTCATGCCTACCAAGATTCCCAACCTCCTTGTAAACGGTGGAAACGGTATTGCCGTGGGCATGGCAACCAACATGCCTACCACAATCTTGGCGAGGTGATTGACGGCTGCTGCGCCTATATCGACAATCCGGAGATTTCAACCGACGACCTGATGGTACACATTCCGGCCCCCGACTTCCCTACCGGTGCCTATATTTATGGCTTGCAGGGCGTGAAGGACGCCTACGAGACAGGAAGGGGGCGTGTCGTTATGCGCGCCAAGGCCGAGATAGAGAGCGGAGACCAACACGACAAGATTGTCGTTACCGAGATTCCATACGGCGTAAACAAGCAACAGCTCATAGAATATATTGCCGACCTCGTGAAGGAAGGAAAACTTGACGGCATCTCCAATGTCAACGACGAGACTGGCCGACAGGGTATGCGCATCGTTGTCGACGTGAAACGCGATGCCAATGCAAATGTCATTCTGAACAAGCTCTTCAAGATGACAGCATTGCAGAGTTCCTTCTCCGTCAACTGCATTGCCCTCGTCAACGGACGTCCACGCCTGCTGTGCCTCCGCGAGTGCATAAAATACTTCGTAGAACACCGTCACGACGTAACCATTCGCCGTACACGCTTCGATCTGAAGAAGGCAGAGGAGCGCGCACACATCCTCCAAGGATTGATTATAGCCTGCGACAACATTGACGAGGTCGTTCATATCATCCGTGCCAGCAAGACCCCTGCAGAGGCACAGACCAACCTTGAAAAGCGTTTCGACTTGGACGAGCTTCAGTCGAAAGCCATTGTCGACATGCGCCTGTCGCAGCTGACAGGACTACGCATAGACCCAGTTGCACCAAGAGTACGACGAGCTGATGCAGCTGATAAAGGATTTGCAGGAAGTTCTTGACAACCCCGAACGCTGCAAGGAGGTAATGAAACAGGAATTGCTCGAAGTTAAGGAGAAATACGGAGACGAACGCCGCACAGAGATTATTCCTGCCGAACATGAGTTCAATGCCGAAGATTTCTACCCCAACGACCCTGTCGTCATCACCATCAGCCATCTCGGCTACATCAAGCGCACACCGCTGGCAGACTTCAAGGAACAGGCACGCGGAGGAGTTGGTTCGAAGGGAGCACGCACACGCGACAAGGACTTCACCGAATTCATCTATCCGGCTACCATGCATCAGACGATGCTCTTCTTCACACGTAAGGGCCGTTGCTACTGGATGAAGTGTTATGATATCCCCGAGGGCGACAAAAGCTCAAAGGGACGGGCCATCCAAAATATGCTGGCACTTGATGCAGACGACAGCGTAAATGCTTTCCTCCGCATCCGTGGCTTGGACGATGACGAGTTCCTTGACAGCCACTACGTTGTCTTCGTAACAAAGCAGGGATTAGTCAAGAAGACTTCGCTCCGCGCCTACTCCCGCCCGCGAACCAATGGGGTCATAGCCATTAACATCAACGAGGGAGACGAAGTGGTAGACGTAAGACTGACCAATGGCAGAAACGAACTGATAATCGCAGACCGAAACGGACGCGCTTGCCGATTCAGCGAAGATGCCATCCGCACCATGGGGCGCGTCTCCACAGGTGTAAGGGGCATGAGGCTCGATGAGGACGGACAGGACGAAGTCATAGGCATGATTGCTGTCAACGACCCGAAGAATGAGACCGTGATGGTAGTTTCGGAAGAAGGCTACGGAAAACGCTCTCTCGTAGAAGACTACCGTCTGACCAACCGCGGAGGAAAGGGCGTAAAGACGCTCAGCATCACCGAGAAGACAGGAAAGTTGGTTGCAATAAAGAATGTTACCGACGAGAACGACCTGATGATTATCAACAAGAGCGGTATCGTTATCCGCATGGCTGTTTCCGAATGTCGCGTCATGGGACGTGCCACTCAGGCGTCCGGCTGATAAACCTTGCCAAGAAAAACGACGTCATCGCTTCCGTATGCAAGGTGATGAGTGCCGAACTGGAAGAACAGGTTGAGGAAGAGAGCCGTGCCCAGTGGGCAAAGACCTCCGAGAGCATCAAGAATGACATGGCAAGCGAAGCTGACCCAGCAGCAGATGCAGAACCGAAAACCAACGACGACGATAACAAGCCGGAGGTAAACTTTGAATAGACTTTATTCCCATAGCCGATAAGCCTCCCCAGACGTAGCCCTATACAGGAAACAGAAACGTAACGGAGAGACAGAAACGGCCGGCAACGGGAACAGTCTGACACAAAATAAAGTTCATAAACCTTTTATAAAGATAACTAAAATGAAAAAGTTAATGTTCGCAGCTATGATGCTACTAAGTACGTCAGCTGCATTTGCAGGCGACAGTGAGCCTTTGAAGGCAATCCTGAAAGCACAAACCTATGAAGAGGCTGCCAACCTTCTCCAGTCAAGTCTTTCCCAGCTCGCCAACAATGCTGAGAAAGCCAAGGCATACGACAAGCTCTACGAGCTTGCCATGAAGAAGGTAAATGCCGAACAGGCAATTCAAATTGAGAACGAAACCAACAAGCAGATGGGCAAGGAAGGCAATAAGTCTTTCGACGAGGATGGTCTTTATAAGGCTGTTGGTCAGGCTTTCGATGCCGGTACGGAAGTTGTCAAGTATGACAATATGCCTAATGAAAAAGGAAAGGTGAAGCCTCGCTACACTGCCGTGGTCGACCAACTCTATAATCTCCGCGGCCAGCTCATAAATGGTGGTGTCTATTATCAGGGTGCCAAGGACGACGCCAATGCCTACAAGTATCTGGCACGCTATGTAGACACGGCAGACGAGCCTATATTTGCCAAGTATGACAAGTCGCAGGATCAGAACCTGAACGAGATTGCCTACTTTGCAACCTACTATGCTTACCAGAACAAGGACTTCTCCAAGGCAGAAAAGTACGTGGCATACGCCATGCAGAATCCTGACCGTGCAAAGGATGCACAACAGCTTCAGCTTGCCATCCTCGGTGCACAGCTGAAGACACGTCAGGATTCCCTCGGCTACGCACAGAAACTGGAGGGTATCTATGCAGAAGACTCTTCCAACGATGCCATCCTTACCACTCTGACTTCTACCTACAGTGCGTTGGGCATGCAGGACAAAGCAGAGAAACTAATCAATGAGCAGCTCGCCAAGAACCCTAACAGCTATGGTGCACTCGTAATGAAGGGGCAGTTTGAAAGCCAGAAGAAAAACTATGACGCAGCAGCAGATGCTCTGACCAAAGCCCTCGCACTTGCCAAGGACGATGAGTCGCGTATTGCCATTAACGGTTCTATAGGCCAGTGTTGGTTCTACAAGGCACAGGAGCGTGTTGCTGCTGTAAAGGGCGTACTCTCGCAGGCAGCCCGTGCACAGTTCAACGACGTCTACAACAAGGCTATCAGTTATCTTGAGGCAGCCAAGAAACTTGACGCTCTCAAAGAGCACAAGAATGTATGGGCCTATCCTCTCTATGGCTGTTACTACTTTGTAAAGGGCGCACAGGCTCCTGAGACGCAGGCAGCAGCTGTAGACGCTGGCGTTCAGTAATCATAACATTTCCCCCTTTTGGCAAGAAGGCAAAGATGCCACAGCCTTGCCGAAAGGGGATTTTTATTGTATCGCAAAAAAAGAATGTCCATGAGGAAATTGTTGCTGACCATACTGGCTGTTATTATACCACTGATAGTTTTCGGACAGGATTTCCCCAAACTGGCAGAAGAGACCAACCGTAAGGCCGAGGCTTCTTTCAATAGTGTACATAGACACTCGGATAGGGATTCAGTTACCATCTGTCGCGCTGTGATGGAGGGGGTAAGGCTGTCGCTGAAATGCGATGAATACGACAGGATGCCTAATCGAAAAGGAAAGATAGCAAGAAGATTTTACGCAGAGAATCTTTCCAGAGTAACGGAACTATATCCGATGCTTATTGATGCCGGAATTTTTCTGGCAAAGAAAGAATATACAAAAGACGAGGGACTGGAGGCACTGAAGATGTATTTATCACTCCGCAACGACTCTATCCTGAACAATATAGCCGACGAATCGGGGATTGCCGCCTACTATCTGGCATACTATTATCTCAAGGCACATAACCTGAAAACAGCCGACGAGTATGCCGACCTCGCTATGAAATATGACGAAACAGCCTTAGAAGCTGCCGAGATAAAGGCTCAGTGCATGCACGCGCAGATGATAACAGCTGAGGATTCGCTCAAGTACCTTGCCGTTTTGAAACGTCTGTACGCTACCAATCCAACCAGTGAGAAATATTTCTCGTGGATAATGAAATTCTACCAACGGCAGACAGAACGTTTCAATTTGGAAGATTTCGTAGACGGACAATTGGAACAAAACCCACATTCCCCAGTTCCATGGATTCTGAAGGGTGAAATAGCCATGCACGCCAAACGTTGGGAGGAAGCCGTAGAAGCCTACAAACAGGCAGACGAACTGGATCCGAGTAGTATTCCTGTTGCCTACAATATCGGAGTATGTCTGAACATGAGGGCTTTAGAGGTAAGGGATGAGGTTCTGAAAAAGAAAGCCAAAGGGGAATTTGTCTCCAATGATGAATATCTGGGAATTATTGCAGAAGCCAGAAACTATCTTGAACGCGTCAGAGCCAAGGATCCACGCAGAAACAGGGTAGACTGGATTGGTCCGCTATATATGGATTATGTAATGCTTGACGATAAGATAAAAGCCAACGAACTTGAACCTCTCGTGAATAGATATAAATAGAACAAGTTGAAAAAGATAATATTTCTCATAATACTCTTATTTCTGCCAATTGCCGGAATAGCCCAAAAGAAGCAGATACAGGCAGCACGTGAACAGCTTAAGGCTGGCAAGGAACTGGAGAAAGCTGAAAAAAGCATGCGCGACTTGCTGTACGACTCCATCCATAGGCGGAATCCTAAAATCTGGACACTGCTCTGCGAGATTCTTACCAGACAATATGAACAAGGCAACGAAAAATTATACCTCAAACAAAAATATGACACGACGGCTTTCTTCTCCGTTACACGCCGATTATTCAAAACGATGGAGAGCTACGATTCCATAGAATCTGTCCCCGACAGAACAGGAAAAGTAACAAACAAAATGCGTTCACGCCATTCAGAGTATCTTCATTCCATCCGTCCCAACCTCTTCAATGGAGGTGTTTTCTTTATACACCGTAAGGACTATCAGCAGGCTTTCGACTTCTTCAACGATTATATTGCCTGTTCCAAACTGCCTCTTTTTTTTGATTATAACTATCAAGAAACAGATGTACTAATGCCTCATGCTGCCTATTGGGCGATGTATTGCGGCTACAAGCTAAAGTCCCCGGAACTTATTGTCAGACATCTCAGCTTAGCTGAACGAGATACTTCCATGCTAAATTTTGTAAGACAATATGAGGCAGAAGCCTTCCTGCTGCAAGGAGATACGGCTAAGTATGTAAATGCCTTGAAAATGGGATTCAATGAATATCCTAACTTTGCATATTTTTTTCCAAGGCTTGTAGAATACTATGCACATGCAAATGAACTTGATTCGGCACTGGAAGTTGCAGACAGAGCCTTGGATGCCGACTCTACCAGTATTCTCTTTAGGCTGACAAAAAGCACGGTCTTACTGAATATGGGTAGATATGAAGAAAGCATAGCCCTTTGCAACCAGCTAATTGATAAGGACGAGGACTTTGCCGATGGATACTACAACATCGGACTGGCTTATTTCAATCAGGCTATTAAGTTGGATAAAGAAAGACAAACACGTTCTAAACACACAAAGATAGAGGAATTATACGCCAAATCGCTCCCTTATATGGAAAGATACAGGAAACTGGCTCCCAATGAAAAGGACAAATGGGTACCTATATTATATACCATCTATTTGAATTTGAATATGGGAAAAGAGTTTGATGAGATAGATCGATTTAGAAATGGAAACAAATAAAATATTAGAAAAGCTGAATATTGAGCTGAATCCCATGCAGGAAGCCACTGCTAACGCCATCCTGCATACTAACAAAGATATTGTAATATTGTCGCCTACAGGATCTGGCAAGACCTTGGCCTACCTTCTTCCTTTGGTTGAACGAATAGATCCAAAGGCGGATGAGGTACAGGTCATTGTTCTTGTTCCGGGGCGAGAATTGGCCATGCAGTCAGCAACGGTTCTGAAAGGAATTGGAAGCGGGCTCAGGACTATGGCCCTATATGGCGGTCGTCCAGCCATGGACGAACACCGCATACTCCGAGACGTTAAGCCACAGGTTGTATTTGCAACTCCGGGGAGACTCAATGACCATTTGGACAAGGAGAATCTAACAAGTGAGACTGTCAAATGGATTGTTATAGACGAATTTGACAAGTGTCTTGAAATGGGTTTCCAAAATGAAATGAACCAAATTCTGAATAAGCTGCCAAACATAGAACGACACATCCTCTTGTCTGCTACAGAAACTGAGGCTATTCCGTCTTTCGTTAATATGGGAAGAACGGAAAAAATAGATTTTCGTATAGACGATGAGCAAATTTCAGAACGGGTACATATATATAAGGTGGAAAGTCCCGAAAAAGACAAATTAGGCAGTCTCCGCAATTTACTGCTATCCTTAGGAAAAGGAAGCTCTGTCGTATTTTTGAATTATCGCGACTCCGTGGAAAGGACTGCTGCTTTCTTGAAAGAATGTGGTTTTTCTATCTCATGTTTCCATGGCGGACTGGAACAAGACGCCCGAGAAACAGCCCTTTACCGATTCTCTAATAGATCGGCAAACATTCTTGTCAGTACCAATTTAGGGGCACGAGGACTGGACATACCGGATATTGATAATATTATACATTACCATCTACCTGAAAGCGAAGATGAATATATACACCGTGTGGGAAGAACAGCTCGATGGGACAAGTTGGGAAGAGCTTTCTTTCTGCTAAACTCGGAAGAGAGAATCCCACAATATGTAAAGGAAACGGTTGACACATATACCATTCCAGAAACACTTCCTCCTCCTGCTCCGGCCCGTATGGCAACACTATATATCGGAAAAGGAAAGAAAGATAAAATATCCAAAGGAGACATTGTAGGATTCTTATGCAAAAAGGGAGGCTTGACAGCCTCGGAGTTGGGAAAAATCGATATTCGGGACAGATACTCCTATGCAGCAGTGATAAAAACAAAAATTTTCAAGGTTTTAGAACTAACGAAAGGAGAGAAAATAAAGGGCATCCGCACCTTGGTGGAAGAAGTACGCTAAGTAAACTTTCAATTTGAAAGAACCCGTTTCCATGTGTGCGAACACGTGTTAATCTGAAAGATGGTAACGGCATCTGATAAAAGATGCTTAAATATTTGGTCATGTCAAAATAAAACTGTAATTTCGCTACGTAAAAGGTTGAAAATGTGTTTTTAACGACCTGAACAATAAAAAATCAAGAATTATACATCAAATTAAATATAATATCAGATGAAGAAGTACAATTTTAATGCAGGCCCTTGCATCCTTCCGCGTGAAGTGATTGAGAACACTGCAAAGCAGATTTTGGATTTTAACGGTATTGGTCTTTCTTTGGCTGAAATCAGCCACAGATCAAAGGATTTCCAGCCTGTAATTGATGAGGCTGCCGACTTGATTAAGGAACTCCTTGATGTTCCTGAAGGCTATTCCGTACTCTTCTTGGGTGGTGGTGCTTCACTTGAATTCCACATGATTCCTATGAACTTCTTGGTTAAGAAAGCCGGTTATCTGAATACTGGTGTATGGGCAAAGAAGGCTATCAAGGAAGCTAAGATGTTTGGCGAAGTTGTTGAAGTTGCATCTTCTGCAGAAGCCAACTACACTTATATTCCGAAGGGATATGAAGTTCCTACCGACCTTGACTACCTGCATGTAACTACCAACAATACCATCTATGGTACTGAAATGCGTGAAGACCTTAACGTTCCTGTACGTCTTATCGGTGATATGTCTTCCGATTTCTTGAGCCGTCCAGTTGACGTTTCTAAGTACGATTGTATCTACGGTGGCGCACAGAAGAACCTTTCTATGGCAGGTGTAACTTTCGTTATCGTTAAGAACGATGCCTTGGGCAAGGTAGGTCATCCTATCCCAACCATGCTTGACTACCAGACACATGTAGACAAGGGCTCAATGTTCAATACTCCTCCTGTAGTTCCTATCTACACTGCATTGGAAAATCTCCGTTGGGTGAAGGCTCAGGGCGGTGTTGAGGCAATGGCAAAAATTGCTAAGCAGCGTGCTGACCTGTTGTATGGAGAAATTGACAGGAATAAATTGTTCCACGGTACTGTGAAGGAAGAGGCTGACCGCTCTTACATGAACATCTGCTTTGTTCTCAACGATGAGTATGCAGACCTTCAGCAGGAATTCTTTGACTTTGCTACTGAACGTGGCATGGTTGGTATCAAGGGACACCGCAGTGTTGGTGGTTTCCGTGCAAGCTGCTACAACGCACAGACAGTAGAAGGCGTTCAGGCACTTGTTGATACAATGAAGGAATTCGAAGCTAAGCATTAATAAATTGTAAAATCCAAGAGCCTATATGGCCACTATGCCATATAGGCTCAACTAATTCCATAAGAACTATGAAAGTATTAATAGCAACTGAAAAACCATTTGCTCCTGCTGCTGTAGAAGGTATCAAGAAAGAATTACTTGAGGCTGGACACGAAGTAGCACTCTTGGAAAAATATACCGACAACGCACAATTGCTTGACGCTGTCAAGGATGCCGATGCTATGATTGTACGCTCCGACAAAGTTACTCCTGCCGTATTAGATGCAGCAAAGCAGCTCAAGGTTGTAGTTCGTGCAGGTGCAGGCTACGACTCAATTGACACAGCATACGCAAAAGAAAAGAACGTTGTTGTAGAAAACACACCGGGACAGAACTCTAACGCTGTAGCCGAGTTAGTTTTCGGTATGTTGGTTTCTGCTGTTCGTAACTTCTATAACGGCAAGGCTGGTACAGAGCTAATGGGAAAGAAGCTCGGTATTTTGGCATTTGGCAACGTTGGTCGTAATGTAGCACGTATTGCCAAGGGATTTGGCATGGATGTTTACGCATACGATGCTTTCTGCCCAGCAGACGTTATTGAAGCTGCCGGTGTACATGCAGTAAAAACACAGGACGAACTTTTCCAAGTAAGCGACATTGTTTCCCTGCACATTCCTGCAACTCCAGAAACAATAAAGAGCATTGACTACCGTACTGTAAATCAGATGCCAAAGAAGGGTATTCTCGTAAATACAGCGCGTAAAGAAGTCATCAATGAAGAAGAATTGCTGAAGTTGATGGGCGAACGCGAGGATTTGAAATTCGTTACAGACATCAAGCCTGATGCTGACGAAGAATTTAGCAAGTTCGAAGGCCGCTATTTCTCTACTCCGAAGAAGATGGGTGCACAGACAGCAGAGGCCAACACCAATGCAGGTATCGCAGCAGCCAAGCAGATTAATTCTTTCTTCGCAACAGGCGATACGAAATTCCAAGTAAATAAGTAAGATTTGATAATTCTGTCTATAAACTGGCGTGAGATGGGAATAACAAAATCCATCTCACCCGGTTATATAAATTCCAACCTTGTACCTACCTGAATAAATTTTGATAAACTTATTCCTAATCTAAGTAAAACACTGAACCAAAAACAATTCCTATGGCAAAGATTAAACCTTTTAAGGGCATACGCCCACCCAAGAACTTTGTAGAAGAAGTTGAAAGTCGCCCCTATGATGTATTGAACTCAGAAGAGCACGCGAAGAAGCAGGCAACAACGAAAAGAGCCTCTACCATATTATTAAGCCAGAAATAAACTTCGAGGAAGGTACCAGTGAGTACGACCCACGCGTTTACGAAAGTGCAGCAGAGCATTTCCAGATGTTCCAAGACAAAGGCTGGTTGGTACAGGACAAAGAAGAAAACTACTACATCTATGCACAGACGATGAATGGCAAGACCCAATACGGATTGGTCGTAGGTGCATACGTAAATGACTATATGACGGGCGTGATTAAGAAGCACGAGCTGACACGCCGCGACAAAGAAGAAGACCGAATGAAGCATGTGCGCGTCTGCAATGCGAATATTGAGCCTGTATTCTTTGCTTATCCTGACAACAAGCTGCTTGATGAACTCATCAACCGATATGCAGCAACAACCCCTGAATATGACTTCATCGCTCCGATTGACGGCTTCCGCCATCAGTTTTGGGTTATTTCCGACAAAAAAGACATTCAGGCTATCACAGAGGAATTCGACAAGATGCCAGCCCTATATATTGCCGATGGACATCACCGTTCAGCAGCTGCCGCCCTCATTGGTGCAGAGAAAGCTCAAAACAATCCTAATCACAAGGGCGACGAAGAGTATAACTACTTCATGGCAGTCTGCTTCCAAGCTAGCCAGCTGACCATTCTTGACTACAACCGTGTTGTAAAAGATTTGAATGGCATGGAGGCTGCTGATTTCTTGAAAGCACTGGAAAAGAACTTCACCGTACAGCTTAAGGGAAAAGAAGAATATCATCCACAGCACCTGCATGAGTTCTCCCTCTACTTAGATGGAGCATGGTATAGCCTTGTTGCCAAAGAAGGAACATATAATGATGCAGACCCCATTGGCGTATTGGATGTAGATATATCCAGCCGTCTGATTCTTGACGAACTTATGAACATCACCGACCTTCGCTCTGACAAGCGCATTGACTTCGTTGGTGGACTTCGTGGATTGGGCGAGCTGAAGCGTCGCGTAGACAGCGGTGAAATGCGCTGGGCATTAGCTCTCTATCCTGTTTCCATGCAGCAGATTATGGACATTGCAGACAGCGGTAAGATTATGCCGCCTAAGGCAACATGGTTTGAACCAAAACTACGTTCAGGACTTGTTATCCACAAGTTGGACTAACCAAGATTGAATGACAGATAAATATACGACAATAAAAGAGAATTGCATAGGCGAGGGACTTTACACCGAGAAACGGAGTAAGTTCCTCGCTTTTGCGCATCATGTTGATTCGGTAGAACAGGCAATGGAGATTATACAATCCTATCGGAAAAAATACTATGATGCGCGCCATTGCTGCTATGCCTACAAGATTGGTCCCGAGGGCGAAGAGTTCCGAGCCAATGACGATGGAGAGCCATCCTCTACGGCTGGGAAGCCTATTTTAGGACAGATAACAAGTAATGGACTAACTAATATACTAATTTGTGTAGTCCGCTATTATGGTGGAGTTAATTTAGGTACAGGAGGACTTATCGTAGCTTACCGTACTGCCGCCGCCGAAGCTTTAGAGCACAGCGAGACGGAAGAAAGATATGTAGAGAACATCATAACCTACTCTTTTACTTATCCCATGATGAACGATGTAATGCGAATACTCAAGGAGATGAATCCGCGCATTATCAGCCAACAATTTGATAATACTTGTGAATTAACCTTATCCATCCGTAAAAGCATGGCAGAAGAACTCCGCACCCGCCTGAAAAAATTATCCTTTGAATAGTTTGGCATTATCAATATTATTCAGTACTTTTGCACTCACAATAAGGAAGTATGGCAGAGTGACCGAATGCGCTGGACTCGAAATCCGGTATACGCCTTACCGCGTATCGGGGGTTTGAATCCCTCTACTTCCGCCAGTATCAAAGGATATGCCGTTAGCATATCCTTTTCTTATCCCTACGGAGAAAAAGCTACTGCCTTTTATCACAACAGAATTAAAACAAGGAGCATTGTAGATTATGCCACCGCCATACCTATTTCCGGAGCGGGGGACAAGTTTTAAAAGTGTATCCTACATGATAATACCAAAAAGGGTGAAAACATCAGACATGCTGCTATCCGAGAGTGAAGTCTTGGACAACAGCAGCTTTTAGTATTACCTACTCAGAATTCTTGAAAATCCTTACTCCTTTATATGTTCATAAGTTTCAGTCATTTCTAACAACAACAATTCTCGTAAGGTCAAACAGATTGCACGAATAGCTTTTTACGACATTCCAATCAACTTCTTCTACATATTCCTGATAGGAGAATTGAGACTGAAAACCTATCTTTGTAGCAAACGGACTGACAATTTTCTCAAATATCGCCCAAAGTGATTTGACACCAGAAAAGTGATTGGCAATGATTATCAGCCCATCTTTCTTGCATACTCTACGCACTTCCCTAATAAGTTTGTCTGGATTTGGAGTTACAGAATAAGTATAAGGAAGGGTTACACAAGAAAACTTTTTATCTTCAAAGGGCAAATCCTCCCCGTTTACCTGCATCAAAGAAACGTTTTCTTTTCGGTCGTCGCCTATCTTTTCCTTTGCCTTTTCAAGCATTTCCTTGGATATATCCACACCAGTTACCATCATTTCCTTAGGATACATAGGCAGCATTAGGCCCGTACCTACGCCTACCTCCAACACATCCATTGTATCAATGTTTTTCATCTCTTTTATGATGGCTTTGCGTCCTTGCTGAAAAATCCGGCCGAACAAAAGGTCATACAATGGTGCATAACGCTTGTAACACTTCATTACCTTCTTCTCGTTTGTGTAGTTTTTCTCAGTTTTCATTATTGAGTTATTATTCCCGTCTTGGGAATAAAAGTTATTTGTAATATAAATTTGTTTGGTTATAGCGCACTTCACATTCAATTCAGTGACGATTATATTGAAATATATCGATTCGAATGTCATAATGCTGTACCTGAAGCCATAGAATCTATTATTTCATAGATAGAAAAGTAATGAATATATTAGAAATAGCTAATCTTAATATTATTATTCATTATCATCGATTCCATCTCAAATCCAATCGTTTTTATATCTGTTTTAATGGTGGTTATCTTCTTTGCCAAATATTAACTGAATAAAAAAGGCATTGTTTGTAGCTGACAACCGGACTAATGGTATTGCTACCAATGAGCCTGATGATAAAGCATAGTGATGAACAGTGCAACTATTGCTGCTGACATGTTCCTGAGCTGATGTTGTTGCTTCATTGTATTTGTTATTTCATGTTTTTATATCTCCCTGCTGTTTTTCCTGTAGGGACGTAAAATCCCATTTTGGATTATGCCCACACAGGATAGGAATGTCTGTATGATTTGGCATGGGACAACAGACTTAAACATTTGCCAAAACGTACGCCAAACAATTCATATCCCATGCTCTGAATGGAATTGATAGGCATATTGTACGGTGTTTCGCTGCCGTTTTCATGCTGCAATTTGCTGTTTTTAAGTATTACGGGGGAGGTAGTGGTTTGAACATCCATCCCTATCTTCGCTTGCAAATATACTCCTTTTTCTTGATAATGGCAAGAAATAGAGGGAAAAGTTCTCTCTCGGCTTGTTTTTTACACAAGGGTGCAAGGCAACTATCAAGTTCATAACTAATTGACTACTTTAGTCAAAATGTCCTTTAGTGTCTGACAAAGCTATTTTCCTTCGGCACTCTATTGTATTTCTATTACTTGCTTACTATGTCTTGTCCTCCAATTCACCCAACTCAGCTTGTTGGGGTATGATGTTGTCAGATAAATTTACTCACATTCCCCTATTATTCCCAGTTCTGAAAGTTCAGTATATATTCAACTATATAAAAGTTGAAAATCTTCCTGCTTAGTAGAGTTTTGAGTTTAACGGGGTTATTCTGTCGAAGAGACTGGAGAAGAAAGCGATAGATTTCACGCTGTCTTTATATCATAAAACGGAAAAAAGAAAAGCATGATTGTACAGATGTTTCAGATTGTCAGAGACTACATGCTTTACCAATATAATCAAAGTACCATTTTCACTACATGAAAGTGCCGTTTTGAAAGAGCGAAAACGATACTTTGGTATAGCCATAGCATTACCTCTATCGTTGATTATGGCCAATATGCCAGAAATGTAATTGTCTGCAAAGCAAATTATTCACGCCTATTACCTTTGCGCCGTCCATTATTTCTTATACAGCTTATATCAACAAAAAAATCCGAAGTAGAACTTCGGATTTCTGCGGTGCGTACGAGACTCGAACTCGTGACCTCCTGCGTGACAGGCAGGCATTCTAACCAACTGAACTAACGCACCAATGGTGAAAACGGATGAACTATGCGGTGCGTACGAGACTCGAACTCGTGACCTCCTGCGTGACAGGCAGGCATTCTAACCAACTGAACTAACGCACCTTTTTGCTTTAGAAAAAAAGTCGCTCTTCCGTTTTGCGAGTGCAAAGATAGTAATAAAAAATAAACCTGCCAAGGAGTTACTGAAGTTTTTTACAAAAAATGTTGCAGCAAGATAGCATCACGATAGCCATTTCCAAAACGCAACCAATCTGTAAGAACAGCTTTCTCATTAAAGCCAAGGGATTTAAGACAATTAAGAGAAATCCTATTGCCAATATCAACATAGGCATATATCTGATGCAAATGCAATATGTCATTTCCGTATCTTAACATCTGACTGATAGTCGCCCGTCCATATCCCCTACCCCGGAATTCCTTGAGAATAGCTATCCCCAATTCTGCCCTCTGATTCTTTGGGTCGAAATTAATCAGGTCAACGATGCCTACAACCCTGCCTGCCTGTGTTTCAACCATCATTCTTACCTGTCCGTCACGGTATATATCATTTGTAGCATTGGCAATATAATCCCTCAGTACATACCTGCTATATGGGACATTTGTTCCTCCAATGTTCCAAAGCTCCATGTCGTTTTCCAAAGAATATAGTAAATCCAAATCCTCTGGCTCCATGGCACGAAGACGTATTTCACAATTTGCATTTTGAATATCCATCATTTTAGAACCTCTTCTCCCGTAATGATACATTTAGATTGGCGATTGTATATTCCGATATATACATTATCCATTGGAGAATCTGAAAATATATCAAGAATGTCTGCATAGCGGTATGCCCCATCATCATAAACAACATACACCTGCCGTCCTGCATTATCACTTTCTCCCATAAACTCCAAGTGTCCTTTCGGAAAACGGACGCGGTTCGCAGTAATGAATTGTGCAGATAACCCCAACCTGTCTGCTATTGACTTGAAATTAGCCTGCATATCCCTTTCACCTATAAATATAAACTTCGGATTGTATTTCCGACCGGGCCGGAACAAGCCCAATGATTTTAGGATTCTGCTGTACAACATCCCAACCAGCGAAGTAAATGCCTTGCAGTAAATTGCTATCTTTATAGGTATGCTCAAAAGGAAGCTCATGCTTCCATAATGCTTGCGGAAAAAAATCAACATAGCATCATAGAAGACATGTACGTACCGGAAACTTGACTTCTGCGTGCTCTCGCCCTTATAGTGAAGAATCTTTGCAGGATAGTACCAATTGGCATAGCCACTTTTGAGGATGCGAAAGCTCAAGTCAATGTCTTCTCCATACATGAAAAAATCTTCATCCAACAATCCTGCCTTGTTCAATGCCGAACGACGAAGAAGACAAAAAGCTCCACTGACGACATCAATCCGAACAGGCTTGTCCCATGGAATGTCGCCCATATAGTATGCGCCCATCCGTGGATGCTTGGGAAACCGGCTGCACAAGCCTATCATTTTATAAAATGAAACCATCGGCGTTGGAAGACCTCTTCTGCTTTCTTTTGCCTTCCTGCCATCAGAGTTGAGCATCTGTACCCCCAGACTTCCCGCATCCGGATGCAAATCCATAAAGCCCAACACATCGGAAAGAACGTTTTCACCTATCCAAGTGTCCGGATTCAGCAACAGAACATATTCTCCTTCAGACCTGCGGATTGCCAAGTTGTTAGCGCGTGCAAATCCCAAATTGTGCATGGATGCTATATAATGAACCTTGGGGAATCTTTTTTTGAGATACCCCAAAGACCCATCCTTAGAATGATTGTCAACCACGTAAACCTCAGCTTCAATGCCCGACAATGCCCTTTCCAAGCTATACAGGCATTGCCCTAAATAGAATTTGACATTATAATTGACAATTATGACACTTAACTTCATTGTATTGTGTTTTCGCTATAAAAAAGTGAGCACACCTTCTATTCGCCCCCCTGTCTGCAGAAGAGCTGAAACTCCCGTGAACATCTGCCTTCGGTAGGATAAACAAAGATACTTGCAAGAAAAAGAATCAAGCCAAATAAAAGAATCCACTTAAAGAGCCAAACATATAATAAAACAACGTGTTCAGCAGCATGGGTACACATAGCATGGACATTCTCACAACCGACCATGTCAGAAACCGCTTTCGCATGCAGTCTTCTCCTTCTCCGTCATTGGCTGCCTGTATTTTCCTAATCCTAAACAGATAAAGCGCAAGGGGCATCAATGCCAAGGTGGCAAGCTGCATGATGACTTGTACCATCATTAACAATGTATTATACTCTTCGCCAAACCATTCCCCGGAAGGCAGCACACCGCTCTCAAACAACGCAGCCAAACATATAATCAGCAGGATGGTTACATAATACTCGGACAATAAAATCTTTCTAACTTCGCGCATATTAATATCTTCTACGTATCCAAGGCCGTTCGGTTAAGTATACTCCTACCCAACGTAACCTCATCGGTATACTCCAACTCGTCTCCCACAGAGATTCCACGGGCAATGACCGAAACCTTCACGTCAAAATCCTTTATTCTCTTGGAAATATAGAAATTTGTCGTATCGCCCTCCATAGTGCTTGACAATGCAAGGATGACCTCCCGGACGCCGCCTTCCCTTACCCGCTCTACCAAAGAATCGATTTCCAAATCATTGGGCCCCACTCCGTCCATGGGCGAGATGACCCCACCCAAAACATGATACTTGCCAAAAAACTGCTGGGTATTCTCTATTGCCATGACATCCTGAATGTTCTCAACGACACAGAGAAGACCAGAGTCCCGGCGAGTGTCCCTGCAAATAGGACAAATCTCAGTATCCGAAATGTTGTGGCAGACCGTGCAATGCTTAATCTCGTGCCGCGCCTTACGCACGGCATCGGCAAACTCGTCCACGGCCTCAGGTGTTTGCCGCAGCAGATGGAGCATCAGGCGCAGGGCCGTTTTGCGCCCGACTCCGGGCAATTCGGAGAACTCATCTACAGCCCGTTCTAACAACAATGATGGATATTGCTGCATTTATATGTTGCCGAAAGGATTAATCGTCGAACAGATAGATACCCAAGCCTACCTTAAAGCCAATGGTAGAATAGTCGGAATTTTTGAATGAATGATCATAGTAGACGGCAGGCTCTATCGTCACGGAACGGTTGATGAAGAACGCATAGCCGACTTCCGCACCCGGCATCACATCGTTATAGCTGTGATTGGCGTGCAAGAATTTGCAGTTTGCCCCCAGATAGAGTCCGTTCTGCGTAATATAGTAACGGGCACCAGCTCCCAACGCTATATGGTCTGCCACAGCCTCCGACCCATTGTGCTCTGCGCTTACCGTTGCCAGAAGCATTACGTCGTCCCAAGCCAAATAGCCGGCTTTGGCCTCTACCCCCAAGTTGAACCCGTCCTGTCCATTATAATGAAGGTCAAACCCTGTTACAGATGCCCCCAAATATCCTTTTCCCTCTTGGAATTGTGCGCTTACGCCCAATGTCAGCAAAAATGCTGTCGCCAGAAGCAATAATCTTTTCTTCATAATGACTTTATTTGTGTTATAATTATTTAGACTAAAATACAATGTCAATACCATGTTCCTGCAGGCTTTACCCTTTCAGATACTGCACCCGGCCGCAGGGACGGACGACAATGTCCGGCCGCCTCCACGCCTTGCCGGGCAAGGGGCTGACGAGAGACCGAATGAAATCTTTTTTGTTCATCATATAAATCTATCACAAAGGTAGATGAATTATTTGAATTACAGAAATATTTGATTATCTTTGTAAACTAAAAAATAAAAACAAGATGCCCCTTTATGGGCATTTGATTTGCCATCACTTATGAAAAAAGTAGTTTTACTCTCCCTCTTATGCTGCTTTCCCTTTCTTCTCCGACCGCAGGAAAAGCAGGCCAAGGCCTTTGTAAACTTCAACCTTCAGGCTGCCCCCAAGCGCGAGACCAGAGCTGTCTGGCTTACGACATTCTCCAATCTGGACTGGCCGAGAACACGGGCGACATCCCAACAGACGATGATACGGCAAAAGCAGGAGCTGACGGAACTGCTCGACAAGTTCGCCAAGGCCAACATCAACACCGTACTTCTACAGGTCAGGGTGCGAGCAGCCGTAATCTACCCCTCCGCCATCGAGCCGTGGGACAAATGTCTCACGGGAAAGGAGGACGGCTCGCCCGGCTACGACCCCCTGCGCTTTGCCATAGACGAGTGCCACAGGCGCGGCATGGAGCTGCACGCATGGATTGCGGCCATGCCGGCAGGCGAATGGAAGTCGCTCGGATGCCGCAGGCTCGCAGCCCGGGGATACAAGATAAGACGCTTCTCCACGGGAGCATACATGAGTCCCGACGACAGCCGGACGGCAGGCTACCTTGCAGACATCTGCGCGGAGATTGCAGAAAAGTACGACGTGGACGGCATCAACCTCGACTATATAAGGTATCCCGACGGATGGCCGCGCCCAAGCGGCAGGAACGGCGATACGCCGGACAACAGGCGGAGGAACATAACCCGGATAGTACAGGCCATTCACGACCGCGTAAAGCCGATGAAGCCTTGGCTGAAAATATCGTGCTCGCCCATCGGGAAACACTCCGACCTCAGCAGATATTCCTCGAAAAACTACAATGCGCGCGACAGGGTCTTTCAGGATGCTCAGGCGTGGCTGCGAACGGGACTGATGGACCAGCTCTACCCCATGCAGTACTTCCGCGGCGACAATTACTTCCCGTTCTGTGCCGACTGGATGGAGAACAGCCACGGGGGAGACGTCATATCGGGACTGGGAACCTACTTCCTCTCGCCCACCGAGGGCAACTGGACGATGGCCGACCTCACAAGGCAAATGAGCGTAAGCCGGAGCCTCGGCATGGGGCACGCACACTTCCGGGCCAAGTTCCTCGCCGCCAACCTGCAGGGAGTCTACGACCACGAGCGACTCTTCAACACATCGGCCGCCCTGCCCCCTGCCATGAGCCGGAGCAGCACGATGCAGCCCCTTCCGCCCACCCCGCTATTCACGGACAACCGGCTCTCAGCCTTCCACGAGAGAAACATCGTAGAATTTCGCTGGCAAGGCAACTCCCCCTACTACAACATATACATGAGCGACCGGTTTCCCGTCGACGTTACAGACCCGCGCAACCTCGTCGCCCAACGGCTCGGCAGGAAAGCCTTCTATATAAGAATGGAACCGGAAAAGCGGAACAGACGCTACTTTGCCATCACCGCCATGGACAGATTCGGCAACGAAAGCAGGCCGCTGCAGGAAACCAACGCACCATCATAGCCACGGCGGCTTCATGGCAAACGACGGACGGACGCTGCAGCTGCCGGGCGACGCGGAAAAGACAGACGCCGGCTACTACATCGCCGAAAGCCTTCAGGGCCAACGCCTCCGCATGCTTCCCACCGCCGGCGGCCTCAGCCTGAACATCGCCTGCCTGCCCGACGGCGTCTACATGCTGCGAGTACACCTGCGCAAGCAGAAAAAGCCCCACCGAATAGGCCGCTTCATCATCAGAAGACGATAAAACAACAATATCCATAACAACAAAATCCAAACATCATGATAGAACCAAAATACGAAGACCTCCCCATAAGATGGGCCGTCTGCTTCCTCGACCAGTGCAGCCGCAAGGACGAATGTCTGCGCTACAAAGCCGCCCGGACGCTGCCCGACGGCGAATACATGGCCTACAGCGTAGTCCCGGCCGTGCTCAGGCAGAAGAAATGTCCCTGCTTCCACCCGATAGAGATAGTGCGCACGGCAGTAGGATTCGAAAACATCTTCCGCAACGTGAAGGCACGCCACGCCTCTTCCATCCGCTCCGACATCGCCAGCTTCCTGCACGGCAACGGAACATACTACCGCTACCTGCACGGCAAACGCAGGCTCATGCCCGAGCAGCAGAAATGGATTCGCCAGCTTTTCAAGGACTATGGCTACACTGACGACATAGAGTTCGACGGCTATCAGGATTGCCTTCGATTCTACGACACCTGACCTTCCTAAAATTACCACCCGATGGTAATCCAATTACCACACGATGGTAATCCGATTACCACACGATGGTAAACCGATTACCACCCAGTGGTAAAAAACACAGCCCGTTTACCCAGTTATGGATTGCGTGGAAGAGAGGCAAGTACATCATATTATATATTAAGACAACCCTAATCATAAACACATAAAACATTCCGCTCCCACAGGGAGATACGGAGACTCTTTTCATGAACAAATACACCGCACACATAGCACGCACGCTCTCGCTGCCGGAGAAGAGCGTCGACGCGACGCTGACGCTGCTCGACGAGGGCTGCACCATCCCCTTCATAGCACGCTACCGCAAGGAGCGCACGGGAAACCTCGACGAGGTTCAGATAACGCGCATCAGCGAGATGAACGACCGCCTGAAAGAACTCGGCCGGCGCAAGGAAACCATCCTCAAAACCATCCGCGCGCAGGAAAGGCTCACGCCCGAGCTTGAAAAAAAGATTGAGAGTTGCTGGAATCTCACCGAACTCGAAGACATCTATCTGCCCTTCAAGCCAAGACGCCGGACAAGGGCGCAGACAGCCCTCGGGCACGGACTCGGGCCGCTCGCCACACTCCTGCTCCTGCAAAGGGAACAGGCACCTGAACGTGCCGCAGCCCGGTTCGTCAAAGGCGACATTCCCAATGCTGAAGCCGCCCTGCAAGGTGCCAAGGACATCATAGCCGAGCAGGTGTCGGAAGACCAACAGGCACGCAACACCGTCCGGGCGGCCTACCGCCGCGCAGCCGTCATCGCCTCGAAAGTCGTCAAGAAGAAGGAAGACACGGACGAGGCGCAGAAGTTCTCCGACTACTTTGACTTCTCCGAACCGCTCCGCCGGTGCACCTCCCACCGCATGCTCGCCATGCGCCGCGGCGAGGCGGCAGGCATCCTGCGCATAAGCATCTCCGTTGACGGCGAGGAGTGCACGGAGCGGCTCTGCCGTCAGTTCGTCCGCGGACGCGGAGCCTGCCAGACACTCGTGGCCGAGGCCGTGGCCGACAGCTTCAAGCGGCTCATCAACCCGAGCATAGAGAACGAATTCGCCACCCTCAGCAAGGAACGTGCCGACGACGAGGCCATCCGCGTGTTTGCAGAGAATCTACGCCAGCTCCTGCTCTCCGCCCCGCTCGGCCAGAAGCGCGTCCTCGCCCTCGACCCCGGCTTTGCCAACGGCTGCAAGACAGCCTGCCTCGACGGGCAGGGCAACCTCCTCCACCACGAGATTATCTATCCCCATCCGCCCAAGCGGCTCTATGCACAGGCCACCATAGCCACACTGCGCATGATAAAAGACTTCGGCATCGAGGCCATAGCCATTGGCAACGGCACGGCAAGCGGGAATCGGAAACATTCGTCCGTGAAGTCATCGAGCAGATAGATGAGCAATCACCAAGACCGCAGATATACGTTGTCAGCGAGGACGGTGCCTCCGTCTACTCCGCCTCCGCCGCGGCCCGTGAGGAGTTCCCCAGCGAGGACGTAACCACCCGTGGGGCCGTCTCCATCGGGCGCAGGCTCATGGACCCGCTTGCCGAACTGGTGAAGATAGACCCCAAGAGCATCGGCATCGGACAATATCAGCACGACGTAGACCAGCCGAAGCTCAGGCACTCGCTCGACCAGACCGTCGTGAGCTGCGTCAACCAAGTGGGCGTCAACCTCAACACGGCCTCCAAGCACCTCCTCACCTACGTCAGCGGTCTCGGGCCTGCCTTGGCGCAGAACATCGTAGACTATCGCCGGGAGCACGGAGCGTTCACCTCACGTGCGCAGCTCAAGAAAGTGCCCCGTCTCGGCAGCGTAGCTTATCAGCAGTGCGCGGGCTTCCTCCGCATCCCCGGGGCCGTGAATCCGCTTGACAACACGGCCGTCCATCCCGAGAGCTACCACATCGTGGAGCAGATGGCAAAAGACCAAGGCTGCACGGTAAAGGAACTGATACTCTCCCCCGACCTGCAAAAGGACATTCAGCTTCAAGACTATATTACCGCCGGGACAGGACTCCCGACTTTAACCGATATTATGAAGGAGCTGGAAAAGCCCGGCCGAGACCCGCGCGGAGAGATGGAAGTATTCGAGTTCGACAAGAGCGTCCACACCATCGACGACCTCGTTGAGGGAATGGAGCTACCCGGTATCGTTACCAACATCACCAACTTCGGCGCCTTCGTCGACATCGGCGTGCATCAAGACGGTCTCGTTCACATCTCCCAAATCGCCGACCGCTTCGTCAACGACCCTACACAGGTTGTCCGCCTTCATCAGCACGTCCGCGTCCGCGTGGTACAGGTTGACCAGCGACGTCACCGCATCGCATTGAGTATGAAACACGTCAAACAGTAAAAAATCAAAACGTATATGGACTGGAAGAAAAGATTAAAATTATACGCTATATGCCTGCTGTTCGTTGTTGGAGCCATATTCATGTTAAACTCTGACACGCCAGGAACGATGCGTCATCCTCTTTGGATGAGACACATCGCTTCTTACATCGGCATCTTCTTCTTCGGCAGTTGCGGCTTAATGGCAGCTTACTCAGACATTCGGCTCTGCCTACATCATCAGAAATTTATAGAGTTCTCCGAACAGGGTTTATCTATAAAAGCAGGAAAAGTGATTCCATGGTCTCAGATTAAAGGGTTTGCAATTGAGAATGTGAGCGGAGCCATCATAATCTTGATATTCACCAAAAATCCCAAGAAGGAAATAGCCAAAGAGACCTCATGGTTGAAGAGAAAAGTGATGCAGTTCAATTTAAAAACCACCGGCTCAATCTATTCGTTTTCCACCATGGCAATGAAGGGCAGCCCTGAAGATGTTCTCCTACAATGTGAACAGGAGTTAGCAAAGCGCAGACAAAAATGATATAATTCCATGACCGCTATAACTCATTAAACATTATGGCAAGCAATCCCGAACTCATCCAGTACATCGCCGACCAATGCAGTGGTGCAGGCGAAATCACTACCCGAAAGATGTTTGGCGACTACGCCATCTACTGCCGTGGAAAGATTTTCGGTCTCATCTGCGACGACCATCTCTACATAAAGCCTACCGAAGCAGGCCGCAGTCTCCTTCCCACCATTGACCTCCGTCCTCCCTACGAGGGTGCGAAGAACTACTTTTACATTCCCGACATCGACGACCACGAGTTCCTCTCCCGTCTGGTCAGCGAGACCTGCAAGGAGCTGCCCGAACCAAAGCCAAAGAAGAAAAAGAAAATGAAATAGCACATGAACGATAATCAGCTTCTTTATCTTTCCACCTTCCTATGCATTGCCTTCACCTTATATTATACGGTAAGGCATGGCAAACGCACGGGAACCGCTATGGCAGGCATCCTCGCGGGCTATTCCCTTCCACTCTACTACCTTTTCTTCTTTCGTTCAGGCGGTGGTTCATCGCTTGTGTGGTGGTTCTATCTGATAACCCTCAACAGTTTGTTCATCGCTGCTTCCATTGTAAGATTAGCAGTAAAAACAATCAGGAGGAAAAAACCTCGCCGTGCGCCTGAAACGGGAGAGTCCTTGCCGTGAGCTGCTGCGTATATCACACTATATACTGATTTCTCTGCTACTCTATATTCGAGAAAAGAACATCGTCAAAATCCTGCATATACTCCATCAGACGGTCTTTCTGGTCGCTCTTGCGCACCTTAATATCCATGTGAACTTCAAAAAGTTCACCATTGGAGGTGCGCCGTTCCCTCAGTTCGTAGGAATTGATTTCCATGCTGTCCTTTCTGATTTTATCGACAACTTGGCGCACGCTATCGCGCGACGGTGAGGAGAACGAAAGCTGAAGAAGCATCGTACCCAGTTTGGGAACAAACTTGCTGACAATCTCCAAACCGGCCAAAACCAATGCCGTAACGAGGCAGGCCGTCCAGTACATCCCTACTCCACATGCCATCCCGACTGCTGCCGTTACCCATAGTCCGGCAGCAGTAGTCAGACCACGCACCACATTCTTTTGGAACACGATAAGTCCAGCACCCAAGAAGCCAATACCCGATACAACCTGTGCTGCCACTCGCGACGTGTCTTTCACCCCGTCGCCAAATCCATACTGCGATATGATAGTGAAGAGGGCTGCCCCGAGAGCCACAAGAAAATGGGTACGGAATCCTGCATCCTTCGCACGAAACTCCCTCTCCAGCCCTATAATGCCGCCAAGAAGCAAGGCTACCACGAGCCGCAGGCTATTTTCGACAATAACATCCATAAACTATTCTGTTGTTTCTACGCCCAGACAGAACCCATAACAGCTTCCTGCCACAATTCCGTCCCAGCTTTACAGGGACAAATATACAATATTTTTGCACTTCGATTTGAAAAGTACATACTAAATAAAGACAGCCAGCCATTAAACGGCTGACTGTCAACTGACTATTATTTCTTCATCTAAAGAGAGCTATTTCTTCATTCCCTTGTACGCCTGATTCAAACCTTTAACAACCTCGTTTGTGATGTCGTATGCTCCATCGGCATAGAGAATATTATCACCGCTCTTTGCCAACACCATAGCGTACTTCTTATCCTTATTATACATCTTCAGATAATTGTGGACACTATCAGAAAGGGCTTTGTTGTATTTAGCAACCTCTGCCTGATACTCGTTTCCCAAACGCTGCTGAAGCGCGTCAGCATCCTGTGCCTGTTTCTGAATACTTGCCTGAATTTGCTGCGCCTGCGCCTGCGTATACTTGTTTGCCTGAACATTCTGCTGGAAATTGGCCGCTGCCTGCTGAATGGCCTGCTGCTTGCCTGCAAGGGTCTTCTGAATGTTCGTCTCCTTAGCCCTCATCAGCTTGGTAACCTCCTTCCAATAAGTGTACTGGCTCATAATGGAGTCAATCTCTACGTAGGCAATCTTCTGACTGCTCGCTGCCGGTGCAACATTTTCCGTCTTGCTTTCCGCCTTTGTGTCGTTAGACTTTGGCTGATTGTTGCAGGCTGTAAAAGTAAAGGCAACAGCTGCCATTGTCAATGTAACGATAATTCTCTTCATTTTCTATTTCCTATTTTATTTATTATACTACTATATTAATTAAGGTGTAACAGAACATTCTCCCTTACGCCATACTACGACGAAAGTATAGCCTAATAGGCTTTTCCTTTGTTCCGAGCCTCCTTGTCTTGGTCTATTACACAATGAATACCCTGCTCGCGAAGGTAAGCATTGTCGTGAATATGCTGCGACTTAAATGCTCCTCCCTTCTTGAAAATCACGCGTACGCTAAACAGTAGCACTGCAATAGCAATTATTAACACGCTATATAACAAAGTATCAACCATTTTCTATATCTTTGCAATTAATTATGTCCGCAAAGGTACTATAAATAGACAACATATCAAAACAAAATATTATTAAAATATGGAAAACGTAGAACTTAAACCTGCTCGCGTGTTCGAGCAATTTGCAAAAATCAATCAGATTCCCCGTCCTTCCAAGCATGAGGAAAAGATGATTGAGTATCTGAAAGAATTTGGCAAGTCCCACAACTTTGAAACCAAGGTTGACGAAACGGGCAATGTCATTATCAGCAAGCCTGCCACCAAGGGGTTGGAGCACCTCCCAACCGTTGCCCTTCAGAGCCACATGGACATGGTATGCGACAAACTGGTCGACATAGAATTTGACTTCCACAAGGATGCCATTCAGACCTATGTGGAAGGAGAATGGCTACAGGCAAAAGGCACAACCCTTGGAGCCGACGACGGCATCGGTGTAGCCATGGAGCTTGCCCTGCTCGACTCCGACAATATTGAGCACGGACCAATAGAGTGTGTTTTCACGCGCGACGAGGAGACCGGACTGACCGGCGCATTCGGCATGAAGCCCGGTTTCATGTCGGCCAAATACCTCATCAACCTTGACTCAGAGGATGAAGGACAAATCTTTGTAAGCTGTGCAGGTGGTATTACCACTACTGCCACTTTCAAATTCGACCGTGAAGCAGCCCCACAGGGCTACTTCTTCATGGAAGCAAGTCTCAAGGGCCTTATCGGCGGACACTCAGGCGACGATATCAATAAGAAGCGTGCCAACGCCATCAAGATACTTTCCCGTTTCCTCTATCTCGAGCAAGAGAAGATGGACCTCCGATTGGCACAGTGGAATTCCGGCAAGATGCACAACGCCATCCCGCGCGACGGCAAGGTTATTTTCGCCGTACCTGCCGACCGCAAGGAAGAGGTTAAGGCAGACTGGAACATCTTCACGGTAGGCGTTGAAGACGAATTCCACGTAACCGACCCCACTATGGTGTGGAATCTTGGCAGTACAGAAAGCCAGACGGTTATGCCCCAGCAGGTTTCCCGCAACTTGATTCTCTCCGTTCAGGCCATGGACAACGGGCCTCTTACCACCTGTCAGGACGAAGCTCTTGCCTACATGGTTGAGACATCAAGCAACGTAGCCAGCGTACAGAGTACAGAGAACGAGGTAGTCATCGTAGCATCGCAGCGTTCTAACGTCATGAGCAACCTCACCAACATGGCAAACACCGTAAAGGCCTGTTTCCAACTCGCCGGTGCAGAGGTTATTCAGAACGACGGCTATCCTGCATGGAAAATGAATCCGAACTCCGAACTGGTTAAGGTTGCCGTAGAACAATACAAGAAACTCTTCAATAAAGACCCGCAAGTACTCGGCATCCACGCAGGTCTGGAGTGTGGCCTCTTCTCCGAGAAATACCCGGAAATGGATATGGTCAGCTTCGGTCCTACACTTAGATACGTACATACTCCCGACGAACGCCTCCACATCCCGACCGTACAGATGGTATGGGATCATCTGCTGGCAGTCCTCAAGAACATTGAGTAAAGATTATTCCCTTATAACAAAAGGTCTCTGTAGCAACTACAGAGACCTTTTTGCTTATACCTCTCCCCAAGGGTATTCTCCCCGACATTTCCTTTCATGCAAGACGACTAAAATTCCCCTCAAACGAAAGTGGCACTTTGAGGAGACGAAACCGCCGTTTTCACCATGCGGAAGTACCACTTTCATTTTATCAGCACGCCACTTCCGGCTTAATGGAACAAAAAAGCAATCGCCTCATCCCCAAACGCCCATCAGAGAGCAGAAAGGAAGAAAGACGATCAACATCCTGCAAGACAGACCGGGACATTCCATATTCTTAAATATTCATCAGGAAAAAGCATTTCTGCATTAAGGCAGAGGAAACATCACTTTTTCTCCGTTTCATTTGCTCAACTCATTGATTTTGTGTAAATTTGTGCAGCTTAAATAATACCCCATACGTATGAGGCAATTGAAAATCACGAATTTGTACACCAATCGGGAGAGTGCTTCTCTCGAAAAGTACCTACACGAAATCGGGCACGAAGAACTCATCTCTTCAGACGAAGAAGTAGAACTGGCCCAACGCATCAAGTCGGGCGACCGAAAGGCCTTGGAGAAACTGACGAGGGCCAATCTCCGCTTCGTGGTGTCGGTGGCAAAGCAATATCAGAATCAGGGCCTGTCCCTTCCCGACCTTATCAATGAGGGAAACCTCGGACTCATAAAAGCCGCAGAAAAGTTTGACGAGACCCGCGGATTCAAGTTCATATCGTATGCCGTATGGTGGATTAGGCAAAGCATCCTTCAGGCCATTGCCGAACAAAGCAGGATGGTAAGGCTTCCGCTCAATCAGGTCGGCTCCGTCAATAAGATTAACAGGATGCTCAACAGGTTTGAGCAGGAAAACGAGCGTCGCCCCAACGTGGTGGAAATAGCCGAGGACATAGACCTGCCGGAGGAGAAAATACTCGATGCACTGAAGACAAACGGCCGGCATGTATCCGTTGACGCACCTTTCAACGACGGAGAAGAAGGCACCCTGCTCGATGTCCTGCCGGGCGACAACTCCCATTCGGCAGACAGGGAACTTGTCGCTGAAAGCCTCAGAAACGAGATAGACAGCGTGCTCGACATACTTCCCGACAGGAGCGCGATATAGTAAGGGCCTTCTTCGGAATCCATCAGCACGAAATGTCGCTGGACGAGATTGGCGAACGCTTTTGCCTCACACGCGAGAGAGTCAGGCAAATCAAGGAAAAAGCCATCAGGCGATTGCGCCAGCACACCAAGAGCCAGATACTCAAAGCGTATTTAGGACAATAAGAACAATAAAACAGCAAGCAAATCAAAAGAAAAATGAAGCTCGGAAAAATAATCTTTCTGGCAGCCCTGCTTTTAGGCCTGGCAGCAAACGCAGCAGCAAAGGATGGCCATAAGCCGGCCAAGGTATATATGTTTGGCTTTGCAGCCTCGTTCAACGACTCGACGGTCTACTTCACCTCCGTCCAGCCCGTAGACGCATACGTAGAAGACAACCGCACACACTTTCTCTACGAGCGCGACCAATACGCCTACCAGCTCCGCAGCTATCTGCAAACCCTGAACAGAGAACTGCGCCCGACCTGCGTGGTAGTCTATGCAGACAACGAGAAGAAGGCCATGAAGAAATACGTGAAGATGCAGGCAAGGTACACGGCAAGGACAAAGAACCACTTCCTCGTCAATGCCATCACCGACGACCAGTTCCGTTTCAAGCCAATAGCTCCCTATTCCGAATCGGACGGCATGTCCGGGGAAGTGACCGGGGATGCAGGGAAAAAGCCTGAAAAGAAAGCAGAGGCAAAAGCAGACAAGCCGGGTGCCGATGGAGATAAATAACTATCGGATTGCCGATTTCGATGTATGCGTCCGCTTTGCCGAGTCAGATAAGAACAGAGCACACATCATCCGTTCGTTCGAGCCTTTCCGGCAAGACTCGCCACAGGGCGAGCCGCTTTTCCGCCTGACGGTAGACGACATGCTGCAACCCGTAGCCAAGTCCCGGAGAAAGCGCATCAGGACGGTTGACACCGGCAACGGGGACACGGTGGTAGACCGAATTGACGACGGAGGATACCAGTACATCATAAAGGACATAAACGGTTCGGACTGCTGCCTGCTGATAACGAACAGAAACTTCTCCGAATGTCGCTGCGCGCTGAACGGGAACACCACCATGCGGACCTTCGGACTCAACAACGCCCTGATGCTCGTCTTCGCCTTTGCAGGAGCCAGATTCGGGGCGGTGCTCATCCATGCCTCCCTCGTCAGGAACAACCACCGCGGATACGCCTTCATAGCCAAGAGCGGAACGGGCAAGTCCACTCAGGCCGGCATGTGGCTCAGGCATATACCCGGCTCCGACCTGATGAACGACGACAACCCCGTCGTCAGAATCACCGGCGGCAAAGCATGGATATACGGCAGCCCGTGGAGCGGAAAGACTCCCTGCTACCGAAACGTCAAGGCACGCCTCGGTGCCATTACCAAGATAGACCGCGCCAAGGAGAACTCCGTAGAAAGGCTGCCGCCGATAGAGGCCTTCGCCTCGCTCCTGCCCTGCTGCTCAAGCATGAAATGGGATTCGGAAATCTACAACATGATATGCGATACGGTAACAAGGCTGGTGGAGACGACCGGCATATACACCCTCCACTGCCTTCCCGACGCAGAGGCGGCACGCGTCTGCCATCAAGCCATTGCAGGAGACCGGGCATGAAAAAACAGCTGACAGACATGCAGGAAATACAATTTCCCAATGCTGAACTGATTCCCGAAATAGTTAAGATGCTAAGCGAGGGGCACACCGTAACCCTGCGTCTACGGGGAGTTTCGATGCGCCCGTTTCTCGAAGACAACCGCGACAAGGCCCTTCTCTGCAAGCCGGCACACGTCAGGACCGGCGACCCCGTCCTTGCCGAGATTTCGCCCGGCCACTTCGTCCTCCACCGCATCACCGGCATATCGGGCGATGACGTAACCCTGCTGGGCGACGGAAACCTTACGGCAGAGCACTGCAAGACAGACAACATCGTGGGTGCCGTCATAGGCTTCTACCGCAAGGGAAGAACAAGGATGGACAAGACCGACGGCAGAAAGTGGAAAATCTACAGCCGTCTGTGGACAAGCCTCTACCCCGTCCGGAGATACCTGCTGGGCATATACCGCAGGCTATGGATTCCGCTGTTCGGGCCTGTTTAGCCAAAGTCCCGTCCAAGAGGGCGCAAAGTTTCCCGGACGGACAGGCGGACGATTTCCGAAAGACCTATAAACGACAGCCCCAAAAACTTTAAGGCTTTTGGGAATATAGTCAGGAGCCTCTTCTTCAAAGTACCCAAGGAACCCCAAGAAAGAAACTAAATATACAAAAATATGAAGACAAAGAAAGGATTCAACCTCCGCTCCGTATGCGGAGAAAGCATCATCGTTGCAGAGGGAGAGGAAAACATAGACTTCAGCAATATCATCTCCATGAACGAAAGCTCTGCCTACCTGTGGAAGAAAGTTCAGGGCATGGACAGCTTCAGCGTTGCAGACATGGCAAGACTGCTGCTGGAAGAATACGACACGGACGAAGCCACGGCCATGAGCGACTCGCTGACCTTGGCCGGGCAATGGGGAAAGGCAGGTATCATAGAAGGTGAAGACGTTCCCGACGGAGAAATCAAGAAAGCAGCCCCTGACAATGTCCCCAGTCCGGCACAGGAAAAGAAAGGCGAAAAGAAAGGAATCTTCAGGAAAATATTCGGATAGGCAGCAACACCGAAAATCATGAAGAGGCATCAGCCAGACAAGAACAGCCACCCTGCCGAAGTGCCCCCGAAAGTCATCACAGACTTTCGGGGGCACTTTGATAAGTAATCCGTGGAATATATTGCCGTCGCATGGCCTTAATACCTGCCTGACGCCAAGTATTCTTCAAGGAGAATTAGGACCGTCTACGGGAAGCTCACAAGCACTTATCAAAAAGTTCGCCAACTTTTTTAAAAAAGTTCGCCAACTTTTCTCAAAAAGCTCGCCAACTTTTTCTGCCTAATCATAGAAAGAACATTCCCACCTGAAAAACAACTGCACTGACCACCCACGCCAGCCCTGTGGTATAGCCTGCGGCAAAGAGTGCCCAACGCCAGCTGCCCGACTCGCCCTTGATGGCCGCAATCGTGGCGATGCAGGGGAAATAGATGAGTACGAAAAGCAGGAAGCAATAGGCCGTAAGCGTGGCTATCGGCCCGGCCTCCTCATAGCTGATGCCGTGAAGACGGGCCACGTCGGCCGTCATCTGCCTGTGAAGGCGGTCGTACTTTCCGTCTGCATTATTATATCCGCTGTCGTCGCCGAAAGAATCGTCATCGGAATACAGCACGCCCATCGTGGAGGCAACTATCTCCTTGGCCCCCACGCCGGCAATCAGGCCCACGTCGAGCTTCCAGTCGAAGCCTTGCGGACGGAAGACAGGCTCAATGGTCTTCCCTATCTGCCCGATATAGCTCTGCTCCTGACGCTGCTGCCGGCTGACATCCGGATCGTCGGGAAGAGGAAAGTAGCCCAGTGCCCACACGATGACGGATGCAACGAGGATGATTCCACCCATTTTCTTCAGATATTGCTTTCCCTTCTCCATGTGTGCCGCCCGATGGCCTTCCACGTCGGGAAACGGTAAGGCGGAAGCTCCATCACGAAAGGCGTATCCTCGCCCTTGGCCACGGTCATGGAGAAGATGCGGCTCAGGACGACTGCCATCGCGATGCCGACAAGATAGAGCGACAGCATCACGAGCGAGCGGTATTTCAGGGCAAAGAACGAGCCTGTAATCATAATGTAGATGGGCAGACGGGCCGAACAGCTCATCAGCGGAAGGATGAGCATCGTTATCAGTCGGCTCTTCCTGCTCTCGATGGTCCGCGTGGCCATCACGGCCGGAACGTTGCAGCCGAAACCCATGATAAGGGGAATGAACGACTTGCCGTGAAGTCCCATCTTGTGCATCAGCTTGTCCATGATGAAGGCGGCACGCGACATGTAGCCGCTGTCTTCCATATACGAGATGAAGAAATAGAGAATGAGAATCTGCGGCAGAAAGACTATGACCGAGCCGACGCCGCCTATCACTCCGTCGGCAAGCATGTCCCTGACAGGACCCTCGGGCAGCGTCGTGCTGACCGTTTCGCCAAGCCATGCCACGCCTGCCTCTATCCAGTCCATCGGGTATTGGCCGATGACGAAGGTGGCGGTGAACATTACAAGCAGGAGAAGGAAGAATATCGGGAAGCCTGCGTACTTGTTGGTCAGCACCCTGTCCGCCAGATGCGTAATCTGATAGGTGTCCTTTTTCTTTCCCGCCAGATAGCCGGCCTCTCGCAAGGCCCCGTTGATAAATCCGTACTTGGCGTCCATGATGGCCGTCTCGCTGTCGGTGCCGGTCTCCTCCTTCACGCGGGCCGCCGTCTCGTCGCGGTGGGCGAATATCTCACCGGCATCGGAGAGCGTGCCGATATACTGCTCCACGTCCTTGTCGTTTTCCAACAGCTTGATGGCAAGGTAGCGGGTAGAATAGCGTTGGCGCAGGTCCGGCTCGGCCTTCAGGTGCTCCTGCATCTCGGCAATACCGTTTTCAATCTCGTGTCCGTGGTTGATGTGTATGTGACGGTAGTTAGGGTTCTCGTCTTCCCTGCCTTCGTAAATATTGATTATCTGCCGGAAAAGTTCCTCTACTCCGCGTCCTGACGTGAACGCTGTCGGCACCATCGGCACTCCGAAGAGACCGGAGAGCTTCTCGCAGTCTACATGGTCGCCGCGCTTCTCGGTCTCGTCGAACATGTTGAGGGCGCAGACCATGCGCACGTGCATGTCGATGAGTTGTGTCGTCAGATAGAGGTTGCGTTCGAGGTTGGACGAGTCAATGACGTTGATGACTATGTCGGGCGTCTTCTCTACAAGCTGCCTGCGCACGTAGAGTTCCTCGGGGCTATAGGCAGACAGGCTGTAAGTGCCGGGAAGGTCGACCAAGTCGAACTCGTAGCCGCTAAACTCCGCACGCCCGTACTTGGCATCTACGGTAACGCCCGAGTAGTTGCCCACACGCTCGTGCGCCCCGGAGGCAAAGTTGAAAAGCGATGTCTTTCCGCAATTGGGATTGCCGACCAGTGCAACGCTGATGGTATGGCGGACGCGGCTGGCGGCATCGGTCAGCTCGGAGGGCGTAAGCGGCTGCTCATCGGGGTCAGAATTGTCCACCTCTATGGCCGGATTCACCTCCTGCTCTCTGCCGTGTCCCATCCGCCTCGCCTCTTCTTCGGAAAGCACTTCTATGAGTTCTGCCTCGCTGTGCCGCAGGCTGACCTCGTAGCCCATGATTCGGTATTTCACGGGGTCGCGCAGCGGTGCATTGAGCAGCACCTCCACCTGTTTTCCTGCAATGAATCCCATCTCAATGATGCGCTTGCGGAATCCTCCGTGGCCGGAAATCTTTATGATGATTCCGGTCTCACCGGTCTTTAGTTCTGATAGCTTCATAATGTTTGCCTTTCCTGTTAAGAGTCTGCCTTTGCCGTTCCATCACAATAATTTATCCAGCAGAAAGCAGCTGATACGCCAGAGCAACAGAAACATTCGCTGTGGTACTCTGCCCTTTGCAAAGGTACGAAGAAAAAGGCTAAGAAAATAAACGATGCTGCCATTCACGTATAAAATACCTACTATTGGGTATTGGCTATCCGAAAAGAACACGCAGGGCTTCTTCCACCTTGCGGACTGGATGCAACTCTATATTGTAGTTGTGGGTCAATCCCTGAAGATTGTACTTCGGTATGATAATATGGTGGAAGCCCAACTTCTCGGCTTCGGCTATGCGCTGCTCTATCCTGCTCACGGGACGTACCTCACCGCTCAGTCCCACCTCGCCGCACATACACCATCCGGACTCTATCGGTGTGTCTACGTTCGACGAAAGTACTGCGGCTATGACGCTCAGGTCCATGGCCATGTCCGTAACGCGCAGTCCTCCGGCAATGTTGAGGAATACGTCCTTCTGCATCAGCTTGAAGCCTACCCGCTTCTCCAACACGGCAAGAAGCATGTTCAGGCGACGCTGTTCAAAGCCCGTTGCAGAACGTTGCGGAGTGCCGTAGGCTGCCGAAGAGACAAGAGCCTGCGTCTCTACAAGAAATGGCCGCACGCCCTCGATGGCACTTGATATGGCTACGCCCGAAAGGCCGTCGTGGTCGTTGGTAAGCAGCAGCTCTGACGGGTTGCTCACTTGCCGGAGTCCGTTCTGCTCCATCTCGTAGATACCCAGTTCCGAAGTAGAGCCAAAACGGTTCTTGATGCTTCGGAGGATGCGGTACATATAGTGTTGGTCGCCCTCGAACTGAATGACCGTGTCGACGATATGCTCCAGTATCTTCGGTCCGGCGATGCTGCCTTCCTTATTAATATGTCCGATGAGAATAACAGGCACACCGCTCGTCTTCGCAAACCGCAGCAGGGCGGCTGCACACTCGCGTACCTGCGCCACGCTGCCCGGACTGCTGCCAACCTCTTCGGTAGCAATGGTCTGAATGGAGTCGACGACTATCAGCTCGGGCTTGACTTCCCTCACATGCTCGAAGATTCTCTCCAAAGATGTTTCGGAGAGAATCATGATATTGTCAGGAATATCCCTGCTGATACGCTCCGCACGCATCTTTATCTGATGAGGACTTTCTTCGCCACTGATGTAAAGCACGCGTCGGTCAATGCGGAGAATGGTCTGAAGCGTCAGCGTACTTTTACCTATGCCCGGCTCGCCTCCCAAGAGGACGATGCTCCCCTGCACGAGTCCGCCCCCGAGCACGCGGTTCAGCTCGGCATCGCACATATCGGTCCGCGGTTCTCTTTCGACAAGACATCACGCAGTCGCTGTGCCACGTTCTTTCCGGCCGCAAACACCACCGATTCGCCTGCCCTGATAGTCCGGGCGGCATTGCGCGCTGCTGCCGTCCCTGTATCGGAGGCGATGCGTATCTCCTTGAAAGTATTCCATTGGCCACAGTTGGGACATTTCCCAATCCACTTCGTGCTTTCCTGTCCGCAGTTGTTGCAGACGTATGCTATCTTATCCTTTGCCATTGCACGACAAAAGTAACAATAATTTTCCTTGTTACAAAATTTATGCTTAATTTTGCAAGACAATGAAACGATTACATTACCTCCTTATATTAGCTATTCTGGCACTCACAAGCTGCGGTCAGACAACAGAACAGCGAAAGGCAGCAGAGGCAGAGAAGACAAAACTGGAGAAGGCGGCCTACACGGCAGCCTTCAAGATTGCCGTCATGCCGACAATGGACTGCCTGCCCATCTACCTGCTCAAGGACAGCGTGCTCTACGATACAACGAAGGTTGACATCCGCCTGCTCCGCTTCAATGCACAGATGGACTGCGACACAGCCATCATACGGGGCCACGTACAGGCAGCGGCATCCGACCTGATAAGGACGGAACGGCTGAGGAGAATCCGGCACATACCCATAACCTACATGACAGGCACCAACCTTAGTTGGCAGCTCATCGGCAACCGCAAGTCCAAGCTGTCGAAGCCTGCCGACCTCAGCGATAAGATTGTCGCCATGACCCGCTTTTCAGCCACAGACATGCTGACCGACAAGGTAGTCAAGGCCGCCCAACCGAAATATCAGGTATTCCGCTCGCAAATAAACGACGTCTTCGTCCGCATGAAGATGTTACAGAATAACGAGCTTGACGCTTTCTGGTTCGCTGAACCACAAGCCACGCAAGCCCGGCTCTCAGGGCATAACGTGCTCTACGACTCGGCAGAAGATGCCTTCCGTCCCGGTGTCATTGCCTTTATAGAAAAAGACAACCGAACCCTTCAGCAAAACGCTTTCCGGGAGGCTTACGATAAAGCTGTCGAACTCATCAACAAAAACGGAACCGCCTATTACGCCGCCCTGATAGAGAAATACATGCAAGCCGACAAGGCTGTTGCCAAGAGTCTGCCGAAAATAATCTACGAGAAAGCGAACGCTCCCCGTCCGTCGGATGTTCTACAAGCGAGAAAACATTAATGGAGACAAGGCCGGTAAAGACTGCCGCTCCTCTAATCCGCCAGCCTATTACAATAAAAAGTCATCAGCAATGAACGCCAACGAAACTATCAGCACCGCCACCAGCCACATCATAAATCGCCAACTCAGCGAGGCCATTGCCCTGCTCCGTCCCCTCTACGAACAAAAACCCTCGCTTATAGGACACGACGAGTTCGATGCCATCGGCAAAGACTTCCGCCTCATGCAGGACTTTATGCTCCGCGGCTTCAACGACCCGCAGCGCGAACAGATGTACAACACGCTCGTGAGGCGGCTCTACCGTGTGGCGGCAGACCTGCTTATAAGCTGGAACTGCAAGAATACCGACACATACATCACCGCCTTCCGCCTCAGCGACCACCTGAACATGGGGCACGACTTCATCCGCTCAGTGCTCGAAGCTTCGTCTCCGACATAGCCATGCTCTCTTTAGAGCCGGAAGACATGCAGAAGGAGCGGTCGGCAGCCCTCTACAACCGCCATCAGACATTCATGGAACGCCTCTTCAACGCTCTGTGGATTTCATGCCAATGGACGGTAGACGACGAAGACTTCTACACCACCCTGCTGCTCTCTCCCATGATAGACACCACCGACCAGCAGCTCATTCTCTCCGCGCTCCTCATTGCCAACATGAACCATTTCGACATCCATAAGTTTCAGACCCTTGTAAACGTCTACGAACATGCGGAAGACGAGCACGTAAGGCAGCGCGCACTCGTTGGCTGGGTACTGACTATATTCGACGAGATGGACATATTTCCCGAACAGCGCAGCCACATAGAACGGCTCTGTGAAGACAGGCAGACGACACGTGAGCTGCTCGAACTACAGCAGCAGCTCTTCAGCTGCATGGATGCCGAGAAGGACCACGAGCACATACAGCGCAACATCATGCCCGACATCATGCGCAACTCCAACCTGACCATCAGCCGCTTCGGCATACAGGAGAAAGAGGAAGACCCCACCGACCGGATACTCGGGAACAGCGACGAGGACGAGAAGATGGAACAGATGGAAGCCAACATCCAGAAGATGATGAGCATGCAGCAGCAAGGTTCCGACATCTACTTCGGAGGCTTCCGGCAGATGAAGCGTTTTCCTTTCTTCAGCCAAATGGCCAACTGGTTCATGCCCTTCTACATCGCCCATCCCGCTCTGCGGGCCACGGTGGACAAGCTCGGGCCATCCCGCTTCCTCGACGTGCTGATGGAGCGCGGCAGCTTCTGCGAGTCAGACAAGTATTCGCTTGCCCTTGCCATGTCGGCCGTCATTGACCGCATACCCAAAAACATGCTCGAGATGCTCAATTCCGACGAGGCTGTAGGCATCGGAGCGTCGGACATTGACACCCAAAGCCCAGCCTATATACGCCGGATGTATCTGCAAGACCTCTACCGGTTCTACCGCCTCTACGGTGGTGCGGCCCATCTGCTCAACCCCTTCAAGGACGACGGGAAAAGCGAATTTTATGCCGACGCCTTCTTCTTCGAGTACAAAATTTTCATACAGACCGGATTGGATGCACGGAAGGGCGCACTCGCCACCTACCTCTTCCGTCACCACCGCTACGACCAGCTGCAAGAGCTGCTGCCGACATTCTATGCCGACACCACGCAGTACCATACCCTCACGGGCTACAGCTGCCTGCACCACGGCTATCTATCCGTGGCAGCCGAAAACTTCGAGCATGCGCTCAACCTCCAGCCCGACAACGAATGGGCGCAGAAGGGGAAGGCACGCACAGCAATGGAAATGGAAGACTACGAGACTGCCGTCGACGCTTACGACGCCCTGCTGCTCGCACAGCCCGGAAACATATCGTTCGAAATCAGCCGCGCCATCGCCCTGCTGAAACTCGACCGTACAAAGGAAGCACTCGAAAGCCTCTACCGCCTTGACTTCGAACATCCGGACAACGACAACGTGAAGCGCGTGCTCGCGTGGACGCTCCTCTGCGACGGCAATGCCGCAAAAGCCGCCAATCTCTATGAGCAGCTGTTCAGCAACGCCCCGTCAGCCGAAGACTATCTCAATGCAGGTTATGCCGACTGGCTGCTCGGCAACATTGCTTCAGCAATAGACAGGTTCCGCCAGTGGAAGAATCTCAGACATGCCGACCTTGCCGACGAGTTCGACAAGGACGGATACATGCTCGACAAACACAGCGTCTCCCCCACCGACCGCCTGCTCTTAATCAGTCTGGTAAACAGAACGTAGACCGACGCCCGTCTTTGCAGCCCCATTGTAGGCCTGTCTGCAACACTACGACAGAAAGAATCTGCAGGATTTTCACCTTAAAAGCACGTACTTTTTGACTAAAACAAATAATGCTTCTTGCCAAAACATGTAATGCTTTTAGCGAAAGCGTATATACCTTTCGGTTAAAACGTATATACTTTTTAGTGAAAACGTACGTACTTTTAAATGAAAACGTACGTACTTTTAGGTGAAAACGTACGTACTTTTAAGTGAAAACGTACGTACTTTTAAGTGAAAACGTACGTACCTTTAAGTGAAAACGTACGTACCTTTAAGTGAAAACGTACGTACCTTTAAGTGAAAACGTACGTACCTTTAAGTGAAAACGTACGTACTTTTCTATGAAAACGTATAATGCTTTTCCAGAAAAGGCATATCCTGTCCATGAAAAGCTATTATCTCTCTTCTAAAAAACACGGCAATTTGTACCTGCCGTGCAACGTCGGAAAATCTACGCAGACGGTTCTCCGTCTGCCGATGCCCGGCAGGACAGCAAGGCCCGTTCGGAGCGTCGTGCCAGCTGCGACATCATGACCGCGCTAAGCCCTGCCGTCTCCGTACGCAGGCGGCTGCTGCCCAGCGTTACGCTCTCGTAGCCATGCTTCAGCGCGAGCCGTACCTCGTCGGTGGAGAAATCGCCCTCTGGCCCTATCAGCACCGTTATGTCGTCGTCGCCGGTGGACCTCCCGATTTCCGTGAAGAAGTCTTTCCGCTCTATCTCCTCATAGCAGTGGCAGATAAACTTCCGGCCGCCAAGCGGTGCCGCAACGAAATCGGAGAAGCTGCAAAGCGGATTTACCTGTGGCTTCCACCCCTTTCGGCTCTGCTTCATGGCCGAGACGACTATCCGCTCCATGCGGTCGGTACGGATGTTTCTGCGTTCGGAGAACTTGCAGTTCAGGAACGTAATTTCGTCAAATCCCACTTCCGTTGCCTTCTCCGCCATCCATTCCATCCGCCCGATGTCTTTCGTGGGGGCGATTCCCAGATGAATCCGCCCACGCCACGCGCGTTCCTGCGGCAGGGTCTCCACGATGCGGTAGAGGCAGTGCTTGGAGCTGGCCACCGTTACCGCGGCCTTGCAGAAGCATCCCTCGCCGTCCATGAGGAACATCTCGTCCCCCGGCTGCAGGCGGAGGACACGCAGCGCGTGCACGGCCTCGTCCTGCGGAAGCTCTTCCCGGTGCTGCGCGTCGGGAACATAGAAGAATCTGACTTCTTTCATACAGAGTGCATATAAATGATTTTCAGCGACGGAGCTATCCTTGACGTTGCCTTATCTCGTCTCTGAGATAAGACGCCAACTCGTAGTTCTCGTTAGCAATGGCTCGCTCGAGCGCCTTCTGTAGCATGACGTCGTCCAAGGCGTTCACGGGCAGTGCCATGCGCGAATTGTCCTTTTTCATAGAGACGCTTTGCACGTCGAAGAGATGCCGCTCCATAAAAATGTCCAGCCTCGCTATCAGCGAGAGCAACACCGCGTCCGAAGCCCTTACGGGAATGGCTTCGGCCGTCGCCTTGTCAGTCAGCAACGCCTTGTACTGACCGTTGTTTATTGAACTGAAGAATATCTCGTAATGTTCCGCATCCATCCGCGGAACCAGACGGCACAACGTCTCCGGCAGCAGGGTCTCTAAATTGGGGGCCTTGTTCAACCTTATCCCTATCTGGTATTCACTCGGGCCATCACAGACGATTGCCACCTGACGGGCTTCGGAGCGGTCTGCCAGAATCAGCAGTCCTATACCTCTTCGCCTACAATCTCAGTAACTCCTCTGAAAAAGAGCTGTACCTTATCCATTACGAATGTTTGGGACGGAATATCAATGCAAAGCTAATCGCAACAACCAAGGCATAGCCCGCGAAGATGAACCAGCACGTCTGCCAGTCTCCTACCGTCAGGACATCGCCGCCTATGGGCAACGGATGCGTAAAGCGGTTGATGATGGCTTGGGCCGCCAGTGTCCCGATTGTAGCACCGATGCCGTTGGTCATCAGCATGAAGAGCCCTTGGGCCGAAGACCGTATCTTCTCATCCGTACTCCGGTCTACGAAGAGCGAACCCGAGATGTTGAAGAAGTCGAACGCTACGCCGTACACTACCATGGAGAGGACAAACAGCCACACTCCGGGCGTGCCGGGATTACCAAGACCAAACAGGCCGAAGCGAAGCACCCAAGCCAGCATGGCAATCAGCATGACGTTCTTTATCCCGTATCGCTTCATAAAGAAGGGAATGAGGAGAATACAGCAAGTCTCGCTCACCTGCGAGAGGCTGATTAGGATATTTGCGTGCTGCACGCCGAAGCTGTCGGCAAATTCAGGTTGCGCCCCGAAACTGAACAGGAACGGGTTGGCAAAGCTGTTGGTTATCTGAAGGCTCACACCCAACAACATGGAGAAGATGAAGAATATAGCCATCTTCTTTTGCCTGAACAGGGTAAAGGCACGAAGCCCGAAGGCATCTACCAGACTCTTCTTCTCCACATCCCTTGAAACTTGGCAATTGGGCAAGGTGAATGTATAGAAGAACAATATGATGCTTACGACACCCGAGGTAACAAATTGGTTCTGATTGCTTTGAAAGCCCATGATGTCAACCAGCCACATTGTAAGAATAAATCCGATAGTACCGAAGACGCGGATAGGCGGAAAATCCTTGACCGTATCCATTCCTGCCTGAGTCAATGCAGAGTAAGCAACCGAATTGGTCAAAGCCAGCGTAGGCATATAAAAGGCAACGGACAAGGAATAAAGCCCGAATATGATATGAAACTCAGCTGCACTTCCTGCACCAAGACCATAGGCGGCAGTGCCGAACATAAACAATCCTGCCAAAAGATGACACAGACCCAACAGCCTTTGGGCAGGAATCCAGCGGTCAGCCACAATACCCATAAGGGCAGGCATGAAGATAGACACTATTCCCTGCATGGAATAGAACAAACCTATGTTCTCTCCTATGCCAAGGTTCCCAAGATAACGCCCCATAGAGGTCAGATAAGCTCCCCACACTGCGAACTCCAAAAAGTTCATCAGTGCCAAACGTACTTTCAGATTCATGTTTTCAGCTAATTTTCTTTGGCACAAAAGTAGTAAAAATATAAGAAACGACCAAAAGAGAACATAAGAATAATTTCACATAGAAGCAGAAACAAAAAAATTGATTGTCTCACGACAATCAATCTTTTATTAACCTTAATAATCTAATACCATGAAAAACACGATGCAAAGTTAGGGATTTATTATTAACTTGCAAAGTTTCCAAGGCAGAAAGAGTGTAAGATTAACATTACTTAAATCTGCTACCGTCCCAATTATATTTTGTTTGCTTAACTATAGCCGAAACCTCCTGTCGTTCAGAAGACGTGAGCATTATTTGGGCATATTGGACAGACAGGCTATTATCTTTCTCCGAAAGCTGCAACCATATTAATTGGGGTTCCAGTAAAGCCAACAGATGCTCATATTCATCGGTACTCATCGTATCCGGCTTCTCCGTCAAGCAGACAGGAGAAAACGTTGACGGCATTGACTGCCATGCAACAGAATAGAGAGTCAGTCTGCTTTCCGGCTCAGGGCCAAACCATGTCTGCACCATGGCAATAGTCTTCTCATCCAACAGCTTCAACTCTATAACAGACGAATTGCTGAGCTTCACCTTCATGTAATTACTTGTCAGCAAGCTGACAACGCTCGTATCTCCCGACAGGTTTTCCACGGGCATCCAGCCTCCTGCTTCCTTTTCCTGAACCATCTGTTCCCGTAAGGTCTGATTGAGATAGGGAACGACAGAATCAGGCATACTTGCCCACAACTCCCCCATAGTCTGGGCTGACGCCCCGAAGACAATTGTCAAGCACACAATAAGCAAATATAATCTCTTCATATATCAAATAAAACAAAAGTACGATATCGCATACAACTACTAATATTCCCCATCTCATCCATGCAAATAGGACAGTCTCGAAGCCATCAAGCTAACGAGTCTCCCTTCCAAGCACTATCTCAGAAATGGGCCGAAAGTCATATCGCAACGATTACGAAATGTTGAAATGGTAAACAGCCTTGCACCACCAGTGTCAAATCCAACCACGAACTTCCCGTCCTCCGGTGTTTCATCCTCCGTCGTTTGATATTCGCCCCCGTATTTTTCCCATAAACTATTCATACTTGCCACGGCTGTAGACTTGTCAACGCAGGTTTTCTTCAGTCGGAGCAAATGCATTCTTCCCTTCTCGTCAAAGAAAAAGTTAGCCTCGCTGTACCTCTCACCATCGAAAACGACATCCGCAAATACCAGCTTTTCCCTTGTTTCCGTTACCGGAACACCAAATCTGCTTATTAGCGTATCGGACAGCTGCCCATACGCAGTCATAAACCGAATACCATCAATTGTTTTCTGCGCACTGACCATCAAGGTACAAACAGATAAAACAAGGATTATCATCAATCTTCTCATTTGGAATCTTACTTTTAATGTTTAATGCCAATAAACGAGTGCAAAAGTAAGCAAAAAATAACAATTACATGCAGGCATCTCCATAAAAAAGAAACAGACTATTGAATAAATAAAAAAGAGAAAGACCTTATCTTTCTCTTTTTGTAGTCGGTACGAGAATCGAACTCGTATGCCAAGATTGAGAATCTTGTATCCTAACCGTTAGATGAACCGACCGTTAGCCTTTTCATTCAAGAACTTGCTTCCAAATGAGCGGAAGGAGGGGGATTCGAACCCCCGGTACGCGGAAGCGTACGGCAGTTTAGCAAACTGCTGGTTTCAGCCACTCACCCATCCTTCCAGTCAGGGCTCGTTTAACCGAGTTGCCAAGCATTGTTCTCAAATGCGGTGCAAAGATACTATTAATATCCGAAACTGCCAAACTTTTCTAAAAGTTTTTTCTACATTTTTATTTACATCCTATACCGTACGTAGAGGGTAGATTCCAATAGCAAGTGCAAAATTAGACGATTAAATTGTAAAACTCTTGTTTTGGTGTATAGAAAGTGCCGTTTTCGCAGTCTGAAAACGGCACAATCACCAGACCAAAGTGCCGCTTTCACCATGCCTTTCTGTCCATCTGACTATCATATCTTCCGAGGACAAAAATTAATCTTTACATTTAGATAAAACGAAGACAAACATGCTGAATAAAAAGAAAGCGAATACGAAGGTTACAAACTCCATATTCGCCTTTTACCTGATTACGTACAGACAAGACGGATGCTTCATCTGCAATAACTGCAAAAAGAAGGAAACACAGGGGAGAGCACTTAATACTCCGTCTTGTCGGCCTTATTGCGCCATAAATCGAAAGCAGCCATAGCTTCGTTACGGAGGAGAATCTCCGACGGTTTCTTGCGATACTGGGGCTGTACATCTATTTCCTGATAGATAAAATCGTCGTCGAAGCCTATGTCGGCGGCATCCTTGCGGTCGTTGGCATAGTATATCTTGTCAAGATGTGCCCAGTAAATGGCACCGAGGCACATAGGACACGGTTCACAGGAAGTATAAATCTCACAGCCCGAGAGGTCGAACGTCCCGAGTTTCCTGCATGCCTTGCGGATGGTGGAGACCTCGGCATGAGCCGTAGGATCGGTATCAATGGTAACGCTGTTGCTTCCTTCCGCAACAATCTCCCCATTTCTGGCAATGACAGCCCCAAACGGGCCACCTCCGTTACGCACGCTGTTAACGGAAAGCTCAATGGCCCTTCTCATCAATTCTTCTTTGTTCATATTTGTAATGGTTTGTTCTATTTGCTATTCTATTTCTTTCCGCCTTCGGAAAAGAACGGATGCCTCCTTTCAGGAGGAAATTTCTATATATCAACAGACACGGCCGGGTGATTACCCGCCTTGTGCGCGGTCTGAAGACAACTTGTAAATTCTCTCAAAAACCCTGCGCAATTCTGCTTCGTCGTCGATGGTCCGGCGAATCATCTCAAGGTTTTTAGCATTGGGAGAATTGGGAATCCACAGCTTCAGATAGCCCGAACGGCCATACTTCTCCTTTATATGGGCATGAAAACGCTGCCACATCTGCTCCTCGTTTTTCTCCGGGTAATTCTCCATACCGAACTGTACGGCACGCAGGAAAATCATCTCCGGCTCCAAGTCGCGGTCGGCCTCGGCAACAATCTTCCCGTAGATGCTGCGCGGTGCACGGGAACTGCTGGCACGGTGGTCTTCCACCGCCTCTTTCATTATCTTAATCTGTTCGGGCGAGAACCATTTCTTTAGCCGGGCATCGGCAGTGAGAATCTTACCGCCCGTAATGTGGTGGATGGCACGCGGCCCCTCCATGCCGAGGTCGTGGTAGGCAGCTATGACGTAAGCCATATTGGGGTCGGCACCCGTAACGCGCACAAGTTCCATGGAATTATGGATAACCCGCTGTACGTGAGTGAGTCCATGCGATTTCCCGAAAGCAGTATAGCGGGGAAGTATCTGCTGCTCGACAAATTCCATCAAGTCCAAATTTACGTTCTTCGACATCGTTTTGAATAATTATTTATAATGAAAATGACAGCGGAGACTATCGTGTTTGTCAAGAGGCCATGAGCAGACCGAGCGTCGTAACGATACCGAAGACAAACATATTCCGGGCCGTCTGTCCCAGTATCTTGTTGAGTTCGCGCCCTTTCCGTATGCGTATCATCTGCTGATAGGTCAGGACATGGAGGAAGAGGTAGACATCCGGCAAGAAGAAGGCGACGAAATCCGTCCACTGACGGTTACCGTCCCAAACCGTAAGCTGTACGCCCAACACGGCCGCCAATCCCAGCCCGAGGTAGAGCCGTTCGGCATACTTCTCGCCGATTCGTACCACCAACGTCATTTTTCCGTCCCTACGGTCGTTCTCCCGGTCGCGATAGTTGTTGACAACCAGCAGGGTGTCTATTACCAGTCCGCACCAGACAGAAACCGAGAACACGTGCCAGTCGATGCGTTCCGCCCCCTCGGGAAGAACAACATAGCAAGTCAGGCACACGGGAACAATACCGAAGAAGACCAAGACAAGAAGGTCGCCAAGTCCGAGATAGGACAGCCGCGTAGTATAAAGGAAACAGAAAGCGACACAGACCAACCCGACGACTATCATCTCCCAACCACCATAGACAATAAGCGGAAGCCCTGTCAGGCAAGCCAAAGCCGTCGTAACGACAATACCTGCGCGCATGGCAGGGAGCGTTATCCATCCCTCGCTGCACGCCCGTTTCGGGCCGAGCCTCGTGGCTGCGTCGTCGTTGCCCCTAAGACAATCGAAATAGTCATTGATGAAGTTGGCATCTATCTGCATAATGAACGCAAAAAGAAAACAAAGAACGGCAGGCAGCAACCTGAAGCTGTCCCATCCGCCCAACCGCAGCGCGAAAGCGATGCCAATCATAACGGGAACAGCTGCCCCCGTCAGTGTCTTCGGACGTGCTGCCAAAAGCCACGCCTTTGCCGAATTGGCAGCGACAACAGGCTGTGGCTGACTGATATTTCCTTTTACCGGGTCTGTCATGCTTGGTTTATGTTTATCGTTCCGTCTCCTATTCAGGAATCATTGCATTTAGTTGAAGAAGTTCCAGCTGACTCCAAAACGGAATATGCGCTGATTGAGCGGATAGTGGGGCATGAAGAAATAATCACCGCTACTGCCGCTGTTCACGTGAGAGTACATTACAAAGAAGCGTGTGTGCTGGAGCTTAAAGTTGGCATAGACGTTCAGGAGCGGATAGTTGCCTATCTCCGTGCGGCTTGCCTCCGTCTCCTGAATACCGAAAGCTCCGATTCCCGGAATATACTCGGGGGCATAATACTTCGTGAAGTAGCGGCCGTCTACCCCGAAATCGCAATCAAGCACCTTGGCTATCCTGAATCTGATAAACAGGTTGGAGTAGGCATTGAACGCCGGAAGGGGCAGCACTTCCTGCTCGCTCGACTTCTGGAAGGTCAGCACATTCTGCCAGTTGAGGATACCCAGCCGGAAATCTTGCTGAAGCTGAATGGTAAGAAGACTGATGGGACTGCCGTGCTGACGTACATTTGCCTCGCTGTTCTGCACCAGATAATTGTCATTATTAGCCACACGGTCGTTCTGAAGGCCAAAATAAGTATAGTTCTTTATCATATCGTAGCCGACGCGGAGCCGCGTGCGCGTCTTTTCCAAGGCGAACTCTCCGAGCAGGCGCGTGTGCGTCTGAAAACCGGTATTGTTATCCCACCAAAAGTGCCGCGAACGGAAAGTATTCATATAGAACGACGGCGAATCGCGGTGGAAGAAGGCAGTTGCCGCCAACTGCACCGTGTCGCCCAACAAGGGGAAGTTGAGTTCGGCATGGCCGTCCAGATGCAATTGTCCCATATTGGCTCCTGCCACCCACACTTCGCCCGTAAGGTCGTAGTGAAGCGTATTGCCCGATGTTCTCAACAGCTGTCCGCCGACAGACAAGTCGTGCTGATTCCACGCCTGATAGCCATCGAACATAGCCGCAGCAGAGGCTGTGGGGGCAAGGACGGACGGCAGTTCGTAATGGCGCAGCTCGTAAGAGGCAAACGCCTTCAGGCCTGCCTTCGCCCATTTATTGAAACCCTCCAACAGGGCGACGGCAAAGGTGTTGCGGAACGACCAGTGCCGGGTGCGGTCGTAGATGGAATCGCCCGGCGCATCGGGAGAGGTGTAGTAATCGTTCTTATAGTAATTGTCGGGAGTGGCGTATGCCTGATAGATACGGCGATAGTTGTCGAACCGCATCGTATGGATAAAGCTCGTAACGGGCACGTATTCCTCTTTCATCCACTGGTCTGCCGTGTCTTTCACGACGGCAGGGATTTCGGCAAGCTGCTTCATCTGCACGGAATCCTGCAGGTCTACCGTAATCCGCCCTCCACCGTCCTGCTTCTTGGAAGCGGAAGCAGGCGCGTCGCCGACAATCTTGGCATCATCGGGCCGGCCGGAATTAGCCGCATGGTTCCTGTCGTAGCTTCCTCGTCGAACTCCTCCCCGTCTTTCTGCGACTGACGGCGCGCCTTCTCCTTGGCTTTCTCCGCCTGCTGGGCCTGCTTCGACTTGAGGGCAAACTTACGGGCCTCTATCTCCTCCTTCGTCATCGGTACTTTCCTGAAGAATCCGAGGCTGTAGCGGTGGTTGAAGAAAGCATGCTGGTTGTCATTTCTGTTCCAGTTTTTCGTAAGCTGCGTGGGAATCTCCTCCTCGGTGAAGCTCTCGTTGAACGTTTCGGGATGCGTAATGTAGGCATCGTTGGTTATGCCTCCGCCCTCGGCTACCTTCTGATGGTTGAGCGAGAACAGCAAATGCGCCTGATAGCGTTCGCCCAGATAAGAGCCCCACATGGAATAGTCAAGATGCGAGGCACTCTGGTTGCTGTAATAGCCACGCCCGTACAGATAGTCGAACTTAAATCCGAAACCCCACTTCCTGCCTGCATTGACGGCAAAGAGAGCCTTGAAATGGTCTTCCCCGTTGGTTCTGTTTCCTGCCGTATTATAGGAAAGGTTGGTTATAGGCGACAGACTGGAAGTGAAATGAAAGTCGCCCGGCTGGGTGATGGCGTAGCCGTAGGGGTCGAGGAAGAAGAACTCGGACGCGTCTTCGCGGTCTATGAATATGCGGTTCTCGCGCGGTGAGCCGAGATTGCCCAATGAATTGTACTCGCCACGGAGTCCTGTGGTGAATATAGTGTTCATATACATCTCCGAAAGCGTGTCGGGCGTGGCTTCGGTCCGGTTGCCGAACCGCTCGTCTATCGTCCAGACCTTCAGGCCGCGCGGAACAATCTTGTGCTGACTCTGCACGGAATCAGACCTGCCGAGACGGCGGTTGTTCTGATAGCCCTCGGCAGCAAACGTGCCGTCGTCCACCGCCTGAAAATCGTCTATCTGGGCATTGACGGCACACGCTGCCATCATTGCGGCTATAAGCAGGGAGATTCTTCTCATCATCAACGGATAATGCGCAATAAGGCTTCGACAAACTTGAATAGCATGGAGACCAAGACGATGATGATGCCAACCGTCCTGTCTTCCGACATCAGCATAACGATGACGCCGGCAATGGCCCCCAACATGAAGATACCGTTGAGCCACTGGCGCGTATGGATGAACCGGTCGTGCTCTGCCGGACGGCGGCGACGGCTGGGACGGCGTGCCGTACTGTTCTGAAGTTCTTCTGTCATAATAAGATAATAATGAGATAAGGGAATGAAAGTCTTTACTTTAATGAATCCTTGAAAACCTTGAATATATAGTCCTTGCGGTCGACGGTCGCCCGACGGAACTTGCCGGAAACGGGAAGCAGGCGCGTGCGCTTCTTGTTGACGCTGGCCTTGTCGGTTATCCACTCCTCGGCAGTATAGTTGCTGACCTTTCCCTGCACGTCGTAGTTATAAGTCAGGCGGGTCATGGTCAGCACCGCAGCCCCGTCGGTGCAGCTCACCTGCAATACGTAGTTGAACTTGCTGAAGTCCAACGACAGGAATGTGGACGAGAAGACGAGTTTCTCGTGGATGGTGGCAATCAGGCTGTGCTCTCCCGGATTGACCAATGCAACCTTGCTCTCAGCCAACTGATTCTCCTCCTTCGTGAGTCTTGTCAGAAACGCAAGGGCCTTGTCGTAAAGCCGCTCAGCCGGCACACCGGGCACTTCGACCCGTTCCGACCAGACCACCTTGCCGTCGACAAGAGGGATACAGTCTGGCCGAAGATAGACATCGTCGGCCTTGGGGAGGGATGGCCTGCCTTTCGGGGTTGCGGCACTATTGCCTTCGCCGCCTGCAGGCACCGCCCATGAAGACGGCCGAACGGCTTCACCCTCCTTTACGGTTCCCGCCGAAACTGATTCCGAGACAGCCTCCCTTGCCCTTGCAAGGTTCTGCTCGGCTATTTCGAGCTGCCTCCGGGCCTCTGTCAGCTGCCGCTCCGCCTGCCGGAGCTGCTCTTCCGGCGTCAGCGTATTCTGTGCCACGGCCGCCAGAGGCAGGAGAACGACGGCAAGTGCCCATATTTTCTTCATCATTCTGCTGTTTCTTTTCGATTACGAGTAGCAAAGATAGTCATTTTTATTCAATTGCCCTTTTCCGCCTCTTGTTTTTAACCTTTTCCGCCACAGAATTTAACGGTTAACAGAGCCTGCAGGGGCAGACGGGGCACCTGTCCCTGCGCTGTCAATTGTCATAAGGAAGGTTCTCTGCGCCGAAATCCGTTCATTGCGCACATTCTCTCCCCATTGCAGGCGAAGCGCAGACGGACGGACATAAAAAAATGGTGCAAGACCCGTCATAGCGACGGACCTTGCACCCCAAGTAATTTTAAGAGTCATGTGTTTCTTTCTTATGACAGAACGGGAGTGTCGTCGCCGCTGCCCGACTGGCTGCCCTTCTCCTTCACCGTCTCGTATGACGTTTCGCGCAACGAGGCTTTCAGCTCAACGCCCGGAGTGAACGTAACACGGGGCTTGATGTCATCGGTGTTGAAATCCTTTTCCTTCTCCGCTCCCTTGCTCGAAAGCGTGAGGCGCATCGTTCCGAAGTCGCCCAGCTGCACGCTGAACCCGTCGCGCAGATAGCCCGGCAGGCAGTCGATGAAATTGAAGAGCACGTTCTCGATGTCGCCGCGCGTCAGCGACGAGCGGCCGGAGATGTCGCGTGCAATGTCGCGCAGGCTCTTTCTGCCGGCATTGACGGGATTGGCATAAAATTTCTCCTCGGTTTTCTTCTGCGGATTCTTCCGCTTGATTAACTTTACTTTCATACTCGAATTGTTTTAAGTCAATAGTATCCGTGCCTATTGCACGTCAGGGCTGTCTGCCCGTTTTTCTCTTTGTCTTGCAGCCTGTCTCCGCTCCCTGAAACCGGGATTCGGGGAGGCTTTAAATTTATATACGGTTAGCGGAAAATTTCTATACGTATAGAAATATTTTTCTAACCGCTTCCCCGTAAATTTATATACGGTTAGAAATTTTCCGCTAACCGTATATAAATTTACCGCACGCGGCAAGCGGCTTTTCTGATGTCTGAAAAGGGAGGATTCGGTCGCTGTACCACGCTTGGCCCGACTGAAAAGGGACATGGCGGAACGCGCAAAGGAAACTTCCGGGAATCCTTTGCCTACGGGCGTTTGACGGCTGCCGCCGCACGCGTAAGCGTGAGGGATAAAGCGCGGGGTTGCGTCAGATACGTTACCTATATATATGAGAGAGAGAGAGAGAGAGAGAGAGAGAGAGAGAAGTAACAAATTATTTGGAACTGCCAAATAATCCGGCAACTTTTTTTCATCCCGATGAAAATTTCCCTTTCCCGATTGTCTGTCAGAAAGACATACATACTCATGCCTACACCTTATATTATATAGGTGCTGCTGTGTATGGCTATGATTCTCTCTTGTGTTCATTCTTTAATAGTCGTAATTCTACGGCAAAGATATGAAAAGTTTTCCAAAACAGCAAAGAAAGAAGGAGGGAAAGTCATTGAAATGATAGTTTTGCAGAAGCCCCGAAGTATCGGGCCTGATTCGTGTATGGATGTTCTATGCTTAGCGGACGATAAAATAAACCATGCCGTTCTGGTTTTTTGTACGCTGACACAATTTGCATTATACTCCCGGAACGGATGAGTGATTATAAGCCGGAATATACTCTTTCGTTCATTCTTTTTGAACAATTAGCACCAATAAGGGACAGGCCCGTGTCTATCCGGCTTATTTGCCTTAAACAGATGAGAGTGCCTGTCCCTTACAGTTTTTGTTGCAGTCTTTCGACTATATACGAAAGCTACAATTTTACCTTCTTTTTCTTGCCCGTGCTTTCATTGCTCATCCTGTCCAAAGTGGTAACGACGAAAGTATATCTGTCGTTACCGTCACGATAGTTCAGGCGCACCATCGGCTCAGAGGTGATGGCTACAATCTTGGAAGCGTCGTCCAAGTTGACCGGTGCTCCCTGTGCGAAACAATAGACGACGTACTTATAGGGGGCATCCTGCCATCCTTCACCCTTCGGAGCTTTCCACGTCAGGCAGTACCCATCGCTCGTCCAACGGGCCTTCACGCTTTTGGGCTTCCGGGGGGGCTGGCCGTCAATGAACGGCATGGAGGGCTGCAAAGCCGGATAACGCCAGTAGTTGGTGCGGAGAAGCGTCTCGTAATTGCCGGGATTCTGAACTACGGAGGAAGAATACCAAAGAACGGTCCCCGAAACGTTCTCGGCCTGCCCGTGCAGACGACGCTTGGCCGGCAGCTGGTGGGAACGGGGATTCTGCGGGTCGACATTCTTCACGGTTCGCAGTACATCCTCCCCGATGTACAAGGGACGGTTTCCTGCATGATTGTTCCACCACCCTATCAGCTCCTTGTAGTCTGCAGCCTTGTTGCCTATCTCCCAGTAAATCTGCGGAACGCAATAGTCTACCCACCCGTTGTTTACCCATTGTATAACATCAGCATACAAGTCGTCGTAGTTCTGTAGTCCGTTTGTCCGGCTGCCAACTCCCGGCGCGCTCTTTGCATTACGGTAGATGCCGAACGGCGACACGCCGAATTTCACCCAAGGCTTGACGCCGTGGATGGCGTCGCCAAGCTGCTTGATGAAAACACTTACGTTGTCTCTCCGCCAGTCGCCTATGTTCTTGAAGAGATGGCCGTGTTCCTGAAACTCCTTTTGGTCGGGAATTGTCTGCCCAGCCACAGGATAGGGGTAGAAATAGTCGTCGATATGGAATCCGTCAATGTCGTAGCGTCTGACAATGTCTTCTGCTATCTTGTAGATATAATCCCTGTTCTCTGCAATTCCGGGATTGAGAACGTACAGCCCGTCATAGGAAAAGACACGTTCGGGATGGGTAACGGCTATGTGGTTCTGGGCCAAGCGAGTGGTTGTCTTTGTCTTGGCGCGGTAGGGATTTATCCATGCATGGAGTTCCATTCCCCTCTTGTGGCACTGCTCTACCATCCACTGCAACGGATCCCAATAGGGCGAGGGCGGTGTTCCCTGCTGTCCTGTAAGAAACTTGCTCCAAGGTTCATAGCTGCTCGGATAGAGGGCATCGCACTCTGCACGAACCTGAAAGATAATGGCATTGACACCGTCTTTCTGAAGCGCATCAAGCTGTTGGGTCAGCATCTGCTGCATCCTCGCCGTTCCAATATTCTGGAACTGACCATTTACACACTGAATCCAAGCTCCCCGAAATTCACGTTTCTTAGGACCGCCGGCAAAGACACAGCCTCCTATCCCCAAAAACAGAAAAGACAGGAAAGCAATAGATAGAATACGAAACTTATTCATCAATATTTATATTCTGAATGTGATTTTATACGAAAGAAAGGATATGGGACGTCATCTCCGCCGTTTTGCGACATGCTGCCTGCCGTTGCGCTTGGCAATTCTACGAAAGAACTGCCGGTGAAATCTATGTTCTGCCTTCAGAATCTGGCTGAGCTTTACGGCAGAAACAACCTTCAGCATCTTTGCATGATAGTCTTTTTCTAATTCCTTCATCTTAATATTCAGCTCGTCGCACTTTTGTATGGCCTCTTTGGCAGCAGCTTCCGAAGCCGGTTCCTGACGACGATAGAAACGCAAAGATTGATGTAACGCCCGACGCTTCTGCTGCATTTCGTCATAGACAGGGAAAAAACGGGCAGCCTCTTTCTGAGTAAGATGGGCATTGGCAGCGATGTAGCGATGTATTTCAGCAGTAAACTTATGAGAATCGAACTTCTCCTGTGCATAACTTATCAACACTGAAAAGGAGAAAAGAAGCAACAGACTGACTTTATTTATCTTCATAAACCTATATTCTGATTAATATTATTATTCGTCAACAACTATTGTTCGTCAATAACGGCAACATAAAACTCGTCGTCGTCCAAAGCCATATAGTCGATAGCCTCATCCAATACGTCTCGGGAATTATTTTCAGCAAAGGAGGAAACGGAAACTGCCGAAGAAACAGAGCCTTGTTCTGAACTTGTCCGACGATTTTCCTGCCTTGACAACATCAGCCCGGCCACCAGTACCACTACGAGGAACGAAGCAGCTATAGCCAATGGACGCAGGAAGCGGATAACTATGTGCGAAGAATGTTGACGTCCGGCCGTTCCGTTATCCTTAATGCGTGTCATCAACCGGATAGAGAAACTGTCAAAATAACCGTCGGGAACATTGAAAGCACGTTCCTTTCCATATTGTGAATATAGTTCTTGTTCAGAGTTCATAGCTGTATATTTTTTGTACTTTTAGGACGCAAAAGTTCTTATAAGGTTTAATGAAAGGGCGATTAATTGAAATCAAGAATGAGATTTTACGTACTCGGTTATCTTTCGTACGGCAATATGGTATGATGCCTTCAAAGCTCCTTCGGTTGTTCCCAACATCGTGCTTATCTCGGAATACTTCATTTCATCGTAATAATGGAGCACAAAGACAGTCCGCTGCACGTCGGGCAGCTGTGCAATAGCTTCCTGCAAGACAGCCTGCCCCCTGTCCCCATCAAAGTATTCGTCCGCTGTCAGTTTATTGGCAATTCCTGTTTCTTCATTAGAATTTGCCGAAACAAACTTCTTTTGACGGCGAAGAAAATCTAATGCTTCATTTATGGCTATGCTGTACAGCCAAGTAGAAAGTTTGGATTTCCCCTTAAAATCATCCAAACTCTTCCATGCTTTCATAAAAGTATTCTGCAATACATCATCAGCATCGTCATGAAAAAGGACAATGCTACGTATTTTCCAATACAGAGACTTGCTATACTGATTGACCAATAATGCAAAAACTTTCTCCCGACAATCTCTATCAGTCAGGAGACGACCCATCTCAGATTCTTCCATCTGCGACATATCAACTTATACGCCCACTCTATGAGAGGCATACAAGTGCTTATCTGATATAGATTTTGCGAACAACCTTACCCACCTTTACGATATAGCAGCCTTTCGGAAGATTCAGATTATAACGCTTGTCGTTACCATCCACACGAACGCTCATCACACGAACACCCGTTACATTGTAAATCTGAAGTACCTCGTCATTGGCACCCACAACCTGAAGTACGGAACCTGAAACGGAAATAATGATGTTCTGTGCTTCCTGCTCAATAACCTCAATGGCAGTATTGGCCTGCAACCTCATAGGGGAAGCAAATATAGCCATTGAACAGATAAGTATATAGGCAAATATCTTCTTCATCTTTTATTTTCTTAATGCAACTATGCAAAGATAGCATTTTTTAGTGAAAAAGAGGACAGCAGGGCATTATGAAATATTGTTCGATTTGAATTATTTAACAATTATACGTCAAATACAGCTCCCTCTTTTGTCAAATAACTATTCGGAAAGACTTCTTGGGCTTCATGCAGCAAGCGAGTTTCATCGTTATAGCGAGCAGAGTAATGTCCCAAAAGCAGCTTACCCACATGAGCATCCCGTGCTACAATTGCCGCTTGCCGGGACGTACTATGATAGTAAAGCCTTGCCCTGCCTTCATTATCACTGGCATAGGTACTCTCATGATAAAGAGTACTGACGCCCGAAATCATCCGATGGAGATGGCTCATATATCGAGTATCCGAACAATAAGCATAGCTGCGAGAAGGTGTGGCCGGAGTAGTCAGTCTGGCATTAGGAATAATTTTTCCATCTGCATCTATCCAGTCGGCACCCATTTTTATATTATTGATCTGGCTGATGGGTATATGATGGAAGTCTATCATGTCGCGCCGGATATGCGGCAGCATCGGCTTCTCCCTGAAAAGAAAGCCACAGCAAGGTACACGGTGCTGTAAAGGAATTGTCTCAACCGTCAAGCTCTTATCTTCAAAGATAACTGCCGATTGTTCCGTATCAACCGCATGGAACACCACATCGAACTCTAAGCCGTGGCAAAAATAGTCAAGCCCCTGCTTCAGCATAGCACCTAAATCTGCAGGGCCATAGATATGCAGGGGGGCAGTACGACCTGTCATTCCGAAGGAAGAAATCATTCCAAGTAACCCAAAACAATGGTCGCCATGGAGATGGGAAATAAACACGGCAAGCAGTTTGGAAAAATGGATATGCGAACGTCGTAGCTGAATCTGCGTGCCTTCCCCACAATCTATCATAAACAGCTTCTCCCGGATTTCCACAACCTGCGACGAAGCATAGTGCTGAAGGGTGGGAAGCGCACTTCCACACCCTAAGACATGTATTCTAAACGGATTCACTATTATTTCTTTCGCGTAAACGAGAAAATGCCTTCTTTGTTTTCCAATAATAGAGAATCCGCACCTAACTCTTCAACCTCGAAGGTATCACGCGACAAAACGAGCTTACCATTGTATATCTTCCACGAAGTCCAAGGATTCCGTTCAGCCTCAGTGTGCGACACGATAGCTCCCCCTTCCTTTATATCAAAGTTTTTATCAATACTCGTCCATGTACCTATCAGCGAGGTTAAGTTAATGGCCTTACGGATGAAACGGTCGCCATATTCCATATACCCAACGGCTGCAAACTTGTCTCCATTGATTTTGCCTCCTTTGACCACTTCTATTGTGTCGTCGGGATTCACCAAATACTCAATCGTATCACCTGCATCTGTAACCAAAATCAACGAGTTCATGCCACCGTCGACCATAGTTCCGTAAACCGTACTGTCACCAGCGTTCAGCGTGTCAGTGTTCTCTACATTCTTATCCAACACAGGCTTAGCCTTATCCTGCTTACATCCTGCTATGGAAAAGCCGAGGATGCCTACCAATATAAAAATAGTCAGTTTCTTCATATTTGTAATTTGATAATGTAAAAATCAACCCAATAGCTTTTTAGCTTCATTCCAAAGCTCATCCATCTCCCCAAGCGTCATATCCTTTAAAGATTTTCCTGTTTCTGAAGCCCTCTGCTCAATATGCGTGAACCGCTTGATGAATTTCTGATTCGTATATTCCAAGGCATTGTCAGGATTCAGATGATATAACCGGGCTGCATTGATAACAGAAAAAAGGAAGTCGCCTAACTCTTTCGTGGATTTTTCCATGTCTTCTACCTTTAGCTCTGCCTTCAGCTCATCCAGTTCCTCGCTGACTTTTTCCCAGACATCTTCTTTTTGCTTCCAGTCGAAGCCCACATTACGGGCTTTATCCTGTATACGGTACGCCTTGATGAGACTGGGCAAAGAGTCGGGTACACCTGAGAGTACGGTTTTATTCCCCCCCGCTCTTTCTGCTTCCGCTGTTCCCACGTCGACTCTACTTGGACGGACGTAGTTGGAACTTTCGTTTCGCTACTCCCAGTCTCAGGGATATTGACCTGCGACAGTTCGTCCTTGTAAACGACTTGCCCATTTGCATTAACAATCATTTGACTATTCGTAACCACCCAACCAGTCCAGTCTATGAAGTCGTGCCTGAACATCAGCTTGTCCGACTGCGCGTTGCAGACATCGGCAATATCGAATGTATCCGTTTCATTCCCCAACATGGCATAAAATATGACATGCTCCAAAACATCTCCCAACTCCTTGCAGATGTTCTTTACATCTTGTTTCATCAAGGCATCTGCCAACTCGAAAACTTCCTCTATTGTGTTCGGACGAAGACTTTCAAAAGTTTGCTTCCTGTCCCATGGACATTCCTTTCTCAGCCGGTCTTGTATATCCAACAACCGTCCGAAGGCTTCCAGTTTTTCTTTCTTGGTATGCAATCTATTCTATATAATTAGTTAAAAGAAGTACCTTGTACCACTAAATACTAATGCAAAGATACATTTTTCCAATGATTTTTTCGTAATTTTGCATCTGTTTTTAATGATAATAAAGAAATAATATACAACGTAATGGAATTAGCAAGCAAGTACGACCCACAGGTAGTGGAGTCTAAATGGTATCAATACTGGATGGATAACAAGCTATTCAGTTCTAAACCAGACGGCAGAGAGCCTTACACTGTGGTTATTCCACCACCCAATGTAACGGGCGTTCTTCACATGGGACACATGCTGAACAATACCATTCAGGACATTCTCGTCCGCCACGCACGGATGGAAGGCAAGAACGCTTGTTGGGTACCGGGAACCGACCATGCCAGCATTGCCACAGAGGCAAAGGTGGTCAACAGACTTGCGCAGGAAGGTATCAAGAAGACCGACCTTACCCGCGACCAATTTCTGAAACATGCTTGGGACTGGACACACGAGCATGGCGGAATTATTCTGAAACAATTACAAAAGCTCGGTTGCTCCTGTGACTGGGAACGCACAGCCTTTACTATGGATGAAACCCGTAGCGAAGGAGTTATAAAGGTGTTCTGCGACCTGTATAACAAAGGATATATATACCGTGGTGTCCGCATGGTCAACTGGGACCCGCAGGCACAGACTGCTCTTTCCGACGAAGAGGTTGTTTACAAAGATGAACACTCAAAGCTCTATCACCTTAAATACTATGTCAGTCCTGACGACCAAGCCAAGGTAGAGCGCAAGTCGGAAGAAAACATAATGCACAAGGACGACAAGGGCTACTATGCAGTAGTTGCCACAACACGCCCGGAAACTATTATGGGCGACTCCGCAATGTGCATAAACCCCGAAGACGGAAAGAACACATGGCTGAAAGGACTTCATGTCATCGTTCCTTTGGTTAACCGCTGCATCCCCGTAGTAGAAGACAGCTACGTTGACATTCAGTTTGGTACAGGCTGCCTGAAGGTAACTCCTGCCCACGACATCAACGACCACGCACTGGGACTGAAGCATGGACTGGAGACCATCGACATTTTCAACGACAACGGAACTCTCTCCGAAGCAGCAGGCCTCTACGTCGGACAAGACCGCATGGACGTGCGTAAACAGATTTCCAAAGATTTGGAAACGGCCGGACTGATGGAGAGAATTGAGGACTACGACAACAAAGTGGGCTACTCTGAACGTACCAATGTACCTATTGAGCCTAAACTCTCCACACAATGGTTCCTGAAGATGCAGCATTTTGCCGACATTGCGTTGGCACCAGTCATGGACGACGAGATAGAGTTCTATCCAAAGAAATACAAAAACACCTACCGCCATTGGCTGGAGAACATCAAGGACTGGTGCATCAGCCGCCAATTATGGTGGGGGCATCGTATTCCTGCCTACTATTTCAAGAACAGTGAAGGAAAGAACACATACGTTGTAGCCGAGAGTAACGAAGAGGCACTGCGCCTTGCACAGGTTCAGAACCCATCCATCACAGCCACAGACCTCGAACAGGAGAGCGACTGCCTTGACACTTGGTTCTCGAGTTGGCTTTGGCCGATTTCCGTATTCGATGGTATCAATAATCCTGATAACGAGGAAATCAGCTATTACTATCCGACAAGCGACCTCGTAACGGGTCCGGACATCATATTCTTCTGGGTAGCCCGCATGATTATGGCAGGCTACGAATATCGTGGCAAGTTCCCGTTCAAGCACGTTTACTTCACGGGAATCGTCCGCGACAAACTCGGCCGCAAAATGAGCAAGAGCCTTGGCAACTCCCCCGACCCTCTCCAACTGATAGAGAAGTACGGGGCCGATGGCGTGCGTATGGGCATGATGCTGTCAGCCCCTGCCGGCAACGACATTCTCTTTGACGAAAGTCTCTGCGAACAAGGAAGAAATTTCAACAACAAAATATGGAACGCCTTCCGACTTGTCCAAGGATGGGAGACTGAGGAACAAAAGCAGCCTATTGCCAGTAGTCTCGCTATCAGTTGGTTTGATGCTAAATTGAAGGCTGCCAATAACGAAATGGAAGAACAGTTCAAGAGCTATCGCATATCCGAAGCCTTGATGACTGTCTACCGACTCTTTTGGGATGAGTTTTCAAGTTGGTATTTGGAAATGATCAAGCCGGAATATGGAAAACCCATCGACAAGCAAACCTACGAGGAAACCCTCCGCTTCTTCGACGCATTATTAAAGATGCTCCATCCATTCATGCCCTTTATCACGGAAGAACTTTGGCAACACATCTACGAGCGCAAGGATGGTGAAAGCATTATGAGCGTACAGCAGCATCTTCCTTCCCCAACGGCAGAAGAGCTGAAGCTCATTGACGATATTGAGAACGTAAAGCAGATTGTAGGTGGTGTCCGCATGATTCGCAACCAAAAGAATATTGCACCAAAGGTAGAGCTGGAGCTTCATGTCATTGCGCCAAGCCACTATGACACCTACAACAGCATCATTACCAAGATGGGCAATCTCAGCACAATTAAGGTTGTGGAGGAAAAGGCCTCCGATGCTTCCGCTTTCATGGTAGGAACCGACAACTTTGCAGTTCCCGTTGGTGATTTGATAGATGTTGGGGCCGAGTTGGCAAAACTTGAAAAAGAACTTGCCCATTTGGAAGGTTTCCTTACAGGCATCAAGAAAAAACTCTCAAACGAAAACTTTGTTGCCCATGCTCCCGAAGCGGTTATCGCACGCGAGCAAAAGAAACAAAGCGATTCGGAAGAAAAGATTGCCACCATCAAAGCCAACATTGAAGAGTTGAAGAACAGACAATAAACATGTTTCATCATAAATGGTGGTAGGTTTCAGGTCTACCGCCATTTACTTTTACATCCACTATGGCATATTCCCTATATATAATAAGGTTAAAGAATAGACTACAGACTCTATGTACCCTCTTGCTCCTGTCCCTCCTGCTGCTTACCGCCTTTGGATGTGGACACGACGAAGACTTCCCGGTGCCAGAGCCTTCCACGGTCAACAAAACTCTGTTTATGTTTTTCCCATGGACAGGAAGTGCAACCAGCTCGGGATTATACCATAACTTCCTGACTAATATTGCAGGAGTTGAGGCAGCCATAGAAAAAGGGAAGTCTGCCCCAAACACCCGTACCATCGTCCTTATTGCCGATAGCAGAGAGTCTGCCAAGATGTTTGAGATTGTCTATGACGCCGATAAGGGTAAATGCAGCCACAAAATCGTCAAGCAGTACAAGGCTTTGGAAATGACCGGAAAAGGTCTGCAGGAATATATAGGAGAAATGAAACGCTACTCCCCTACTCCACTCTATGCCATGATAATGGGTGCTCATGGCAGCGGATGGATTCCCAAGACCGAGAAGGAAAAGAGAAGCCGGAGCATTGGCGGACTTACCTACACCGAGCAGCTGAACATATCCGAGATAGCATACGCCATATCGTCGAATGGCATAAAGATGCAATTCATCTGTTTTGACGACTGCTATATGTCCAATATAGAACTGGCATACGAACTTAAAGATGCAGCCAACTACCTGATAGCTTCGACGAGCGAGATCATGGAGGAGGGACTGCCTTATCAAGATGTCTTCCAATACATGGCAGCACAGACCCCGGACTACAAGGCCATCACAGATGGCTTTCTCGGCTATTATACCATAGCGAAATATCCATACGGCTCCTTGTCGGTCATAGACTGTGCATACGCTACCTCCATGGCGCAGGTATTACGGCAGATGAACACTTCGGGAATCACCGCCCCCGAGGCTTCCACCCTTTCGGCACAGGATGGTGAAACCGCCTGCCGTTTCTACGATTTGGGCAATTACCTGAGAGAATACAACCATAACCTGCGCATGGCGGACAGAGATACCGTAGAATACCGTTCGGTTATGGAACGCCTGATACCTTCTGCCGTAAAGACCCCACACCTGTTCACCGTCTATCGCGGATGGGACGGCTCGGTCTACGATGTCAGTGCCTACAGCGGCATCACCATCAGCGACCCGTCTACGGCACCAAAAGTTATCCGCAGCAAATCAGAAACCTCATGGTGGAAGGCCACGCACTGATTATTCGTAGTCGTCCACTATGCTGTTGATGAAGTCCATCATCGGTTTTCCCGTCCTGCCAATATCCACCAGACGGCCGACCCACTTGTCGCCCTCGAAGAAGTCGTCTGAAACCTTCACCCAGCAACAATAGTCTTTCATGCGCAGATACCGCATGTACTCATAGTCTTTTGGGAATCCCTTGGGTGCAGTCTTCAGGGCTGTCAGCCCGAATCCTTTCTCACTGATTCTTCCGTCAGTCCATTCGCCCTCATTGGGATAGCCGAACATTTTAACGAACTTCCCATTCTCAACAGCCTTTCTCCACACATCAATGTTTCCCATTATTTCGTTTCGGCAGGAGGTCAGGATGTTTGTAGGCAGCCAGTATGAGCCGACAGCCACCAGACTGTTTCCCGGCTCAACATGGATATAGTATCCTCCACGGAGGGCTTTGCGCCCATGACCGCAAATATATGCTCCGAAATGCCGTTTATAGGGACTCTTGTCGGGTGAGAAACGGATGTCCCGATAGAAGCGGTAAGTACAATCCTTCACACTCAGATGCGAGACTTCGTCATCAAAAGTAGACAAAGCCTGTATGGCCTTTTCTATTCCAGCTTCAAAATCGGCCTTCGCCACCTCGTATTCTCCTTTATGTTCCTGAAACCAAGGCCGGTTATTGTTTGCCGCAATATCCGTCAGAAACCTTGTCAATAGTTTTGTATTCATTTGGGTTGTTGTTTATTCAGTGTATGAGAAACCGTACATAGCCTTAATCCAACTTGCTGTTTTCCAACAGTTTGGGGCAGAAGTCGTCGAACGGGCACTTGCTGCACAACGGGCGTGCGCTCTTGCAGATATAGCGGCCGTGGAGCAGAATCCAGTGATGGGCGGAGGAAACCTCGCCGAGCGGGATATTCTTCATCAGATAATCCTCCACCTTCCGAGGCGTGTTGGCATCCTTCGGTACAAGCCCCATCCGATGACTGACGCGATAGACGTGCGTATCTACGGCAAGCGTCGGCTTGCCAAACCATACAGCCTGAATAACGTTGGCCGTCTTTCGCCCGACACCCGGCAGCTGCGTCAGCTCTTCGGGCGTAGAGGGAACCTCCCCGTTAAACCGCTCTGTCAGCATCCGGGCCATCTCCACCAAGTGCCTTGCCTTGGAGTTGGGATAGGAAACGCTCTTGACCAACTCAAAAACATCTTCACTTCTGCCTTTGCCATCGTCTGGGCATCGGGGAAAACACGAAACAGCCCGGGAGTTATCTCGTTGATGCGCTTGTCGGTACACTGGGCAGAAAGCAGCGTTGCACAAAGCAGCTGAAAGGCCGAGCCAAACATCAGCTCTGTCGTTACCTCGCCAACATTTTCCCGAAAATAACCCAGCACCTTCTCATATCGTTCTTTTCTATTCATCCTGTCTTTTTGTTTTTATCTTGTCAGACATGCAAAGTTACTAAAAACTTAGATAAAATTTGGCTTTTCCATAAAGTTAATGTACTTTTGCATCTGCAACAAAACAACCGTACAATTATGACAACTCCAATGATAGGACTTATTGCTCTGCTCGTTATCGGCCTGATAGGCTGGGGAATCGCAGAGCTGAAGAGCAAAAGCATCACCTTTGTTCACTCCGAAGAGGAAAAGGAAGGCGAAGAAGAAATGCAGGAAGCCTTTGAAGCCAACGGCTGCAAGGAACTGAATCTGCACGACTTGCTGGAACGCAACAGCACCAAGGCTACGACGCCATATAAAAATCCCAAGCTGCCCTCCTGTGCAGGACAGCCGTTCCCTTTTGGGAGGCATCATAGCCCTTAATAGCAAGAAGCCTTAAAGGCTCTGCCAAAGTGCCACTTTTGCTCTGTCAAAGTGGCACTTTGGCATGATGATTCCGGCTATATCGGATAGTCGTTGCTGCCCATGCGCAGACAGGCCCCAATCTCCCGTCCGCCGAAGCGGGCAGCACAGCAGCCCGCCCAACACGTAGAGGAAGGTCCGAACTCCGACGAAGAACTTCCCTAACGTATTACCATTGTAAAGTTACGCATTTGTATTCAGCAACCAATGCACTTTTCAGATTGTTTCAGAAATTTTCCAGAAGCAGGACATCCCCGCAAACAAGCAGTTTTCTTGATAAAAGTAAGGGAAGGCCTTGCCACTTCTTAATTTTGCATTGCAATTCCGATGGGAATCGTCGCTGGAGGGAACAGCGGAACGCCCGGGCACAGGCACAAAAGACCGGCAAACTAACCCTCTCCGAGAAAGAAAAAAGAACCGGGAGAACCGTCCGCAACAGCTCCCGGGGAACGCCCGGAACGATTCCTTAGGAACGACCAAAGCGACTCCTAAGGAACGGTAAGAAGACTTCCTAAGGAACGACTAAAGCGATTCCTAAGGAACGGCAAGAGGACTTCCCAAGGAACGGCCTACCAACCTTATCATAGGGTTTCCTTATCCCGAACTGGCGCATGACATTGAACCCAAATAGTTAATTCCACAATTATAAAAACACACCAACATGAAAAAAATCCCTCTAAAGATAAAATTATTAAAAAGTTATTTGTATCTTTGTGCAACAAATTGAGTTCTTAGTAAACATTGACTCGGACAGATAGAAACTTACCATCTCCACTATCAGACAGTATAGACTACTGATAATGTATAGTTTTCTCATTCGCTCCTCCATGCGCGCAGCGAGGAAGGCTGCACACACCTATCCAAGGCTTTTGATACAGCCCCTCAGCATGAAAATCTGTCTATTCCGGAATAATCTGCGGACATTGCCTGTCCTTAAGCAGTACATTCTCGCTCCCGTTCCATAACACCCATCTTGCCAAACAAGTATGGGGAGGGGAAAGTATGCAAAATACTATCACATAAAAGCAGAACAGCATAGTTTTTTGACCCTGATTATCATACTAACGACATCTCCATGACCATTATTCAGATTAAAGATTAAGACTAAACTTAGAAAGTAATGGATTACAAAATTCTAAAATAGATAGCAGAGCAGATGATTAATCGAAAAGTAATCTAATAAGATATTTTTTATTGTCTCTGAAATAATTTATGTCACAAAAAACATCAAATAACAATAAACAAATAGCAAAGAACACACTACTTCTGTATTTCAGAATGATTTTCATGATGATAGTGAGCCTCTTCACCTCACGTGTTGTCCTGAATACATTAGGGGTGGAGGACTTTGGGCTTTATAATGTCGTAGGTGGCTTCGTTACAATGTTCACGTTCCTGAACAGTGCAATGGCGTCCACAACCCAACGATATCTAAATTTCGAATTAGGCAGAGGAGACACACAACACTTACACAAAGTTTTTTGCACCAGTGTGAATATTCATCTAATGATTTCTGCCGTCATATTTGTCTTGGCTGAGACAATAGGATTGTGGTTCGTTTATCGGTATCTTACTATCCCACCATCTCGTTTTTCATCAGCTATTTGGGTCTACCAGTTCTCCGTCCTTTCCACTATTATAATGGTGATGAGCATCCCTTATAATGCAGCTATTATCGCCCATGAGCGAATGGGTGCCTTTGCATATATTTCTGTTTTGGAAGTAATACTTAAACTCCTTATCGTATATATACTAATAATTTTCAACTTCGACAAATTAAAGCTGTATGCAGTTCTCATGTTTTCTGTTCAGCTATTTATCAGGGTTGTATACGGACAATACAGCGGTAGACATTTCAAAGAAACCCACTATAGATGGATTTGGGACAAGAGTTTATTTCACGAGATGACAGGTTTTGCAGGATGGAATCTTTTTGGCAACCTTGCAATGGTGGGATTTACGCAAGGACTAAACATCCTTCTAAACATATTCTTTGGCCCAGCAATCAATGCGGCGCGAGGCATTGCTGTGCAAGTACAAAACACCATTAAAGGTTTTTGCCAAAACTTCCAGACTGCTATTAATCCTCAGATAACAAAATCATACGCAGAGAATGATTTTGAGTATATGCACTCTCTCATCTTCACCAGTTCTAAGTTCTCCTGCTATCTGCTTCTATTTCTGTCGTTGCCTGTACTGATAGAACCCCAGCAGATACTTGAATTGTGGCTAAAAATCGTTCCAGAACACACTATAAGTTTTGTTCGCTTAATACTCATTATTTCCATCATCGACAGTATGGCCAATCCTTTGGTTCAGGCTGCACTATCAACGGGCAATATAAAAAAATATCAAGTCGTAGTAGGGACTATGCTATTGATGATTCTTCCCATCTCGTATGTTCTTTTGAAATATTTCGGGTGTTCTGCGGAAATCGTGTTTATTGTTCAGTTAGTAGTATTTGTAATTGCATTGTTGGTAAGGGTATGGATACTTAGGTCTATGATAAGTCTATCTTTTAGAGCATATTCGTGGGCCGTTCTATTACCAGCAGGGTCTGTTTGTCTCCTTTCCCCGATACTTCCTTTAATTATCTCTTTTTTTATGGAGGAGGGTGGATAGCTTTTCTTGTGGTAATGATATTAAGTTTCCTGTCAGTCCCCCTGACAGTCTATACTATTGGCCTGACAAAAACTGAGCGTAGTTTTATTGTCGGTAAAGCCAAAGCCATTTTTCTAAAAGTGCGGAGATGATAGAAATACGAGATAAGCACGATTGTTGCGGATGCAATGCCTGTGTACAGAAATGCCCTGTGAGGTGTATCAGGGTCTATGCTGATGAGGAGGGATTTCAATACCCGGCAGCCGATGCAAAGGTCTGCATTGATTGTGGCATGTGTGAAAATGTATGTCCTGAGATAAATGGCCTACCTCAACGACAGCCACTTCATACTTTTGCCGTCGTGAATCCTAACAGACAAATCCTAAAGATAAGTTCGTCAGGAGGAGTATTTACTTATCTTGCTGAGAAAATTTTGGCCGATGACGGTGTGGTGTTCGGAGCAGCATTTGATGTTGATTGGTCTGTACACCACATTGCTATTACCACTATAGAAGAACTATCACTATTACGCGGAAGCAAGTATCTTCAAAGCAGAATAGAGGATAGCTACAGAGAAGCGGAAATGTATCTGAAAACCGGGCGGAAAGTAATGTTTACTGGCACTTCATGCCAGATTGAAGGGTTAAGACTGTTTCTTCGGAAAGAATACGCTAATTTGCTGGCTGTGGAATGTCTTTGTCACGGAGTCCCCAGCCCACTTGTATGGCAGAAGTATCTTCGACAAACTATTGGAGACAAACAAATAGCTAATATTTCTTTCCGTGACAAGTATACAGGCTGGGAGAACTACTCTTTTAGGATTAAGATGGCAGAGGGCGAAGAGTTTACCGAGCTGAGCCGTAACAATGCTTACATGAAAGGCTTCCTTTCCAATATCTTTTTGCGTCCGTCCTGTGAACAATGCCCGTCAAAAGAAGGACGGAGCGGCAGTGATATCCTCCTTGCCGACTACTGGGGGGTAAAGTTCCTTCATCCTGAGTATTACGACAAAGGCGGTACTGGCTTAGTGATGACTTTCACTATGAAAGGCGAGGAGATGATGAAAGGTATCCCTTGTCATTCCGTTGCTTTGGAAGAAGCAAAAAAGTACAACGCTGGATTTTCGTGTCGGGCGCATAGACATAAGAAACGAGCACAATTTTTCGAAAAACTGGAAAAGGAAGATATCGAATCTCTCATCAGAAAATATTGTCGTGTCAGTTTTTTATCCCGAATAGAAAAAAAGGTGATAAATCTAAAAATCAAGATAAGAAACAAAGTCAAATGAAAATAGGTGTTCTGACATTGCCACTCAATATTAACTATGGTGGTATCCTGCAGGCATATGCGTTGCAAACCGTTTTGGAACGCATGGGACATCAGGTTTCAGTTTTCAACAAGCACAAAGAATACCCTTTGCCGAGAAAACGTTTTTTGGTTTATCTGAAAAGATTTGTATGGCGTTATATCCTAAGGAGAAAAAACTATCATGTCTTCGAAGAACAATACCAAAATAAGGTCTATCCTGTTGTTGCCCGAAATATGCTTGCATTTGTAGAGACGTACATTCACGCTGATTACACGGATTTATCTCATCTGAACAATAAAGATTTCGAAGCCTTGGTAGTGGGCAGCGACCAGATATGGAGACCGCAATATTACAAGCCAATTGATAATGCGTATCTTGCTTTTGCCTCAGACTGGGATGTAAGACGAATAGCCTACGCTGCATCTTTTGGGACTGACCTATGGGACTATAGCCCCAAACAGGAAGCGCGGTGCGGGGAACTCATCAAAAAATTTGAAGCAGTGTCTGTTCGTGAAATGGAGGCTGTAGAAATGGTTAGAGAACATTTTGGAGTAAAAGCTGAACATGTCGTTGACCCCACGCTGCTGTTGGAAAAGGAAGATTACATTCATCTGATAGAACAAGAGAATACCCATAAGAGCACGGGCGATATGCTGGTATATGTTCTTGACGAGACTGAAGAAAAGCAGGCATTCATTGATAAAATAGCAAAGAAAAAAGGTTGATGCCTTTCAGGGTTAATTCCAAAGCTGAAAATTGGCATGCTCCGTTACAGGAAAGAATTCAGCCACCTGTAGAACAATGGCTCAGGGGCTTTTACGATGCAAAGATGGTTATTACCGATTCTTTCCATGCTTGTGTGTTCTCAATTATTTTTCAAAAACCATTTGTGGTTTTTGGGAATACTAACAGAGGATTAAGTCGCCTGAAATCCCTTTTAGAACCATTAGGACTTATGAATAATATCATATCGCCGGACCATAAATGCAATGCGTCCTGTGACATAAACTATCAGAATGTAGAACAAAAGATAAGCAAATATAAGGCAAAATCCTTAGATTTTCTACATAGCGTATTAGACAAATAATTCTGTCGTACAACTTGTAGAGATATTTCCCTTAATTTTCTCCTTATCAAATAAATATGATTATATACTATTTGCTGTTCTTTGTTTTTCTCTATGGTCTGATAAAGAATTACAAGAATACTATTCTCATTTATATTCCGACAAGAATAACACTGCATCAGGGTATCGTGCTTTGGCCAAGTAATCCTACCCTAATGTTTGATACCGCTGCTTGCTTTTTCATTCTACTGCTGTATCTTGGCAACAGAGTATATAAACAAAAGGGGAAATTTCCTTTCACAATACCTCTTACTATCTTCATCATATCTGAGTTTTGCTCCTCGTTTCTCAGCAACACGCAGGGCAATTTCTTTAATTTCATTCAAAATGTCATTGTTGGGGTGTTATTCATCTATATATTATGGCAGGTAATTAACAATGCTGAAGATATAAAGAAAATAATAAAGGGATATTCCATCATCTTTACCATTGCTGTTTTGCTCAGTATATTCGAGCAATTCACCCATTTTAATCCAGTGATAGCACTCGAAAAGGCGTTGTTGCCGTCAAGTGCACCAGCAGGCCTTATTTGGGAGTCGCATCAGGTAAGATTCGGTATTTTCCGTGCGCAGGCTTTTATGTCAATCAGTATCACGTATGGAGCATATTGTCTGCTGTTCTTCCTTTTCTATTTTGGATTCAGCATGAGACATAAATGGGCCAATTATTATCATACCACAAAACAAAATATTCTTAAGCTGCTGCTTTTCCTCGGTATATTCCTGAGTGGATCTAAAGCTCCTATTTTATCTTCACTCATTGGTTTCCTGCCTTATGTACGATTAAAATGGATCAAAAATTTCAGACTATGGATAGTTCTCATTGTACTGATAACTTTATCAGAAGGCCTGATAAGTAATATGTATCAAGACATATCTGACTCTTTCACGGTTGATTATAGTTACGAATACACTGGTGGTAGCTCTCTCGCGATGCGACAGACACAGTTCGCTATATCCTATAGCTTTTTCCAACAAGCACCTGTCATCGGTAACGGAACGAAATATCTGTCAGTTGTCCGTGAGGCAAATCCAGATATTTTGGGTGCGGAAAGTATCTGGTTCGGACTTCTCATTGAGAAAGGTGCTCTGGGTATTCTTGCATATATCATCTTGTTGATTTATCCATTGTTCAAGGGGCAGCGAGGGGATAAAAAGATTCAGTGGGCTCTTTTCCTGTCTTTCATTGCGGTTAATACGATGACAACGGTACCGGGATTGAATTTTACTTTCTATTATACTCTGATGATTCTGATATTGAAGAGTCAGATATTGGAACAATCAGCAGAGAAAAAACAAATACAAACAAAAAATATGATGGTATTGAGTATAATCATTCCTGTTTATAATATTTCACAGTATCTTCCTCGCTGTATTGATAGTTTGCTGTGCAGCAGTAGGAATTATGAGATTATCCTGATAGATGACGGAAGTACTGATGACTCCGGTAAAATTTGCGACCAATATGCCGATACTTATGATGTCGTGTCGGCTTACCACAAACAGAATGGTGGCGTATCGTCAGCAAGGAATCTTGGACTAACAAAAGCTACGGGGAAATATGTTTATTTTGTAGATGGAGATGATTGGGTAGACCGTATAGACAGTCTTATCACTACATTACGGACTTCAGACAGTCCTTGTTTATGTGTGAACTATGACAATATAAACTCTGAAGGAACCATTTGTAAGCAAAAGAAATATGTTTTTGACCACACGCCATCTTTAGAATTTGCAAAGCAAAAAGATATTCATTTCCATGCGCTATGGGGCTTTGTCTATTTGAAAGAAAACATAGATAAATATCATTTAAAGCTCAATGAAACGTTAAGATATTCTGAAGACTGGCTCTTTTGTGTGCAGTATTTAGCCTTATGTCCGGAAGTGGCTTCATGCAAGGATTTTGTTTATCATTACCGAATAGACAGAGTTGGCTCTGCCATGAATACAGCATATACTGTAAAGGACATTTGGTCTTATCTGACGGTTTACGATTCGATGCATGTCTGTAAATATATAGAAGGTAACCGACTAATAGTCTTGTCAGAGGAAGAAAGATGTCTGTCTTACATATTGAATGTTATCAGTGCTAATCTTTCCAGTCTGGATAAAAGAGAAATACAGAAAGCCCTAAGAGAGAGGATTAATTGCTCTTTGATAAAAGCGTCCTCTATAAAGAATGGTGTGAAATTCTTAGTTGCATATTTGAATATCCGTCTATTGAATAAAGTGAAATGATATGAAACAAATAAGAGAATTATTGTATCGTTTAAAATATATTTTCCATTATATAGTAGTAAAATTGCTGTATAATGAATATATAGAATCAGATTTTGAGAGTTTTAATAAGAGTTTGTTTCACGATAAAGTAAAACACTCATTAGCTTTCATCTTACAGAAATATCCTGAGTTTAGAAATCTGTTCTATTACAGATATAACAGCATAAGGCGTTAATTGCTTTTTTATCGTTTATTGCTCCACCCTGTGACTCTTTCAGAATAGGTGCTGACAAGCTCGGGAAATCTCCAATGTTTTATCATAGTTTTTCCACTATCTTAAGCTGTAAATCGATTGGAGATAATTTTATTGTAAGAAACAATACTACTATAGGAAATAAAAATTTGGACAGAGATTTACGTCCTATTATTGGAAATAACGTAGATATTGGGGTAAATAGTGTTATTATTGGCAACATAGTTATAGGCGACAATGTTATTATTGGAGCTGGTTCTGTGGTCGTAAAGGATGTGCCCAGTAATTCTGTTGTGGCAGGTAATCCTGCAAGAATAATTAAACAATTATCATGAAATTATTATATGTAGTCAATAAAATAGATGGCCGTGGGGGACTTAATCGTATAGCTTTCGATAAGATAAATTATCTTATTGACTTCTTTGACATTGACATTGTCTTTTATGGTGATGAGCACAACAAACCTTTCTATGAGGTTGATTCACGGGTTAAATTCCATCCTATAAAAGTTGATGCTCTGTCATCATACGGAAAGAAGTTTTTGTTTGCGTGGAAAGCGTTTAGGGAATATCGGCAATTATTAAAGATAATAAAGCCTGATATTATCATCAACATGAATGTTAATTTGCTTTCGTGGCTAATTCCTTTTGTAGGCCGTTCCATCCCCAAGATTATAGAGCTTCACCAATCATTTGATGGTGTGAAAATCTTTAATGAGAATACTTATGGTAAAGACAGTTGGAAAGGTAAATTTTCCTTTTTCCTAAGAGATACGGTCTATCCAAAATATGACAAAGTGGTTGTCCTTACTCATACAGACATGAAAAAATGGGGATATAGAAACATGATGGTTATTCCTAATTTCACTAATATGCAGTCGCCGACCACAACTGATGTATCGCAGCCCTATTTTCTTTGGTGCGGTAGACTCTCCAATCAAAAAGGATTTGACTATCTGATAAGTATTTGGGAAGAATTCTGTAAACAAAGAACAGATTGGAAACTTGTTCTTATAGGAAAATTCGCAAACAAGAGTCCGCAACAGGAGAAAAAATTTGAATCTTTTCTGGAGAGAAATCAAGGCACGGTTGATTATGTCCCTGAAACAACTGATATGGATTCCTACTATAATAAGGCTGCCATTTATATTTCGACTTCTCGATATGAAGGTCTTCCTCTATGTTTAATCGAGGCTGCAACCAAAGGTAAGCCCATAATAGGTTTTGACATCACAGGAAACGATGAGGTAGTTTCTAATAATGAAACCGGGATTCTTGTTGATTCTTATAACATTCACTCATTTACGGAAGCAATGCTAAGGCTTTGCAAGGACGTTGAAACGAGGAAGAAATACAGCCAGGCTGCTTTTCAAAAGGCAAAAATATTCAATAAGGAAAGTATAATGCAGTCTTGGCTTACGTTATTCAGAACCATAAAACAGCAAAAAGTATGAAGCATCTTACACTTTTCGATACATCTATTGGGACAGACAATCAAGGGGACAGAATCATTATGTATTTCTGTCAACTCCAGCTGAAAGATATTCTAAAGAATGATTATTTTACGTATAAGGTACCGACCCATCTTGAGATAGGTAAAAACACCTATGCATGTAGTAATGTGTCTGAGTATAGTATTGTTTGCGGGACAAATATCCTTAAAACAAGTATAATCACCAATCAGGGTTGGCGTCTACGTCCCCGGGATATTCTTAATTTGCATGGATTATGCCTGATGGGAGCGGGATGGAGTAGCTACAAAGAATTTCGGTTTGTTCCGTATACGCGATGGGCTTATCACCATATTCTCTCAAAGAATATGCTTCACTCTGTTCGTGACAGTTATACAGAACGTAGAATGAGAGCTATTGGTTTTGACAATGTCATCAATACAGCCTGTCCGACGATGTGGAGACTGACACCAGACTTCTGCCGTACTATTCCTACTCATAAGCATAGGAATGTCATAACTTCTTTGACCGATTATGAGCAGAATCCAGAACTGGACAAACTTATGCTAATGAAATTACATGCCAATTATGATAAAGTCTATTTCTGGATTCAGCAAGATCGGGATTTGGAATATCTTAAGTCATTAGATGCAGGATTTCCTATTGAGGTGATTGGTTCTGACGTTGAACAATATCATAATTTTCTGCGCGAAGCAAAAGACTGTGACTATATTGGTTCAAGACTTCATGGGGGAATCTGTGCACTCAACTATGGTGTTAGGACTTTAGTGGTAGGTGTTGATAATCGTGCTGTGGAAATCCACAAAGATACCAAATTGCCTTTTATCAAACGGGAGAATATTGCAATGATTGATAATTGGATAAATAGCAAACAGCCAACTGAACTTGATTTGCCTTGGAAGAATATCTCTAAATGGAAATCACAGTTTCAAGAGAATACAAGGAAGAAATAAAAAAGTCGGAAATGGTATTCAGGAATAATCGGAAGCTGTGCTTAGTTTTGCTTTTGCCAATTTTTTCTTTATGTTTATTAAAGGTTTCTGCTCAGAGGCAATATAACCCAAGTTTTGAAGAGTTACCTGTATGGGCCGACGAATTCTCATACACAGGAGCACCCAAGAAAAGTATATGGGGCATTTCCATTGACAAAAACGGGGAAACTCCTCGGACAAGATACGTTGACAAAAGTGATAATGTCAGAGTCCGTAAAGGCCGTTTGGAGCTACGGGTAAAGAAAGTAGGAGTGCAACAATCTATGTATGAGGGTGGCAGAGTTTACACTATAAATGCAAGAAGCATCAAATATGGTAAGATAGTAATACGGGCCAAAGTCCCAGCTTGTTTCGGTTCATGGATTGCATTATGGTTACGGGTTGTCGACGTGAAAGGAAAAGATGTGCGAGGCGAGATAGATGTGATGGAATATTTCGGAAGTTGGAACCGAAAGAAATTCCAAGCTAACGTCCATCTATGGGGGAAACTCAGAGGAAATAAGAAACATATTCAAAATCCGATGTTCACGAATCAAGATGTTTCAGCTTGGCACATATACACTTTGGAATGGTACAAAGACAGGCTCGTTTGTTATATGGATGACGTAAAAACCTACGAAATTGCAAAGCACGACTTACAAGAATGGCCTTTTGACACAGATTATCAGTTACTGTTAGCTCATACTTATGCTTCAAAAAATGCAAAGAATGTAGATGATAGGCAGCTTCCTGCCACCTTACTAATAGATTACGTCAGATACTATCGATTAAAATAAATAACTCAAATAATTATAAGACATCTGAGGTTTGTACGAGTGCAATATCTATATACCTATTCCTTTAAAAATATTTCTACTATGCTTTTACTTAGCAAAATTGCCAGCAAACTGAGGGAAACCTATATATATATCATCTTTATAAAGAAAGAGAGGATAGGATTCTTTGTAATAAAAGGTTGCCTTATCTGAAAACTATCAAGGAGATAATCACACCGGAGACTTCTATCATTTCCTCCAACTGTCTTGCCGGCCGTTTTATGCAAGACCTAAATATGAAATATAACTCGCCTACACTTGGACTTTATTTCTTTTATCCTGACTATATTGATTTCTTACAAAATCTTGAATTCTATCTGAAGAAGGCCCAAATACAGTTTGTGGAACACTCAAAATATAAGATAGGTGATGAAAGAAGGAGCAAATGGAAGCATTGGTATCCCATAGGCTTATTGGATGGAAAAGTAGAGATTCACTTTCTCCATTACTACTCTGAAGAGGAGGCCGCAGAGAAATGGTATCGCCGTGCTACGAGGCTGGACATGGATAAACTGGTCATTATTGGTTCCGACCAGAATTTATGTACTCCGCAAGATATGCTGAATTTTGACAAACTACCCTATGAGAGAAAGATATTTTTCTCCTCACGCCCTGTAAAAGGCGACTCCATTATTTATATGAAAGAATTTGATGGTCAGGGGCAGGTTGGTGACCCATATAAACAGGGAGACCTGTTTTATAGATATTTTACTGAATATGCAAATACGTGGAAATAAGGGGGCACAGCTTCGCACCATTCATTGTTTAGTAATCAAATAACGAGATATGCCCACATTAGCACAAAAAAAAGACTGCACGGGATGCGCCGCCTGCTTCAACGCCTGCAACCATGGTTGCTTGGAAATGAAGAGGAATGAAGAGGGCTTTGAGTATCCGCAAATAGACTTGGACAGATGTGTGGAATGTAAACTGTGCGAACGCTCCTGTCCCGTCGTTACACCCTTGGAGAATAGAAACTCAGACAGCCCACAGGCTTATGCCGTTTGGAACAACACCGACCGTACCGTGAGCAGCTCGGGGGGAGCTTTCTCCTCCTTTGCGAGATACGTGATAGCACAGGGTGGCATTGTCTATGGTACGGCTTTCGACAACAACCTCCATCTTTGCCATCAAGGAGTAGAGACTGTAGAAGGACTAGTGCCTCTACGTGGCAGTAAGTATGTGCAAAGTGAGATAGGAAATGTATATAAGGACATCCGCAAATACCTACATACAGGACGATGGGTACTTTTCTGTGGCACACCCTGTCAAGTTGCAGGATTAAAGGATTACCTACACAAGGACTACAATCATCTCGTATTGCTTGACCTCGCATGCCACGGTGTACCCTCAGACAGCGTCTGGCAGAGCTATCTTCAGAAGCTGACGGAACGTTTTGCCGGTGTTCGTCCTTCAGCGTTTGAATTTCGCCGAAGAAACGGATGGGGTTTTGCCCCATCCGTTTCTTTCCATCAGAAATTGCGCCCTATTTATGGAGTGGATGCCCTCTATATGGAGGCTTTCGACAAATCGGCTTTGTTCAGGGAGTGTTGTTACCATTGTCCCTATGCGCAGCCACAGCGCGTAGGCGATTGTTCCTTGGCCGACTTCTGGGGATTGGGGCGTTATGGAGTTCCGTTCAAACATGATGTGATGAAGGGCGTGTCGTTAGTGTTGGCTAACAACGAGAAAGGTGAAAGACTGATGCGACAGCTTAAAGATACGTTCTTGGAAGAGCGAACCTTAAAGGAAGCACTTGCGGAAAATGCCAATCTCAATCGTCCTTCGCCAATGAACCCGCGGAGAAATGAAATTATAGCAGCCTTCCTTGACAAGAACAAGTCATTAGAAGCTATTGACAAAGAGTTCCACCTTGTGAACCACAGCATCAAAGAGACGGTGAAGATGTATGCTTCCAAGTGGCATCTGTTTGAAATCGTCAAGCGAATGTACAACTTCTACAAGTCTCATAGATAAACTGACACGATGAAGAAAAAAATCTATTCGTTCAATTCCGAACTTTATAAGGTAACGGGAGTACAAAAGGTGATGATGGACGTACATCGTGCCATACAGGACGAGTACGATGCAAAAATAGTGGGTACTATCCCGTTTGAACGTATTCATACCGATCATCACATCATGCGGGACGAGTATATTAGGCTCTTATCACCTTTTCACTTCTATGACTCGGTAGTCATTCTTCACGAACGCAAGTTTCTCCTGCTGTTCTGGCTGTTGAACCATCTCCTTTTTCAGAAGATAAAGCTCGTGTATATTCATCACAATACCCTTTTCGGGCACAAGCTGCTGTCTATCTTCCCCAAGCACGTTGTGGCTATTTCTGACAGCGGTATCCAAAATCTGACGGAATACTTCCATGTGCCTACAAGACACATTACGAAGATATACAACTGCGTAAAGGATATACAGCCAGAACCCCACCCTTATAGGGGAACTCTGCCTGTAACGCTGCTTCTTCCGGCACGAATCAATGAACAGAAGCAACAGACTGAGATTGTCAGAAATCTGAAAGAACGGCTTTCGGAGAATGTTAAGATTTGCTTCGTGGGAACAGGACCGCAATGTGAGGAATTGAAACAGATAATTGGTACGGACAAGCGATTTGAGTATCTGGGCTATCGTTCAGATATATACAGTTTGTTGCATCAGGCAGACTTCATGCTCCTTTATTCCCGACACGAGGGTTTGCCTATCACACTGATAGAGGCAGATATGATGGGTACACCGGTTATCTGCAATAATGTAGGCGGAAACGAGGAAATAGTGAAGGATGGTGTTAACGGCTTTGTCGTAAACGACTGGGCGCAGCTTGCAGACCGTCTAAACCAATTGTCACAACTCACGGAAAGCCAGTATCTGTCTATGTCGGAGGCCGGTCGTAATCTCTACAAACAGAATTTCACTTTCGAGTCTTTCCAAAAGGATTATCTTTCACTACTAAGCACACTCTGAGCATAATGAAAATAGGCATACTCTCCATGCAGGAGGTAAAGAACTATGGATCGTTTCTCCAAGCATTCTCTCTCAAAAAGAACATAGAGGCTTTGGGACATCAGGTAAACTTTATCAATATCGTCCCGGGCAGACAGCTCGCAGAATATCAACAGCCAAAATTAGCGCGTTATCGGAAACTCGTGTCCCGACTTTGGGGATGGGATTTTTCCCGTCGGTTTAAGACCATATATCAGTTTCAGGCCCGATTCTCCAAAGAGTTTATCCCCTATCTCGGAGTAGAGAAGAAATCGGGTAAAGAACATTACGACATGGTGGTAATCGGCAGTGACGAAGTGTTCAACTTTGCCCAACAGACGTGGTTCGGATTTTCCCCACAGCTCTTCGGGCATGGACTGGATGCCAATAGGATAATCACCTATGCCGCCTCATTCGGTGCTACAGACACAAAGAAGATGGAAGCTTTGGGATTGAAGGAGGAAGTGGCAGGCTATCTGAAAAAACTCAACAGCATCTCCGTGCGCGACATCAACAGCTACAGCACGATAAAGGAACTAACAGGACATTCTCCACAAATGAACGTAGACCCCGTCCTCATCTACGATTACATCGAACACATTCCTACACAGCGGCACAAGAGCGACTACATCATCGTCTATTCCTATCCCGGACGCATATCCGACAAGGATGAAATTGCCGCCATCAGGTCGTTCGCCAAAAACAAGAAACTCCGCCTGTTGTCCATCGGGCACTACTTCCCATGGTGCGACGAGGTCATTGTCCCGACACCATTCGAAGTGCTCGGTTATTTCCGCGATGCAGCTTATATTATTACAGACACCTTCCATGGAACGATTTTCTCCATCAAGTTCAACAAGCAATTCGCCACTATCGTCCGAAGCATGAACAACAACAAGCTCACCTCACTCCTGGAACAATTCGAATTGTCTTCACGCATAGTCTACTATCCGGACAACCTAGCCACTATAGAAGATGCCCCCATTGACTACACTATTGTGAACACACACATAGCGGAGGAAAAAAAGAAAAGTATAGCCTACCTCAAACAAAATATAATATAAAATAAATAATTGATGACGACATCATTGATAAATCAGATAATGGTGACAGATGGCTGCTGGAGAGAAACTGGCTTTTGTACAAAAGCTCGTATCTATACTTATCTCAACCCCGTATCCTACCTTGAAGCACTGAAGCATAAGGAGTTATTCACAGAGTTTGATGGAATCTTCGCTGATGGTGGGTTACTTGTAAAAGCTATTAAGATACTATACGGGAAGAGCATCAAGCGTAGGAGCTTTGATATGACTTCGATGGCACCCAAGCTATTCGAGTATGCCACCGCAAATAGAAAAAGCATTGCCATTGTAGCCACCAAACAAGAATCGCTGGAACAGGCAGTAAATATATTCCGAAAGAGCTACCCCGGAATCAATATCTCCTACTATCGCAACGGATTCTTCTCTAACGAGGAAGAGAAAGAACAAGAGGCGCGCAAGATTACAACTTTAAATCCCGACTTCCTCATCGTGGGAATGGGAATCATCATGCAGGAAGACTTCCTCCTGAAAGTCAGACGAGCCGGTTATCAAGGCATTGGCTTTACATGTGGTGGATTCATCCACCAAACGGCACAGAATAAAGCCGACTATTACCCACAATGTAGATAATTACGGACTGCGGTTTCTTTACCGCATGTACAAGGAGCCACATACCCGCAGCCGTTATGTCAAGGCTGCTTTAATCTTTCCACTAAGATTTCTATGGGAGCGCATTGGGGGCAGGTAGATATCCTGAATATTGGCATTGACAACCTGACAAGGAGCGAATTTCTGCGACGACTGCAGAGCGGTGTGGTCTTCACGCCCAATGTAGACCATCTCGTGCGACTACAACATGACCGGCATTTCTACGAGTGTTATCAGCAGGCCGACTGGATAATCTGCGACTCGCGCATCCTATACTTCCTCTCACACCTCCTCCCCGTCCCTATCTGTGAGTCCATTCCCGGCAGCAGCTTCTTCCCCGAGTTCTGCCACTTCCATGCAAAAGATGACAATACACGCATCTTCATCTTAGGCGGCAAAGAGGGCATAGCACAAAAGGCGATGGAAAACATCAACAACCGAATAGGAAGGAAAATTGCTGTCGGAGCATTATCGCCCAGTTTTTCCATTAACAGGAACGAAAGCCGAAGAATAGCAGACGTTATTAATCAAAGTGATGCAACGGTCGTACTGACAGGACTGGGCGCACCCAAGCAAGAGAAGTGGATTATCGCACACCGGCATCTGATGCCGCGGGTAAGGATATGGCTGGCATTGGGTGCAACCATAGATTTCGAAGCAGAAACACTCAGCCGTGCCCCTAAGGCATGGCGCAAGTTGGGGATGGAGTGGTTTTACCGCTTCCTCCATGAGCCCAAAAGACTATTCCACCGGTATTTCGTTGACGACATGACATTCTTCTGGCATTTCGGACGACAACTGCTACACATTTACCACAATCCTTGGCAGGAAAACCAGACATAAACAGTTCATATACAGAAATATTTCAATATCATCATTATGACATACAAGCGCACAATCGTCATTACCGGCGGAGCCGGTTTCATCGGGTCGCACGTAGTGAGACTATTCGTCAACAAGTACCCAGAGTATAAAATCATCAATCTCGACAAGCTCACGTATGCCGGGAATCTCGCCAACCTCAAGGACATTGAGGACAAGCCAAACTATCGGTTCGTAAAAATGGACGTCTGCGACTTCGAGGCCTTCTATCGCCTGATACAAGACGAGAAGGTGGACGGCATCATTCATCTGGCAGCAGAAAGCCACGTAGACCGCAGCATCAAGGATCCGTTCACCTTCGCACAGACCAACGTCATGGGCACGCTCGCCCTGCTACAGGCAGCGAAGCTCTACTGGGAGTCGCTGCCCGAGCGGTACGAGGGCAAGCGGTTCTACCACATTTCAACCGACGAGGTGTACGGGGCACTCTCACTGACCGACCCTGACGGCATAGAAAGTCCCTTCACGACAGCAGCATCTTCGGAGCACCATCACGCCTACGGCAGGGACTTCTTTCTTGAAACGACGAAGTACAATCCCCACTCACCCTACTCTGCGTCAAAGGCCAGCTCGGATCATTTCGTACGTGCCTTCCACGACACCTACGGCATGCGACCATCGTAACCAACTGTTCGAACAACTATGGCCCCTATCAGTTCCCGGAGAAGCTCATTCCACTATTTATCAACAACATACGCCACCGCAAGCCGCTCCCCGTATATGGTGAAGCTCAACGTGCGCGACTGGCTCTACGTTGAAGACCACGCACGCGCCATCGACCTGATATTCCACAAAGGCAACGTGGCCGATACCTACAACATCGGCGGATTCAACGAGTGGAAGAACATCGACATTATAAAAGTTGTCATCAACACCGTCGACCGACTGCTGGGACGCAAGGAGGGCGAAGACCTCGGACTCATCACCCACGTTACCGACCGTCTCGGCCACGACCAGCGTTACGCCATTGACAGCCGAAAGCTACAGAAGGAACTCGGATGGGAACCAAGCCTGCAGTTCGAGGAAGGAATAGAGAAGACCGTAAAATGGTACCTCGACCATCAGGAGTGGATGGACAACGTTACGAGTGGCGACTACATGAAGTACTACGATAACATGTATGGCGGCAGATAGAAATATCGGCAAATACATAGAGTTTCTAAGATTCTGTCTCCACGAGGAGGCGGAGATTCCCGAGTGCGTGTCAGACATGAACTGGCACGCACTCCTCGCCTTTGCCCGCAAGCAGAGCATCGTGGGCACCTGCTGGGAGGGCGTCAGCCGGCTTTCCGACATTGCCAACAAGCCTACCGAAGACGATATACTCGAATGGATGAGCATCGTCGGCACCATTCGAAAGAGAAACCGCCAGACCGACAAAGTGGCGGCATGGACAACGGAAAATTTCAGGAAAGAAGGATTCGAGACCTGTCTTCTGAAAGGACAGGGAGCCGCCCTCCTCTATCCCGACCCGTTGCTGCGTATGCCGGGCGATGTAGATGTGTGGGTCAGGCCGGAAGGCGGCCAAAAAGAAAAGGAAGTCATCGCCTACGTCAGACGCTTCTGCCCCAAATCAAAAGCCTGCTACCATCATATAGACTTCGTCTCCAAAGAAAACATCCCCATAGAGGTGCACTATCGTCCGCAATGGATGAACAGCCCCATTCACAACCACCGCCTACAGAAATTCTTCGCACAAGAGGCCGACCGACAATTCAACCATACGGCAGAACTGCCCAATGGTTCAGGGAGCATCAGTGTACCCACGGTTCGCTTCAATATTGTCTTTATGCTGGCACACGTTTACAACCACCTCCTGCATGAAGGTATCGGATTCCGGCAACTCATTGACTACTATTACCTCCTCCGCAACAGACCTGCAACAGACAAGGAAACAAACTGGGCAGATCTGTTCCGAAAATTAGGACTGAAGTCATTTGCCCGTGCCGTAATGTGGCTCATGCAAAGCGTCTTCGGACTGGAAGAGAAATACCTGCTCGACAAGCCCGACAAACGGTTGGGACAACTGCTACTCAACGAGATGACCGAAGGAGGAAATTTCGGCAAGTACGACGAACGTACACTGAGCGGCACCTATACCTCGCCTATGGCCAAGAACGTCCAGCGTATCCTGCGCGACATCCGCCTGATGTGGTATTTCCCATCCGAATGTCTGTGGGAACCATGGTTCCGCATCTACCACTGGATATGGAGAAAAAGAAACAATTGACTATTTCAGGAAACACTCCAAAAGAAATAACGCTATACAACAATATATGGAAAAAACAGCACTTATAACAGGCATCACCGGACAGGACGGATCCTATCTGGCAGAACTGCTTTTAGAAAAAGGCTACGAGGTACACGGCATCATCCGCCGCTCGTCCGTCGACTACCGAGAGCGCATTGCCCATCTGGAGGGGCAGCCCCATTTCCACCTCCACTATGCCGACCTCGGCGACTCCATGAGCATACTCGGAGTCATCGGCTCCGTGCGACCGACCGAAATATACAACCTCGCTGCACAGAGCCACGTGCAGGTCAGCTTCGATTCGCCCGAGTTCACAGCCGACGTCGATGCCGTGGGCGTGCTGCGCATACTCGAAGCCGTGCGGCAGCTCGGACTTACCAAGACCTGCCGCATCTATCAGGCATCTACATCCGAGCTGTACGGCAAGGTAGAGGAAGTGCCCCAGAACGAGAACACACCCTTCCATCCCTACAGCCCCTACGCCGTGGCAAAGCTCTACGGCTACTGGATTGTCAAGGAATACCGCGACGCCTATGGCATGTACTGCTGTTCGGGAATCCTCTTCAACCACGAGAGCGAGCGGCGCGGCGAGACCTTCGTTACACGCAAGATAACCCTCGCTGCGGCACGAATCAGGCAGGGATTGCAGCAGAAGCTCTACCTCGGCAACCTCTCCTCGCTCCGCGACTGGGGCTACGCCAAGGACTACGTCGAGTGCATGTGGCTGCTGCTGCAGCAAAAGAAGCCCGAAGACTTTGTCATTGCCACGGGCGTGCAGCACAGCGTTCGCGACTTCTGTCTCCATGCCTTCCGCCGCGTGGGCATCGAGCTTGAGTTCCAAGGCGAGGGTATGGACGAGAAGGGAATTGACAAGGCAACGGGAAAAATCCTCATAGAAGTAAGCCCCGACTTCTACCGCCCGACCGACGTGGTCAATCTTTGGGGCGACCCGACAAAGGCAAAGGCCAAACTGGGATGGAATCCTTCCAAAACGACTTTCGAGGAACTGGTCAATCTCATGGTAGACCACGACATGGCGAAAGTAGCCTCCGACGGTGCTGCCGAAAAGGTACGCACCAACCTTGCCGAGTATCTCGAAAAGGGAATTGTAAAGTAAGCCCGGCGGAAAGCCCCACCCCACATACGCCCCATAGGCCGGCAGACAACGCGAACCTGACGGAATTTATCATTATAAAGCCGTGCATCCATGTGCAAAATACATGGGTGCACGGCTTTTTCATACCCCTATAGACGCAACAACTATTCACGACAGCCTTACCATGAAATAACCCGGAAGCGGTACTGTCCTATAAAAGCGTGTAAGTTCCATTTTCTTTTTTTCTTCAAATACGAAGATAAAAAATGAGCTTACACACTTTGCGGGGATAGTTCATAGAATAAAGACAATGAAAGAAGAAATGGTAAATGTAAACGGAAACTTCTGAATAGCAGCAATTTATGCACTTTGCTGCATTTTGTGATATGGCAAGGTCGGGCAAAAAACGGCAATAGTTCCGTTACCAAATCGTAACCCATAAGGCACAAAGCAAAAAGGGGTTACGAATTGAATGTAAACAGCTGTTCCATAGGTTTTTATTCCTCATCTTTCATTTTTCTGCATAGTTCAAGAATTCTTGTTCGTATGTACTTTGCAAACAAAGGAAATTTAGAAAAAACGACAGAAAAAATGAAAGAAAACAAACTGAAAGTCTCGTTTTTCGTACAGGCTAAACGAGCGGACAAAAAAGGCATGGTGCCGCTTATCGGACGGATAGAACTGGGCAGGAAGCATTCCGCCTTTTCCGCCAAAAAGAAAGTCCCATTATCTCTTTGGGACTGCAGGAAGCAACGTCTTCTCGGCAAGAGTGCCATTGCAGATTCAATCAACCGGTATTTGAATGAATGCACCGCGCTCGTTCACGCACGTTATCGGGAACTCTGCGAAAGGGGAGAGACATTCTCGGCTTCGGACGTGCGCAATGCCTATCAGGGACAGCTTTGTCAAAACGCAATGCTTTTAGAGTGCTATGCCGAATACCTCAGACAGATTGAGGAAAGGGTGGGCATAGACAGGGCAATGAAAACTTTGGAGCTGCGCACCTATCAGCAAACGCTTCTTCGGGAGTATATGCGGAGGAAGTACAAGTTAAGTGATATTCCGCTTATGGAGCTGGATATTTCCTTTATAGAAGGCTATGAATACTTTCTGACAATAGACAGAAAACTGAAGCGTGGCAGTATATGCAGTGCCTTGACCGCCTTAAAGGCGGTTGTGAACAAGGCTGTCAAAAACGGCATGACAGGCATGTACCCATTCATTGGCTACAGTTACGAGAAACTGAAAGGAACACCGAGAAACATCACGCAGGACGACCTGCAAAAGATTATCGACCTGCCCGTCAAATGGGAGAAATATCGTGTCGTCCGTGATTTGTTCGTGTTCTCCTGCTTCAGCGGTCTTGCAATTTCGGACATACGCAATCTCAAAGAGGAAAACATCATCATTGAGGAAGGAAAGCTATGTATAAAAAACAAGCGTGTCAAGACAAAGACTCCTTTTCGAGTAGTGGTTCTCCCTCCTGCCAAGATAATCATGGAAAGATACAGGGGCAGACGGGCAGGATATGTGTTTGATGTTCCCCCAAGAGACGTGGTTTACAATGCAATGCACTACATACAGAGGAGTATCGGTATGGAAGCTCCACTGACCTTTCACATGGCCCGGCATACCTTTGCATCGGTCATCACCCTGTCGGCAGGTGTCCCGATAGAAACCGTAAGCGGCATGTTGGGACATACAAATTTGAGAACGACACAAGTGTATGCAGCGGTCAATTCCGAAAGAATAAGACAGGATATGCAGAAGATTCAACAGCGGATAGAACACACATTCACCTTAAAATTATAGTTTATGGCACGCAGTACATTCAGGACATTATTTTACATCAACCGTTCCAAACAGAAGAAGAACGGCAAATGCCCGATAATGGGACGCATTACCATTGACGGGCAGCAGGTACAATACAGCATGGGGCTGGAAATCAATCCTGACAATTGGGACGCAAAGCATGGCAGATGCAAAGGCGACCTTGACGAAATGAAGAACATCAACCGCATACTGACAGAAAAGGAAGGACAGATGCAAGCCAAATACACTGAGCTGGTTTGGCAAAAGGGGTATGTAAGCGCAGAACTTCTCAAAAGCCGTCTGACGGAGGATTCTCAAAACAATGGCATGCTCATGGAAGAGGCAGACCGTTTTATAGAGGAAAAACGCCCGTGTGTGGGAGTTACCATCGCACAATCCACTTTTCGCAACTATATCTATGACAGGCAGCTTATAGTGTCGTTTTTGCAGGAGAAATACGGAGTGTCGGATATTTGCTATTCACGGTTGGATTATGGCTTTATAGAGGATTTGGACTTCTACCTGAAAAGCAAGCGCAGACTTTCACCCGCCACCATTCAGATGACGGTTGTCTTCCTGAGAAAGCTCATAGGCATCGGGCAACGGAAAAAATACATCCGCCGGGACCCGTTTGTGGATTTCAAGGCGGAAAAGCCACACGGCACGAGAAGGTATCTTACAACGGAGGAGCTCAACCGCATTTTGCAAACGCCCATCATCAACAAGCAGTTCGAGCGGGCAAGGCAGCTCTTCATTTTCTGTGCCTTCACGGGACTGGCTCGTGTGGATATGCTGCGACTGACCCCAAGGCATATCCACCATTATGATGACGGGACTTGTGAGATACGCATCAAAAGGCAGAAGACGGACGTGGAAGCCATCATCCTCTTCTGCCATCGCAAGGGAGATACTGGACATCTATATGAAAGGAAAGCAACCCGATGAGCAGATTTTTCCGACATTGAATGTCAGCAAGGCATCTTTCGCCTGTATAAACATCGGTCAGATATGCCGGATAGAGAAAGGCTTGACCTTTCACATGGCTCGCCACACTTTCGCCACGACCATCTGCCTTTCCAACGGTATGGCAATGGAAACGCTCAGTAAGATGCTCGGACACAGCGACATTGGCACGACACAGATTTATGGAAAGATTACCGACCTAAAAATCAGAGAGGACATGAGCCGTTTGCAGGAACATAAAAGCAAGGCTTTTTCTGACTATACAGAATCCATCGAAAAGCAAGGTACAACAGCATTTTAGAAATCATCAAATATCTACAAAATGAAGACAGATAAAAAATACAAAGGAACTTTCCTACTTTCGGTTGAAGCTAAGAAGTTACATTGGTGAGCATCACCCCGAAAGATTGCAAGACATAGAATTTATCACCGCACGGGCAGACATGGCACTGACCGCCTACTGCGATGCAGTGGCACAGGGCTTCACGCATCCCGAAGCGGAGAGCATGGCAAGTGAGGTTCTGTATCAAGGGTTGCACTTCTCCAAGTATGATACGCTTGTATCCGTGTTGGAAAACGAGTTTGAAAGGGAACTGCCTGCATCGCTTCCTGAAAGACTCGCACCCGTTTTGTTGTCGAACAAGGCTGTTCAAGCCACATTCGACAAGTTCGGTTTGACGGACGAATTTGTCGCAAGCGGACAATACGACCGTCTTTGCACCGAACTCACAGGCACGATTGTGCTGCTCATTGAGAGCAATAACTTGCCAATAATCGGTCAGACGAACGGATAAAGCCAACGCTTATTCTCTGCAAACAATCTCACGCAAATCTCCTGAAGCCGTAATCGGTCGGGCAAAGGTATGGCAGTTGCCTTGATTGCCCGCAAGGTCAAGCCCTGCAGATGGAGCGGAAAATCTCCACCGCAGGGCTTTTTCTCTATACCTTGATACAATCATACTTGCAAAACAATCTTTCGTGCGGTCGTATTTTTCACTCCAACCTTGCAGCAATAGGCGAACCGCCCAAAAAAATGCCCGAACGAATACGGCATACTCAGGCTCTTTGGACGCAAGCGATAAAACAAATATTCAATCGTGCAATCGTATAAATAACCTTTTGCCCTATTTCTCAATCGCTCGGAAGAAAGAACTATTGTTCTTTCAAAATATCGACCGTTCGGACTATCTGTTTATCGAACGATAGAACGTCCGATATGTCGAACTCTCGAATGTTCGGGAGTTACCTGCTTCCATATTCGCTGATATGGAACGAACCGGCACCTCTTCTCATTACCGCAATTCTTGTATCTTCCCATTGTTTTCATCTTTAACTTCCCTTGTTTTCCCTCTGTTTCCCTGCTTTTTTTCTATGCTTTCTTGCACTTACCTTTGCACACGACAATAGCGGCAATGAACTGTATATGGGTTTGTTTGCCGAGTAACAACAACGTAATTAAAACAAAATCAAGGCAATGAAACTCATTATCATCGACCGCAAAGCGTGGGAGCGACATCGCTCCGAATTTGCAGACTTTATCCATCGTGTGGAACAGCTCATCGGTAATCCTCCTGAGACCGAGCAATGGCTCGACAACGAAGCCGTGTGCAAGCGTTTGGGTTATCAGCAAGCGTACCCTGCAATCATACAGAGATACGGGAAAAATCCCTTTCTCAATGATTGGACACAAGTGTTATTACAAGCAGACCAACATCTGTGAAATGCTGAATGAAGTCAAGGAATGAACGAATTATGGCAGAGAATGAAATCATTACGCAGGAAGCCCCTCAGATGCAGTTGTTTTCACAGTTGATGGAGGGTACATTGAAGAAACTGGAGCGGTATTGCGCAACAGCACGCCCCATGCTGGGCGGAGAGGTTTACCTCACGGGCGAGGAGGTTTGCAGCCAATTACGGCTCAGCACACGCACGCTCCAAGAGTACAGAAATGCAGGAACGCTTCCTTTCTGCAAAATCGGAGGAAAGATACTCTACAAACAGAGCGACGTACAAGCCATGCTTGAAAGATATTATAATCCGATACCCAAGAAGCTATGGTAAGTGTAAAGGAGCAGAGAGCGAATGTTTTGGGATATGTGGAACAGGTGCTTCGGGAACACCTCGATCAATACAAGGAGGATGTGGAAAGATGGCGGAAACCCTGAACAACTGCAATCCTCGAATGCAAGCCTGTGCAGAGTTACCGCATTCAATGAATGCAGTAACACGGCATGGGCTTATAATCCATTTTCTACATCAGCAAGGTGTGTCTTTGTGACACAAACTACCGTTTGTCCCACAAAGACCCTTGCCCCGAAGGGGGATTAAATCACTTCGAAGTCGTAATTAGAAGAATAAAAACAAGAGTATATGGCAAGCAATAAATCAGGGAAAAGAGTACCGAAAAGGTATGGTGATATGCCCGACAAGTGGGACGACTGGCACGTCCGCCTGCCCGACCCGAAAGACCAGCTTCGGGTAATAGACCTTTATCACAAGTCTGGTTCAAAGTCCAAGTCCGAATTCGTGCGTACAAGATTATTGGGTGAGCATTTCAAAGTGATAACAGTGGACAAGTCTGTCGTGGAGTATTACCGCAAACTCTCCGAACTTACAGCCCAAGTACATAAGATTGGTACAAACTATAATCAAGTTGTCCGCCTGATGTACCTTTATACGGCAGAGAAAAGCATACAGGCATTGCTGCAGGAGCTTGTCGGTTTGACAAAAGAACTCACCGCCCTGCAAGAGAAGGCGGTGAGTTTGACCATTGACTATCGAGAGAGATAAGGAATGTAGGATGGGATTATATTCTTCCATGCATTTTTCGCAGCAGATTGCCCAATGAACGTACTATCTGAAAGTCCACCGTCCGGTTCTCCACCATTATTTCTGTTCAAGTATCATTTTATAGGTTTTATACCAATATTTTATGAACAGTGTTGCCGACACGGACAATATAAATGCCTCTTGATGGTATTTGGATAGAATGGGAGGAAGTTAGGCTTCCATGATCTATCATCTCGCCATCTATGGCATAAACCGAATAACGGACAGGAGCAGAAAGGCTTTCCGCCACCTCAATGACAAGCATGCCGTCTTTTCCATATACTTTGCACTTCCCTGCATCGTCCGCCATAGGTGTTTCTATCCCGGATGGGAACTTGTCCGTCTCGATGATATTGGTGAAGTAGTTCCAGCCGAAAGCCTGACGGTACTTCTCGCCCGAGCCGATGGGGACATAGACTGGTATATCGTTGGGGGTAAAGCCGTGGAATGGTCCATTTCCCGGGTTTATCTTGTCTTCTGCACAATACGGTGGGTTGGGAGAACGGGAATAAATATTCTTGATGTATTTCCAATAGGCACCACTTCCACCTCCTAAAAACTCAAGTGAAGCAGGAAAAATGATAGAATCGAATGCACAATACCAAAAAGCATTCTGTTCTATGCTTTTTAACCCTTCCGGAAGATTAATGCTTTTAAGCATGTAATTTGAATCAAAAGAACTAACCCCGATCTTTTTTATGGTATTAGGAAGATCTACTCTCTCTAATGAATCATTATAGGCTGCAAAATAATCCGGAATGCAAGTAATATATTCATTTTCAGGAATATGTATATAGCGCAATCTATCACACATAGAGAAAGAGAATGATGCAATTTTAGTTACGGAATTGGGCAAATCTGCCATTATTAAATCAGAAGCATAAAATGCACCCTCGCCAATACTATCCAACCTTCCGGGAAATTAACTTCAGATATTCTTGTGTTATAAAAACAGTCATCCGAAATTATTTTCAGCGACGTTGGCAATGTTACTTTGTCGAAACATTGACAATTCAAGAAACATCTTGCAGGAAGTTCGGTCATCCCGTCAGGTATCACGGGATTGGTCTTAAACCAATGACAATTGGCAAAAGCAGCCCTGCCGATTTTTCTAAGATTTCGAGGAAAGTTTATTTCTTCCAATTTCATTTTCATAAAAGCATATTCACCGATTTCCTGAATATTTTCCGGAAGGATAATTCGCCGAATATTCAAATGTATAGAACTCGTTCCATCTTGTTTTTTAGGGTTATATAATGCAAGATCCGGAATTTTTCGGCCTTCTATCTGAGTATCTTCCAAGTTCAACACAGTGAGTTTACCTTTAAAACTACATTTCCACATAGTTTTAAAATCTGTTTTGTTGATCGGACCATGTACAACCAAAGAGTCTATGGCATTCCACTTGTCTCCTAAAACTTGTTCTAACTGCCCGTACTCGCTCACTCTCGCATCATAGAAACTGACTTGCCCCCACGCCTTTTGAAAAAAAACGGCAAGAAACAAAGATACGAACAAAAGATTTTTTTTCATCACTCTAAAATTTTTACTTTATAAAAATGGCAACAAGGAAAGTGTGTACCCCTCCCCGTTGCCGAAAAAATAATTATCTTTTATTGAACTTCTTATTGTCTATAATTTGACCATCAACAGAATAGGAGAGTAGATAAATGCCGTTTGGTAAGGAAGTTACATCAAACTGCATCTTTTTTGTGTCAAGAGGAAGAGCCTTATTCAATAGAATTGTCCCTTGTGTTAAACTGCTTACTTGAAGCACAGCATTTTTTGAATTGACAGGACTGTGCAACTCAACATTTATAAAATCATCGACCAATGTGGGGGCGACTGATTTCAATCCGGTCTTGGATTCCAATGTAATACTTTCTCGCACCATTTCACCCTGAGAAGAGAGGGCTGTTACGGAGAATTCATTATTTTTTGCGGTTGGATTTACCGTAATTTTATTTCCTTCTCCTAAATCTTTGCCATTTCTATCTGTCCAGCGGGCAGAATAGTCTGTTCCTTGCCAGTCTGCCGAGAGTTCATATTCCCCCACTCCGACTTCAACAGGGACAATGTCAATCGGCTTATAGCTAAGTATCGGGGCTTCCACAACAAATGTCTCCCCTCCGACAATCTTACCTGTCTCATCTTTTTGTATCAAGTCAAAAGTATACTTTTCATTAGGATATGCCGACACGCCATTGATATATACCGATTTTTCCATAGGAACATTATTTGGTTATTAAATTATATATTGTGTATATCTGATTTTTCAGTTTCGGGAATGGAGAGCTGGGCACTCAATGCACTTCTGTATGACAATCCAAGATATATATTTCTTATGGAAGATATAACCTTTTCTGTTTCCACAGTTTGAGTAATCTCTCCTTTCTGTTTGGCAAGCTCTATCACCTCACGCCATTCATTGTTCTTCCTGTCCTCATATTCCTGAAACTTCTCTTTCCAGTTCGGGTAATTGTCTTTCAGGTACAGTATGAATGACATGAAATTGGCAGAGGTGACTGTGCCCTTTGTCATCATGAAAAATGAATTCATGCGCCGACCGATGTTTTCCACACGGCTGTCAATGAAATCCTTTAATGGTGTCAGGCTTGTGGTATCAGGGAGGTCATACCCATTATCACTGAGAAACTCAAATACAAATCTATCAACGGCATGATGGAATATGTCCTCTTTATTCTTGAAATGATGGAACATGTTGCCGCGAGAGACATTGGTCGCTTCCACTAAGTCCGAAAAGGATACGGCTGCATATCCTTTTTTCAAGAACAGTCTGAACGATTCGTTAAGGATGATATCCCTTTTGCTTATGTTTTCTTTATCTGTCTGATTTTCCATAAATCCATAACGTTAAACTTGAAAACAGAACATTTGTTCTGCTGCTTTCAGTGCAATAGTATGCAAAATATTTCAACCTGCCAAATTTTTCGAAGGATTTTTCTTTAAAAAGTTTTATTTTTCTCATTTCCTCTCATCTTGCAATACCAAATCGTTTGATTCTGACCTTTTTTTCAGACGTAATGATAAGACAAAAAATCCTTTCAAATTACTTTCATTGGACTTAGTATGTGATTATTTTTAGGTGTGCCTGCAATTTATTTCCGTAAAAACACGCTGTTTTCATCAGAAAATCATTATCTTTGCAACATAGTACAACGTGTTCTTTGAGGCATTGCAGAATAAAGAAAGGGAAAGAAACTCGCTCGTTTCCAACTCGTAACCCTTTTATCCTTTATTCTTTCTTATCTTATTGATTATCTGAAAGATACAAAATTCTAAAATCTTTTGCGGGGATAGTACCGGTTTCCGGCAGGATTGGCCGTTGTTTTCCGGGCTTCAGGGGGGCCTAAAATTTATATACGGTTAGCGGAAAATTTCTATACGTATAGAAATATTTTTCTAACCGCTTCCCCGTAAATTTCTAACCGTATATAAATTTTCCGCTAACCGTATATAAATTTTCCGCTAACCGTATATAAATTTTCCGCTTGCCGCAAA
>NZ_BAKG01000005.1 GCF_000614065.1 Prevotella dentasini JCM 15908 | reverse complement strand
GCTCCCTGAAGCCCGGAAAACAACGGCCAATCCTGCCGGAAATCGGGGCTGTCCCTACATGCCGGGGGAGGCAATCGGGGGTATCGTATTTATGCAGAGAACCAAAAACGCCCCATCCCGATGCCGGGGACGGAGCGTTGCCTTTATAACATGCCGGACGCAACGGCCGGATGGCTAAAACAGACAGGTGGCCGAAACGACGAAGTTGCGGCCCGGTGCCGATATGCCCGAGCTGTAATGACGATATCGCCGGTCGGTGATGTTTTCCAGTCCGGCGTTCAACACGAGGTGCTTTCCCTGCCGGTACTGCGCCTTGAGATTGAGCGTAATCCATGCCGGCGCATATACGTGGCCGTCGCTGTCGAGAGCATACATTTCGGTTTTCGACTTCTCCGACTCGGGCATGTCCCCGTATGTCCGCTCGGCCTGAAAACGGGTGGACAGCTCCATGGTCAGGTTGTCGTGCTGATAGGTAAGTGCCGCATGCCCGAAGAAAGGTGCGGCGTGTCGGATGGTGCTCCTCTCGCCGTTGTCCAGCTCTTCCTTGCCATGCTGCAGGTTGAGCTGCATGTTGCAGCCAAAGCCCATGGGGAGGGTGGCGCAGCAGCCGAACTGGAAGCCCGACACGTAGGCAGAGGCTGCGTTCTGAATGGCGAGGACCTTGGCGTCTTCTCCCTTATACACGATATGGTCCTGCCCGTTCACGAGGAAGTCCCTGCGCACCAAGGCATTGTCGAGATGGGTGTAATAGGCCGAGAGGTCGAGCTTGAGGAACGTGCCGAACGTCTTGGCAATGCCCACTTCCACATTGTGGGCGTACTCGGGCTTCAGTCCCGGATTGGGCACTACCACTGCACCGTCTACCGAATCGTAGAGTTTGCCCATATCGTCTACGTTGGGAGTGCGGAAGCCACGCCCGGCATTGACGGAGAGGAGCCAGTCGGAGGAGGGACGGTAGGTAAGTCCCAAACTGCCCGACACAGCCCCCTTGTGGTTGGACTGCTTGGGGTCGAAGCCCAATTCGAGGTCGTTGTTGCTGAAATCGGCCGACAGGCGATAGTAGTTGTAGCGCACGCCTGCCTCTATGTTCAGCTTGTCTGACAGTCTGAACAATGCTTGCAGATAGGCGGCATACGAAGCCCAATGAGATTGCGGATAACGGGCAAGGGCCGGTTTCGTCGCGCCGGTGGCGATATTCGTCTCCGTCCCGTTGGAGCGCACGTCGTTGCAGACATACTCAAGGCCGTAGTACAGCGAGTGGCGGGCCACGTTCTTGGTGAAGTCGAAGCCTGCGGAATAGGCATCGACTATTTCCTTGGTCGTGGTTCTGCCGGTCTTGTTGAACTTGCGGTCTATGCGGCTTTCCTCAAACCGCTGTACACCCAAGCGTACCGCCATGCGGTCGTAGAACAGATTCCCGGCAAGATGCTGCACGGTAAGCTGGTTGAGCATCCACACCTGCGGGCCGTAGTTCCATTCGCCATATTGGGGCAGACCTTTCTTGATGCGGGTGTGGCGGTCGTACCGGGCATAGTTGGACGTCGCAGAATAATGGAAGGCGTACTGCAAGTCCCACTGCCCGGTAGGCTGAAGCCTATCTTCTGCATCAGGTTGACTTGCGAATAGCCCGAAGGCGACTGCACCAGAGGGTCGGGATTGGTGACGGCAACATCCTTCTCGTTGTTCTGACGCTCTACCAAGTACGGCTTCAGATAGTCGTCCGGACCGTGCGAGCCTTGTTTTAAGTCGTCGAAGTCAAAGGAGCTGAAACTGGTGAGGAAAGCCCATTTGCGGCCTCCCACACTTACATCGAAATGTCCGGTGCGCTCGTTGTTGGCAGAGGAGTAGCGTGCCGTAGCACTGCCCCCCACCTTACCTTGCCGGCTACCGGCGAGAAGACGGGATTCTTGGTGGTAAAGCTCATCACGCCGCCCATGGCATCGCTGCCGTAAATGACGGAGCCGGGGCCAAACAGCACCTCTGTCCGCTCCATGGCGAAGGGGTCCAAGGAGATGACGTTCTGCAAATTGCCCGAGCGGAAGATGGCGGTGTTCATGCGGATACCGTCTACTGAGTACAGGAGCCGGTTGGTGGCAAATCCGCGTATCATGGGGCTTCCGCCGCCCAACTGGCTTTTCTGCACATAGACTTGTCCCGACAGTTCCAAGAGGTCGGCGGCCGTCTGCGGATTCTGGAACAGAGACTCCCCGGGCGTTATCACACTGATGCGCTTGGGCTGTTCCGAGATGTTCTGTCTCCATTTGCTTGCCGACACCACGACCTCGTCGAGCCTGACGGCTGCAGTGTCGGCCTGTTCGTTATTGGCAACCATTGCAGTGGTTGCCAATAATGCGGTACATAAAACTAAGGTTCTTCTCATTGTATGATTAATCTGCCTGTCTTCTTGAATGTCTTATTAGTCAATAGGTAGAAATACATGCCCGGTGTGAGCGCGTCGGTAGAGATGCTTGTCGTTGCCGTGGCAGAGACCGTCTGCGTGGCTACCTCCTTGCCGCCGGCACTGAACAGCTGCCACTTGCAGTCGGCATCGATGCCTTGCGGCTTCAGCGTGATTGTGCCGCCCCGGGGGCAGGTGTTGGCAGAAAGCACGACGTCGTGCGCCAAGACCTCCTGTCCGGCAATGCTCGTGGGAACGTCTTTCTTTCCTACAATCATCTTCTTTATGGTCTTGGTGTCAGAGCCTTGGGGCGTGGTAACGGTAAGGGTAACGTCGTAGCTTTGGTCGGCGGCAATGCGCACAACGGGGTTGCGGACCGTTTTGCTCGATACGCTCAATGGTTCGGGATCGAACTTCCATTCCCACGTGGCATCCTTTTGGTTCACGATAGAATAGCTGTCGAAATACATGTCGACATTGCCCTGATTGTCGGATGTTCCCGCGTTCAGAATCAAGGGCTGTGCTATGGGCTTGAACTCCGGGTCTTTCAGGTTTCTCTGCCAAATGCCGTTGTTGGTGGCCATGCGGATTTTGCCTTCTTTGTAGAACGGAAGCATGCGCGTAAGGCTGATGACCGCCGGCAGACCCTCGGAATAGTCCTGCCATCCGTCGGTGGTGTCATCGCAATAGTACACTCTGCCGCGCGGTGCCATAAAACCGAACTCGCTGCCAAAGGGCCGGGAGACGAAACCGATGGCATAGGCCGCATTTTTCTCGTTGCCGGTCAGGAACAAACGGGTGATGGTTACGGGTTCGTTGTCCTGTGTCGCCTCCGGGTTATTGTTGGGGAATATCAATCCCTTGCCCAGCTGTTCCCAAGTCTGGCCATTGTCCTTCGTTCTGTACACTTGGCCCGGTTCGGACGCAATTACCCAGATTTCGTTCTCATTGCGCGGATGAACAGCCACCTTTGACTTATACGCATTGCGCACGCCGTCAGGAATCTTATCATAGGCCTTGAAGCTCTTTCCGCCGTCCAAGGACTGGAAAATGTTGCCCGATGTGGAAACTACTATCTTGTCTGGGTTTGACCGTGAAATAACATGCGACCGGATGGGCGTCGGGAACTTGTAAAGCTGTACAAAGTTCTGTCCGTCATCTACGGTTTTCCATAAGACGCTGGTCTCGTCATCGTAAAAGCCTTTGAAAAGCAGGAAACTCTTGGCGTAGCGCGGGTCGAACTCCAACCCCATACCGTCAATGATGTCTTCGTAGGGGTAAGTCCAGAAGTCGGAGAAAGACCCGAACGTACCCTGCCAGTCATCAGGAAGAATCACATTCTTTGGATTTGTGTCAGAGAAGGCAACTTTACGGGGATTGCTCAAAAGCACATATCCCGTAGGTGCTTCGCCGCCGCCCAGATGAATGGAGGCACCATTATACTTATCCATTTGGGCCATGTCACCGTTGTGGTAGCGTCCGCCCACCATCACGTCTTCGTTCCAGCCTTGGTCAAATCCCCAGAACTCGCAAGCGTAAATACCATTGATGCGCGTCTCGGCCTGCTTGTCGAAGAAGTCGGGAGAGTAAATGATACCCCCATCGCAGGAAACCCATGTGTCGTCGCCCAATACTTTGATGTCCTGCATGTCGCAGTGCAAATTGAACTGGCCGGAGTAGCCGCCTTTTCTTATCAGCGTCTTACCGCCATCGTTCGACCAATATAGATCCAGCATGCCGAACATCACCTGCTCGGGGTCTTTCGACGAGGCGGAAATCAACATATCGTAATAGCCCTGCCCCATGTGGATTTCATAAGTAGGCATCTGCTTGATGATGTCGTCATGATGTTCCCATGTCAGACCACCGTCCTTGCTCTTGAACAATACCGGCGTGCCGAAATATTGGGATACTCTGTAAGAGAAGTCTCCCATATCCGTTTTACAGGCTATTATATAAATGTAGTCCTCGCCACCGGGTGCTTCCGACAGGCCAATACGGCCACATGCCAGATTGTAACCCAGCTTGGGCGAACGGTCTGCGAAGGTAGAGCCGCCGTCGGTACTTACTTTCAAAATAGCAACCTTATAGATATCTCTCACCATTATATATATAGTGTTAGCATCACCATGCTTGTATTTGATGTCGAAACACTCGCCATCGTGTTTCCATGTCCAGCTGTTGCCATTGTCTGTGGTCTGGTACAAGGCTTTTGTTGTCCCAACAAGCATGCGGTTGTCGTCTTCGGGGTGAAAGACTGCATCGCGGATAGTAGCACCGCCCGTTTCTTGGGGCGTAATGTCTTTCCAAGTTGCACCTCCATCGGTGGTAAGCCACAAGAGAGCACCTGCCGCGATGAGCACCTTATCGGCATTCTGCTGCGAAATCTCCACAGCCTTTATCGCTCCTCCAAAGAAGAAATCGGGAGTACAGGATATCCAGTTCTCACCCTTGTCCACCGTCTTGAACACCATACCTGTCTCCGTTCCACTATAAAGGATGTTAGGATTGGTGCGCGCAATGTCGAAACGCTGCACATTTGCCTGTCCGGGATACATCTCTTTGGTTTCCCGGTGGTAAGTGCGGAGCGGAGAAAGGACCTCCCACCTTGATGTAGCCACAGCGTCTCTTGTTTTAGACAACTGCTGGTGCTTGGCGTTGACAGCGTGCACAGCCTTTCTGAACTCGCTGAACGGAGGCATTATTATCCTTCCATCCTTCGCCACGTAGGGCAAATAAGTCCGTTGCCATCTGCCAAAGTAATTGATGACAGCTTTGGTCATGGGCGTCTTACGCTGCATCTCGGGATGCGTGTGCTTGAAATGCTCGAAAGAGTCAACCATGGCATAATAGTTCACATTCTCCACATCGGTCAGACGCTCCATCCACCGCGGTGCTCCTTTCGGTATTCCGGCCGGGGCATACGGATGATATTTGTCAGAACCGGCTTCTTGTGCCATTCCCTGAACTCCCAAAAGAAAGAAGCCCATACAAATGAATGATTTCTTTATTCTATCCATATTGTGTCGCATATATCTGTTTTTACTTGATATGAATAATTTAATAATGCCTGCTTATCTCTTAAGGAACTTGCCAAAATACTTATAGTGCTTCGTGTTGAGCTTATAAGAGTTTTCACGCGGGCATCGTTGTCGGCAGCTTGCCAAAGGGTGAACAGCGAGTCCATTTTATGATAGTTCACCCCCGTAAGGTCTTTCGCTATATCCTGCATCCATACGGGTGCTCCCACAGGAATCGGCTCGCGTGCATAAGGGTCAAGCAGCAGTTCCGATTGCGCCCTTGCATCCGTAATGGAAACAAATGCGGTTAATAAACCCATACAAGCCAACTTCCTTGGCAGGTTTGTAAAACCATGTAACATCTTTATGAAATAATGATAATTTAATTTCTAAGTACAGCTCTTAAGACTGCAAATATATAATATTTTTAGCATAACTCCAAAGAGAGATTCCCGCTCGGGAGAAATAACCCTAAAAGCCAAGGCTGCTTCTTACGGGCGGGTACACACATCTAAAGAAATGAAAGCTGCGGCTCTAAATAACCGAAGACCCGCCCATGAAAAAAACTAATACCACAATATGGAATTGCTGATACCGCTGTGCTTGTCGTACTTCAGCGCATCTGTCAGCGTAGATGCGTTGCAGCGGAAAGTAAAGTTATAAGACGCATAAGGAGCGAGAACGACCGATGCACTCATGTTGAAGCAATGAAGGTCGCGCGACAGACTTGCCGTGGTCATGCTCATAGCGTGATTCTCGAAATCGTAGCCCGTAGAGAAGTTGATATTCCATCCGTCGCTGATACGGATATTTCCGCTGACGTTGAGTGTCTGCGAGAACTTGTAGGGATAGCGCATGGTGTTGGTATTGAACTTCCCTTCATGGTTCTCGCGCATGGTAATGCCGTAGCCGATGGTCAGCGACCAAGGCATGGAGAAGCGCATATAGCCGTCTTCGTCGGTCTCGGCTATATTTCCCTTCTTCTTTTTGGCAGCATGCTTGCCACGCTCCAAGTCGTCGTCCATGTTAGACTCAATGTCCGTATCAGGACCTTCACCATCGTCGGCAGCCTCGTCTTCCTCATCGTCCTTGCCTCCGAACCACTTCTTCAGCTTCTCCGGATTGAGGGTGAACGAGAAGTTCTGCGACATACCCTGAAATCTCGGCAGCCTGCCGAAGCCCCATTCGGTATGGTTGCCCACGTAAGGCTTACCATTGGCATCAAGCTCGTAGGCATAGGTGGCGAACTGGGCGTTTACGGAGAATGTGTAGTTCTTCCACCACTTCAGGCGCAGGCGCACACTAAGGTCGCTCCACCGATGCCAGTCGGCAGCAGCATTGTAAGACATAGAAGCCCCCAACTCGTCAATGATGCTGATTTTCCTAAAGCCCGTAGAGTCCTTGTCGCTCTTCACCTTCATCTCGATGTTGTTGCTCACGTCCCACGTTATCATCTCCGTCTTGCCCCGGCCGGGAACTCCGTACAGCTCGTTCTCGTAGGGTGAATACTCCACCAGTTTCACATTGCCGTCGGCATCGGTGTACTGGTAGCTGTCGTGGTATCCATAGCTGCGTACTCCGAAATTGGGTGCATACGAGAAACTTACCGTCGGAGTGATGACGTGTCGGATGGCCTGTATCTTGTCGCCGAAGAGTTTCCGGCTCGGTGTCCAGAAACCATAGACCTTCGTACTGGCAGAAAGGTTCAGACTCCAGTTGTAGACGTTATGAAATCCGTAGGTCGTATCGCGTACCTCCTTGCCAAGTCTGCTGTCCCACGCACGCAAAACCTTCTTGGAGTACATGCGGTCGGTAAAGTTGAAGGAGGGCGAAACATTGATATAATTGAACAAGGTGAAGTTGCCCTGCACGGGAATGTTGTGCTGGAAGGCATTTCGCCAGTTCTTGATGAGATTGCTGTGAAGCAGCTTGTCTTCCGTCGTATTGATGGAATTGGACAGCTGTCCGGTATAGCTCATTGATATTTTCTCGTACCACCGTTCCTTGCCGACACCATTCCTGCGCTTGAAGGGATAGAAACGGCTGAGGCTGATGTTCAGGTCGGGAGGGTGAGCTGAATGGTAGAATCGCGCATGTTCTGCGCCAGATTGGCCGTAGTGCTGAGCGAGAGTCCTATGCTCGAAAAGTTCGTGCTCCAACTGACGGACGATGTACGGGTAGACTGGGTTAGCGTCTGCGGATTGTACATGCTGTTGAGGTTGTTGCGCTCGTAGCTTGACGTGGCAAAGTTGACACTGGCCGAGAGCGAACTGAACGGATTGGCCTTGGGGTCCTGCCGATGGCTCCATTGCAGCTTGAAGCTCTCCTGCCGGGAGTAGTCGGGCAGACCCTTGTCGCCCATCCGGGTGTCCTGATAACTGAAAAGGAACGAACCGGCATGCCTGTAGCGTCTCCGATAGTTGCTTGCCACGCTGACACCCCACGAGCCTTTGGTATAAATCTCGCCCAAGAGCTTCAGGTCCCATTTGTCGCTGATGGCGAAATAGTAGCCACCGTCGCGCAGATAGAAGCCACGGTCCTGCTCCTCGCCGTAGCTCGGCATGATAAGACCGCTCGAATATTTCTTAGAGAATGGGAAAAAGCCGTAGGGAATGGCCAAGGGCAACGGTACGTCTGCCACGACAAGATAGGCCGGTCCGAAGACAACGTCCTTGCCGGGACGTACCTTGGCACGCGAAAGGGCAATGTAGAAGTCAGGATGCGGAGCGTCGCAGGTAGTATAGCGTCCGTGTTCGATATAGACGACACCCGACGAATCGCGCTTGGCACGCTCACCACTGAGAAATCCTTCCTGCTGCTCGGTATATACGCCTTTGATAAGGCCCTTGCCCGACTTGAAGTTATAGGCCATCGTGTCGCTCTCGTAGGAATCCTTCCCCATCGAGAAGGTAGGCTTGCCTCGAAGTCCGTTCTCCTCGGTAGAGTCGGCAGAGCCTGTGGCACGGACAAGACTGCTGTCCATGTTGAGATACACCTTGTCGCTGGCGAGCTTCATGTTCTGATAGTCCACCTTCGACGAGCCGTAGAGATAAGCCGTACCCGTCAGAGCGTCGTAGACGAGAGAGTCGTCTGCCGAATAGACTACGGGCGACGTGATTCCGTTGGCACGCGACCGCTGCACGCTGTCGGCATGGATGGAGTCGTCTATAGCCTTATTATGGTGATAGATAGCCAGCTGAAGGGAGTCCATATTAGTTGTGTCAATGTCTTCCTTGGGAGCGTTCTCCCCTGTCTTTACACGTTGCAGAAGGGTATCGGACACGATGACACTATCCTTTATGGGGCTTCGCCTTGCGCCGTTCCATAAAGATGTATTGCTGCTTGCTATTGATAAAACGAACGTGGCAAGCAACAGGAATATGACAGTCTTACTTCTCATTTACCTAATGACGTGCAAATTTAAGGAAATAATGGCTAACTTTTGTCCTCTTTCGCCTTTTTAACGTTTTCAGAACAGAATCGTCAGGGCTGCCTCATCGTATGACAAAGCTTGTCCGGGGCAAGGGAATACGTGCAGGGGCATGCGGAAAAGGCTTAACTATCTGCCTTCCTGATTTTGCAGCAACCTAAGGCCGGAAGACCATTTCCATTCCGAACGACATAAAGTATTCGGCTATGAAAGCTGAAAATCGCAGAAATTATAGTATTTTTGTGGCGGTTTAGGCTATCCCTGAAACAAGGCTGCACTATGAATATATTTATACACAAATCCCCATCTGAATACTGGAAAGGCCCGAAACTTCCTGTCCTGCAAGTTTGGCTGACCGGCATAATCACCGCAATGCTCTTTCTACACACCCTTGTCTCCCAAGCCCAGAGCATTGAAGGCCGTATCGTAGACGAGGAAAGACAGCCACTGCCCTTCGCCTCTGTCATCATTGGAAAGACCGGCAGGGCGGTGTCTGCCGACAAGTCCGGAAAATATGCCATAAAGGACTTGCCTTCCGGGACTTACACCTTGCAGGCATCGTCGATAGGGTATGCCGTGCAGAAGAAAACGGTACAGGTGGGAGGGGACAATGGCCCGATAGATTTCCAACTCCAAAAGATAGAAACGTCGTTGGACGAAGTAGTGGTCGTCTCTGGCAACATGGCTTCCATGATACTCGACAAACTTTCTTCTACTCCCAAGCTAAAGCGTAGAATAAAGTCGTACCGCGCTGTTGCAGATTGCAGGATAGAGTCTGTGGGGAACCTTGCCGAGTATCCGGAGCTATTGCGAAAAGGTCTCCGGCTTGCCTCGGCGTTGTTAGGATACAAGAAGATATTCAAGTGCATGGAGGCGCATCCCGACATGATGATTAACATCAGGGGAGAAGTCAGCTTCGACAAAGGAAGCCTGTCGTTGGCGGACCGTGTGGTCTCCGACTGCAGCAGCGGCATTTCCGAGGCGGAGAAGGAAGCATTCTTGGACAAGAAATGGGAAATGGACAAGAACCTATACGACTATCTGTATGACACCATCAGAAAGTTAAAGAAAGAACAGCACAAGCCAGACGATAAGCGCAGACAAGGCAGCAAACTGAAATACTTGGGCACATACACCGAGAATGAGCATAGGATTCACGTGCTGAAGTCGAAGAATTACGAAATACACGTCGATGCAGACTGCTGGCAGATATATAGGATGAGCCTTTATGAGGAGAACGGGAGAAAGGATATAGAATGTAAGGAGTATGCTCAGGGCGTGTTCCTGCCTATTTACCTCCATCAAGAGGATATATCCGATTTGGATGAGAACTACAAATGGAAGATGGTGAATACTATTTCTTATTCAGTTCAGAATGTTCAATGACTGCGGCGGGGAATGTCTTAGACGGCAATCACCCCTCCCACAGCTCCCGACAGCATACCTTCGCCGCTTCGTTCGCCCTACACGCAAGCTGCTTTTGGAGCAAAGGAAAGCCCCCACGACAGGACAAATCGTCTGGATGTAATGCCCAGCAGACCTGAACGGAACGGCAACAGAATCTGGACGGATAACGAAAACGACACTTTGACACAGCGAAAACGGCACTTTGACTGCATGAAAAAGCCACTTTCGTTTGGCGAAAGTGGCTTCCTCACAAATTCAAGCCTGCATACCCGAAAAACGACTGCGAACTATCCTTACGGCAAAGGCAAGGATGACGTGCAATAAATCTATGCGAACAACGTTGCCCACTCGCGAAAACGAACAACTCCTTCCTCGCCGAACTTCGCCAGACTGCGCTCTGCCTGTTCGGCGGTCTTCTCATGGTTGAGCCGCGTCTTGGAAAAGAACTTATCGGCATAACAGACGAGCTTTTCCTCCATTGTCTCGGGCAGGAAGTCCTGATGGGGCAAGGGAAGACTCCGGGCGACAATGTCCCGTGCGGTCAGTCCTGCTCCCGTATGCCGTTCGCAGACCCGTGCATGCCGGGGAAAACCGGCCGCCCGAAGCATCTCTGCCCCGATGCGCCCGTGGCAGATATAGGGTGCGGTGCCGAAGCACTGGATTTCCGGAGCATTGCAGCGGACGATGCCGATGTCGTGAAGCATGGCAGCCTCTTCCACAAACTGGCGGTCGAGGTGCAGCCCGGGGTGGCGGTCGAGGATGGCCAGAGCCTTATCGGCAACGCTGCGGCTGTGAAGCAAGAGTATGCGGCGGAGTTCGTTGTCGTCGGGATAGTATTGGTTGATGATAGTCTGATAGTCCATTGGGATAACTGACAGGTTGACTGGATGACGAATTGACAGGTTGGCGGACATGCGGGCAGAGAGCTGCGAAGTAGCCGTATCGCCCTAAAAAGGCATAATTCATAACCGTTACTTCAACAGAGAGTATTCCCTTGCAGCAACAATTATGAATTATGATTCTTCTATTGTGAATTGGAGCTATGCCTCGTGCTCTCTTTCGATATAGGCAATCACGTCGCCCTTGTTGACCTTAGAGCCTTGCTTGGCGTTGATTTCAACGAGCTTGCCACCGAGGGCAGCCTGAACCTCAACAAATTCTCCCCAAGGAGCCTGAACGTAGCAGAAAGCGTCGCCTTCCTTGTATTCCTTGCCGATGAACGGCTCTGTAGCAGTCACAGCCTCACCGTCGCCTTGGAACTCCCAGAATATCTGTCCCTTGACGGGCGAGACGATGGCGTCGGCCTTGGCATGCTTGAAGGCAGCAGCCTCTTCGGGGCTTACCTTTGCACCGAGCTTGGCATCCTTGGCGGCCTGAAGGTCGGCAAGGAAATTCTTCTTAGCCTGTCCGCTCTTGTAGTTGCGGTACTGCTCGGGGTGCATGGCGAGTTCGAAGAGTTCTTCCTCGTCCTGTCCGTAGTCCCATCCGTTCTCGTCCATCTCCTTGCGGAAGTCGTCGAGGGCGTTGGGCAGCAGCGTATGGGGGTCGGCATCGGTAAATTCGAGACCCTTCTGTGCAGCAAGGTCCTTGAGTTCCTGACAGATTTCGCCCGGCACACGACCGCTCTTGCCAAGAATCATACCCCACATGGAGTCGTCCATCATCACGAATCGGCCCTTGCCCTGTTCGATGGTGAGGAGGTTCATCAGCGCGATGTTCTTGGTATACTGGGAGAACGGCGTTACCAATGGAGGATAGCCCACGCGAGGCCATACGTATGCCACTTCGTCGAAGAGCTTTACGAGCATGTCGTCAACGCTCAGTTCAGGTTCTCCCTTCTTCTTGCGGAGGTTGTTGATGGTGGCGCGGATACCGCCGAGGTCGGCCATCATGGACCCCATCATGCCGCCGGGGAGACCGCAACCGAGCAGAAGCGAACTCATAACCTTGTTCTGCGGATTGATGAAGTAGCCCAACCACTCGTCTATGAACTCCTGCGTCATGGCACGGGCCTTCATGTATGCGTCCATGTTTATTTCGGGTACGTCGAATCCTGCGTTCTTCAGCATGCTCTGAACAGAGATAACGTCAGGATGAACCTTGCCCCACGACAATGGCTCGATGGCTACGTCGAGAATGTCAATGCCGTTCTTGGCTACCTCAAGCATGGATGCCATGGACAGGCCCGGGCCGGAATGGCCATGATATTCGAGCAGAATGTCCGGGTGTTTCTCCTTGATTATCTTCGTCAGCTGACCCAAGAAGGCAGGCTGACCGATACCGGCCATGTCCTTCAGACAGATTTCCTCTGCACCGGCAGCGATTTCCTCGTCAGCGAGCTTGCTGTAGTATTCGAGCGTGTGAACCGGGGAGGTGGTGATGCAGAGCGTACCCTGCGGAATCATACCGGCTTCCTTTGCCCACTTGATGGACGGAGCTATGTTGCGGATGTCGTTCAGACCATCGAAGATACGGGGAATGTCAACGCCCTGTGCATGCTTCACGCGATACATCATGGCGCGTACATCGTCAGGCACCGGGTACATACGGAGGGCGTTCAAACCGCGGTCAAGCATGTGAGTCTGTATGCCTGCCTCGTGCAGAATCTTCGTATAGGCACGCACAGAGTCGTTAGGGTTCTCGCCTGCCAAAAGGTTTACCTGCTCGAAAGCACCACCATTGGTCTCTACGCGGGCGAAGCAGCCCATCTCAACGAAGACAGGTGCGATGCGTACCAACTGATCCTTGCGTGGCTGAAACTTCCCTGAGCTTTGCCACATGTCTCGATAAATGAGACTGAACTTGATTTTCTTTCCCATATTTCTTGTTCTCTTTTACTAATCAAAGGATTGCCCACATGCAATCCATCGTGCAAAATTAGATAAAAAAAATCAAAACACGGCTGCCCTGCTGTCTTTTTTGCAATAATTGACTATCTTTGCAAAAGAAACAGACAATGCCGCGGAGACTCTCCCAATGGTTTCCGGGCGGACTGCCGCTTCTCCTCTTACATTCAAAAACTATCCTAAAATGAAGAAAACAGCCCGGCTGCTACTCATCATGCTATCCGTTCTCTCGCTGACCGCCTGCTACGATCAGGCGGCCTCTGGCGACCGTGGTGCCATTGACAAGGAAACAAAACTGAAAGGCGACCGCACGCTCTACGGACTGGCATGCGACGGTTGTTCCGACTCGGTCATCGTCTTCCTGCCCAACGAAGGAGGCGATCCCGTGAAGTTCAACATCGTCAATGCCATGAAGAACAACAAGGTCTTCGGCGACATAGAGATTGGAGACGAACTGGCGATACTGGTTAATCCCCGCAACAAACAGGAGGCTACGATGGTCATTAACTTGGAGCAGATGAAGGGGACATGGACGTTTCAGGTCATTCCGAAGCTGAAGCCGAGTGCCACCAAGACCGAGGAGCAAATCATGGCGGAGATGACTGACTCGATGAAAGAGGCCCTTTTCGTTCCCCGCGAATACGGTTTCACGCTGAAGAGCTACCATCAGGCCTCGCCTGTAGGATATATTATGAAAGCCAATACCCTCGAAGACGAAAGCCCGGTGGAGTATCCGAAGGTTACGGTCTACACGAGCTGGCATATCTACAACGGGTGGCTCTACATATATAAGGATACGATTGACGAGAAGGGAAGGCGTATCCCGAACGATTCCGTCGGCCACGACGACGGCACGATGGTCTATCTTTCTGCCGACTCCATGGCTGCCCTGTTCGGCAAGAAAGTGATGCAGTATCACCGTAAAGCCAATGCCTTGGAGGCAAACCGCAGGGCGCAGGAGGCGGAAAAGGCAGCGGCAGCCAAGGATACTATCAAGAAATAACGACTGGACTTCCTACCCCATTCCTCCCCTACCCTATCCTGACGTATCACTGCCTGCCAGTTGAACAGCCTGCCAAGTCGGATGCACCGTACCATCCGGGCAAAAGCAGATGCCTCCACAGATTACCGACATAGCCCCAAAAGCCGGGCCGGAATCCCGAAGACAGACAATCAACATATAAAAACAACAAATTTTCAGCCCTGCAAAGGCTCACTGACTATATTTTGACGAAAAATAAGCATCCCGAAATTGGCAGAGAGGAATATATTTCGTACCTTTGCAGCCTAAAAACTTATGCGTAGCGTGAAAATAAAGGAAGTAATTGATGCCCTTGAACGATTCGCGCCTCTGCCCTTGCAGGAAGGATACGACAATGCCGGCCTGCAAGTTGGATTGACAGAGACGGAAGTATCAGGGGCTTTATTGTGTCTTGACGTAACCGAGGAAATCATAGACGAGGCCATCCGCAAGGGCTGCAACCTGATTGTGGCCCACCATCCGCTCATCTTCCACAAGTTGGCGCGGCTGTCCGATACCGACTTTGTACAACGCTCGGTGTACAAGGCCGTCAAGAACGACATAGCCATCGTAGCCATGCACACCAACATGGACGCGGTTCAAGGAGGCGTCAACTACAAGATGGCAGAGAAACTGGGACTTGAGAACCTCCGCATGATTGGCAAGCGGCAAAGCGTTCAGGCTACTGCCGACGGGCTGACCGCCGAAGGCAGCGAGGGCGTTATCGGAGAATTGCACGGACCGATTGCCGCCGACGACCTTATCCTCCTGCTCAAGGAACGTTTCGGAACAGAGTGCATACAGGCCAACCAGCTGCTGCGCAGAAGCATCCGCAAGATAGCCCTCTGTGGCGGTGCAGGCTCGTTCCTGCTCGGAGAAGCCATTGCCAACGGTGCCGATGCATTCATCACGGGCGAAATGCACTACCACGAATTCTTCGGACACGAGCAGGAGATACAGATTTGCTCCATCGGCCATTACCAAAGCGAGCAATACACGGCAGAACTCTTCCGCGACATCATAGAGAGAGACTGCCCGGGCGTAACCTGCCACCTGACAGACATCAACACCAACCCGATTATCTACCTATGAAAGCGGCAGCCCACTATTCCTTAGAGAAAACAAAACAACAAATAAACTATGGCAAAGAAAGATCCCAAAGAATTACCCGTAGAGGAGAAGCTGAAGAACCTCTACCAGTTGCAGACAACCCTCTCGGCCATTGACGAGAAGCGGGCATTACGAGGCGAACTGCCACTCGAAGTGCGCGACTTGGAAGACGAGTTGGAAGGACTGAACACCCGACAGGAGAAAATACGCTCCGAAATAGACGACTTCCAAAAGGCCATCACCCAAAAGAAGGGCGACATAGAAGAGGCACAGGCCAGTCTGGAACGCTACAACAAGCAGCTTGACATGGTGGCCAACAACCGCGAGTATGACACGCTGACCAAGGAAATAGAGTTCCAAACGCTGGAAGTAGAGCTGTGCAACAAGAAGATAAAGGAAGCACAGTACAAGATTGAGGAGCGTCAGCACGACCTCGAAGAGACGGAGAACCTGATAGAAGACCGCAAGAAGGCACTCGAAGAGAAGCGCAACGAACTGGACGAAATCATGCAGGAAACCCGGGAGGAAGAAGAACAGCTCAAGGAACGGACGGCAGAACTGGAGACAAGAATAGAACCGGGCCTGCTCCGCAGCTTCAAGCGCATCAGGAAAGGAGCACGCAACGGCCTCGGTATCGTCTATGTGCAGCGCGATGCCTGCGGTGGCTGCTTCAACAAAATTCCGCCCCAGCGTCAGCTCGACATCAAGATGCACAAGAAAATCATCGTCTGCGAGTACTGCGGCCGTATTCTCATAGACCCCGAACTGGCCGGCATCAAGACCGAGAAGCCGGCAGACGAGAAGCCCCAGAAGCGCAGAAGCACACGCAAGAAGAAGGAAGAGGAGGCAAGCGAATAGCCGCCTGACCCTATCCTGAAAGCGACGGCATATCCCCTGTCCGGCCCACAGACTGGCCGGACAGGGGATTTTTCGTATTCGGACAGCTTGCACAGGGCCACAGAAGCATACGGAAAGACTTCGTCCGCACAACGTTTTTTTCTGTCCATTGCAGCACTGCAAACATATAAAAAAAACTAATTAGCCCACCAATTACGAAGAAAATAACTACTTTTGCACCCTTAAACAAAGAAACAGAAATATGAAGAAAACTATTTTAATGGCCGTGCTCTCAGTAGCATCGTTTGCCGTTCAGGCACAGGACATCAAGCCATACGAGGAGAAAATGAACCAGATAGAGACTGAGTTCCAAAGTATTGAGACTGCCTACAAGGCTCTGGCAAAGAAAGACCCTGCCAGTTTCAGCAACGAAGAGAAGCAGCAGGTCAGCTCCATCATAGCTAAAGCCGACTCGCTCGACCGCATACAGACCGAGACAGCTCTTGAGATTGCCGACAAGTTCAAGGCCACCAAATATCCTGCGAAGTACGTTGCCGCTGTCATGTATAATCTTGAATACGAGCAGCTCAAGGCTCTCTGCGACCCCAAGAGCGGCTACTACAACGAGCCGGAAATGGAGAAACCCAAGCAGCTCTTGGCTGCCTTTGAGCTTCGCCATCCGGGAATGATGTACAAAGACCTGACCATGAACGACCTCAACGGAAAGCAGGTGAAGCTCAGCCAGTGGGCAGGCAAGGGCAAATACGTACTGGTTGACTTCTGGGCAAGCTGGTGCGGACCCTGCCGTCAGGAAATGCCGAACGTGGTAGAAGCCTACAAGCGGTTCCACGACAAGGGTCTGGAAATAGTCGGCGTGAGCTTCGACAACAAACAGCTGCAGTGGTCTGCCGCCGTTGAGAAGATGGGCATGACGTGGCCGCAGATGTCAGACTTGAAGGGATGGCAGTCTGCCGCAGCCGGCATCTACGGCATCCGCAGTATTCCGGCCAGCATCCTCCTCGACCCGGAAGGCAAGATTATTGCCCTCGACCTACGCGGAGAGCAGTTGCAGACCACGCTGGAAAGCCTCTTAAAGTAAAACACCGGCAACATCAGGATGGCGAGGCTGGGAAGCCAAAACGCACCCAACATAAAGAAAGCACCGAAAGCCAAGACTTTCGGTGCTTTTTCTTTTATCCTTCGTACCGCTTTTCCTATTATCGTCCTATTATTGAACAGGAGATAATTCGTGGGGAAACCATGAAAACCTTACGCCCGTCGCAGATACTCCCGGCAAAATGGCAGAACCACAGCGCGTGCGGAGAGGCCCCGCTATATCAGCCACCACATATATCCTGCAAACACAGCCGTCAGCACGGCTCCTTCCCATCGTTCGATAGTATATTTGGTAAAAGAGAAGAACCACACCAGAATCATCGAGACAACCATCACCGAAAGGTCGTTCATAGTGATGCCCTGCATGACCATCGGACTTACCAAACCCGTAGCACCAAGGATGCCCAGAATGTTGAACACGTTAGAGCCAAGCACGTTGCCTATGGCAATGCCGCTCTTGCCCTTGCGTGCAGAAACGACGCTCGTTGCCAGTTCGGGAAGCGAAGTGCCGCCTGCCACGATGGTAAGACCTATCACCGCCTCCGACACTCCGAGTTGTGCAGCCACCTGCGTAGCCCCCTCGACAAAGAGATTACTGCCTCCGATAAGGCACGCCAGACCGACGGCAATCCACAGCACCGACATGCCCGTCGGCATGCTCTTCTTCGGCTGCTCCGCCGCAACCATCTGCCGGGTCTCCTTCTGCATCTCGCTCTTATCGGCCTTTGCCCCCTGCAACGTCATATACATGAAGACAAGGAACATGGCAAAGAGGATGGCGGCATCGGTACGGCCTATCTTCCCGTCGAAACACAGCATCATCAGCACCACCGAAGCCACCATGGCAAAGGGAATATCCTTGCGGACGGTAGTCTTGAGAATGGTCATCGGCGTAACCATCGCCGCAACGCCCACGATGAGCAGCGCATTGAAGATATTCGACCCGACAATATTGCCCACGGCAAGGTCGGGCGTTCCTTTCAGCGCAGAGACAAGACTGACGCAAAATTCGGGCATGCTCGTCCCCATGGCCACGATGGTCAGGCCGATAACTATCTGCGGCATCTTCATCTTCTCGGCTATCCCGACAGCACCGTCGGTCAGACGGTCGGCCCCCCACAGCACGAGAACGATGCCGACAAGAATGAAACTAATGTTCAGTAACATAATATAAACTATTGATTAGGTCGGCAAAGATACGAAGAATCTCTGAATTTTCAGAGGATTAATGCAGATTTCGACAGGCGTATGCAGTCAGTCCGCCAGCCTGCCACTTCGGTTTTCCACATCGCCCTGTCTGCATCCGGCTGTCCGAAGCCCCGTAAAACAACTGCCGGCCAGCACAGATGCCGACCGGAAAGGCAATACCTGACAGAACGGCATGAACGGCATCCAACAGAGAAAGAGCCGGAACGGCTCTGCGAAAACGGCACTTTCACGGTGCAACTAATCCTTGAAAAAGAAGAAAGGCAGAAGTTGGAGCAAACTAACTGATAATGAGGGGGAAACGGAACGATTTGCATAAAAATGCCCTGTTCGTAAAGGGCAGTAATATGCAGATTTAGGCAGAAGTTCAGTTACCAAAGCGTTACCCGATTTCGCCATAGGTAACAATGAAGTAATATTCGGTAACTGAATTATTTTCGCTCGTGTGGCTGTTGCTACGGTCAGCAGTTTTCTGCATAAGTAAGGAACGCTTTAATTCGGGTAACTTTGCCCACAAATATTAAAGCGTATGAAACAAGAGAAAATGAAGGTGTTGCTCTACCTCAAAAAGAGCGGTCTGGACAAGTCGGGGAAAGCTCCGATTATGGGGCGAATCACACTTGGAAGAAGTGTTGCGCAGTTCAGTTGTAAGCTCTCCTGCAATCCTAATCTTTGGAATCCACGTGAGAGCCGAATGGACGGTAAGAGCCGAGAGGCAGTGGAAGTGAACGGCAGGTTGGAAAACCTGTTGCTATCCGTTCAGTCTGCTTATCAGTCCTTGCTCTCCAAAGGTTGCTCATTTGACGCGACCGATATAAAGGAGCAGTTTCAGGGCAGCGTGCAGACACAGTGCATGCTCATCGAAAGGCTGGACATGCTCATCAAGGAAAAGGAAAACCATGTAGGTATAGACATCAAAGAAGGAGCCATACACGGCTACCACTCCACCCGCATACACTTACAGAAGTTTATTCAACGGAAGTACAAGGTTTCAGACTTGGCATTCTCGCAACTTACAGAGAATTTTATCCATAAGTTCCGACAGTATTTCTTAGGTGAGTGTGGTTTTCAGGAAAGCACGTTCTATAATGTAGCCACGCATTTGAAGACGGTATGCAGACTGGCTTACCGTGAGGGATTAGCCGATGTACTATTATTTGACAAAGCCAAAATCAGCAAGGGCGACAAGAAACTGCCAAAGACTCTTGACAGGGGAGCATTGGACAAGTTAAAGGCTCTCCGCTTTGATGATTTGGAGGAGGAAATGGAAACAGCAAGGGACATCTTTCTCTTTGCCTGCTATGTCGGTGCAGCCTATTGCGATTTGATGGAACTGAACAAATCCCATCTTGTCCGTGATGATGAAGGCAGTCTGTGGTTGAGGTTCAACCGCCAGAAGACAGGTGTGCTATGCCGTATCAAGCTGCTGCCCGAAGCCGTTAGGCTAATAGCGAAGTACCGTAGCGATGAAAGGGAAACGCTGCTTCCCTATATCAAGTACAAGAGTTATCAGACCTGTCTGAAATCCCTTCGGCTTCGTGCAGGTATATCCTTTCCCTTTACCACGCATACTGCAAGGCACACTTTCGCAACGCTCATCACACTTGAACAGGGCGTACCCATAGAGACAGTGAGCAAGATGTTGGGACATTCCAACATAAGCATGACTGAACGCTATGCAAAGGTAACCCCACAGAAACTCTTTGAGGAGTTTGACCGCTTCCTCTCTTTCACCGAAGATTTACGTTTGACCATATAAATGACAACCATTATGAGAAGTACATTCAAGATACTATTCTATATCAACAGACAGAAGACAAAGGCAGACGGAAGGACAGCCATTCTCTGCCGTATTACCATAGACGGAAAAAGCGCAGCCATTACCACAGGCGAAGAGTGTAAGCCCTCCGAGTGGAACACGAAGCAGGGCTTGACAACTGACAGAAAGACCAATCAAAGACTCCATGAGTTCAGGGAACTTGTGGAAAAGACCTATCAGGATATACTGACAAGGGATGGAGTGGTAAGTGCTGAATTCATCAAGAACCACCTGCAAGGCATTGCCACCCATCCTACAACTCTCCTTGCCATGAGCAGGGCGGAACTGCAAGCAGTCAAGGAAAGTATTGGCAGGTCAAGAGCGGAGGGAACTTTTCTGAACCTGTCCCATTCTGACAGAAATCTCCGTGAGTTTGTCAAAGATAAAGGATTGCAGGACATACCCATTTCCACCATTACGGAGGATTTGTTTGAGGAATACCGTTTCTTTCTCAAAAAGCGAGGATTGAAGGGAACTACAATCAACAACAATCTCTGCTGGCTGAGCAGGCTGATGTTCCATGCAGTAAGTCAAAGGATTATCCGCTACAATCCTTTTGAGCATGCCAAGTATGAGAAAGAAGAAAAGAAGATTCGCTTCCTGCAGAAGAGTAATGTTGCAAAGCTCATGGCAATGACGATGAATGACAGGGAAGCAGAACAGGCAAGACTGATGTTCGTCTTTTCCTGCTTTACGGGATTGGCAATCGCCGATATGGAACACCTGCAATATAAACATATCCAAACGGCAGCGGATGGGAGGAAGTATATCCGTAAGGAACGCCAAAAGACAAAGATGGAGTTCATTGTGCCACTACATCCGATAGCAGAGGCCATTATCCGCCATTGTCTGGAAGAGCAGAATCTGAATGGAAAACAAAAAGCGGTGAAAGAAAAAGGTGAGACACTTATCTTTCCCCGTGAGTGCAGCCGGAGCGTGATAAACGACAGACTTAGCATTGTAGGCAAGGCTTGCGGCATTAAGGAAAGGTTGTCGTTCCACATGGCAAGGCACACTTTCGGCACCATGACACTCAATGCTGGAATCCCCATTGAGAGCATAGCCAAGATGATGGGACACGCTTCTATATCAAGCACGCAGATTCATGCACAGGTAACGGACAGGAAGATTTCAGAGGACATGGACAGACTCATTGCTAAGTATAAGAATGATGCGGTTGCCAAGACATAGGCAATATCGCCTGTTACCAGCCAATAAGAAAACCATTGACAAGCAACAGTATGCTCGAAGCAACATGGAGCATAGAGCAGGAGTTGTAGCACCGAGAGACGAGAGTATTGCCCGTTCCGAGCATAGTGCTTCTATCCTGTTCCATTATTCAATTCTGTTCTCTATATTCTGTGGGTGAAAGTCCTGTATTGGTTTTGAAGTAGCGGCTGAATGCGGCTTGGTCAGGGAAGCCGAGGTGGTTGGAAATCTCCTGCATGGTCATCTGGCGATGATGACGTAGCAGGAATTTGGCCTGGATAATGACGTAACTATTGATCCACTGAAGTGCTCCGATATTCGTCTGCTGTTTGATGACAGCAGCGAAGTGCTTTGGCGAGAGGTGGAACAGGTCGGCATAGAAATGTACCTCGCGACTCTCGCGGTAGTGCTGCTCTACGGCGTGATAGAAATTGTAGAAAAGTTCTTCGCGGAGTGTGGGAATGTAGGGTTCTATGCCGTTCTCTATGCGGTAGTCCTCCATCTGCATAAACATCACTTCGAGCAGATAACCAAGCATGGCAGTACGACATGAGCCGTCTTCGCTGCTGATGTCGCGCAACAGACGAAACATGCCAACGATACGTTGAAACTGATGGTTGGTCAGACTGATGTCCTGACGATAGAGATAGTGGTTGGTGTTGCGATAACCATCAGGGTAACGTAGCCTCATCTCTTCCTGGAAGGCACGAGACATAACGATAACCATGGCCTTATAGTCGGCCGATGTCTCGCTGAAACAGAGGGTGTGACTTGGCATAAATACGACAAGGTCGTGAGCCTGAAGCGTAACGGCCTGCATGTTACATTCCATCCTGACCCATCCGCTTAGTGTAAGACCTATTGTCATTAGATCAGTGACGTAAGGCTCATTATAAAGAGGCATCGAGCGGATATCGTCGAAAACCACAAGACCGCGCTCGGCAATCTCGTCGGCCTGCGCCGTGAAAGGATGAAAAGGAGGCTGCTTTTCCATAATTGCACGTAGTTTTGACTGCAAATATACTGTTTTTTTAGCTAATATAACAAGAGAAAAAGGAAAAATCGCAAAACATTTCAGCAAAATGACCATAGAGTCTTTGCGATTTTTCCTATAACTTTGCAACAGGAAATAATTCAAAATAAATTTAACAATGAAAACAATAGACATTCTAAAATCAATCATCGGCGGTCTCGACGGTGCCAAAATGCATCTGTTCCACTCTATCATCTGCGAAAGACAGGGATTTACCAAACTTTCCAAGAAAATGCGCGAGGAGTATGATGAAGAAATGGAGGATGTTGCCACAATGACTCGGCGCATCCTCGACTTGGGGGGTAACCTCGACATCAAGATTGAATCATATCCGCTTTATTACGATGTAGAGCAGATGATACGTGAGGAGGCCAAAATGCAGTCTAAGGCAGTGGATGAATTTCTTACGATGCTCAAGGAAGCTAATGATATGGATCCTGTTACACAGGATATTCTCACGGAGTATATTGCCGCAGAGGAAGAACACCTTCGCTGGCTGGAAAGTCAGGTGAAGATGATTGACACCATCGGACTGCAGAACTATCTGGTGACGCAGATTTAATCAGGAACGGATGTTTCCGCGATAGGAAAGAGAGGAATGCATTACGATTATAAAAAGGAGTGAGTTGGAACATGTCCATCTCACTCCTTTTTTTCCTAAGGGGTAGTCTTGGGCGATGTCAATATTTCTTATAAGAGATTATCCCAAACAAACTCATTTTTGAGGAAATTGAGTCCTCTAATTTCTGGAAAATAAGCACTGTTCTTTGGAACACGACCTTCTTTGTTAGGAAACATTTGCCCTATTTTTGCCATCTTATTCTGCATTTAGAACGTGCAGGGCATTTACAAAAATCGAAAAGGAGGAAACCTACTCGATTGCACTCAGAATTTGTAAAACATAATAATAACCGGTCGTACTTCAATTGCGACAAGATAGGGTAAAACCGAATCTGGTCACATTGCGGGAGGGTGTGTCAATCTCACTCATCCTCTGTTAGATTTTATACAACCACAACACCGATATTTCTGTTTATATACAACTAATAACTGTTTTACTTTTTCTTTCACTGATATTATCCTACTACATTACTACAATAAGCGTTAAAACGGTGAAAGGGAATGGGTTATAATGTAGAAAGTTAGATAAATTATCATTCTGTCATCTATACTACATTACTACACCTCACCCATCCGTTTTTCAAACCTGAACATGCCGTCGTCTTCGGCAAATATGTCGGGCATATTGGGGTCAGAGTGGTACTATACCACGATATGAAAGTCACGCACACCCAGGTGTTTTTACTCTCACCTTTACTCTGAGCGCCCCCCTTAACATAAAGGAAGTCAAGACCACCGTACTCTTTATCTATATTGATAACGTCACCGCCAATGCGCGTTCCATTGAGCACAGCTTCGTAGGCTTGGGCTCCTTGGGGTTGCAAGGAGCGGTCGATATTCTGAATGGGCAGTACAGATTCACCGTCTGTCCCCATATCGGTCTTCGTAGCCTTTTTGAAAGGCCTGCCGCATTTCCTACTTGAAGGCTTTTTGTTGCTTGGCATCAAGTAGTTGAAGAATTATAATCATAATTTCTTATGTTACATTCTTATTGAGAAAAATTATGATGGAATATGCTTGTTATTTATAGTTATCCTTCAAAATCCTTTCCAAGTCCGAGGCCTTATAGAGAATCTTCCCTGCAAACTGCGTATAGGAAATAATCCCTTTGTCCCGATAGTCTTGCAAGGTGCGGGGGCTGATATACAGCCGCTCGCACACTTCCTTGCCCGTAAGGAAATGTTTACCGCCAAATAGTGGCTTGTGTGTCTGTGCCACTTCCTTTATACGTTTGCTTACACTATTGATAGCGGACAGCACCACCTGTATGTCGTCCGCATCCATATTCAAGTCCTTTACTGATTCCATAAAACTCTTATCTTATTTGTTGTTCTTAGATTTGTCTGTGTTCGATTTCACTGATTTGGTTTCCAACAATCGTTCCACATCCTCACGCTTGTAGTAGCACTTGTGCCCGATTTGGGAGAATGGCAGTACACCCGTATCACGGTAGTGCTGCAAGGTGCGCTTGCTGATGTTGAGCAACTTACATACGTCACCGTTGTGTAGCCAATCCGTGTGCCTGCTCTGTTCCCCGAATGCCTTGTGGCAGGTCTCGGCAAGACTGAGTATCTCGTCCCTCAGCCTTGCCCAATTTGTGTCCGTAATGATAAAATATCCCATAGTTCTATTATTGTTTTGTTTGTAATTCCTATTCTTGTTTTGCGCCTTATCGCACATTTCTGCCTGCAAAAGTAGGATGCGTTTCCCATACTTCAAAGCACGAGGGAACAGCAGGGAAATGTAGGGAACTTAAAGGAAAAGGCAACGCATTCCATTGGCAGACATATGCATCTTTTTGCCCTGTTTTCTTCTTTCACCGCCTTTTGGTGAAAAGACAGGGCGGTGCATATCCAATTCAATCGGCTTATGTTCAGGTGGCAGCTTGTGGCACTTTCGATGTGGGCAAACGCTACCATATTTCTGTGCTGATTCTGTCGTTTGTAATATCGGTGCAGAATACTGCAAGCGTGCGCAAGGGGCACACTTCTATCTTTGCCCACTCTTGTTGTTTTATCCTCCTGTTTTGGCTTAAATCAGTCTTTTCTCTCCCTGTCTCCATAAAAATCCCTGCGAACTTCATTGCCAATGGGCGCAACATTATGCAAGCACTCTCCGAATGCTTGGAACTTACCTGTTCTCTTGATAACTTAGATCTTGGAAACAAAACCAAGCATATAATGAAAACAAGCGCAGATAAAGGCAAATTGGAGGATGGGTACAGCACACTCAGACCGAGAAAAACTTCCTCCAAGAACTCGGAGATAGAAGCCTATCTTTCCAACTACTATGAATTCAGATACAATACGGTATTGGGAAGAACTGAATACCGAAGCAAGAACGATGCTCACTTCTCAAAAGTAGGTCGCTATGAAATCAACACGCTCCGAAGGGAGATAGACAACGACATCGGGATAATAACCTCATCGGATAACCTGTACTCTATCACCGAGAGTAGCTTCTCACCACGCATCAATCCCATACAGGAATATTTCAAGGCATTGCCATTGGTGGATATAGGCTGTGATGAAGGTAATAGTAATATCTCCTCCCTTTCACTGAAAGCCATTCCCGAACTGGCAAGTTGCGTTGTGGTGCGCAACTCCGACAAATGGTTACAATACCTCATCAAATGGCTTGTGGCAGTGGTCGCCAACGCAATGGACGACCGCGAGTGCCGTAACCACACCTGCCTCGTGCTGACAGGCGAGCAGGGAAAGTTCAAGACTACATTCTTGGATTTGCTCTGTCCTCCTTCCTTGTACGGTTACAGCTACACGGGAAAGATATATCCACAGGAGAAGGACACGCTCACCTATATCGGGCAGAACCTTATCGTAAACATCGACGACCAGCTCAAAGCACTCAACAAGAGGGATGAGAACGAACTGAAGAACCTCATAACCTGCCCGATGGTCAAATACCGCATGCCCTACGACAAGTATGTGGAGGAACACCCACACTTGGCAAGTTTCGTGGCATCGGTGAACGGCAACGACTTCCTGACAGACCCCACAGGAAGCAGACGGTTCCTGCCCTTTGAGGTGCTTTCCATTGATATAGAACGTGCAAAGGCTATTTCTATGGACAGTGTCTATGCGGAAGCCAAAGCCCTGCTAAATGCAGGTTTCCGCTATTGGTTTGACGATGATGAAATAGTGGAACTATACAGGGAGAGCGAGGATTTCCAAGTGCAGACCGCAGAAACGGAACTTCTGTTGAGGTGCTTCGAGAAACCAACTGATGATAATCCCCATTGCTCCTATATGACCACTACGGAAATCCTTACCTATCTGGGTATCTATACCCGGCAGCCCCTGACCTCCAAACGTATGGGCGAAGCCCTTAAAAGGGCAGGCTTTGAGAAAGTGAGCAGAAGGCGAGATGGTGGCAGTCCTATCTATGTGTACAAGGTAAGGAAAATCCTGCCGTGTCCTTTGCTGGGTAGTTGCAGTAGCCAAATGTAGTAGCATGCGTAGTTATATCAGAAACAATAAAATACACCTGATTATCAATAATTTAGGATAAAGTAGTCTGTAGTAAGAAGAAAGATGAAAAAAGTTTGGAGGGGAAAACTTAGGAAAAGGACAAAATATTCAAATGCAATCAAATATAGTTCAAACAATCCTTTATAATTCAAACACTTAAAGTATCACGACAATGAAAGAAGAAGATTTATCACTCATCAAGCGATACCCCATCGTGGAGTATCTTGAAAGGAAAGGCATTAAGCCCGTGCGCAGGACACCTGCCTATGCCATGTACCGCTCACCGCTGAGGGAAGAAACGCATCCGAGCTTCAAGGTTGACACACGGAAGAACCTATGGATAGACTATGGAGAGGGCAAGGGCGGCAGCATCATCGACCTCTGTATGCGCTTGGAGGGCTGCACGCTGCAGGAAGCCATCTGCCGTTTGGGACAGACCGCTTCCCTTGATGCAGCGTACGGTCTTTCAAAAGAGAGGTCAGGCATAGGTACCGGTCCAGTCACGCCATGGCAGCCAAGTGGGGCAAGGAAACTGATAGAGGTATCAGACACCTTGCCTCCTCACTTAGAGGCCTATCTTACCGATAAGCGCTGTATCGACCTTAGCAGGGCAATACCTTTCCTCAAATGTATCTGCTATGAGGTAAGGGGCAGGCGCTATCAGGCCATCGGCTTCGCCAATCAATCGGGAGGCTATGAGCTTCGGGACGATAATACGTTCAAGGGAACGATTGCCCCGAAGGACATTACTCCGATATTCACGGATAAGATAACGGACAGAATACAACCAATCTGTGTATTCGAAGGATTTATGGACTTTTTATCTATCCTTTCAATGAAAGAAAAAGTTGCCAACCCCTGCCTTGTGATGAACTCCGTGAGCAACGTGACGAGAACCGTTCGCTACCTGAATGACCACAACCTAACGCATATCCGTGCTTTCCTTGACAATGATGAAGCAGGACGGAGAGCAACCAATGATTTTATCAGAGCAGGTTTCAAGGTGGAGGACATGTCCCGATATTACAGGGACTTCAAAGACCTCAACGATTTTCATGTCAGCCGTGTCCGTGAGCAGAGGGAACAGAAATGGCAGGTAAAGACACTGGTGCAAAATCAAATCGATAAATCAAAACAAGTCAAACATAAAATGAGATAAGGGTATGGAAAAGAAGACAAAGATAACAGACAAAGATTTTTTAAGATATTTGGGCGTGGAAGATGAAGCAGAGGACGAATCTACTTCACAAGAAGCGACTGCGGTTCCTGAAACGGGAAGACCAACAGACGAACAGAACACAGAGAATACCACGCACTCGGAGCCTGCACGGAACACAGGGAATATGCCCGTTCAGAGACGCGTCAGTGCCAAGATGAGAAAAGAAACGCTCACCGCCTACAAGCAAGCCTATCTTGTGCCAACCAGACTGAACGACCGAAAGGCGGTCTATCTGAGCAGGGAAACACAGGAGCGTGCGGACTTCATCGTGCGTAGGTTGGGCGACAGGGGCAGCAACCTGTCCAGCTTCGTAGAGAACATTATAGTCCGGCACTTGGAGGAATATGGTGAGGACATAGAAAAATGGAGGAAGCTTTGAACCCACAGGAAAAGGGTCAAGGGTATTCCTGAAAAGGGACAACCTTTCCACTCAAACCCCTCGACCCCTTTCAGAGAACAGAGTAACGGACATTTGCTGAATAAAGAGAACGATGAGAGTTTCACGAACGCAGGCAGGCACGGAATGCACGGCATTCATTTTTAGGCTACAAAACGCCTTGTGCGTAAACGTTTCGTTAGCTGACATTGCAAGACGTCAGTTTGTACCCACAAACTGCTCTTGCTCCCCTCGTTCGATTATCGGGGAGATTAGACCGTAATCACTCCGTTCTCATCGGTCAGTGTTCAGAAATTAAACAACAACAAATTATATTCAATGATTAACTTTCAAGGAAACTTATATGAGCAGATACAAAGGAAATTCTGCCCGATGGCAGCAACAGGATAGAGAAGAACAGCGGAAGAACAAGACGGAGTTCATCAAGGTTAGATGCACCTTAGAGGAAAAGCTGCGTATCAAATCAAGGGCGGAAAGCGCAGGGCGGAAGTTCTCCGATTACTGCCGTGAGATACTCCTTAACGGAGAGGTAACAGCCGTCCCCAAGATGACCGACAATGAGAGGGAAGCCATTGCCATTCTTCAGCATACAGGAAGGTTCTACGGGCAGGTTTCCAACCTCATCAAGGTCAAGGATGAAAGATGGGTACATACCACAAAGAACCTTTCGCTATGTGCCAAAGAAGCATTTAAGCGATTTTACGACCCCCATTTTCGTGTGGACGATGAGATATATATAGTCTTAAATATGACAAAAGATGATAGGAAAATGTAAGGCGATAGCCACGGAAGTACGGCTTTGGACTATATATTTAGGGAAGGCAAGCTCGGTAGCCGGCTTGCCTTCCACAATCTTTGCAGCAGGGAGCCAAAGACTGTCTATGAGGAAATGAAGGTGGTCAGCGACTATAACAGCCGTTGCAGGAACAAGTTTCTCCGTATCGAAATAGGCATCGCACCGCAGGACGAGAAGAAGTTGCCCGTATCTGAACTCATGCGGATAGCCCATCTGTTTGCCAAGCAAATGGGACTTGACAACCACCAATGGGTAGCGGTAACGCATAAGGACACCGATAACAGGCATATCCATATCATTGCCAACCGCATCAGCCTGTATGGGGAGGTCTATGACACGACTTTTGTAAGCAACAGGGCAGCGAGAGTGGCGGAGGAAATCAGCAGGGAGAAAGGCTTGACCATCGCAAAGGAGGTCAAGGCGGAAAGGAAACACCAAAAAACAAAGGCTAATCCCACAAGAGAGCAAACAAAGCAACAAGTACAGAATATCTGCTACACCCTGCTTGAGAAGTACAAAGAAACAGGCATTACAGGGCATTCCATGTTCCTCTATGAGTTGAACAAGAACGGCATTACCATAGAGCGCATGAAAAACAAGCAGGGCAAGGTCTATGGCTTGAGGTTCTCATACACAAGACAGTCCTTCAAGGCTTCCGAAATCGGTAGGGAATTCGGATACCGTTCCTTGCAGAAGAGCTTTGAAGCAACCAACAAGGAAGAATCAAAGATGCCACACCAAACAATACAGGAGGCAACAGAAAGGAATGAACAGTCTGATACAGGTTATCAGCTTGTACCTCCAAGTCGTTCCTCAATCTCACGAGACAATGACAGCCCACGAGTGCAGAATTCCATTGGTGCAGTGGCAGACACCATTGTTAGCGCAGCCGATGAAGTAATGGAAGGGTTGGGCGAATTGATTACACCAACCTCACAAGGCAATGACTATGCCGAAGCTGCGTGGCAGCGTAAACTTAGAAACCAAGCCAACAAAAAGAAGAAAAGAGGACGAGGGTTATAGCCCTATTCCAACGACAAACAGCATTAGATAATGCAGAAACGTGAATATTTCATCGAAAACGCTTGTTATTCGGTAACAAAGTATTATCTTTGCAGACAGAATAACAAGCGTTCTTTGTTAGGCAGAAAACAGCGAAGCCAAGTAGCTCGCTCGTTTCCAAATCGTTACCTGTTTAGTTATGCCAACAAGGTAACTTCTTTATTTTCAACAAGTTGTATTTTAGGAATTATCTTACGGTGCGAACAAGCCCGTTTCGCGGTACGAAAGCGGCACTTTCGCAAGCTCATTTACAAAACACTGAATATCAACGCCTTACATGCAGGATAATAAAACATTGTATTTCTATATAAGAACAGACCGCAAACACATCATTTTTCGGAAGAAATGACCCTCCTGTTTTGGTACATTTTTTGTTTTATCATCCGTGTCAGATAAGATTATCAAGTAAATAAAAGACAATATGGAAGCATTAGAAACAATGAAGACGCGCCGAAGTGTACGCGCATTTGAGTCAAGAAAACCCGGACAGGAACTCATAGACAAAGTCATAGAAGCAGGATTGTATGCCCCAAGCGGAATGGGGATGCAGACCGCCATCGTCGTGGAGATTACCGACAAGGCCGTCCGCGACCGCCTGTCGGAAATAAACGGTGAAATCATGGGGACGAAGAGCGACCCCTTCTATGGTGCGCCTGTCGTACTGGCGGTATTGGCCCGCAAAGAGAGTCCGAACCATGTCTATGACGGGGCACTGATGATGGGCAATCTGCTGAACGCCGCCCATGCCGTGGGACTGGGCAGCTGCTGGATTAACCGTGCGCGGGAAACCTTCGAGCGCGAGGACGGCAAGAAGATGCTTGCCGAATGGGGAGTCGGCGGCGACTACGAGGGCATTGGCTTCTGTATCCTCGGCTATGCACAGCGCGAGGGAAAGACGGCACCGCGCAAGGACGGGCGCGTGTTCTACGTCGGATAGGACAAGCCGCAGAACGACTGCAGGGAAACAGGCAAGCACATTGTCCTGTTTCCCTGTTGTCGTACCATGACGGCATGCCACCGACAATCTGCCTACAGCCGTAGCACTTTACGGAATACCGGCAGAACATCACCGAGGACAGAAGAAAGGAAGTATGAAAAAGACGGCATAGAACGATAAGGGCACGACGCCAACGGCCCGGAGCCGTCGGCATTGCCGTCTCCCGGTCTAATGGAGGGCAAGAATCCTGTCCAAGTCGGTCTGCTCTCCCACTACCCACAGCACGTCGCCTGCCTCGAGACAACGCGACGGGGTGATGAGGGTAAGGTTCTGCTGCCCCTCGTCCACACCTACAACCATGCAGTTGTACTTATCGCGGATGCCGCTCTCCTTCAACGTCTTGCCTATAAAGGGACTCCGGGCGGTGAGTACAATCTGCCGGAGCTTCATCTCGCGCTTCTCTATCTCCGTGTCTTCCTCCTGCAATTCGTCGCGGACGGCAGCCGAGAAGACCGAAAGCTGTTCGTCGTTTCCGATAACCTGTATCTTGTCGCCCGGAAACAAAATGGTGCTGCCGTTGGGGATGTTCATTCGGAGCGCGCCACGGAGGATGCTGCTCACATGGACACCGAAACGGTTGCGCAGCTGCAGCTGACGGAGCGTCTGGCCTGCCCACAACGAACTTTCGGGCACGTCGAAACAGCCGATGTGGATGTCCCTGTCGAGCAGATGTCCGGCAAAGAGCGGTTTCTTCCTGCCGCTTACCTGCGCCTGAATATCGCGCCCCCGCAGGTTCTGAACGAAGAGACGCTCAAGCGTGATGCTCCGTTTCTTCAGGCTGCGCGAAAGAATCATCAGCACAAGTACGCCTACCGCAATGGCGATGATAAGTGCATTTTTGAACCGGGTGAGGTAGTTGCAGACATAAAAGATAAAACCTATCGCCACGAGGACACGGGCAAGAACCGTGAAAACAAGCGGAAGGCGATTCAGCCGGCGCACGGTCCAGAGATACTTGAACTCCTCCGAGTGGTTCTTCTTCATCACTATGGAGCGCAGGAAAGGCGAGATAATAAGGATGGTAAGCAATCCGCACACAGCATTTCCCATCCAATGGGAACCTGTCAGCTCAACGGAAATCCTGCGGAAAAGCGGCAATGCCAGCGAGAACATAAGGGCTATGACTGCCGTAGAAAGGATACTGTATATCAAGGTATTCAGCATCATGGCCTTAATGAGCGACTTCCACTGGTTGTCCGAAGCCGTATTGTCGGGTGCACCCGTCTGAATGTGGCTGAGACGGCGCACCCACCGCTTCGGCAAACGGTTGAGGAGGATATTGTAGCATGGCTCTGCAGCCCGTATCATATAGGGTGTCAGGAAAGTCGTTATCACCGACACGGCCACCACGACGGGGTAGAGAAACTCGCCGATAACCCCCAACGACAGGCCGAGCGAGGCGATAATGAAAGCGAACTCGCCTACCTGAGCCATCGAAAAGCCGCAGCGCATGGCGTTCTTAAGCGACTGTCCGCCCAGAAGGTAGCCCAATGTGCCGAAGAAAGCCTGCCCTACGAGGATGGTAAGGACGAGAATGAGGATGGGAACAGCGTAGCCGACAAGGATGTTCGGGTCGACCAACATACCCACAGAGACAAAGAAAACTGCCCCGAAAAGGTTCTTGACAGGTTCGACAAGCCGTATAATCTTGTCAGCCTCAATCGTTTCAGCAAGAATACTGCCCATGACGAACGAGCCAAAGGCAGCACTGAAACCTACCTCCGTGGAGATTACAGCCATCAGGCAACAGAAACCGAGGGCGACAATGAGCAGTGTCTCGCTGTTGAGAATCTTCCTTACTGAACGCAAAAAGAGCGGTATGGCAAAGAGACCGATAACGAACCACAGCACGAGGAAGAACCCTATCTTCAGCAGGCTTCCCACAATCTGTCCGCCGTCAGGGCTTGAACCGCTCGCAATGGCACTCAGCATGACCATCATCACAATGGCGAGGATGTCCTCAAGTATCAGAACGCTCATCACGGTAGAGGCAAATCCCTGCTGGGAAAGGCTCATATCGTTGAACGCCTTATAGATAATGGTGGTCGAACTCATTGCCAGCATGCCTCCAAGGAAGATGCAGTCCATCTGTTTCCACCCGAATCCGTGCCCGACAACGACACCCAAGCCCATCATACAAAAGATAATGGTACTGGCAGCAATAATCGGCGATGCCCCCATCTTGAGGATTTTCTTGATGGAGAAGTCGAGTCCCAACGAGAAAAGCAGGAAGATGACGCCAATGTCGGCCCACGTCTGTATGTCGGATTTGTCTACTACGCTCATCAGATAGGGCATGTGGGGCGACACGAGGAAGCCTGCCACGATGTAGCCCAGTACCAATGGTTGCCGCAGCTTCTTGAACAGCAGCGTTACGAAGCCTGCCACGACAAGTATGAGAGCAAGGTCTTGGACGAGGGGAGGAAGTTCGGACATACTTATTAAAGGAGTTAGAGTAGTTAGGAAAGTTACGGAAATAAAGGGAATTAAAGAAGCCGGCGCATGGAAAAAACCAAGGAAGCCGAGAAAAGAAAACACATTAAGGAGCGAAAAGGAGTTAAGACAACTATCCGGCTCCTTGCTGCAGGGCTATTGTCCTAACTCCTTTTTAGTTCTAAACTTCCTTAGCTTCTCACTCAATCGTTAAACTCCGCCGTCAGCTGACAAATGTTTATGATGACCTGCATGGCCTTTTCCATCACCTGAATGGACACAAACTCATACGGGCCGTGGAAGTTGACACCACCGGCAAAGATGTTCGGACAGGGCAGACCCTTGAAAGAGAGCTGCGCGCCGTCCGTACCGCCGCGGATAGGCTGTACCTTCGGGGCAATGGCACACTGCTGCATGGCCTTCAGCACAAGCTCTATGACGTGCATGTTCGGGTCTATCTTCTCCTTCATGTTGTAGTACTGGTCGTTCATCTTCAGTTCTACGGTACCCTCGCCATACTTCTCGTTCATCTGGCTGACGCAGTTCTGCATGAACCGCTTGCGGTCTTCGAAGCGGTCGCGGTCGTGGTCGCGGATGATATAGCTCAGCTTGGCCTCCTCGCAGCGGCTGTCTATCCCGAGCAGATGGTAGAAGCCTGATATCCTTCGGTAGCTTCGGGAATCTCGGTATCGGGAATCATGGCATTGAACTCACATGCCAGACGGCTTGCGTTGACCATCTTGCCCTTTGCGTAGCCCGTATGGACGCTGACGCCATGAATGAACACCTTTGCCCCTGCGGCATTGAAGTTCTCGTATTCCAGTTCGCCGAGGTCGCCGCCGTCAATGGTGTAGCCCCAGTCGCAGCCAAACTTCTCTACGTCGAAGTGGTGGGCACCCATTCCAATCTCCTCATCGGGATTGAAACCTACGCGTATATCGCCGTGCTCTATTTCGGGATGGTCGCGCAGATAGCACATAGCCTGCACTATTTCGGCAATGCCTGCCTTGTCGTCTGCGCCCAACAGGGTCGTACCGTCGGTAACGATGAGGTCTTCGCCCTTATGCTCCAGCAGTTCGGGGAACATCGCCGGAGACGATACCATATTGGGATTGAGCTGTATGTCTCCCCCGTCATAGTTCCTTACAATGCGTGCCTTGATGTTAGCTCCGCTCGCATCAAGTGCCGTATCGTAATGAGAAATGAATCCGATAGTAGGAATTTTCTTCTTTGAATTGGACGGCAGAGTGGCGTAAATGTAGCCCATCTCGTCCATTTCTACATCTTTCAGCTCCTCGCGCTCGAGTTCTTCCTTCAGGTATTTTGCGAAGATGAGCTGCTTGGGGGTACTTGGCACAGTCTGCGAATCTTCAGCCGACTGTGTGTCAAACTTAGTATAGTTAATAAATCTCTCTGCTATTTCCATATTGCTATTGGAATTTAGATATTTGTTTTTGGTTTTCTGTCATGCCGCTGATGGTTGTCCCGGCGGGGCAAGCCGCCGCCAGAACCGCCACACATGTACTATCAATGGCAAAGATACGATTATTCTCCGAAATAAACACAGGTTTCCCTACAATATTTAACAAACAAACAGGATTACCGCTCCTGCCACAGACACAATACTGCCTGCCGTCTGCCGCTGCACAGGCAACTATGGATGCCACCCCCGGGCACACACTCTCATACCGCTGCATAGGAACCGGGTCTGTCTGCCCATGCCTGTCCGGCCGGCCGTCCTACCCAGCCCGTACTCCTGAAGTGTAAATCTTTTTCATCAACTCCGACACCGCCTACAGGCCAAAGTGCCACCTTCACCCTGCCAACAAGCCACTTTGAGCATGCGAAAGCGGCTTTTCCAGACACTGAAAGCGGCACTTTAGCAACATCAAAGCAACTATTTCAAAACATAAAGCATAACTACCTGAATAACAGCAATATAGTTTCCTCACACTGATTATAAGGCAACAGGCTGCCCATCCGCCTACAGGCAATGGTCTTGTAAACTTATTTCATCATAATAAAATCCTCCTCCTGCAACCTCAGGACAATCTAACGAAAATCGGACCAAAGCCCAGAAGCTATGGTCCGATACCTTTTTTATTCTCTCTAAATTCTATACTTTTCCTGTCTGAATGTCGCCCGAAGCACCGTTGCTTGCTTCCGGACGGCTGTCCCGGACTATGCCGGACAATTCATGCGACCTTCATTATACATCCGAAGAACATTGACCAGATAGCGGAGGATGTTCTTGGTTGTCTCCTTTCTTGTCATTCTCGTCTTCATAATAGTGTTCCTTTCTTGTTCTTTTGTTATACAATCTTCTTACCTAAACTCGTGTGTCCTATTGAGACTGGTGCCCTGACTATCCGACCCTGCCTTTATTGAGCCTTATTCCTACCCTGCTGAACGGGGCGTGCCCTTGTCGCGACGGCTTGTTATCCTGAAAATTTCCTCTTCGTTTTACGCTTGCAAAGTTAGCATCTTTTCCTATTCGCCACAAAATTCAATCACCGATATAAGCCGAAAATCCGCCTATTTTTGACTCCCATCAAGCATTTTGACCTGCGTCAACACTCCGGATTGACACAAGTCAAGCCTTCCCTGACGCCTGTACGTCCCCCGGATTGACCTGCATCAAGCCCCACGGAACCTGCTGCCACCCTATTCTGGAGTCTTCTCTGTAAAAAGACCACCGTTCATTGCCAATAACAATCTTTTTTCATAACTTTGCAGACACACCGGCCATCCGCCTCCGAAAACCGGCGAATGGACGGCTATCATCTTATTATACGGAAAAGAAAGTGAACAGAAACAATCCATACACATTCAGAATGTCTGCCGAATGGGAGGAGCAGAGTGGCGTAATGATAATATGGCCACACGAGGAGACCGACTGGAAACCCTATCTGGAAGAGATTACCGAGACCTACCTGCAGATGGCAGACGCCATTACGCGATACGAGAAGCTCCTGATTGCAGCAAGAAATCCCGGGCATGTACGGTCGCTGATGGCACGGCGGCTCGACGCCGGCCAGATGGACAGGATACGGATTTACGCCTGCGACAACAACGACACTTGGCACGGGACGTCGCGCCCGTTGCCGTCGTGGCGGAAAACGATGCGGCAGGCGTCTTCGCCCCAATCCACCTGATGGACTTCTGCTTCAACGGCTGGGGCAAGAAGTTCGCTGCCGACAAGGACAATGCCGTCAACCGACAGCTCTACAGGGCAGGAGCCTTCAACGCTCCTTTGGAGAATCACAAGGACTTTGTGCTCGAAGGAGGGTCCATAGAGAGCGACGGGGCAAGGTCGCTCTTCACCACCACCGCCTGCCTGACGGCTCCCCACCGCAACCAACCCCTCGGAAAGGACGAACTGGAAAAGCGTCTGCTGCTGCTGTTCCCCCATCTCGAACGCGTCGTATGGATAGACCACGGCGAACTGCAGGGCGACGACACCGACGGACACATAGATACCATCATGCGGTGCGCGCCCAACGACACCTTATTATATATAAGCTGCGACGACCCTTCCGACCCACACTACGACGACCTGTGCGCCCTCGACAAGCAGGCACACGGCCTGCGCACCCTCGACGGGAAGCCCTACCGCTGCCTGAAGCTCCCAATCCCGTCGCCCATCTACGACGACGGCGACCGGCTTCCGGCTACCTATGCCAACTATCTCGTCATCAACGGGGCCGTCATCGTGCCGACCTACGGGCAACCCGGGCACGACCAACGCGCCATGGACACCATCGCGCAGGCCTTCCCCGACCGGGACATCATCGGAATAGACGCTACAACCGTCGTCAGGCAGCACGGCTCGCTCCACTGCCTGACCATGCAGCTGCCGAAAGGCTGTCTCGCCTGACCGACGAGACGACGGCACCGGCCCGCCGTCCACCCATTCATCCACACCCATCATCCAACAACCATCACCCAACAATGAAAGAACTGAAAATAGGATTCCTGCAACTGCACAATACGGCAGACGTTGCCAATAACATCAAGCGGCTCACCGAGGGCATCACCGACCTTGCACAGCGGGGCGCAGAACTCATCGTACTGCAAGAGCTTCACAACTCTCTCTACTTCTGTCAGGTAGAGGAGGTCGGCAACTTCGACCTTGCCGAACCCGTACCCGGGCCGTCTACCGACACTATGGGGCACTGGCACGCGAGCTGAAGGTTGTCATCGTCGCCTCGCTGTTTGAGCGTCGCGCTCCGGGACTCTACCATAACACGGCCGTCGTATTCGAGAAAGACGGCAGCATAGCCGGAAAGTACCGCAAGATGCACATTCCCGACGACCCGGCCTACTACGAGAAATTCTACTTTACGCCCGGCGACCTCGGCTTCCATCCCATCGACACGAGCGTGGGACGGCTCGGCGTGCTTGTCTGCTGGGACCAGTGGTATCCCGAGGCTGCCCGGCTGATGGCCCTGCAGGGGGCAGAAATTCTCATCTATCCTACTGCCATCGGTACGAGAGCAGCGACAGCAGCGACGAACAGCAGCGGCAGCGCGAAGCGTGGACGACCGTCATGCGCGGTCATGCCGTCGCCAACGGACTGCCGGTCGTGGCCGTCAACCGCATCGGACACGAGCCAGACCCGAGCGGCCAGACCAACGGCATACAGTTCTGGGGAAGCAGTTTCGTTGCCGGGCCGCAGGGCGAGCTGCTCTACCGCGCCTGCGACGACGACGAGGAAAGCACCATCGTCAGCATAGACCTGCACCACAGCGAACAGGTACGCCGATGGTGGCCGTTCCTGCGCGACCGCCGCATAGACAAGTACACCGACATCACACGCCGGTTTATAGACTAAGGACTTATGAAAGTACGCAAGGCAACAGCCGCTGACCTTGACACCGTTCTGCGGCTGATAGAAAACGGCAGGAAGAAGATGAAGGCTTCGGGCAACCTTCATCAGTGGACGGACGGACATCCCGGCCGTGAATGTATAGAGAACGACATCAGGAGGGGCAATTCCTACCTCCTGCTGCCGGAGACCGACGACCCGGCTCCCGTCGCCACCTTTGCCTTCATTCTCGGCAAAGAGCCTACCTACGCCCACATAGAGCAGGGCGACTGGCTCAATACCGAGCCATACGGAGTCGTTCACCGGGTGGCCTCGGCAGACGGAACACGCGGCGTCGTGGCAGAGATAACGCGGTTCTGCGCACGCCATACCGACAATATCCGCATCGACACACATGCCGACAACCTTCCCATGCAAAAGGCCCTGTCGCGTCTGGGCTATATTCTCTGCGGCGTCATCCATCTTGACGATGGCGCGCCGAGGCTCGCCTATCAGCTGATAACCAGTATGACGGAACGCGAGAAACAGGCTGCGGGACTGCCCTACTTAGCCTGCGACCCGGAGGTACTGGCCGACCTGAAGCCCTGCGAGGAAGAGTGCTTCCAGCTGAACAGGCTCTCTCCGCTGCTCACGGAAGAGCGCACGAAACGCCTGCGACGCCTGTTGGGCAAGACTGGAAGCAACTTCAAGATTATCGCACCCTTCTTCTGCGACTACGGATATAACATAGAGGTGGGCGAAGACTTCTTTGCCAACACCAACATGGTGATTCTCGACGAGGCAAAGGTAACGTTCGGAGACAACGTCTACATTGCTCCCAACTGCAGTTTCTACACTGCCGGCCATCCGCTGAATGTCGTCCAGCGCAACGCCGACATCGGCTACGCGCTGCCTATCCGCATAGGCAACAATGTGTGGATAGGCGGAAACGTGGTCGTGCTGCCCGGCGTAACGATAGGAGACAACACCACCATCGGTGCCGGCTCGGTCGTTACGCACGACATTCCCGGCAATGTGGTCGCAGCCGGAAACCCGTGCCGCGTCATCAGGGAGATAAAGCCCTGACGGCAGGCGGACGGGACGGCCATCTCAGAACTCGTAGCCGATGTTTACGAAGGCATAGGGCGAGTGTGTCCTCGACGAGTAGCCGATACTTGCACCGACCGGGCCGAGGAAGCTGACGTTATAATACCATGCCGCCTGCACACCAATCTTCGGGCCGTGATCCAGCAGATTGCTGAAGTCGTGGCCGTCCTCGTAGGTGGCGAACTTAAGCAGCAGATAGTTGTTTTGTGTTATCCGCTGCTGCAGGCGGAGCTGTACGGCTACGAACTTGTCGCTCACCGCCTCTATGAATCCTATTCCGGCAAAAGGCAGCTGCTGATTCTCAAAATAATGATTGAACCAGTCTCCTCCCACGAAATTGCGGAGGGCAGACGGGGTGAGATAGCCTGTGGCAGGAGCATCAGGCGAAGATGCTGCCTCCGCCTGCTCGCCGCGGTGTCCCATTATCAGCCTTCCGTACACCATGGGCTGGAAGGTCAGCCGCTTGTTCAGGGGGAAGTTCATCCGCCACGAAGCCCCTACGACAGAGAATCCTATATGTCCGTTATAGCTGACGTAGTTGCTCGTAACGTACCGGTACGAAGCATTGAAGCACGCGCCCGACGAGGGAAAGTACCATTTGTCCTCGGAGTTATAGTCGGTTTCGGCGTGATAGTCGAAGTAGTGGCGGTCGCTTGGCGGCGTGCTGCTGTATTCGGAATGTACCCCGACCAAGAGGGCGTTGTAGTTGTAGTAATCGAATCGCGTACCAATCTTGAAGTTGAAGTTACGCAGATTGAAGTCGAAGAGGTTGAGGTTCAGCGTGTGCTGATTGTAGGTAACGTTGGACTGGCGGCTCGCCCGTTCGTAGATGTTGATGTCGTTGTGGCGGAAAACATACGAGAACGACATACGGCCGAACGTCCACGGGGTCATGTTCAGGTCGCCGCGTGCCATGATGCGCTTTCCGAGGCGCAGCGTCAGCTCCGCGTTCATCGGCATCCGGCTGTGGAACTGGATGCCCCCGTTGGCCTGCAACGTAACTATCTCCTCGCTGTCGAACCGTACTCCGAGGTTTATCTGACTGCGCTTCTTCTCCTTGGCGACGATGCGGACGTCGTAAAGTCCGGCAGAGTCGGGTACGGGGAGGTAGTAGCTGTCGGCATCGGAATAGAAGAGGCTGACCCTCATCGCCGCCGCTATCTGCCCCACCTCGTCTGCCGTTATCGTCTTCTTGGACGGCAGGCGGAACTTTCTCTGCAAGAACCGCCGGTCTCCCGGCTCCACATTCTCGAAGACGAGCTTCCGCAGCCGCATCACCCCGGGCAGACCGGCGACCGGCGGGCTGCCGCACGACGGGAGAATAGTCGTCGGGCAGACCGAGCAGACGCTTCAGCGCCATCAGCTTGTCCCAGTGCTTCATCGCCTCCTGCTCGCCGCGCACCATGAGGGTGTCTATCGCCCTCGGAAAGAAGCTCGCCGCACTGTAGCCCTCGGTATTGCACTGTATCAGAATGTCCGTCGCGGCTATGTTCTCGTCGTATTTGTTCTTGCAGTTGACGTCTATTATCTGCCCCAGCACCGAAGCTCCGTTGCTCAGTTCGTCGGCCGTGCGTCCGCGGCCCGACAGGGTTACGCCTATCACGTAGTCGGCCCCCATCTGCCGGGCGACGTCGACGGGGAAGTTGTTCCGCAGTCCGCCGTCGACGAGCACCCTGTCGCCGACGCGCACCGGGGCGAAGGCGGCAGGGATGGACATCGACGACCTCATGGCCTGCGCGAGGATGCCGCTGTGCCAGACCACCTCCGAATTGTCCACAATGTCCGTCGCCACGCAGGCAAAGGGAATGGGCAGCCGGTTGAAATCCACGGAGTCGCGGTAGCCTGCCGTCAGCTTGTCGAAGAGGAGCGACAGATTCTTCCCCTGAATGATTCCGCCCGTCTCGGCAAGGGAATTGCCGCGGAACGACAGCTCGCGCGAGATGATGTAGGTATTCTGCTTCCTCCGGTCGTCGATGCTCTGATGGGTGAGGTCCGCCTTGTCCGACAGCAGCATCCCCCAGTCCTGCATCTGCACGATGGAGTCGAGCTGTCCGGCATCGTATCCGATGGCATAGAGTCCGCCTACGAGGCTGCCCATCGACGTGCCCGTAATCATGTCGATGGGTATTCCGGCCTTTTCCAAAACCTTCAGGACACCGATGTGCGCCACTCCCTTGGCTCCGCCGCCACAGAGGACGACGGCCACCTTCTTCCTCTCCGGCGTCTGCGCAGACAGGTTCAAAGAGTACGACGACAGAAAAAACAAGGCAACAAGCATCTGTTGCAGCAGCCCCCGTCCGGGACGCGTCCTAAATGTGCTTACTTTCATGTTAGTGGTGTATGGTAATGAGATGATTCGGGCAGCTTCCCCGTGCGCAGCCTTCCGCGCCGGCCTATCCGCCTCCTGCCTGCAAAGATATAAATAAAAAAGGAGAAAAGGACGGAAAAGCAAAGGGAATATCCCCGGAACGCCACGGGCCGCGGCCATCCGGCTGCCGCAATCCCTCAGCCCTGCAGCGCAATTCTGCCGCAGGAAGAGGAAAGAGGATGCCGCACATTCATACAAGACCATGCTGCCTTTATCCTGACCCGGCAATCGCTTTTCAGAAGAACAATGGTGTCTTTTTCAGAAGAATATTATATCCTTCAGAAAAAAGACATATACCTTTCATCAAAAAGCCATATACCTTTTTAGAGATTTATAATTATAGATTTGAAATTTGTAATTATAAGTTATAGAAATTGTAATTATAGATTTCAGAAAACATCCGTACTTTTTCGTAAAAACATAATTATAAATTTCAAATCTATAATTATAATTTCTATAAAAGCAAGGTACTTTTCAGAAAAAAGTATATAAGTTTCACCAAAAAGCTATATACCTTTTTGGAAATTTATAATTATAGATTTGAAATTTGTAATTACAAGTCATGGGAATTATAATTATAGATTTTCAGAAAATATCCGTACTTTTTCATAAAACTATAATTATAAATTTCAAATCTATAATTATAGTTTCTATAAAAACAAGGTACTTTTTCTGAAAAAAGTACCTTCGTTTCAGATAAAAAGTAGCTTCGTTTTTTTGAAAAGATATAATCTGCCGGACACTAACCTATCACGGCTTCTCCTGAAAACAGGCTTCCGGGCCTGCGGAACGGCACGATTCCGACGGACTCCCGCACAGCCGTCCCGGCCGGAAAGCCCCCCGAAAGAGGGTTTTACAGCCTGCCGGAATCAGACGAATATGCGGACAATCATACACTGCGCCCCCTGCCGGCGAAGCCTTACGGGGGCAGAAAAAAAAGAGATGACGCCAAGGCCCTGCCCGGCATCATCTCTTGTATCGTGGTTGGTCAGCCAGTGCACCGGCTGCCCTGCCGTCAGCGTCTGACGGCTATCTTCATGCTGTAGTTCTGATGGCCGCACTCTGCCGATACGATATAGATACCGGCAGGCAGGCCTGCAAGCGGAAGACGCCCTGCGGCACTCCGGGCCACCACGCGCCCGTCAGCGGAAAGGACGGTCAGCGTGCCCTTTTCCCTGAGGCTGACCGACGTGCCGTCCCAGTGCAGGAGAGAGCTGTCGAAGGCCGGTGCGGATATGCCGTCAGCCAGCTCCACGACGACTGCCTCCGAGGGTTCTGACTCCTTCCCGTCGGCATAGTAGGCTATGACATGGTAGGTAGCCTTGGGTAGCGGCTGCTTGTCGAGATAGCGCGTTCCCTCCTCGGGTATGCAGGCACCGTTGAGCTGCAGGCCGTCGCGGAAGACGTTGTAGCCGATGATGCCGGTCTGGTCCTGTCCCGTGGCGTCGTCGGGGCGGTCGGTGATGTTGGCCGTGATGTCCCAGCAGCATGCGGCCGTGTACGGGTCGCCGGCATAGAAGTCCCAGACGGTCTGCCACGTAGCACCGTTGTCCTCTGAGAAGAGGTCGCTCTTGCCCGGTACGCACGCCTTTGAAAGCTCATAGGTCAGCGGCATCTGCTCAGCGTCGTAGTCGTGTATCCTGATGCCGACGATGAGTTCCTTGCTGCTGTCGATAAGCACGGGCTGGCTCAGCCTCTGGGTAGTGTTCTCGTTGTAGCTCAGGTTCTCTATCTCCTGCTCGCGGATGAGCTTCCCGTCCTCGAAGATGACGACTGCGGCATGTACTTCCTCCCCGGTTATTTCCTCTTCTTCCTCGTCTTCGGCGAAGTTGATGTAGGTCGTTACCGACGTGAGGTACTTGCCGTGATACATGTCCAGCTCCTCCGCAGTGAACTTGTTTGCACCGATAAGCTCCTTGCCCTCGTTGCCCAAGGTGAGTCCCGCACCGGGCCTTTCGGCAAGATAGCTGAGCGGATAGCTCTTCCGGCAGTTCTTCCAAGCCAGTGCCACCTCATGGTTCTGCGTGGCCTTGGCCATGAATCCCTCCGGCGCGCCGGCTCCGCCGCCGGAGCCTACCGTGATGTTGTCAATGTAGAAATAGAACTTCGCCGCACCCTCGCCGTGCTTGTGGAGTCTGATTTGGAACAGATGCCCGGCCACGGCCTCGGTCAGGTCTACGGCCATGACGCCTTCCATCGGAGGCATCTGCCGATGGTCCAGTCCTTTGCCGACGTCCATGTCTCTCCCTGATCCAGCGAATACTCAAGGCTGAGCGTGTCTTGGAGAGGTCCTGAGGCTTGCCGTCGTCCGACATTTCCTGCAGCCCGAGGAAGATGAACGAGCACTTCACCTTGTCCAGCTTGGCAGCGTCGAACGGACGGCTGACCAAGCTCGCCGAGTACGGCTTGAGCGAAATGGCGCCGCTGACGGCACCGATGCTCCCTCCATATCCGAGATAGGGGCCTACCGCCCACTGCGAGTCGGCGTCCTCGCCGTAGTCCTTCTCCATTGTCCAGTAGTTGGCCGTCAGCGATGCCTGCTCGAAATCCTCGAAGAGCGGCAGCGAATAGTTCTCGGGAATCGCAATCACCGCCGGGGCGGAACGGGGCGAGAGCATCGGCTTGCCCTGTGCGTCCTGATAGATTCCCTCCACGGAGAAGTGGAGATAGCCGGCAGGCAGGTCCTTGCAGGCCAGCGACATCTCGTCGGTAACGGTGTTGAGCGTGGCAATCTTCTTGCCGTCCTGATATACGTTGTAGCCCGTCAGGCGCAGAGACTCGTAGGAAGTCTTGTCGGCCTTCCACGAGATAGCTGCCTGCCGGAATCCGGTAGACTTGCCCGTAACGCGGCCCGGCGTGGCAGGGATGAACACGTCTTTCCTGTTCACGTTCAGCATCCATGCCTTCGGTATCTCTCCCAAGATGGTCATGACGTCCTTGTTGCCTGCCACCACGTTGCCGTCGCCCGATACCGCGCAGGGGAAAGCCTGCGTCTTGTCCTCATAGCTGAGGGAGAACGGCATGCCCAGCGATGGATTGAAAAGCTGGAGATAGTAGGTGAAGTCGAAGATGCGGCCCGAAGAATACTGGTACCAATAGTTCTTGTAGAAGGTTTTTTCCTCGTTGCCGACGGAGTTGCACTTCTCTGCGCCGAACACGTCCCCGTCGTTCGTAATGGACGGCAGCTGCGACATGCCGCTGTCATCGAATGAAGGCAGCGGGCGGTAAGAGCCTTTCTGAATGTCGAAGATGCGGTAGCCGTAGTAGCTGCTGATGGAGAAGATGAAGAATCTGCCGTTGGGACTCATGTCTATCACGCGCATCTGCCCCGAATAGGCCAATATCGGAGCATCCTCCGCCGTACATGCTACCAGATGGCAGGTTCCGTCTATCCAATAGCAGGCTGTGGATTCCATTCCCTTGATGGCCAGTCCCACGATGGTGCGCCCGTCTGCCGACACGTTGATGGCCACGCCGTTGTCGTATCCTTCAGGCAGTGCCAGCCTGCTGAAAGTCCACTGGCCGCTTCCGTCCCTTGTCCACAGACAGGGATAGTTGTAGGCCGAGTGGGAACAGGTGCAATATCCCACGACCACCTTGCCGTCATTCGAGATAGAACGTGCGAAGGTTCCGTCCTCATGCTGCTTTATCTTGCCGAGGTCCAAGTCGCCGTACGGGAGTTTGAAGACTTTTCCCTTTTCAAACACAGCGGCAATGTTGGTGGGCGCGTCCACTCCTTCGAAGGTAACGACATGGTCCATGTCCTTGACAGAACCGCAGATGGTCCCTGCGTCGTTCACGTCCTTGAAATAACCAGCCTTGCTCCAGTCTTCCCCGGTGAAACTTGTCATCCATGTGAAAGATGCAGTTTCGGCATCATAGAGGAAACTTTCCGTCCCGACGCCCGATACGGCCGTGGAGGGATTGTAGCCCACAAGATACCGCCCATTGGGCGAAACAGCCATGGCATAGGAATAATCCGGCATGACTTCTACTTCGTCTGCTTTCATCGTACAGACGAAGAACAATGCTGCAAAGATTAATAATAATTTTTTCATCATAAATAAATTAAGTTTCTGCAGCACTAATCTTTCGTTTCATCAATAGTGGTGTGCCGATGGTGGAGGCACTCCCTGTGCCGTAAGTTTTGCTTTTATATCGTGCTGCAAATAAAAAACAAGCAAAATTGTACAACAGATGCGCCAAATGTACAAATTTAATCTTAACGAACCAAATCTTTTTAAGATATTTTTCGAGTTCAGCCGGTAAATAGCAAAAGAACCCGAAAAACTATTATGTAGTTGCAAGATAGAATGTAGAAAAATAAGAAAAGTCCCAACAAGCTACCAAATGGGTAAATTGTCAGAACTCCCCTTTTTCTCAGACCGTTATATTATAAACGGTTTATTTCTTCACTTGCTGCTGAATTTCCCTTATATTTCTTTTTATTATTAAAGACATAGCGTAGCATCAGGCTAATATTCCTGTTATCCTTAAATCTTTCCTTTTCAAAAAAATAATTACTGCCATAACGTGTTTCTATTTCTTTTATCCCCAAGACATTATTTACGTTCAGGCGCAAATAAAGTGAGTTTTTAAGGAAATGTTTGCCAATGCCAAAACTCAAAAGAAACTTTTCTTTTACATTATATTCTCGCAAATCGCCTGTTGTATTATAAGCCATGAAGACATAGGGCATAAAATCATTCTTTAAGTTGAAATAATTGTTGACTGAAACCTCAACGTATGGTTTTTGCCCATTCACCCTCATGCCATTCATATCGTGAATATCTAAAAATGTTTGCATGATACTCGCATAGCAGTAAGGCTCCCAAAAACCTATCGTGGCATTATAAGACACGTTGGCACCAAAGGCAGAATAATGTGGTTTATTAAATGGTTGCGACTTGACTATGAGTGGATTGCCTTGCAATACAAGGTTATTGCTCATTACATAATCTTTAATCCATTGGTAATTCATGCCGAAACGGAATCGTTTGTATTGCAGCGAATAAGATAAATCAGTCGTATATTGTGGCAATAACAGCGGATTGCCTGCCTCAATTTCATAACGATTAAAATATTCTTCACTATTTCTAAGTTCATAGTAAGACGGACGCCGCACTTTTGTAGATAGACTTATACCCATTTTTACTACGCTGACAGGGAATGTGCAAAAGACAAACGGCTAAAGGCGGTGATAGCTCCGGTCTTCAAGTATCGCATTTGCGAGTGGATTTTCATATAACATTTTAAATATTTCGTAGCGTAAACCTATTTGCGCGTTTAGCTTGTTGATGCTAAAATTGCACTCCGTAAAGACAGCATACTTGTTTTCTTTTGATGAAAGCAAAGAGCGATAAGTTTGATTCTCATTGTCGAAACCGTTATTATCTTTATTGTCTTTCACATAGCTGAAGTTTGTTCCAAAGATTAACGATAGTCTATCTTTTACTGCATAATTCAGCGTAAGTAACCCAGCATAAATGCTATGCGTCATCGAGTTATCAGTTCTCACTGTATGCAATGCTGTCAAACTGCCGCTTTCACCATTCATTCTGTTGCCAGAAGCCTTGCGGTGCAAATAGTCGCCGTTGAAGTTTAATTGCAGCTTCTTGCCTATTTTGGTTTCATAGTAAATATTTGCAAGCCATTGGTCGTAATTAGAACGTGAATGAATATCGGATGAAAGCCATTCAAACATCACGTTGTCTCTCATCATTTGGCTCATACTATAGCCTCCGTTTTGGCCAGTTTCTTTCGATAAAGAAAGCTGACCACCAAAAATACCGCCATTAGAAAAATACAAACTGGAACCAGCTGAGAGGTTAAAGTTATAATAATTAGATTTCCAATGTGGCATATTACTCTTGAAAAGCCATTCGCTTGTATCGGTTGAGAAACGTTCTAAGTTTGTTTGGTCAGCAGAATATCGCGACGAAGAATTGCTGAATGTAAGGAAAGAGTTGGCGATACTGGTGTTATATGTAAGCTGCACCTGCTCAGAATCTAAAACTCGTCTGCCCTGCGCGTTCATTACACTTGCCATTCCGCCCAACCCAATATCGGTATTTCGCTTTAAATTAATTTTTATGACAGCGTCTATATCAGCATCGTAGCCTGCTCCCGGATTGCTTATCACTTCGATTGTTGCAATATCTTTTGATTGCAAGCGACTTAATTCCGAGGCATCTGTAATACGTCGACGATTTACATAGACCGCAGTGTTAACCTTCGCAAAAACAGAATACTGACCATTACTTCCCGAAACCATTGGCAACTTGCCGAGTATGTCGTCAGCCATCCCAAAATCTTTCAGCAACGAATGTTGAATATCAACAATTACATCAGTACCACGCGACTTAAACATTTGACGATGTGCCACAACAGTCACTCCATTCATCTCTATACTATTGGGCAGCAAGACTATCTTCTCATTGTTTTCAAATGCTTTTATATATGTGATTTGGTAGCCGATATAAGATACTCGCAAGAATGTCTTGTCGGGAATAAAAATGTTTTCCAAACGGAATTTTCCTTGCTCATTAGTTGTTGTTCCACAAACAAAAGTGCTATCCGGCAAAACAAACATTACAACGTTGGCATACCCAATAGGTTTCCCTGTGTTATCAACAACCTGCCTGATATTTGTGCAGACAAATTTGAAGGGAATAAAAGAAAATAGAAAAACAATGAAAAGATGTTGCCACAGACATCTTTTATAGTAAAGCTTAAGCTCTTTCTTCGCAAAACTTTATATGTTCTTAAAGTAATTCTACTAAAGATTCTCATTGATAATCAAATTTTAGTTGAACGATACCTTGATTTAATACTTGCAGAACGGAGTGCCATATTCTCCTTTATTTAGTTTTCCATTTTTCCTGTCAGTCTGTCAACCTTTGCAATGTATTGATTTACAATAGCTGGAATGTTAAAATCGATGACAGGCTGACACCAACTTTCCGTTAACACTCTGTTGCTAACAGCTAGTTAGTGCCATTCTCCGTACAAAGGTAATCAAACTCTAAATAAAAAAGAAATACAAAGACAGATTTTGAGGCCGCAAACTGTCAGTTGATAGGAATAATACAGATTTCTTTGGAAAAGGTCGCAAAATATTTGGTATTATGCTTTTTAATTCTTAGCTTTGCAGACAAACAGAACAAGCGTTCCGTTTAATAGTAACAACCTAATAAACACAATGAATAATAAGACCAAAATAGAAAAACCCAGCAGAAAGGAAATCGTGTTGCAGGAGGCTTTCAAGCTGTTTCTTGCAAAAGGGTATTCCGCAGTTACATTTGCAGACTTGGTAGCAGCGACCAACGTTTCCCGTGGCGACATGTTCCACCATTTCAAGAATAAGGAGGACATCTTTATAAAGGTTGCAGACAGGTTCGTTTTTGAATTTTTGAAGGATAAGGAGGATTTCCGTTCGGATGAGTCCGAGACTCCATTGAAAGAATTTCTTGATAGTTGGCTGACGCGGGTAGAAATTCGCATGAGATCTTTCTTTCGTGAAACCGCCGGTAAGGTTACTGCCGCCAATTTCATGGGATTCATTCTTTATCTAAAAGACAATTATCCCTCATGGGACGAAAAGTTTGCGATATATATGAGACAGGAGAAGGAAGTATGGAAAAGACACATTGAGCAGGCCAAGAAATGCGGGGAAATTTCCCCTGAGGCTGACAGCGAGAAAGTATTTTCCGCCTTCTACAACTCTTATGTAGGATTATCATATAAAACCTCTTTATTAGGTGCTCTTTCCATTGCCGAATTGAGAGATTCTGTTGCTTTCATCTATAACTTAATAAAGAGATAGATTGTGGAAAAGGCAGTATCTGTTAATCAGGTGGCTCCGTATCTTTCCAACATGTCCGCAGGGAATGAGGAAATCAAGGATTATATAGGAAGAATCAGCAGTAACTGTTCAGCAGATGGTCAAATCGTTGACAACAAGAAGTTTAATAAGACATGATTATTTTGAGCAATTGGGAAACTCTTTTCCTGCTACCACTTTTTATTATAAAGTAAAACTTTGGAACGATGATGGGAAGAACTTTTCTTTTGTTTATGTTTTGGATTCTTGTTTCCACTTTTCCCCAAAAAGCGTGGGGGCAAGTCAGTTTCTATGATGCGAGGGTAAGCGAGTACGGACAGTTGGAGCAAGTGCTGGGCGACAAGTGGAACACGATAGACTCACTGGTGGTGCATGGTCCTGTCAACGAAGCCGATTTTACAACCATGTGGAAATGCAGTTTCGAGGGAAAACTCACCGTGCTGAACTTGGAATATGCACAAGTGAAGAACGGGAAGATACCTGAATATGCACTTTGGAAAAAAGACAAACAGATAATCGATGATCCGAGAGCGTATCAAGGGGTGGTCTATCTCCCTATTCGTCATCTTATTCTTCCTGATGGTATCCGGGAAATAGGTGATTATGCTTTTTCACGAATGAGGTTAGAACAGGTGAATCTACCCAAGAGTCTAAGGAAGCTGGGGCGTTCATGTTTTTCAAATTGCCATTGGTTGAGTACCGAGCCTTTGATTATCCCAGAAGGGATTACGGACATTCCCACCCAATGCTTTGGTAATTGTCAATGCTTTGGTAAGCTGGTTCTTCCCTCTACACTTAAAAGCATTGGCATATCTGCTTTCTACAACACAAGAGTGGTAGAAGTAAACTTTCCAGAGGGGTTAGAACAAATCAAACTTGCAGCTTTTTGTGGAAGCGACCTCATAGAAGCAATACTTCCTAACACAGTCAAAGAATTGGGGGAGAGCATTTTTTCTATGTGCCCAGCATTAAAGAAAATCCAGTTACCAGAGAATATTGATACGATACCTGCTTCTCTTGCGTCTTGGTGTCCTTTATTGGAGACTGTGAATATTCCAAAGAGCGTAACAATAATAGATGAGTATGCCTTTGAAGGTGATGTGATGCTCAATCCGATAAACTTGCCCAACGGATTAAAACGTATAGAAAGGGATGCTCTTTGGTATATTGCGGTTGATTCTATCGTATTCCCAAATTCACTTGAGTACTTGGGAGCAGGGAGTTGTGCGAATTGGGTAAATGTAAAAAAAATATATTCCCTCTCTCCTAATCCTCCTTGTTGTGATGCTGACGAAGAAGGAAAACATGAAACTTTCCACGGCTTCATCCTCAACGATATACCTGTCTATGTCCCCATCGGCTCGGGCGAGAAGTACCGTCAGGCTTTCGGCTGGAACTACTTCACCAATATCATCGAGACGGACAAGTTCCCATCCGGGATAGAAACACCTCAGGCGGATGATGCAGAAGAATATAAAATATATGGAAGAGAGGACATGCTTATCATTGAGGTGGCAAAAAGCCTTTCATCTCCTGTCCGCTATTCTGTTTATTCCATAGCCGGGGAGATGATAGATCATGGAAGCCTAACTTCCTCCCATTCTATCCAAATACCATCAAGAGGCATCTATATTGTCCGTGTCGGCAACACCCTGCACAAGATTCACCTGTAAGTCCTCACCAACTTGATGGGAAACCAACGATATATAAACTTCTTAAGCACAAGATACTAACAATTATATGTGAAATCATGATGAGAAAAATAACACTTCTATTACTGTCTCTTATATTCTTCTGTTCCCAAAAGACGTGGGGACAAGTCAGTTTCTATGATGCGAGGGTGAGCGAGTACGGGCAGCTGGAGCAAGTTCTTGGCGACAAATGGAACACCATAGATTCATTGGTCGTGCATGGACCTATCAATGCCACTGATTTCAAGACAATCGTTCGATGTGCAAAAGACGGTTCTATGCGGATTGTCAATTTGCAATATGCACAGGTTGAGAACAATAAAATTCCAGATTACGGTTTTGTTGATGGGGATTTGTACACTTCCGGGCACTTTTTGGATATTCGCCGCATTATTCTTCCCGATGATATTACGGAGTTCGGTTTTTGTGCATTTTTAGGATTGACATTGAGAACCATCAATATACCCTCTTCACTGAGAAAACTGGGAGAGAGCAGTTTTGAGGACAACAGATGGCTTCAAGTAAATCCTTTGATAATCCCAGAGGGGATTACGGAAATCCCAGTCCGATGTTTTCAATGGTGTGACAGCCTTAAAAAGATTGTTCTGCCGTCCACTCTCAAAACCATAGACATGCTCGCATTTTTCTATACCAGAGTAGAGGAGATGAATTTTCCCGAAGGCTTGGACAGTATCGGATTTTCTGCCATATATGGTACGCATCTTACTGAGATAGTAGTACCCAATACGGTAAAAAAGATAGGAAATGCGGCTTTTGCTGACAATAGGAGATTAAAGAAAGTTGTCTTGCCAGAAGGACTTACAGGGATTCCTCAAAGACTATGTTGTTTATGTCATAACTTAAACGAAATAGATATTCCTACATCTGTAACAAAAATAGGCAGGAATGCTTTTCAATTATGCTATAAACTTAAAACCGAACTTCCACAGAATTTGAGTTGGATAGGATGGGACTCTTTTGATTATTGCGCTCTTGATTCGATAGTTTTCCCCTCTACTGTGGAATATATTGAAGGTGGGGCTTTTAGAGATTTGCGTTATCTGCAAAAGATATACTCCCTTGCTCAAACACCTCCTATTTGCACAGAAGACCATGCGAATCCCGGTCTTGGACCATTCCACGGCTTTACCCCCAACGATATACCTGTCTATGTCCCCATCGGCTCGGGCGAGAAGTACCGTCAGGCTTTCGGCTGGAACTACTTCACCAATATCATTGAGACGGACAAGTTCCCATCCGGGATAGAAACACCTCAGGCGGATGATGTTGGGAAATACAAAGTATATGGAAAAGACGGCATGCTTGTCATTGAGGTGGCAGAAAGCCTTTCTTCTCCTGTCCCCTATTCTGTTTATGCCATAGACGGGACGACAATAGAACAAGGAAGCCTCATCTCTTCCTATTCCATCCAAATGCCGTCAAGAGGTATCTACGTTGTCCGTATCGGCAACACCATTCGTAAAATACGGGTATAAACCGGCTTACTCCCCTTTCTCAATCTCCCTCAATATCATTACGGCACTACCAACACTTTTCACTTCGCTGACCACCATCGAACGCTTGCCGTTCTTCTCCCTGATATTGCAGCGGCGAGGATGCCTGCCTATATAGCCGAGCAGCTTGTCGAAGGCACGGCTCTTGTAGTAGGCACTATTGGGATTGGAGACGAACTGCATCTGCATCTGCCCCTGCTTGAGCATTATCTTCTCGCAGCCGAGCCGCTTTCCGACACGCCGTAAGGCAACGACCTGCATCAGCTCCTCACCCTGCCGCGGTACGGGGCCGAAGCGGTCTTCGAGGCGCAGCTTGTAAGCATCGAGTTCCTCGTCGCGCTCTATGTTGTCCAGCTCACGGTAGAGGAGCATGCGCTCACTGCTTCCGGGTACGTAATTGTCGGGGAAATACATTTCCAAATCGCTCTCAATGGCGCAATCGTCCACGAAATCGTCGCCCGTCAGTTCCTTACCCCCGGCTATTTCATCGGCATAGAAATCCTGAAACTCGTCGTTTTTCAGCTCCGTTACCGCCTGCGAGAGGATTTTCTGATAGGTTTCATACCCCAAGTCTTCCATAAAACCACTCTGTTCCGCCCCGAGTAAATTGCCCGCACCACGAATGTCAAGGTCCTGCATGGCGAGGCTGAAACCACTTCCGAGGTCGGAGAAGGTTTCCAAGGCCTCCAGTCTCCGTCGCGCCTCGGGGTTGAGAGCTGCCAAAGGCGGAGCGAGGAGATAGCAGAACGCCTTCTTGTTCGACCGCCCCACACGTCCCCGCATCTGGTGCAAGTCCGACAGACCGAAGCGGTGGGCATCGTTGACGATGATGGTATTGGCATTGGAAATGTCTATGCCGTTCTCCACGATGGTCGTAGACAACAACACGTCGTAGTCGTAGTTCATGAATCCCATCACTATTTCCTCCAAGTCCTCGGGCTTCATCTGTCCGTGGCCGATGGCCACCCGGCAGTCGGGTACATATTTCCTTATCATATTTCCGATTTCCGTCAGGTTAGAGATACGGTCGTTGACAAAATAGACTTGTCCGTTGCGGCTCATCTCAAAGTTAATGGCATCGGTGATGACCTCGGGCGAAAAAGTATGTATCTCCGTCTGTATGGGATAGCGGTTGGGTGGCGGCGTGCGCATGATGCTCATGTCGCGCGCGCCCATCAGCGAAAACTGGAGCGTCCGGGGTATCGGAGTCGCCGACATGGTGAGCGTGTCGACGTTCGACTTCAGCTGCCGCAGCTTCTCCTTGGTAGAGACACCGAACTTCTGCTCCTCGTCAATGATAAGCAGGCCAAGGTCCTTCCACTTCACGCTCTTGCCTATCAGCTTGTGCGTACCTACGAGAATGTCTATTCTTCCCTCCTCCAAGTCTGTCAGAACCTGCCGCGTCTGCTTTGCCGAACGGGCACGCGAGAGATAGTCCACCCTGACGGGCATCCCCTTCAGACGCTTGGAAAAGGTCTTGAAATGCTGAAAGGCGAGTACCGTCGTGGGCACGAGCACTGCTACCTGCTTGCTGTCGGCAGCAGCCTTGAAGGCGGCCCGCACTGCCACCTCGGTCTTTCCGAAGCCCACGTCGCCACAGACGAGGCGGTCCATCGGACGCGCACTCTCCATGTCGCGCTTCAGTTCTTGCGTAGCCTTCAGCTGGTCGGGCGTATCCTCGTAGAGGAACGAAGCCTCCAGTTCGTGCTGCATGAACGAGTCGGGCGAGAAGGCGAAGCCCTTTTCATGCCTGCGCTTGGCATAGAGCTTGATGAGGTCGCGTGCTATGTCCTTGATGCGCTTCTTGGTTTTCTCCTTCAGCCGGTCCCACGCCCCGGAGCCGAGAACAGACAGCCGGGGCTGCTCGCCGCTGCCGGCACGGCGGTACTTGCTGATTTTATAGAGCGAATGGATAGAGACGTCCACAATGTCGTTGTGCTGATAGACCAGCCGTATCATCTCCTGATAGGAGTCTCCTGCCGGTACACGGACAAGTCCGGCAAACTTGCCGATGCCAAAGTCTACATGAACAAGGAAGTCGCCCGGCTCCATCTCCTGCAACTCCTTCATCGTCAGAGCCATCTTGCCCTGACGGGCCTTGTCCGACTTGAGGCTGTATTTGTGGAAACGGTCGAATATCTGGTGGTCGGTGAAGAAGCAGGCTTTCAGGTTATGGTCCACGAATCCCTCGTGAATGGTGCGGTTGACGGGAGTGAAGGCAACGGACAACGGACGATGAACAGCGGAAAAATCCTCCCCGCCGCGTCCTTCATTGTCCGTTGTCAGCCGGCCATTGTCAACCGTCCATTGTCCATTGTCAAAGATGTCTCTCAGCCGGGCGGTCTGTTTCTCGCTGTCGGCAAGGATATACAGCTTGTAGCCTTGTACGAGATAGTCGGCGAGAGTCTGCATGAGCAGGTCGAAATTCTTGTGGAAGAGGGGCTGCGCCACGGTATGGAAATGGATAGCGGCACGCCCTTCCGTCTTGCCTATCCCGGCAGCTTCGGGCGTGCGGCCTGCACCGAACTCTATCCGGCGAAAGCGGAGGGCATCATCGGTAAATTGCCTTTCGGACACCAGTTGCAGGTCGCGCTGCAGCCCGAGCCGAAGCTCCTGCTGCTCCACTTCGGTTTTCCCTTCGAGCTGCTCGGTCAGAGCCTGTTTCAAGAAACCCTCCTTATATATTCTCTCTATGGCATCATGGACAAACAGGAAATCCTTTGTCGCCAGCAGGGCGTCGTCGGGCAGGAACTGGAGGAAGGGGATTTTCTCTTCCGACACCGTTGCCAGCTCGGGTACAACCTCCACCCTCTCCCGTTTTTCGTGCGAGAGCTGCGTCTCCACCTCAAAGGTTCGGATGGTGTCTATCTCGTCGCCGAAGAAGTCTATGCGGAACGGCAGCTCGCTCGAAAAGGAATACACGTCGAGAATACTGCCACGGACAGCAAACTGCCCCGGCTCGTAGACATAGTCCATCTGCTTGAACCCGAAGGCTATGAGGGTCTTCTCCACGTCGGTGATGTCAATTTTCTGACCCGTCTGCAGGGAGAGCGTGCGCTCGTCGAGCCTCTTTTTAGACACGACGAGTTCCGAAAGGGCTGCCGGCTCGGTAACGATAAGCAGCGGCAGACGCGCCTTCCTCTTATGGGCGACAGACAACCGCGACAAGACTTCCGTCCGCAGAATCTCGTTTCCGGCATCGCGCTGGGCGTATTTCACCGCACGGCGGTAGGAAGAAGGAAGAACAGCACCTCTGCCGCCGCGTCCTCGCCGTCTGCTGAAGCGGCAAGGGTCTTCAGATCGTTATAGAAATAGCCTGCTTCATCGTTGTCGTTGAGCACGAAGAGGATGGTTCTGCCCCACCTCCCGGCTATCGAGGCGAAAAGCATCGGGGCAGACGACGCCACGAGTCCTTGCAGGAAAACCGTCTTCACCGACTTGTCTTCCAGCATTTTCAGCAACGCTCCTGCCTGCGGCAAGGCAGCGTAGATTTTTTGAATATCCTGTATGTTCATCGCATTGATTTGCGTTGAGAATGGCATAGAGCCTATTGCGAAGGACGGCAGAGGCTCATCGCCCCATTGCCCTGTGCGGTCTTGCCTCTGCAAAGGTACAACTTTTATGCGACACGGCAAGGCATCGGGAGCGGGAAACCCTCCTGTACCGATGAATCAAGGCGACGGCTCATGACCTGAACGAGTGGGGAAACAGGCTTCGATTTCATACATTCGCACCAGAGGCAGCCCTCCATCGTCGGTCAGGAGACCCGCAATTTCTGTAAAACTATTTCGTAATCGCTCATCCGCCACGGCTTCCCCATGCAACGAAAGCGGCACTTTCGCTGCACCGGGAAGCCTTTCCGGCATCGTCAGAACGGCTGTTTCGGAACACCGCAGGGGACGTTTCATCAATACATTCGTTAAATTTCTGATTGTCAACCCATTGAGACTAACGACCGGAAACCATAACACACGACGGTCATCTATCTTTTTTGTAAACATTTATAACTTCAAGACACATACCCAAAGCAGCTTATTGTGCCCCTCCCGTCCCCGTTCGTCCATAGCCCGATACCATCATCCGCCATCCTTCTACCAAAGCATCTTTGCATAGAAATATGCCTTCATGTCATTCTTTCCCAAAAGCTGCATGCCCCTTGGCCGATATTCCACCTCGCACAATTAGGAGAAATTTATCATTCTGCCCACCCGACCCATGCCACAGACATGGCAGAACCGCCTCTTACATGTTAAAAAACAATATTTACACCTCTATTATTTGAGTATTATAGCGAAAAATATTAAATTTGTGAGCTTCTTTTGGCAAAAACAAAAATAGATACAAATCAATAATTAAAAGCAAACATTCTAATGAAAAAAAGTTCTTACACTGGCGATGCTGTCTCTTGCCATATCGCTGCAAGTACAGGCCATCCGCCCCATCCCGAAGGCTTGGGAGTTCAAGCAGAGTGACGGGACAACCATGATGTGCTACAAGAACGGTGATGGGCACTTTGCCTTCTACACCTCTCTTGACGGGAAAATCTTAGTACTGAATCAGGCAGGCGACCTCTGCTACGCACAAATGGAAAACGGCCGGCTTGTTGCCTCAAAGTTCGTTGCCCACGAAGCCAACCTGCGCTCGGAGGCCGAAAAGGAATTCATCACCGCCAACGACATAGAGTCGCGCATTGACGAACTGGCCGCCATGGAGGCTCCCCAGCACAAGGCACGCAAGGCCATCATAGCCTCAACCGAAGACGGTCTGGGCAAATATGGCACGCCAAGCAAGGGCGCAGTGAAGAGCATCGGCGATCGGAAGATTCCCGTTATCATGGTGCAGTTCTCCGACCTGAAGTTCAAGGCTACCACGACGCAGGAGAAGATGAACCGCTTCTACAACGAGAAGGGCTATAAGGACGAGCAGCATTGTGTAGGCTCGGCACGCGACTACTTCATCTCGCAGAGCCGGGGAATGTTCCGGCCCGACTTTCACGTTGTAGGCATAGTTACGCTCGACAAGAGCTACAAGGCCTACGGAGCCAACGACTATTACGGAAACGACAAGGACGTAACGGGATTGGTTACCGATGCCATAAAGGCTGCCAAGGAACAGGGCGTGGACTTCGCCCAGTTCAAGGACGAAGAGGGTAACATCGAGCTGGTCAGCGTTCTCTATGCAGCCGCGGTGAGGCTACCGAGCGAAACGGTGCCGACTATGTATGGCCCTGCGAATACGACATCGACAGCGATATTGCAGGCTTCCACTTCAACTCCTTCTTTGTCGGCAACGAGCTGGGCAACGACGGTAGCCTGATGGGCATGGGCGTATTCTGCCACGAGTTCGGACACGCACTCGGCCTGCCCGACTTCTACTGCACGAATTACAACTATGGCAATGACGACGCTTTCAGCTACTGGTCCATCATGGATGCCGGTGCCTACGTCAACAACAGCCGTGCTCCTATCGGCTACACTGCCTACGAGCGTTCCTACATGGGCTGGCTCGACATCAAGGAGATAACTGAAGCACAGACGGTAACGCTGAATCCTGCCGACTCCGTCAACGGAACCTACGCGGTCATGGTACGCAAGCCAGGTACGAATAAAGAGTATTTCCTCTTCGAGAACCGCCAGCCGGGCACATGGTATCCCAACACCGACTCTGAAGGACACCATTTCGGAAGCGGCCTGATGATGACCCACGTTACCTACGATGCCAATGCGTGGAGCTCGAACAACCTCAACAACGTACAGACAAGGAAACGTGCATTGATTATTACTGCCAACAAGAAGAAACTGAGCTACACTGCTTCACAGGACAACCTCTATGGAAACGGCGTGGATGAGATTACCTCGCTGCCACTCTACAGCGGCGGAGGACTCACAACAGCCCCTATCTACAAGATAGAGAAGCACGACGACGCAACCATCACCTTCAACTTCATCTCAGAGGACGGCAAGTCAGTTCCTTACACCGTGGGAGACAAGGAGACCATCAACGGCATTACCTATCAGTACAACAACAAGCGCACATGGATAGTCATCCCGAAGGCAGAAGGAAAATATGAAGCGAAGTGGTCGTACCGGAGACATTCACCAAGGACGACGTTACCTATACCGTCGTAGGTGTTGCAGACGACGCCTTTGCCAACTGCGACAACCTGATCTCCGTGTCTCTCCCTGCCACCGTTACTGCCATTGCTGCCAACTCTTTCCGCGGAAGCAAGGCAATAGAGAAAATTCAGGTAGCAGGAGAGAACAACACCTATCAGTCGCTTGACGAGGCTCTCTATACCCGCAGCAACGACTACGGACAGAGTGGAGGCCCCATCTTGAGGAATATGGAAGAAAACTTCAACTTCAACAAAAACTCATGGGATCTTCCTACTTCACGCAACGGAAATGTCAACGGAGGGCATATCACTGCCCCCATCGAGATGGGAGAAGTTACTCTTACCACGACCGATGGGTCTACCATCACCCGTCTCTGGGATTCTGGTGCAAAGGTTTCATTCCGCTGCTACACCGGGGCAACGCTCACATTCAGTGTTCCTGAAGGCTCTACTATTACCAATGTCATCTTAGGCATGGGTGCTACCCCGAAACTGACAGCCGGTGAAGGCACTCTCAAAGAAAAGGAATGGACTGGAAACACCAACAGCATCAAGTTCACGGCAACAGGTGCCAACCTCATAGACTCTATCGTTGTCAAGTTCATCTCTTCCGGAGAGAACGAGGCTGCACTGCTCTATTATCCTGCTGCAAAGAAGGGTAGCTATACCCTGCCCGTCAAGGTTACGCGCATTGGCGATTATGCCTTCGAGGGAACATCGCTCAACGAGATTGTGCTCTCCGACTCCCTGAAGGCCCTCGGTGCAAACTCTATCAGCTCTTCCAGCCTGACCAGTCTTGTTGCCAAGACCAAGATTCCTGCCACCGCAACCTCCGACCCATTCACAGAGACCAATTCGGAGACTTGCAAACTGTTTGTTCCAGAAGGCAGCAAGGAGGCTTATGCAGCCGACCAGTACTGGAAGAAGTTCGTAAATGTAGCATTGGGAATCAGCGAACTGAAGACAGTCGAGACCGAAGACGACGTGTACTACGACTTGCAAGGCCGCAGGGTGGTTCGTCCTGTACACGGCATATACATCAAGAACGGCAAGAAGGTCGTACTTAAATAAAAGGTTTCGGAACCCGGTTCTGAACCAACCATAACCCAAGACTCCCCTTTCGGAATTATCCGAAAGGGGAGTTTTAGGCATAATAAAGAGGGGATAACCACACGAAAGACTTGGATTTGAGTTTGTTTTTTAGTATCTTTGCAAAGTGCTTCGCATAGGCCGGAGAGACACGCAGAGACTTCCTGCGGCTTGTCCATCGGGTAGCGGCACACCTATTTATATATAATATTATGGACATAGAAATACAGAAGCAACTTCTGGAGAATGAGGACGGACTGAGCCGGACGCTCGGCATGGAGTTCATTTCGACCCCGGAACCTGACACGCTGATGGCAAAGATGGCAGTAGACGACCGCAACAAGCAGCCGTTCGGCTTCTTGTCGGGCGGTGCATCGCTGGCATTGGCAGAAAATCTGGCCGGTGTCGGTTCGATGGCAGCCTGTCCCGGAAAAATGGCTTTGGGCATCAGCGTCAGCGGAGACCACGTTAAGGCTATGCCCTACGGAGGTACCGTTACGGCCTACGGGCGGTTGGTGCACAAGGGAAAGACATTGCACGTATGGCATATAGAGATAAAAACGACGAGGGCGAACTGATTTCAATGGTGCAGGTTACCAACTACGTGATTGAACCACAGAAGAGTCCTGTTCTGAAAATGGACGAATGATGAAGCCGTTTGCCGTCTATCGCTTTCCCGACGAGAAGAGCTACCACGTCGTTTCCCTGCCGGTTGCACCCCGCATCCTTGCTTCGATGGCTGAAATCAACGAAAGTGAAGGGTTCGTCATAGCTCCCTTTGCTCCTTCCGATGATAGTCCTATCCTGTTATTGGGCAGCAAAAAGGCAGAGGGGGGAGATTTTTCCATGAACGACGAAGAGGGTCTCAGCCTGTTGCCAGACGAGAGCGACACGACCGATTTCAAGTCCCGGGTTACCGAAGAGCGTGAGGCATATCGGCAGGACTTCCTCCGTTTCCAGCAGGAACTGGGAAACGGCATGTTCGGCAAACTCGTTCTGGCCCGCTCTTTCGTAGAGATGAAGACGGGACGGCTGTCGCCCCGGGAGATTTTCGTACGTGCCTGCCATTGCTATCCACACCAGTACATAGCCCTGTTCTATACTCCGCAGACGGGGATGTGGCTGATGGCAAGCCCTGAAATACTCTTGGAGGGCAGACAGGGACGGTACAGAACAATGGCGTTGGCAGGAACCATGCCATATAGAGAGGGAAGCCTTGACTGGTCGGAGAAGAACAGGGAGGAACAAAAGTGGGTGGCCGACTACGTAAGGGAACGCCTGCAGCCCATTGCCGACCGCATAGAAGAGCAAGGACCCTACACGGTACAGGCAGCCGGACTGGCACATTTGCGGACCGATTTCCGCTTCTGTCTCAACGACAACATCCATCTCGGACATTTCCTTGATACCTTCCACCCCACCCCTGCCGTCTGCGGCATGCCGAAAGAGGCTGCACGGAAATTTATCCTCGCCCATGAGCATACGCGGAGAAGATATTACAGCGGATTCACTGGCCCGGTTTCCAAAGATGGTTCCTGCCGGCTCTATGTTACATTGCGCTGTATGCAGATGGGCAGATGTTCGTACCGGCTATTTGCCGGTGGCGGACTACTGAAAGAAAGCACGGAAGATAACGAGTGGAAAGAGACAGAGGCCAAGCTCCAGACCATGAGGCGGCTATTATTGTAACATCGTTCCTGTCTGCCCGAAAGGCCCAATCAGCCTCATCATCTCTCCTTATTCTCATCATCAGACAACACCCATCAGACAACATCCACAATGTACAGCAATAAAGAAAACGTAAACATTCTCACGGCACTACTTCTGAAATTCAGAATCAGCAAGGCAGTAGTATGTCCCGGTTCCCGCAATTCTTCCATCGTACATAACCTCTGTGCCTGTCCCGGCATAGAGTGTTTCCCCGTTACCGACGAGCGTTCGGCAGGCTTTACTGCCCTCGGCATGATAGCCGCCGACGACGAACCGGTGGTTGTCTGTGTTACTTCAGGCTCGGCATTGCTCAATGTTGCCCCTGCCACTGCCGAAGCCTACTATCAGAATCGTCCGCTAATCATTGTCTCCGCAGACCGCCCGGAACAGTGGATAGGTCAGTCTGACGGGCAGACCATCTTGCAACAGGGAGCACTTTCCCCCAATGTGCGCAAGAGCGTCAGCCTTCCTGAACCCCACAACGACGAGGAACGATGGTATTGCAACCGCTTGGTCAACGAAGCACTGAACGCTGCCATCAGCGGAGGAGGAGGCCCCGTCCACATCAACGTGCCCATTTCAGAACCGCTGTTCGACTATTCCGTCCTGTCATTGCCCGACGAACGAAAAATAGAACTATTGGAATCCTTCATCGATGATATTGCCATGCAAGACGTGGCAACACAATTCTTCCAAGCTAAAAAGCCCATGTTGGTACTCGGACAGATGAAGCCGGAGATAGCAGGAGACGTACTGGGGCAACTGGATCAAATCAAAGGCAAGGCTGCTGTCTTGCAGGAGAAACTTGCCGACGACGATATCTGCCCGTCGCAACACATTGACGAGATTCTTTCTGTAGTAGAATCTGACGACCGCTACCGCCCGGACTACATCATATATATGGGAGGAAGCATTGTCAGCAAGCAGCTGAAGAACTTTCTGCGCGGCTGCAAGGACATCCCATCCGTACTCATAGACGAATGGGGAGAGGTTCACGATACATTCAAAAACATGACCTGCCTTTTCCATGGCTGCCCTGTCGATGCCTTGGACATTCTTTCCGAGGAAGCCAAAGAGGCGAAACCGTCAGCCTACAGCAAACTCTGGCAACACGCAATGGACAAGGCGGAGAAACACGCACGGGCTTTCCAACCTGCCTACTCGCAGCTTCTGGCCGTGAAAATGTTCCACCAAATGATGCGGAAAGACAATATGGACGGCGAACTGGTCTATGGCAACAGCACCGCCGTGCGCTTAGGAAACATCTATTCCGACCAGTACATCTACGTAAACCGTGGAGTCAACGGCATTGAAGGAACACTCTCGACAGCTGTCGGCTACTCCGTGGCAAGCCGGGAAACCGAAGATGTCTACTGCGTCATAGGAGACCTGAGCTTCTTCTACGACCAAAACGCCCTGTGGAACCAAAACCTTGACAGCAACCTATCCATCCTTTTGCTCAACAACGGAGGCGGCGGCATCTTCCGGCAATTGTCCGGTCTGGAGAAGAGTCCGTTCAGAAACAAGATGGTGGCAGCCGCTCACGAAACCTCTGCAAAGGGAATCTGCGAGGCGAACGACGTAGTCTACCTCTCCGCCCACGATGCCGAGGAACTGCAAAAAGGGCTGCACGAGATGTTCAACTCCGAAGAGGGACCAGTTCTCTTGGAGGTTTTCACCAACCCGGAGGAAGACGCACGCATACTGAAAGAATATTATCAGAGCTGCAAATCACAATTTTAATCAATGAGAAAATAGGCGTTCATAAGCACATGCAGTTGCTTATGAACGCCTATTATCGTTTAATAAATTCCCAAAAACAAAAGATTATGACCAATAGAGAATGGAAAACGATTGAGGGTTTCGACTTTCAGGAAATCCTCTTTGAAGAGTTTAACCATATCGCAAAGATTACCATCAACCGCCCACGTTACCGAAACGCCTTCACACCCCGTACCGTCTGGGAGATGTCGCAGGCGTTCAGCTATTGCCGCGAAGCCCTCGACATACGCGTGGTTCTTCTCACAGGTGCCGGTGACAAGGCTTTCTGCTCCGGCGGAGACATGCACGTGAAAGGGCGCGGAGGCTATGTCGGCGGCGACGGAGTGCCCCGCCTGAATGTCCTTGACGTACAGATGCAGATTCGGAGACTGCCGAAACCCGTCATCGCCATGGTCAACGGATATGCCATCGGAGGCGGACACGTGCTCCATGTCATGTGCGATCTCTCCATCGCCTCAGACAATGCCATCTTCGGGCAGACGGGGCCAAAGGTCGGTTCGTTCGATGCCGGCTTTGGAGCCTCCTATCTCGCCCGTATCGTAGGGCAGAAAAAAGCGCGCGAAATATGGTTTCTGTGCCGCCAGTATTCCGCTGCCGAGGCCGAACGGATGGGACTTGTCAACAAGGTTGTGCCGTTTGAACGGCTCGAAGATGAGTGCGTGGAATGGGCGGAAACCATGATGGAGCGTTCGCCCCTTGCGCTAAGAATGATGAAAGCCGGCTTTAATGCCGAACTAGACGGGCAGGCAGGTATTCAGGAACTGGCCGGAGATGCTACCCTGCTCTACTATACGATGGACGAAGCGCAGGAAGGCGGAAAGGCCTTCCTCGAAAAACGGAAGCCCGACTTCGACAAATATCCGCAGTTCCCATAAGATTTCAAAAGGCTGATAGGGCTTCAAGGCTCTATCAGTCTTGCTTGTCTCTGCCCACCACCCGGAAAAGAACAGAAAAACCAAACTTCCACCCAGCCCAATGAACAAGAATAATATAAAGCTCAGCATCACCTCCCGACTCCTCCACTTCAAGCAACCGGCTGGAACATCAAGGGGAGTCTACACGACGCGGAAGAGCTTCTACGTCAGCATTTCCGACCTGCTGCATCCCGAAAGGAAAGGCACCGGCGAGTGTGCCGCCCTGCCAGACCTCTCCTGCGACGCCCTGCCGGACGATGAATACGAACAACTGCTGAGACGTTTCTGCGACGACGTAGAGCTGACCGGGAAAATTGACCTTGAGGCAATGCGTCCCTATCCCTCCATGCTCTTCGGTCTGGAGACGGCAATGGCACAATACGAAGCCGGCGGAAGCTCAATCTCTTCGCTACCCCGTTCGGACGGGGCGAGGAGGGCATCACCATCAACGGACTGGTATGGATGGGAAGTTTCGAGGAAATGTACGACCGGCTGGAGGAGAAACTACAGTCAGGCTTCCGATGCGTGAAGCTGAAGATAGGGGCTATAGACTTCGACAAGGAGATGGAGCTGATACGGCACATCCGGCAGGCCTTCCCAAGCGGACAAGTCGAGCTGCGCGTAGATGCCAACGGAGGATTCTCACCCGACAATGCCATGGCGCGCTTGGAGGCATTGGCACAATACGACATCCACTCCATCGAACAGCCCATCCGCCAACGCCAGTGGGCAGCAATGGCCAACCTCTGCCGCCACACGCCCCTGCCGATAGCCTTGGACGAGGAACTCATCGGCACCAACGAGCGCGACCGCAAGGCAGAGCTTCTCGATACCGTCCGTCCGCAATTCATCATCCTCAAGCCAAGCCTCCACGGAGGCATGGCCGGGACACGGGAGTGGATAGCCTTGGCACGTGAGCGCGGCATCGGCTCGTGGATAACCTCCGCATTGGAGAGTAACATCGGGCTGAACGCCATAGCACAACTGGCCGCCGACATCTACGGCCCGCGCATCACGATGGCTCAAGGTCTGGGAACAGGGCAGCTCTTCACCGACAATGTGCCGATGCCCTTGGAGATACGGGGCGACCAGCTCTGGATGGCAACAGACCAGAAATAGAAATCCGGGCAACCAGTCCAAACCGAACATCATAATTTCCCGACAGAATATGACACTAAAAGAATTTCTTTCTGACTGGCACAACGCCTCTCCCCGGCTTCTGGTACATACCAGCGGCTCTACGGGAAAGCCCAAGCCGCTATGGGTGGAGAAACGGCGGATGCTGAACTCTGCCCGTATCACCTGCGACTTTCTCAACCTCAAGCCGGACGATACGGCCCTGCTCTGCATGCCCCTCGACTATATCGCAGGGAAAATGGTCGTTGTGCGGAGCATAGAACGGCAGCTGCAACTACTCCCCGTCCCTCCCTCGGGGCATCCGCTGTCCGACGACTCGCTCTCGGCACTGCCCAGCCGGCCCGACGAAATCAGCTTTGCAGCCATGGTTCCCCTACAGGTCTACAATTCGCTGCAAGTACCGCAAGAGCACGACCGGCTCAGAAACATCCGCCACCTCATCATTGGCGGTGGTGCCATAGACGACGCCTTGGCTGCCGCGCTCAAAGACTTCCCCCATGCGGTATGGAGCACTTACGGCATGACGGAGACCCTGTCGCACATTGCCCTACGACGTCTGAACGGCGGCGAGGCCAGTCTGTGGTACCGGCCTTTTGAAAGCGTCGGTGTCAGCCTTTCGCCCGACGGCTGTCTGACGATAGACGCACCCTTGGTATGCAACCATACGCTGACCACCAACGACCGTGCCGAAATAGTCAGAGACGCAGACGGCATCACCCGTTTCCGCATACTGGGACGGAAAGACAACGTGATAGACTCGGGCGGCATCAAGATTCAGGCAGAGGAAGTAGAAGCCATGCTGAAGCCGCACCTATCCCGTCCCTTCGCCATCACAAGCCGTCCCGACCCCAAATTTGGCGAGACGGTCGTATTGGTTACCGAAGACGAGAACATCAGCGAAACTGGCAGGCTCTGCCGGAATGTCCTGCCCAAATACTGGCAGCCGCAGGAAATCCTGCACACCGGCCATATTCCGATGACCGAAACCGGCAAAATAGCCCGAAGCCTGCTGCGGAAACAGATGTCTCAATAGACCTTCTAACTAAACAGATCATAAGCAGCCTACAATGCGCGACAACCGAACGGCACCACAATATCCTCCATATCAGCCGGTAACGTAAGCCGCCAAGCATACGAAAAATAATGACAAACAAAGCCTTCGCCCTCCTCCAACGGAAGGGGAAGGCTTTTTCTTCAACACATCCCTACAGCACTGACAATCAGACGATTAAAAGCCTGCAATCCCAACCAACCTTACCTGCATACCGAAAATACCATTCCGACGGTATCAAAACGGCACTTTCACCATGCGGACAAGCCCCTTTCGACCACCGAACCGGGCACTCTCATCATACGGACAAGAAAAAACACGACATTTCCGAACCTAAGAAGACAAGCCTGCAACGGCCTCGCCCTCCCACCCAAGCTCCTCCTTGCCGTCAAAGTTCCCCAATACATGGTAACCAAAACTCCCCCTCGAAATAGTCTGAACCACGGCGTATTAGTTTGCGGTTTATTCCATTTTTCAGACAACAAGTTATAGATTGATACTAAAATTACTTAATTTCCGTTTCCCGATAGCATTTCTTCTGCCCGACACCAAAGTCAGGAACACACTACCACTATAGGAAAGAGACCAAAGAAAAAGGCAACAGGCACACATTTATCAATAAGGACCGGCAATTTCACTGGCAGAAATCCGTCTCGCAGCCCTATCGGCAGCCCCTCCCGAGACAACGGCACTGACACTTCCGGCCAGCCTTCCCCGTTCCACTTTCTGCCAGTTACAAATTGTAAGTCTGCTACCACAATCTGTCCAAAGAGACAGCCCAAACGGGCAAATTACACCCTATAAAAAGGTAAAATAGAGGGTAATGGAATAAAAATCGTAATTTCTTTTGCAGCGTATAAAATCTTTTACTAACTTTGCCCCACTAAAAGCCCAATACAGAGAATACTCGCCCAAACAGCAGGACATCCGTCATGCACACAAACACAAATGAGGCGACACCGCTCTCCTGCCATTCAAGCTGCCGAAAAACCTCGGAAAAGCCCACGGGTGAACAGGTTCGGAAGGCTGCCGGCGAAAACATGCGGTGGCAACGGGCGGACAGGCATTAAATTAATAATCAATTTCAGAAATACAACAAACAAAAAATTGTAAAGCCATGAGTAATAGTCTCATCAACCGTGATCTGTTTACGGCAGAGCGTATGAAAAGCACGCTCGAAATGGTAATGCACCTTTTGACTACCAAGAAGTTCTGGGTGGAGTTGATAATCATGACCGTCGGAATGTTCGTCGCAGCCCTCGGTGTCTACTTCTTCCTCATCCCGAGTAAGCTGATAGTCGGTTCTATTACGGGTCTGTCGCTCGTTTTGGCAAAGCTGCTGCCATTCATCTCCGTCGGTACCATCATCTTCGTCATCAACGCTGTTTTGCTGGTGCTCTCGTTCCTGCTTATCGGCAATGAGTTCGGTGCCAAGACAGTTTACACTGCCCTTATTCTCGGCCCTATGATTGACTTCCTCGGCTCCTTGTTCCCGATGGAAGAATCTATCTTTGCCGTGCATGTGGCGGGACAAGTCATAGCCAACCCATGGTTCGACCTGCTATGTTTCGTCATCATCCTAAGTGCCTCGCAGAGTATTCTCTTCAGCATCAACGCCTCGACGGGCGGTCTTGACATCCTTGCCAAGATTATCAACAAGTACACCAGCATCAATCTCGGAACGGCAGTATCGGTTGCCGGATGGTTAATCTGCTGTACGGCATTTGCCATCAACGACGTAAACCTCGTTGTAATCGGTCTGATTGGAACATGGCTTAACGGTATGATACTGAGCCACTTTATGACAAGCCTCAGCCAAAAGACCCGGGTTGTCATCACCACACAGCACTACGAGAAAATACGCGACTTCGTCGTAGAAGAGCTGAAACGCGGCATCACCCTGACCGAAATGGTCGGCGGATACAGCCACGAGAAGGGTATGAGACTCGAAATCATACTGACACGCGACGAGTTCTCCAAACTGCTGAACTTCCTCAACAAGGAAGATTTGCATCCGTTCATCTCCATCGATACCGTCAGCGAGGTGTACGGAATATGGAACAAGAAAACAAAGAAATTCCTATAATAACATAAAGAAATTCTTATAACGAGGAGGTCTTCTCCACACTGGTATGTGGAGAAGGCCTTTCCGAATTAAAACAACCTTTGAAAACAAATCATACAAGACTACCATACATGAAGACTACATGCACCCTCCTGCTACTGCTTGCACTCGGATGGACTACTGCCAAGGCACAGGAAAAGCTGCCTGTCGACCTGAAAGTAGAGGCACGCGGCGACTATCAGCGGACAAGTATTGACGGAGAAGACATCAAGGACGAGTGCGGATTCAAGGGCAACATCGTCGACGTGGTACTGAAAGGCGAGCTGTCGCCCAAGTTCTCATACGCCTACCGACAGCGTCTGAACGGCATCAACAAAGACTACAAGTTCTTCGATGCCACAGACTGGCTCTTCCTCAAGTACAAAGCTACGGACCAGTTGGCCGTTTCGGCAGGAAAATACGTGGTACTCGTAGCAGGATGGGAACTTGACCCAGCCCCTATCGACTGCTATTACCTCTCAGAATTCTGCTATAACTTCGCCTGCTACCAGTGGGGAGTCAGTGCCGAATACCAGACCAAGAGCGGTAACGATGCCTTCACCCTACAGGCTTGCCAGAGTCCTTTCTCCAAGCAACATCCCGATACATACGCCTACAACCTGATGTGGCACGGCCGCCACGGCTTCTACGAGCCATTGTGGTCGGTCAACGCGATTGAATACGAAAAGGGAAAGTTCTTCAGCTACATATCCTTAGGCAACCGTTTCCACATCGGCGAAAAGGTACAGGTCGACTTCGACTTCATGAACCGCGCTGCCAAGGGACAGACCTTCTTCGGACGCGACTGCACTATATCGGGACAGATTTCCTATCGCCCCACACAGAAGTTCCATCTCTTCACGAAGATGAGCTACGACGTGAACAATACAGGGTCGGCTGCGGATAAGGCCGTTCAGGACGGTACTGAAATCACACGCGTAGGAGCCGGCTTTGAATACTTTCCGCTGAAAGACAACCGTGTGCGCATACACGGCAACTACAGTTATTCTTTCGGAAAGAACAGTAATCCGAACGGTGTCGTACAGGACAAGCTGTCGGCACTGAACGTCGGAGTTACGTGGCGAGTAAAGGTTCTCTAAGTTTTTACGAGTCTGAATGGACGGACAGCAAGTGGAGAAATCCTCTTTCTGTCCGTTCATTTGTTTCTCTCCCCTGCCCGCGACACGCTTACACACGGAATGAACAACCGACGACGCCACTTCTGCCAACCATTTCCTGCTGACCGGACGCTGCGGGGCAGACGTCTTTTCGCACAGAAACGGCAGGCGGCGGCAGACAGCACATTGTTTATTGTTCCCTTGCCCATTTCAAAATTCTATTATACCTTTGCAGCAAGATACTCACAGCAAATAGGCTTCAGGAGGCAGGAAAGGACATCGGGACGCCATCCGGCAATTATCCCCAAGCCCCATAGAGCACATAATGACAGCTCCGTCCGTCAGTGACCATACACCCGGCTATAGACGAAAGTGAACCAAAGAAAGAATGATAAGACAATGAACACCAACGAAATAAAAGACAAGCGAATAGCCGTTCTGCTTTCGGGCGGAGTAGACAGCTCGGTAGCAGTATATGAGTTTGACAGACTCGGACTGCATCCCGACTGTTTCTACATCAAGATTGGGCCGGAAGAAAAGGAAGACTGGGACTGCAACTCGGAGGAAGACCTCGAGATGGCAACATCGGTGCACGGAAATACGGTTGCAGACTGCAGGTTGTCGACTGCCACCAAGAGTATTGGAGTCAGGTTACGGGCTACACCATGGAGAAGGTAAAGGCAGGTTTTACCCCCAATCCTGACGTGATGTGCAACCGGCTTGTTAAGTTTGGTGCTTTCGATGCAAAGATGGGACACGACTACGACCTCATAGCCACGGGTCATTACGCCCAGACAGAGTGGATAGAGGGGCGGAAATGGCTCTGCACCAGCCCTGACCCAGTGAAGGATCAGACCGATTTCCTCGCTCAAATATACGACTGGCAGCTGAAGAAGGCCATCTTCCTATAGGGCACTATGAGAAGAATGAAGTACGGGAAATAGCCGAACGCGAGCACCTTATCAATGCACGGCGAAAGGATTCGCAGGGAATCTGCTTTCTCGGCAATATAGACTACAACGAGTATGTGCGACGCTATTTGGGCGAACAGGCAGGAGACGTGATAGAACTGGAGTCTGGAAAGAGAATCGGCACGCACAGGGGGCTGTGGTTTCATACCATCGGGCAGCGCAAGGGACTCGGTTTCGGTGGCGGTCCGTGGTTTGTCGTCAAGAAGGATGTGGCGCAGAACATCCTCTATGTCAGCCACGGCTACGACCCGGCAACTGCCTACAAGAAGGAGTTTCCGCTGCACGACTTTCATTTCCTCACCGAGGGAATCACCTCACTGCCTCAGCACGTAACCTTCAAGATACGGCACACGCCGGAATATCACCCTGCTACCATTGAGCCGCTTTCCGACGGCAGGTACATGGTCCATTCGGAGAAGAGCATACACGGCGTCGCCCCGGGGCAGTTCTGCGTCGTCTACGATGAGCGGCATCACCGCTGCTACGGGTCGGGAGAGATTGCGCTATAACCCCAATCTACAAAAATGCCGGTGCTTCCACATGGAAACACCGGCATTTGCATTGTTCTTTGAATTACATATTCGAACATTCCTCGCCCTCGTGAACGGGGACTTTGGCATCTTTAGTCGTCTTTTCCGCCTTATAGCCGAACTTCTCGAACGACTGACGGAGCTTTTCCTCGGTAGTCTTGTCCGCATCGTAGGTTACGTAAACTTTCTGCTCTTCGACATCGGTCTTTATTTCTTTCACGCCCTTTTCAAAGCGCAGGTTGCCTTTAATCTTGTTTTCGCAACTCTCGCAGTGCATCTGCGGTGTGGTTGTAAAGACTACGGTTTTGATGTCTTTGGCTGATACGGCAATGGCAGCCATTGCCAGCAGCATGGTCAGGATACTTTTCTTCATTGTTTGTTTTTGTTTGTTATTGTTGCTATGGAGGAGGAGTTGCAACGGTGTCGCAACCCACAGGACCATTGATTATTTGTTTTCCAGACAAACAACTGGTCAACCAGTCAACCCGTATGCTTGTCAACCCATCAGCTAAATCCGCTTCCCGAAATTCAGCCGAATACCAGCGTAGACCATGGCACCTTGCACCGGTCCGTAAACATGGTAGGTTCAAAAGTCTGCGACCAAGGGTCATGGTATCCCATGATAGGATTCTTCTGCTTATAGTTCGTCAGATTTTCGCCACCAAGGTAGACCGAGAAGTGGCGGAAGTAGCGCGTAACTTGTCCGCTCAGCTGACCGTAGGCACGATAGTGTCCTGCCCATGAGGGCGTACCGTCGGTAGAAACATACGGGGTCGGCATCCGGCCACTGCCATTGAGGGCAAAAGTGGCATCGAACTGCCAGAGACCGAGCGGTGTCTTATAGCTTGCGGTAAGCAGACCTTTGTACCGGCTCTGCAACGGCTTGGCGAGCAGGCGGCCGCCGAAAGTCTCTTTCACAAGATTATAGCGATAGGCAGCTGTCAGCTCAAAGCCGCGGAAGAAAGGATAGGAAGCGTCAATCTGAAACGTATGAGAATAGCTCTTTCCGTCAAGATTGCCGATGCGGAGCGTCAACGGGTCGGTATCATAGTCAACAACCGTCTGATTGACAAAGTGGGTATAGTAATACTCCGCGTTCAGCTTCAGTGCCTTATTCTGCAAAGGTATCAGGAAAGAAAGACTCGCACCGTAGTTCCATGCCTTCTCCTGCTTGAGTTCATCTATCACGAGCCGCCTGCCCGATGCCATCAGGAAGTTATTCTCAGCCAAAGCGTGCGGACTCCGATAACCCTTTCCGGCAGAAAGGCGGAGCGTAAGGAAGTCGGCAGGCATCCACTTCACATGAAACCGTGGTGTTACGAACGTACCATAGACACTGCTGCGGTCTATGCGCAGCCCTGTCATCGCCACAAAGCGGTGCCCAAGGCTATACGTATACTGCATGTAAGCTCCCGGTGTAGTCTCTCGCTCCACGTTTCCCAAGAGAGGATAGCGGTTGCCGTAACCTGTTGGGGCGGCAGTACCCTCGGCAAGCGTAAGATTCTGACGCAGATAATCGTGGCTCAGGCCCAGTCCGGCAGAAAGGTTATGCCCAGTGGCAAAGTTTGTTTCAAAAATCAACGAGGCATAGGCGTTCTTCTCGTGCACGTCGTAGTGCTTAAGACCATAGTCTGCCGACTGTTTGTGCATGGACAAATTGCCTATCAGAGCGATATTCGTACCACGCGACGGGTCAAGAATGAGGGCATGCTTCATGTATCCTTCATAGCGGTCAGTACCGATACGGATGCGGTAAGGAGCAGTTTCAGCAGCAAGATGATGCGAGCCGGCTACCTGTCCGCTCGTCCGTTCTTCGTTCAGGAAGCCGATACCGGCATGCAGCATGTAGTTACCTGACTTGTAGAACCATCGGTTTTGCAGATTGTACTGACGTACCTGAGGGTCGTCCTGAAACCCGTCGCCATTGCCATCGTGATGGCTCCAGCTGTTCTCGAAGTGGGTAAGAATCTCCGTACTGAAGTTCTTGCTGCCGCCAATGTGGATGTTTCCATCAGCGTTTATTTCCAACTTGCTCATCGAATTGCCATAGATGTTGAGAGCAGCACCCTGTTCATCGTCAGGCTTAAGGTACTCTACGTTTATCTGTCCCGTCATGGCTTCATAGCCGTTCTTTACCGACGAGTTCCCCTTGCTCACTTGCAGGCTCTTCATCCAGCTTCCCGGCACATAGCCAAGACCGTAAGGCAGGCTGCGCCACGGAAGTTCGGCAGATTCTCCGTGAGCATCTGCACGTATGTTCCACTCAGTCCGAGCAGCTTTATCTGCCGTGCTCCCGTAGTGGCATCAGAATAATTGACGTCTACGGACGGATTATTGACAAAGCTCTCTCCCAAGTTGCAGCAGGCCGCCTTGAAAAGTTCGCCGCGCAAAATATCCTGTCCATTGACAGCTCCGCCCATACGACGCACACCGACGCGCCGTGCAGTAACGGTTACATTGTTGAGTTCTTGGTCTCTAAGGGTTGCCATAGTGTCGACGGACACCTGCTGCGCAAGGGCAGACGAGGCAAAAAGCAGGGCAAAGCCTGCAAGAATTATCTTATCAGTCATTTGTTTTTATTTTGTGAATACGTTAATCGGGGATAACCATTCAGCTGTCCCAAACAGGCCGGCATGCACTTCACTCTCCCTTGCATGACCAGACAGATTCAGCGAACAGCCACCTACAAGAGACTTCCGCATGGTAACCGGCAGACGGCCGGAATATCCATGAAACCTGAACAAATCGAACAAAAGCAGCGAAGGCGACCCATTCACTGAACAGTTACAACAATCTGACCCGACAGGCCGGACAAAACCAGCCCATCAGGCAAAAGCAGCGATGACGCTATCACAAAATCAAATCTGAAGAACCGTGAGGCTTTGCAGGTACTGCCGCGGCGGACTATGCCAGCAATAGGGCATCAACCGTATCGGCGATGCTATAAAAAACAATATCGGTAAAGCCAGAAGAATCGTTACGAGAGGTGCAAGAAGTAAAAACAGCATAGGCTGAAAATCTTGCTGAACGGTCTGTGCCTGACTCACTTCGGAGAGCTTCAGCACCATCACCTTGAGGCAATCCTTGTCCGACTCCGTCCCACAGCCTTCGTCAGCTTTCGGCATCTTGCCAATGGCAACGTTTCCCGTATGTGCACACTGCATCAACACAACACCCGTTGCCGCCCAAACAATCATTACGGACAGCAACAACGACAGCAATATGTTGATGTATTTTCTCATCTTGAACGACAAAGTTACGATATTTATATTTACCTTTGCAAGGATTAAAGACTTTTTTGCATAAATGTTTCATCCACATATCAGCAAGCGGACAGGATACATCGCAGGAAGCATCGCCCTTGCCCTATTCGCCGCCTACGCCCTTTTCAGGCTCCTTCCCCCTTCTTCCCGGCAGATAGAAGAGGCTGCGGCACGCATTGAGCAGCAGTCATACTATCAGCTCGAAGTCAATGGCAGACCGGCAGTCTACTTTGCCAACCATGCAGGCTCCGTTTTCTCGGGAGGTGCAACCAACAAGGATTCCATCCGAACACGGCAGACCGACCTTGCGGGCTACTGGATTAACCGCTACCGCCTCGTCCCGTCAAGTTTCGGACGTATCGTGGCCCAATGGAAAAACCGCCCCTCCACCGTCGTCAACATGAACAACCGCCAGCTTCACCAGCTTGTACTCCGCGAGTTTATCCGCACCGACCATCAGCTCGCAGGCCTACAGACGCAGTACAACGAGCTCTCCTACTACCTCCGGGTGCACAGCATCCAAGACTACGGATACATCAAAATAGCCGACCGCCATGCCGCCATCAGCCACCAGATGGACTCGCTCCGAAAGATAATGCACGCCCTTCACGACATTCCCCACGATGCCCGGCTGCGCGTAAGACAGATGAACCGCTACACCGTCGTGCTGCACAAATCTGGCAAACGCATTGCCTGCAACCGTCTGGAAACCGACAGTCATGGTTTCATCCTCTTACAGACGGCCAGCAGAATTACCCCCCTCAATGTCCACACACGGCTCGTGCGCAGCGACGCAGAACAGTCCTTAATCAAGGCCAAGATTATAAAGCCCAAACCCGTCTTCCTTCCCAAGAACGCCATCATCGACTCCACGGGCTACTACACCGGCGAGACCCGGAACGGAAAACCTCACGGCTACGGGCAACACTACGGATACAACGGCAGCTACTACGACGGACACTGGGCCGACGGACAACGCGACGGCTTCGGATTCTTCATAGCCCCGTATGCCTATCTACAGGTGGGCGAATGGAGAAAAGGCGTCTACAAGGGCGAGAGGCTGACCTACAATGCCGACCGCATTTACGGCATCGACCTCTCGAAGCATCAGCACGAAATCAAGAAAAAAATCTATCCCATCCACTGGAACCGCCTGCGCATCACCGATTTGGGCAGCCAAAGCCCGAAGAAGACAAAGGGGCGGGTAGACTATCCCATCTCTTTCGCCTACATCAAGTCGACCGAAGGCTGCACGGTTCTGAACAGCTACTATTCCGACGACTACCGGGCCGCACGCGCCCACGCATCAGGGTGGGCACATACCACTTCTTTTCCACCACCTCGCCGGGAGCTGCGCAGGCAGCCTACTTCCTCAAATGCAGCCATTTCGGCAAGGGCGACCTGCCACCGGTACTCGACGTCGAGCCTTCCGACGCACAGATAGTCAAGATGGGCGGTGCGGAGGTCATGTTCCGCCACATACGCGACTGGCTGAAAGTAGTGCAGAAACACACCGGCAAGCGTCCCATCCTCTACATCAGTCAAATGTTCACCAAACAATACATGCCCCTTGCCCCCGATTTGGGCGACAACTACCCCGTCTGGATAGCCCGATATGGTGAGTACAAGCCCGACATGAAGCTCGTCTACTGGCAGCTCTGCCCCGACGGACGGGTCAGGGGAATACACGGTGAGGTGGACATCAACATATTCAACGGCTACAGAAACCAGTACGAAGAGTTTCTGAAGCGGCATTGTTTCTAACCTTCCGTCATCGCACAAAAGAGAGAAAAACGGGACAGAACAGCCCGAAGTGCCAACAACAACCCAAATATAAGTACCTGACTACAGGCCATACTTCGACAGAGCATGGGAACACAGCCCCTGCCCTGCAGAAGTACGGCTTTGCCTGCATAATGCTTTTCTTCTTAAATAACGTTAATACCGATTGAACATTTGCCCTCTTACTTGTCTTAATAGCGAAACAGTCCACCACCGAGCATGGAAGAAAACGAATTTGCCCAACTTGCCCCCGTCCTACGGCAGACCTCACTAAGCGTCTGCTTCAGGATGGGAGCGTCAGCCGAAGAGGCCGAAGACATCGCACAGGATGTGATGCTGCGGCTATGGCAGCTACGCGGCAGCCTCGGCAGATTCCACTCCCTGAAGGCCGTTACCGCCAGAATGGCCCACAACATGCTCCTGAACGCACACCGGCGGCAGCGCAGCATACCATTGGACAAAGCCATGCAGAAACAACAGACGGCCGCATACGGAAACCCCGAAAGCCTGCTCGAAGAGCGCGAAGACGAGCAATGGCTCGCAGAAAGGCTCGGCCGACTGCCGACAACGGAGCACGCCATACTCTACATGCGGCAGACGGAGCACCGCCCGATACAGGAGATAGCCCACATACTCGGCATCACCATCCCGTCGGTCAGCACCCTGCTCTCCAAGGCGCGACGACAACTACTGGAAGAAATAAAAAGGAGGAACCGAAAATGACAACCTACCCACGCAACACCATACAGACGCTGCTCGACCGATTCATGGACGGGCAGACAACACTCGACGAAGAACGCTTGCTGGCAGACTTTTTCAGTCTTCCGACGACATTCCCGAAGAATGGGAGGACTATCGCGAGATGTTCGCTTACTTCGACCGGGGCATGGACGACGCTGCCCCCCGGCCATCGGCACGCACAACCGCCGGCACGGGAACGAAAAGCCGGCGACGCTATTGGGCTGCGGCAGCCGTCGCCCTACTTGCCATAGGATTATCAGCTCTCCTGCTGCACGACAGCCTGATGGAGACTGCCGTCCTGTCCGACAATTCGATTCCCACCACCACAAAGCCGGAGACAAACGGACAGGACACCCCGGAGAACACACTGCGATGTGAAAGCAGTCAAGCGGCATGTCCGCCTCCATCCCCCGACAGCACGACAGCCATACGCACCACCCTTCCCACCGTCCATACCGAAACGAGGCAGCAGACAAGCCGAACGGCACCACCGTCCACGGCAGCCACCGCCCACGCCACGGCAAAGGCAGACAAGACACAGCCGGGCACGGCCTCCCCATCGGCCGACATACAGCCATCGCAGCCCACACGCCGCAAAACAGAGAATTCGACACTCCTGTTCATCGAACGCCAATACCGCGAAGCCGCCAGAGAGATAGCCATGGCACAGACCGAGACTGCCATATCCGCCATTCAGGCACACGGCTATCAGATAGTTTACTACGAAGACGGAAGCATCGGATACACAACACAGAATACAGAACTCACAAACATCATTGAACTATGAAAAAAAATTCAGCAACCGCACTGGCCTGCCTGATGATGGCAGCCATGCCGACGGCCTCCTCCGCACAGACCCAGCTGGAGAAAGCTTCAAGCAGTTTATCAAGGAAAACAAGGTCAGCACCAACGAAATCAAGGCGAAGCTGCCGGGAAAAGGAAGTTCGACAACTACCTGTCTACCTACACCTTCACCCTCAAAGGGAAGGACACGCAGCGCATACAGCCCATTCTGGATGCCTTCAGCAAAGACGAGAACGAGGCATACAACGTCATCCGCCAGACCGACGGCGACCACAAGGGCATTGCCAGCCTCACTCTCACCAACTATCCTATGGTCATCGTGGGCGAGAAATACGACAACAGCACCCTCATGTGCTTTGCCGACCCTGCCGACTCCACTTACCGATACGCCTACGCCATAGAATGGGACAACGACCACGGCTCTTCCGACAATTATGTGAAGGGACGTCTGACCACCTCCTACTCCGTGCGGCCGACCGGCAGACGGGAAACAAGGAACGAGACCTTCGGGCACTTCTCTTTCCCTTCCCTATACTTCGACAAGAAACACAGGGGAACCGTATACCAGAACATCGGGAAATTAGGCTCGCTGGAAGACATCAACAAGGCGAAGAAAGAGTTTGAGAAGAGCACCGGATGGCAGTTGGAACAGATAGACAGCCTTGTCAGGAACGGACAAACGCTCTACAACATCGACGGCCGCTTCGTCTCGCCCGACGAAATGTACGGCCCGACGTGGCTGTCGCAGTTCAACTCCATGCGGCGGCTGATAGAGAAACATCCCAACAACAACAGTACGTCGTACTACGTCTCCACCATCTACGACCTCTGCAAGCATGCCGGCCGGCTCGATGCCGACGAACGCAAACTCGTCGTAGACGAAATCAACCGCTTGTCGCAGCTCGTCAGCGACAGCTTCCTGAAGAAAATGCTCGCCCAATCGGCCGAGAACGTGAGGAAGGCAAAGGATGAAAAAGAATAGAACAGGAAGCAAGGGCGAGCCTCCTGCACCGCTCCGAAGAATGGACGAGAGGCGGAAGTGAACTCACGACAATGCCTTCCCGACGACGACCATAACATATTGTCTCCCAACACATTACAAACGACACAACGAAACGGGCACTTTCGCGATGCGAAAGTGCCCGTTTCATCGTGTCAAAGGGGCTTTGCGGCAAGGCCGGAACAGTTCTATGACCCTCCGCAACGGACGGCAGGCACTTCCCGCCTCTGTCTCCCGAATCTCCGAACGGCATCGTCCCTCCTGACAGAAGAAAAGAGAAAGTCCCCGGACATTCGCATATCCGAGGACTCAACAATTCTAACTATTACACTAAACTACATCATTAAAACGTCTATTACGTTGCTTTCGCTCTCTGACAGCTCCGTCAACGGACGGGGGTTATCCCACCTCAATCTGCCGGGCTATCTTCTGCACATTCTGCTGTACCTTCGGCAGCGAGACCGTCAGTACGCCATCGCTCATGCGTGCACCAATCTTCTCCTTGTCGACATCGTCCGGCAAGATGAGCGTCTGCTCATATTTGCTATACGAGAACTCGCGGCGGAGATAGTGTGCAGCCTGATCTTTGGTCTCCTCCTTCTTTTCCATCTTGATGGTCAGGTCGCCATCGTTGTCGATGTTTACCACAAAATCTTCCTTGCTAAGTCCCGGTGCAGCCAACTCTACGGTGTATTCGGTAGCCGTCTCCAGTACGTTGATGGCAGGAGCGGTTGCATTTGCCCGGGGCATATTGTTGTTATAGAAGAAGTCGTTGAACACTTCCGGTAACCAAGAATTTCTGTACATAGTCTTAATCTCCTATATTTAATTGGTTCTTAATGTTTACACCAAGAGTAGTGCAAGTTGCATACCAAGGGTAAAAATAAGACAATTTGACATCAACATCTGCCAATTTGACACTCCCGGGCATCCAACTCCACTTACGGCAAGGGTGCACAGACCCGCTGAGGAAAAGAGCCGGAGCACCTGCAAGGAGAGATGCACCCATAAGGTTGCACCCCACTTGCCAAAGGGTTATTCCGCAGTAGCAGACAGGAGACTATCCCGAAGCACCACTGCATTGTTGTGCTCCTCGTCGTGGGCAGCGTAGACGAGCGTAACCACTTCGTGCCGACAGACCTGCGCAAGAAAGTCCGGGTAAGCGGCATTGGCTGCCAGCTCCGCCCGATAGCGTTCGGCAAACTTCGGAAACCGCCCGGGAGCATGCCCGAACCATTTTCTCAATTCTCTACTCGGGGCGACCCGTTTCTCCCAGAGGTCTATCCTCGCCTTTTCCTTACCGAGTCCCCGTGGCCAGAGACGGTCAACGAGAACACGGAATCCGTCGCCGGCATCGGCCGGGGCGTAGGCTCTTTTTATCCTAATGGTCATCATCATTGTGCGCAATAGGCCTCCCTAATTGCCCCGAAACACAGAATGTGCAGACAGACAGGCGAAAACGGGCGGCAGCAGGAACAGCTGAAGGTAAGACGGACAGCCGCCCTCTCTGATTGTTCCGGTTTTCCTTGAATGTTTTTATTTTGGTGCAAAGCTACCCTTTTCTGCTCATTCGCAAGGCAACATTTGTGCCTTCGACGGCTTAAATATCGTTAATGCCTTGATTTGTACGAGATTTTCAGTACATTTGCATACATGGAAGAGAAGATTATCAGGGCCTTGGGAGCCTGTCCGCTATTTGCCGGAATGAGTTCGATGGAAATAGCCATGAGCCTCGGCAACACAAGATGCAAGGTTGTCAGTCTGCCTTCGCACGAGGTCTATGCCCTTGCCGGGATGCCCTGCCGATATGTCGACATCGTGGTGAAGGGTTCGCTGATTTGCCGCATGGCCTCCCTGTCGGGCAAACAGGTGGAGGTGAGCCGGCTGCGCGAGGGAAACATCGTTGCACCGGCATTTATCTTTGCCAAGGACACGAGCCTGCCCGTGAGCGTGGAGACCGACGGGGAGGTGGAGCTGCTGCGGATGATGCCGCCGGAACTGAAGACGCTGATAGACAACGATGAGCATCTGCGCATGAATTTTATCCGTACTCTGTCGGACATAGACGTCTTCCTGACGCATAAGATGAAGGTCTTGAGTCTCTTCACGGTCCGGGAGAAGGTGGCATACATGCTCATGAAGCTGGCAGGCGAACAGGGCAGCAACGAGATTCACCTGAAACGGTCGAGACAGGAGATAGCCGACTCGTTCGGCATACAGAAGTTCTCGCTGCTGCGCGTGCTTTCTGAGTTTGAGAAAGAGGGCGCACTGAAGATTGAGGGCAAGAAGATTACGATTGTAGACGGAAAGAAAATGAGACCATAGACAAAACAAACTCTCCCCAAGACTTGCAGGAAGTCTTGGGAGAGTAGTTTACCAAATAAACGGCACAGGCGAAAGAAGGGGATGGAATGTAACTGCTGCAACGCCTGCTGACCGCCTCTTACGGAACTATGCTTCCTCTTCGGCAGTGTCGGCAGCCTCTATTCTGTCGTCGATATTGTCGCCCTCGGTCGGCTTCAAAGCCTCCTCGAAGTTGGTTATGCCTGATGCGATGAGAATATTGTACCACTGAAGGAGCTTCTTAATGTCGCTGTTGTGGACGCGGTCGCGGTCGAAGTTGGGGAGAACTTCGCCAAAGTATTCCTGCAACTCATTGGCCGAAGCCTTGCGCCAGTTGATGGAAGCCGCCTTGTAGTCCTCTTTCTTGCCGACGTTCTCAAGTACCTGCCAGAGAGGTACGTCTTCCGTATCGGTAAACATTGCTATGTCGGCAAGACTGGTAACGCGGTCTGATGCAAAGGCAGGCTGACGCTTGTGTGTTTCGTCCAGTGCCTCTACGATGAGACTCATTTTAGCCCGGCTTACAAGTTTATACAGTCCGGGCTTGCCTGCAATAGAAAGAATTGTCTGTAACATGGTTTCTTGTTTGTTATTTTGTTTGTTCGTTATTATTTCCTGTTCTGTATTTCACTGAGAAGACGGGCTACCTGCCTGTCTACATCGCGTTGCCCGTCGTTTACAATCTCGTAGTCGCTCAGGGCGAGAACCTCGTCTTGAGGCAGTTGCTTGGCTATCCAGCCCATCGCCTGCTGACGGGTAATGTGGTCGCGCTCCATGATTCGGCTAATGCGCACCTCGATGGGGGCAGACACACATACCACCTTATCTATATATATACGACGGTGGAAGCCGCTGTCGAAGAGGATGGCAGTCTCTATCCAGTCAAGTCCGCTCTGCTCAAAGTCGCGTGCCACAGCAGGATGGACGATGCTGTTGACGGCCTGCACGTGGGCATCGCTGGCGAGAAGGAACTTTGCCAGAACGGCTTTTTGGAGTATTCCGTCCCGACAGACCGCCTCCCCGACCAGTTCCTTCAGCTGTTGCTGCAGCTCGGCCGACGAGCGCATCAGCCGCTTGGCAGCCGTATCGCAATCGTAGACTTCTATACCGTGTCTGTGAAGACATTGGCACACAAACGACTTGCCGCTGCCGATGCCTCCCGTAATGGCTATTTTCATTTCTGCTCTATCAGATAGTCGACGTGCTCGACGGATGGACGGGCGTTGCGGACTCCCAACGGAGTTCCCGTTACATAGAGGTGGCATTTCTCCGACTTGTGTTCTGCCACTTCGTTATAGTTGACTATCACCCGGAAGCCCGTGGGAAGAAGTTCCCGCGTCGTAATGTTTTTCGGCATGGATTTCATTCTTCTTGCCCCGACAACGAACTTCACACTGACCTTCCCGGGAAACGTTCTGAGAATCTTGTCTTTCGGTACGTTGATGGCCTCGATGGGGACTTCTACCTCTTCCTCGGTAAGGACGTCGGGAAACAATCTCATCTTCACCTGCCCCGGAGTACACTTGGCATTCCTGATTTTGCGCAGTTGGGCCGGCAGGTCCTTTACTTCAGAGAAATTACGGATGTCCTGCCGCACCGTGTAGGCCTGCTGTATGCTGTCCAAGACCTTCCTCGAGGCATAGACATCTACGCTGTCGGGCGTGAACTGAACGTGTGCCAGATAGTAGCCGTCTTCTGGAACGACCCTTCCCAACAGGCGTACCGGGACACGCTTGTGAAGTCCGTAGTTGAATTCAAAGGTCAGATTCTCCGACTTGACCGCCGTTACCTTAGAACTCTTGTAGGTTTGCTGATTAATCATCTTGAGCACCTCAGCAGAGGAAATCACTCCTGTCCCCTTGCCGTCGCTATATGCCTGAAAGTCGAAGAAGAGGGGATGGAACTGCTCGCGGAACATATACAGCCCGATAATGTAGCCCTTGTCGCGCACAACGAATCGCACCATGGAGTCCATCTCGCTGGTTACGACCACGTTCTTGGGTACGCCTGCCAGCCGGACATCCACGGTAAACTCTTTCTCGTAGGTATCGTCAAGGGCCATCGTGAGCCAGAAAAGTCCGCTCAAGCCGAGAAAGAACAAAAAAATCAGAAACTCCTTGTTGACAATCTGCGACAAGAAGTTCCTGAATAGACTGAAAACGTTCAGCGACTTGCCAACCATTATCCGTTTGCTCTCAAATCGTTTTCTGATTTATTTAGCCTGCGCCTGCTGCGAAGACTCTGCATCTGCAAAGACAGCACCCTTGTTGACGGTGATGACAACGCCACGGGCTATCTCCACTTCCACTTTGTTGGCAGCAAGGTCAATGCGCTTCACGGTACCATAAATGCCACCGCTGACTACAACGGAGCTACCCTCGGTCAGCGAGTTTTGGAAAGCGCGTATTTCTTTCTGCTTCTTCTGCTGTGGACGAATCATAAACAACCACATGATAGCGAAGACGGCAACCATCATCAGTATCATGGGCAATGGGCTTCCGCCCTGTGCTGCCTGTGCAGCGAGGAAAATTGATGTATTCATTATTCTTTATCTGTATTATCTTCTACTTTAAATTCGGTTCTTTCTATGTCTTGGCCATCATAGCCACGCATTGGCTGACGGTTGTAAGAACGGTTGTAAGGACGATTGCCATACCGTGGCGAACCTTGCATGACCTCCCTCGGACGACGCTGGCGAGGCTCTGGCATCTGCTTCATCATGGCTCCCGTCTCAATGAGATAGCGAGCAATGGTGTCGAGCATACCGTTGATGTATCCTCCACTACGCGGAGTGCTGTAAACCTTCGCAAGGTCTACATACTCGTTGATGGTTACCGTCGCAGGGATATTCGGGAAAGTAAGCATCTCTGCAATGGCTATCTGCATGATGACAACATCCATATAGGCGAGACGGGAGAAATCCCAGTTGCGGCTGGTCTCGCTCATATAACGCTGATAAGTGTCGGCATTGAGGATTGTGGCACGGAACAGCTTCACGGCAAATTCGCGGTCTTCCTCGTCCTTGTACTCGGGCAGCAGCTCCTGATTGCTCTTATTGGCAGGGTCGAAACGCTTAATGGTTTTGATGACAAACGTATCGACAATTTCCTTATCGTCGTTCCAATAGAGACTCTTCTCCTCCAACAATGCGTCAAGGTCTTCGTTCTCCTGAATGAGAGTACGGTAAATCTTGCGCCAGACCTCACGGTCTACGTCGTAGGAATCCTCCTCACTCTGCATGTATTCCTGATAGATAGTACTCTGCTCTATTTGGTCACAGAGCCTGCGCACCGTCTCGATGTCGTCTTCCCAACGCTGCTGCTGTGTGCTGATGTAGGAAACAAGCTGTTTGTTTTCCTCCAACTGCACGGCAAACTTGTTGTAGGCGAACCGCTGTGAGGGTTCTTCTGTGCCTTCACGCTTTGCACGCGTGGTCAGAACTTCTACGCGGTGGCGCTCCTCCTGCGTGATGGCAACGATAAGGGCCAAGAGATGGTTATACAGCCCGTATGCTTTTGAAAGACTATACAGCAGTTCCTTCTCTGCATTGTCCATGTTGCGGTTACCGTTCTGATAGTATGCGTAGGTTAACTGGACGATTTTAATTCGAATTAAATCTCTATTAATCATGCTCGTATAATGTGCTTCTTTGTAATTCTTTATTTTGCAAATGTAGGAAAATTCCATGAAACACGCAAGGGGGACGGGGCTTTTTCAGTTTTTTTTAGTTTATAACTTGGTCAATCGGTTGGAAATCCTTATCTTTGCACCGCTTTTTGCAAATTGGGAAAAGGATGGCAGCTGTACCGTCTGCTGCTTCTCTCTATATTCTCAGTGTGTGATGGCGAATTAAAGTTTATATTAATTTAGAGTAACACAAAAGAAAAATGAAAGAAATCAAAATTTCAGGACAGAAGCGCGAAGCCGTTGGTAAGAAAGCATCCAAGCTAATTCGCAAGGAGGGTTTGGTACCCTGTAACCTCTATGGCGAGGCACACAAGGACGGAAAGCCCGTTGCCATCTCCTTCACAGTACCCATGTCGGAGCTTCGCAAGCTCGTATACACTCCGCACATCTACGTTGTAGAGCTGGCTATTGACGGAGAAAGCCATACCGCAGTACTGAAAGAACTCCAGTTCCACCCAGTAACAGACGCACTGCTGCACGTAGATTTCTACGAGGTTAACGAGCAGAAGCCAATTGTCATGGGCGTTCCCGTTAAGCTCACAGGCCTTGCTCAGGGTGTACGCGACGGTGGCCGCATGAACATGTCTATCCGCAAGATTAACGTAAAGGCTGCCTACAAGCAGATTCCCGAGCAGCTTGATATTGACGTTACAGCCTTGCAGCTCGGCAAGAGCATCAAGGTGGGCGACCTGAACTTCGAGGGTCTCGAACTGGTAACTCCGAAAGAAGTTGTCGTTTGCTCTATCAAGGCAACACGTAACTCCATTGCCACAGCCGCAGCTGCTGCTGAAGAATAACGAGAGCCGATTCTTTCAGTATCTAATCTTAAAGAAAATTGGACAAGTATTTGATATGTGGACTGGGCAACCCCGGACGAGAGTACGAGGGAACCCGTCACAACACAGGATTTATGGTATTGGACGCTTTTGCAAAGCGTCCAATATTGTTTTTGAGGACAAGCGTTACGGATACATTGCCGAGACAAGCATCAAGGGCCGCAAGGTGATTCTCCTCAAGCCGACCACCTTCATGAACCTCTCGGGCAATGCCGTCCGCTACTGGCTCAACAGCGAGAAGATAGACGAAAGCCGCCTGCTTGTTGTCTCAGACGACGTTGCCCTGCCCCTCGGTGCCTTCCGCCTGAAAGGGAACGGGTCCAACGGAGGACACAACGGACTCGGCCACATCCAGCAACTCATCGGACAGAACTATGCCCGACTGCGAATGGGAGTAGGCAACGACTATCCCCGTGGCGGACAGGTTGACTGGGTACTCGGGCATTATTCCGAGGACGAGATGAGGACGCTGCAACCCTCGATAGACCTGTCCGTTGACATCATCCGCAGCTTTGTGCTTGCCGGAATAGACATCACGATGAACCAATACAACAAATTAGGCAAAAAGTAATCATGGCAGACGTAGCAAGAATAGACAAATGGCTTTGGGCGGCACGCATATTCAAGACACGCAGCATCGCCGCCGACGCCTGCAAAAACGGGCGCGTTACCATCAAGGGAGTGAACGTGAAGCCGTCGCATACCATCAAGGCAGGGGAAGTGGTCAGCGTGAAGAAGCCTCCCATCGTCTATTCGTTCGAGGTTCTCAAGACCATTGAGCAGCGCGTCGGGGCCAAACTTATCCCAGAAATATACAAGAACGTAACCGAAGCCAAGCAGTACGAGCTGTTGGAAATGAGCCGCATCAGCGGATTCATAGACCGTGCCCGGGGAACAGGCCGCCCCACCAAGAAAGACCGCCGCGCAATGGACGCCTTCGTTGACCCTGCCCTGCTCGGACTCAACGACGAGGCGGACGACGATTTCGACGACGATTTCATGTGGGAACAACACTAACAAATCTCTTTCAACGCTGAAAGTCCCGACGACAGCAAAAGCAGATGTCCAATCCTATCAAGCCCCATACCCGTGGGCACAGGCAGAGGACTTGCCGACGATGCCATACAACGCACTTGCCGACAGGACTAAAAGCACAGAACCCCTACACCCCTCCGTCCCTGTCTCCTGTCAGGAAAAGCGGTACGGACAAATCATCATTTCTTAAAATAAACAGAATATGAACGTTGCAATATTTGTATCAGGCAGTGGCAGCAACTGCGAGAACATCATCCGACACTTCGAGAATGACCCGAATGTCAACATATCCCTCGTGCTCAGCAACCGTGCCGACGCATACGCGCTGACGAGAGCGAAGAACCTCGAAGTAGAAACCGCCGTACTGCCCAAGGCCATATTCAACGAGCCTGTCATCCTGATGGGACTGCTGGAGAGCTATCACATCGACTTCATCGTCCTTGCAGGCTTTCTGCTGATGATTCCCGACTTCCTCGTCAAGGCCTACGAGGGCAGGATGATTAACCTCCACCCTGCTCTCCTGCCGAAATTCGGGGGCAAGGGTATGTTCGGGCATCACGTCCACGAGGCGGTGAAGGCTGCCGGAGAAACCGAGACGGGAATGACCGTACACTGGGTGAGCAACGTCTGCGACGGAGGAGAAATCATCGCGCAGTTCAAGACCGCCCTGTCGCCTGACGACACACCCGACGACATTGCCGAAAAGGAGCACCAACTGGAGATGCAACACTTTCCACAAGTTATAGAACAGGTACTGAAAGAGACCTTTTAACCTTTATCCAATCCACTGGCTTACACTATAAAGAAAGGAGCGAAAGGCCAGACTGCCCTCCGTCCCTATACCGGCTCGTCCCCAAAAACACGGATAAAGAACCCTTCACACCCCACAGCAGAGAACCATTATAAGACAACGGCTCCCCTGTCATCGCAAGATGGCAGGGGAGCTGTCGTTTAGTAACCCATCGGGCCACCGAATCCGCCTCCATGAGGTGGCCGACCTCCGCCCCACGGCCGGCCTCCACCCATCGGCGGACGCCTTCCGCCATGTCCTCCGGGACCGAATCCCGGGCCACCCGGATGGGCATCCTTTCCGCCGAAGAGGTTGAGCCGGTAGATAGCCCTCAGCATCACGTAGCTGTTGATGCTGTTATATTCCGTATCCGTCCGGCCCATGGCGTTGATGGCACGCGAGAGATTGCTCTGCTGATGCAGTATGTCATAGAACTGGAGCGAGAATGTCAGTGCATTGTTTCGGAGGAAACTCTGCGAGAGCTGGGCGTTCCATATCAGCTCGTTCGTATTGAGCGAGGCGTCGCTGTAGCCCCGTCGGCTCTGCTCGTTCAGGTCGGTCGAGAGGCTCATGTTCCACGGTAGCGAGAGCGATATGCTCGTTCCGTAGGAAAACTGCCACGTACTGAGATTGCCGGATGCCTGCAGGTTGTTCTTCGTATTCTCATAATTGACCGTCCCGTTCAGCTCCACCTCCAGCCAAGAGTTCCGATAGCTTGCGGAGAGACGCTCGCTCAGGTTCAGCGACTTCGTGATATTCTTTGCCAGCTGACTCGCTGCGGTCATCTGAAGATAGCTTGCATAACGGTTGAAACCTCCTGTCGTGAAAGTATTCACGTTCCATACGCCTGCCGAGTCGATGCTCGTATTGAACATGACCGCCGCATTGGCGTTCCAGTTGCCGTTCACGTTGACGGGCCGGACGGTTCTCGCGCCAGTCGCAGCGTCGTAGGTAACGCTGTTGCCAATGGCATTGCGCGTATTGGAGAAGTTGACGAAGGTCATTACCGACCGGGCATGATTGGCCCGGTACGTGTTGTAGAACAGCCGGAAACGATTCTCAAAGGCCGGCTTCAGTCCCGGATTTCCCACTGAAACGTTCTGTGGATCGGTATTGTCCACGATGTCGAGCAACTGGCTCATGGTAGGCTGTACGGCCGTACCGCGATAATAGATGCGGAGACGGGTCTGGTCGTCGAACTTATATCGGAAGTCGAATGTCGGACTCCAGTTCACCACGTTGCGCATAGTGTCGACATGAACGCCGAGATAGTCCTGCATGTAGGTCGTATGCTGCGGCTGGAACATCACGCCCACATTCATCCGCCACTTCTCATGGTTCAATCTCAGCATCACCTGTGCGTTGTGCGTGTAGGCGCGATACTCCGAATAGCGGCTTAGCCCAGTGGCACGATAGTCTTCCAACGGAGCGGAAAGGAGCGAAAGATAGCTGTCCCACGAGCGGTAGGCAGGCCGTACGGAGCCGAAGAAGTCCGTTCCGAGGCCGGAGAAGTCGTAGGTAGAGCGGTCGCTCTTAGAAAAATCATACTTGAACTGGTAGCTGAATTGCAGGTAAGTCTTCGGTGCTATAGGCTCGCTGTAGGTAGCCTCGGCAGCGTAACCGAGGCTTTTGGCCGGCATGAGGTTATAGCGGTAGGCCTGAAAGGTGGAGTCCATCCCGAGGCTGTTCCTGAGCAGGAAGTATTCCAAGTCTTGGGTGGAGAACGTTTTCGAGTCGCTGTCCTTGTAGCTGCCGTCGAGCCGCAGCGTCGCATTGCGTCCTGCCTTTCCCAGCTTGCGGTTCACCTGCAGCATACCGCCCAAGGAAGTGTTGTCGCCATAGCTGATGGTGGCGTTCTGCTGACGGTTCACGGCCAGTCCGAGCTGCTTCATCCTTTCGACAGATTCGCCATCCAACGGGTCGTCGGTGTATCCGTAGGGGTCCTCATTGAAGGCGGAGGAGGTGCTGACCGTCTGCCCGTCGCTCTTGCTTAGCTGTATGTTGGGGCGGAACATGATGTTCCACGCAGAATCGGGAGTCCATTCCAGCCGGAAGCGTCCGTCCCATGAGTTGCTCCGGGTGAACTGCTGCGAGAGACGGTTGGAGAACGATTCCTGCCGGGCAACGTAGTTCTCTGCCGACACGCGGCTGTTGAGGTCGCCATTGGCATGGTTCCACCGCACGCTTGCATCCCATTGCAGCGTCTTCCCATCATTGTAGTTCACGTTCAGCCCGACCATCTTCGCGGCGTTAAGCCCCTGTCTCACGCCCCTGAAGCCGCCGCGCCGCCCGCCGCCGAAGCCCATGTCGTTGGTATTGTTGGCAGAGGCAAAGCCCATCAGGCGGATTTTATCGTTGAAGTAGGCTGCCATTCCGCGCTCGGAGTAGCGGCTCTTGGTACCGATGCCCAAGTTGATGTTGGAGAACATGCCCTTGTTCATTCCCTTCTTGATGCCGAAGTCGAGCACGGTCGACTCTTCTCCGTCGTCAATGCCCGTAACGCGGGCGAGGTCGCTCTGCTGGTCGTATGCCTTCACCTTTTCTATAATAGAGGTAGGCAGATTCTTCAGGGCCGTCTTCGTGTCGCCCACCATGAACTCCTTTCCGTCTACGAGAATCTTCTTCACTTCCTTTCCGTTTATCTTTATGCTCCCGTCGTCGCCCACCTCGGCTCCCGGCAGCACCTTGACGAGGGCTTCAATCGTAGACCCCTCGGGTACGCGGTAGGCCGAGGCATTATACTGAAAGGTGTCTGCCTTCAGCACCACCTTGGGAGCACTGGCCGTTACGGTAATCTCCTTGAGTGCATGTGCATTGCTCTGAAAGGTCAGCTGTCCCAAGTCCACATCGCTGCCGTTGGTAATGGTGGCGTTCCGGCAGACGTTCCTGAAGCCTACGTAGGAGGCCTTGACAATATACCGCCCGTCTCCGGGTGCCGTTATTCTGAACGCTCCATTCTCGTCTGTCGTCGTGCCCGAGATGTAGGTGCTGTCCGGCTTGAGCAGCTGCACCACCGCGTAGGGCAGCGCGGCTTTTTCCGTTTCGTCGTAGAGAGAGCCTGAGATGGTTTTATTCTGTGCTGTTGCCAGCAGTGCCACAAGCAGTAGCAGCAGCGATAATCCTGTTCTTTTCATTCTTCTTTTTATGTTTGGGGGCGTCGCATCCCCATTTTAATTCTGTGAATTATAAGATGCCGTTTGCGTCGGTTCGTTTAACCGCCATCACGTTATTTCTGCCAAACGGTACATATCTTCAGCCATCAGACCAATTTTTCCAGTGTACGTACCGAACATACCGGAGACGCCTGCATGCCGGAAAGAACAGGCAGCGGCTCCATCTCCCGGCAGGGCGGTACCGGGCAGTCAGGACGGGCAAATCCACCCTGTGTAGCCGGCAAGCCGTTTCCGCGAAACGAAAATGCCCGTTTGACCATGCGAAAGTGGCACTTTGACATTGCCAAAGTGCCACTTTCACCATATAGCCATGTAAGTTCTTGATAATGAGAGCAGAACATTCTCCGTCTGCCATGCCTTCAGGCGTAGGCAGCCCTTGCGTCCGCAGGGCTGCTCTCCATCAGTCGGTAATCTGCCTTCCGGTTGTGCCAGCGGTGAAACATAGCCGCTTTTCGGAGCAGGCCTTATCCTTTTGCTGCTTTCAGCATTTCGATATACCGGGAAGGGGGCACGCCCACTTCTTTCTTAAAGATACGGGTAAGGTGCTGCGGATATTCAAAGCCCATGTCGTATGCTGTTTCGGCAATGGTCTTGCCCGATGCCAACAGCATCTTTGAACGCTCAACCATAAACCTGCGAATATACAGGATGGGACTTTCGCCCAACGATTTGCGGATGACGTCGCCAAAGTAGCTGGGCGACATGTATAATGCTTCGGCACAGTGCTTCACGCTGGGTATGCCGTGCTCGTACTGCTTTCCCTGCTCGTAGTACCGCAGCAATACGTTCTGAAAGCGGGCAAGAATGTTGGTTTTGTTCTCGGTAACGCTCTGAAACTGGCGGTCGTAGAAGCGATTGCAGAAGTCGGCAAGCAGCAAGATATAGTCTTGCACAATGCGGTCGGTATGGGGCAAGCCGGCCTTCAGCTCACGTCTTATAGCCTCCATGATGCGGTTCGTGATGGTTATTTCATCTTGGGTCAGCCTCAACGCCTCGTTGCTGTTATACGAAAAGAAATGATAGCGGGCGAGATTGCGCTCAAACTCGGTGTTGTAAACAAACTCCGGGTCGAACATCAATACCCATCCATGATATTGCGCCGTAGTGCCGTCGTCTTCCTTTCCGCCTATCTGCCCCGGAGCACAGGCCAGCAGGGAGTTTTCATCAGCCGCATATTTCCCCACGCCATAGGCAAGGTCGGCAGGGAAATTGCGCTGCACGAAGAATGCATACACATTATAACGGTTAAGGGAGTGGCGTATTTTGCCCACCTCGTCGTAGTGGATGACAGACGCATGGGCATGATAGGTGGGGGCGCCGATATGGTGGGCATAGTCGTTGGCATTGTTGATAGTAAGCATTTCTTTCATATTCAATCATCCTTTATCGGTTGTAAATTTACCATTTTTACTTGAAAAAACAATGCAACGGGACAAAAACAATAAATTTGGTAGGTTTAGCGATAATATGGCTACGTTCAGAAAGACAGATTACAGTAACTTTGCTACCGGCTTTAATCAATAAAATTAATGGTGTATGAAGAAATTTTTATTTTCCTTTCTCATGGCTATGACGACAGTGTCGTCCTTAGCACAAGACAGAATATTGGTGTTATATTACAGCTACACGAACAACGTACATCAGGTGGTGCAGCAAGTCCAGAGTCAGCTTGACATTCCTGATACAGACGTAGCACGTATTCAGCCAGCCGACAAGACGCAAAAATACGAGGCAAACAATTACGCAATAGGTACAGCACTGCTCAATGCCATCAAGGCCAACCCCAACGACACAGACTCCTATCCTGCTATTGATGCGCTTGATATAGATTTCTCAAAATATAAATACATCATCATAGGCACCCCGCTTTGGTGGAGTCAGATGGCAGCCATTACCCAGTCGTTCCTTTTCCGCAATGCCGCAAAAATGTCTGGCAAAGATGTCTATCTGATAGTTAGCAGCGCATCAAGCAGCATCGGCGGCGTAGAGGAAGATGCCAGACGGCTTCTTCCCAACAGCCGTATCGTCGCCCCGAGCCTCTGGATAAGGTCGTCGCAGATTGGTTCCGCCTCATCACGTGTCTCCGAGTGGATAAAAAGCACTGGAATTGATAAGATTACAGCAGGTATCAGCAATGCAACGACATCTGCAAAGAGCAACAGTTCGTTGTATAACCTTGCAGGACAGAAAGTGGATGCCTCCTACCAAGGAGTCATAATCCAAAACGGACACAAGATAATCAAAGACAGAAAATAGATAAAATGAAGAAATTAATTTTAGCAACATTACTAATAGGGACAGCTATGACAACCAATGCACAGAATACAAAGCAAACAACGATGCCCCAACCCGCAAAGCTGGAATTGACAAGCGAGTGGGACAAAGTGTTTCCACAGAGCAAGAAGGTAGACCATAAGAAGGTTACGTTCGTGAACCGGTACGGCATTACGCTTGCCGCCGATATGTACACACCGAGAAATGCCAATGGCAAGCTGGCGGCAATAGCTGTGAGCGGCCCCTTCGGAGCAGTGAAAGAGCAAAGTTCGGGACTATATGCACAAAGCTTGGCAGAACGGGGATTCCTTACCATTGCCTTTGACCCCTCATTTACCGGGGAGAGCTCGGGCGAGCCTCGCAACGTTGCCTCACCTGACATCAACACGGAGGACTTCTCGGCAGCTGTTGATTTCCTTTCAATACAGGACAATGTAGACACAGACAGAATAGGTATCCTCGGTATATGCGGCTGGGGCGGCATTGCCCTGAACGCGGCAGCAATGGACACACGCATCAAGCAACGGTAGCCTCGACCATGTACGACATGACGCGCGTTACGGCCAATGGCTATTTTGATGCAGACGACAACACGACGCGCGCCACAAACTGCTTGAGACACTGAACCGTCAGCGTACCAAAGATTACCGCCAAGGCTACTACGACCGTGCAGGCGGCTGCCTGAAGGAAACCGAACTGACTGATGCCACCCCACAATTCGTAAAAGACTATACGATGTATTACGAAACCAAACGGGGCTTCCATCCCCGCTCGCTCAACTCTGTCGGCGGTTGGAACGCTACATCGGCCCTCTCGTTTATCAACCTCCCGTTCATGCAGCGCATTGACGAAATACGGTCTGCGGTGCTCATCATTCACGGAGAAAAGGCACACAGCCTTTACTTTAGCAAGACCGCCTATAGCAGGCTCACGGGCAACAACAAGGACTTGCTCATTATCCCGGGTGCCAACCACACCGACTTATACGATGGCGGAGCCAACAATTACATACCATTTGATAAACTTGAGAAGTTTTATCATGACAACCTAAGATAACGAAATGTATCTTATTGCCGGCTAAGAGAAATTCACGTGCAACTGAAAGAGAACATCACGGCACGGGCCTTTGCCAACATCCTGCTGCTGACACTTGGTACATGGAGAAAGCCAAAGGCAATGCGAAAGCAACATACGGACAACAGCAAACATACAGAAAATGAGAATCAACATAAAAACAGCCCTGACGGCACTATTCATGAGCGGACTCGCAATATCAACCACCGGCTGCAGCAAAGACGGCAGCGACGAAACCGTGTCCCCGACGCCAATACAACCCCCGGTACCCAACGACGAAACAGACACTGGTACGGGCACTACGCCATCGGCCGAGGGGCGGAAAATCACCCTGAAAGCTGCCAACCATACACTCGGCATGACGCTGACAGACAATGCTGCCACCCGGCAACTGGTTGCTCTGTGCAGCAACGGAGACATAACGGTAGAGATGCACGAATACGGAGGATTTGAAATGGTTGGAAGCCTGCCCCAAGCACTTCCTGCAAGCGACACACAGACCACAACCACCGCAGGCGACGTCGTATTATACAACGGCAACCAACTGGTAATCTTCTTCGGTTCAAACTCATGGAGCTACACCCGTCTTGGCAAAATAGACAATGCAGGCAGCACCACCATAAGGAACTTCTTCGGCGGAGACACTGCCACCGTGGTTCTGAGCCTGCAAGGACAATAGATATTCGGGTGGCACAAAACAGCAGTCTATAATATTATCAGACAGCATTTATAGTATCAATAAAAGATGAAGAAGACATTAACATTTTTGTTTTTTATATCGGCAATGATTTCTACAATGGCACACAACACATTAACCAACCGCCAGTTGCATCTTGCAACCTTGGCAAGTCTGGAGGCTCAGGGCGACCTCGGCCGCCTTGAATCTGCAATAACCGCAGCATTAGACGGAGGAGTAACCATCAACGAAATGAAAGAAGTCTTCTCGCAACTTTATGCCTACACGGGATTCCCGCGCTCGCTCAATGCCTTGGGAGTATTGGGCAAAGTGATTGACAAGCGCAAGGCCGCAGGGAAAAACGACAGCGAGGGCAAGCCATGGCAGCACCCCAAGGAGTGGGACAACGCGCAGGCAGCCTATAAACTGGGCACAGAGAACCAAACAAAACTGAACGGAAAGCCGTTCAACTATGATTTTTGTCCGCAAAGCGATTACTATCTCAAAGCCCATCTCTTCGGAGACATTTTTGCAAGCAATCAGCTTTCAGCTGCCGACCGCGAGATTGTAACCGTTGCAGCATTGGCATCCGTAAAGGGGGTAGAGCCGCAACTGGCAGCCCACAGGGCCGGGGCCGTGAATATGGGAAACACACCGCAGCAGATAGACGAGCTGACGGCTTTTCTCTGCCAGAGCGGACTGTCGCAATACGACCATGCTGCCGATGCCAACGCGGGAGCGTGGCCGAAGGGTAATCCTAACACGGCGTACGCCAGATACTTCACCGGCAACAGCCATTTGGCTACCATCCAACCAAAAAACATACGTACCGGCGAGGAGACCATCCTGCCTTTGGCAAACGTAACCTTCGAACCGGGATGCCGCAACAACTGGCATATTCATCACGGTGCCCGACAAATTCTCATCTGCGTATCGGGCAAGGGATGGTATCAGGAATGGGGCAAACCTGCCATTCCCTTACAGGCCGGCGACGTAATTGACATTCCCGAGGGGATAAAGCATTGGCATGGTGCACAGAAAGACTGCTGGTTCCAGCACGTAGTAACCCACGTGGCAGTAGAAAACTCCCAACCGGGTTCTGAGCCTAACGAATGGCTGGAAGCCGTGAGCGACGAAGAATATGACAAACTAAGATAGAATGTATGAAAAGTGTAACCAACCTACTGCTGGCTATGAGTCTTTTTGCACTCACGGCATGTGCGCAGACCAATAAAAAGAATAGCGAAAGAATGAATAACAAGACATTGGTAGCCTATTTCAGTGCTACGGGTACTACACGACAGGAGGCCACGATACTTGCCAAGGCAATTCAGGCAGACCTCTACGAAATTAAACCAGAGGCAGAATATACGGATGCCGACTTGGACTGGCAGAACGACAAAAGCCGCTCATCCGCAGAGATGAAAGACAAGAACAGCCGGCCCGCCATGAAGAAAGACCTGAAAGATGCAGATAAATACGATATCGTCTTCATCGGATTTCCTATTTGGTGGTACACTGCCCCGACCATCATCAACACTTTCATGGATACTTACGACATGAGCGGAAAGACGGTCTACCTCTTTGCGACATCGGGCGGAAGTACTCCCGACAAGGCACTTGAGCAATTAAGGAAACAATACCCGAAAGTAAACTTCAAGACTGCCAAGCTTGTCAACGGAGCAAGCGAGGAGGAACTTAGGGAATGGGCAGCTCGCTGATGGAAAAATAAATATAAGATATAATATTAAGGAGATGGCATGCCAGTCGGCATGCCATCTCTTTTTTGACAGGGTTATCTTCTTTTTGCCCCCATGCAATCAAGGCATCATCCGACGGCCGGGAATCCCTGCACCCGGCATGGCATCGCTGACATGGGGCACAGCAGCACGGACGCAGGCCAACCTACTCCATAAAGGCAAAATACACGGCAAGGATGAGGCACAGAAAGGCAGCCAGATGGTTCCAATGGAGCGACTCGCCACTGAAGAAAACAACCGTAAAGGCCGTAAATACCATCAGCGAGATGACCTCCTGAATCACCTTCAGCTGCATCAGCGAGAAACTGCCTCCGTTGCCCTCGAACCCGATGCGGTTGGCCGGGACCTGACAAAAGTATTCGGCCAACGCAAGTACCCAGCTGAAGAGAACGACGACATAGAGCGGCGTATGGTCGGTAATGACCTTCATCTGCTGCAGTTTCAGATGCCCGTACCATGCAAAGGTCATGAATATATTCGAGACGACGAGTAGTCCGATGGTGTATAATCCATTCATCATAATGCTTCCTGCTTAGAGCGTTCCAACTAAATGTCCGCAAAAGTACATATTTTATGCCAAAGCGGCAAACACTTCGGTAAGGTTTCTGCACCGCATAGGGGATGCGGCTGCCGCTTCGGACATTCCGCCGCACAGCCCGCAGCGTTCCGGCAATAGCTTTTATCGGCACATCACATCCGTCTCACAATAGTGAGACGATTGTCTCATAATAGTGAGACGATTGTCTCATAACAGTGAGACGGTTGTCTCATAATAGTGAGACACTTATTGTTCCACCGCACAAAGCAGACAAAAAGCCCCTCTGCCGACGTTATCCCTTCCCCCTGCCTGACATCCGCCGGCACACAAAACGATGCACAGACGCGGAAGCAGATGTGCAGATTGGCAGGGGCGATAGTGAAAGAGTGTGAAATTATCCGATTGAAAAGAAGAAACTAAGAACAAAATTAGCTATATTTGTGAAAATATTACATAGAAGATGGAGCAGAGGATTATCATTTCAGATTATTTCAAGAGCGATTTGGCCTTGGCCATTGCCGAGTGCGAACACGACAGGACGTTTGTGCTCGTCGATGAAAACACGAGGGAAAGCTGCTGGCAACTGGCGAAAGGCCTTTTAAGCCTGAAAAACGCACAGCTCATTACCGTCGGTGCGTCCGACCTGTGCAAGAACCTCGACTCGCTTGCCCACGTGTGGACGGCACTGCAGGAGGGAGGAGCAACGCGCCACTCGCTGCTCATCAACCTCGGGGGGGGAATGGTAACCGACCTCGGAGGCTTCGCTGCCTCGACCTTCAAGCGCGGCATCAATTTCATCAACGTGCCGACGACGCTCCTCGCCATGGCAGACGCAAGCGTCGGCGGAAAGACGGGCATCAACTTCGGAGGACTGAAGAACGAGGTGGGCGTGTTCAGCGACCCACGATATGTCATCCTCGACACCAGCTGGCTGAAGACGCTCAACGACGAAAACATACGCAGCGGCTATGCCGAAATGCTCAAGCACGGACTGATTTCCGGCGAGGCGGCATGGGCGCAGCTACTCTCCTTCGACCTTGCTCAGCCCGACCTGCAGCAGCTCTCCCACCTGCTCAGGGACAACGTGGCGGTGAAGGAACGCATCGTAGCCCAAGACCCACACGAGAGGGGCATACGGAAAGCACTCAACCTCGGGCACACTTTCGGCCACGCCATCGAGTCGCTGTCCATGAGCCGGCAGCCCCTCCTCCACGGCTATGCCGTCGCCTACGGCCTGATAGCCGAGCTTTACCTGTCGGTGGTCAAGACAGGATTCCCCGTAGAGACAATGCGCCAAACCATCAGCTTCATCCGCCGGTACTACGGCACATTGCCCATCACCTGCAACGACTACGACGGGCTGATAGAACTGATGCGCCACGACAAGAAAAACACCGGCCGGGCCATCAACTGCACGCTGCTGGGCGGCATCGGCGACATACTCATCGACCAGACCATCGGCGAAGAGGAGATAAAGGAAGCCCTTGACTTCCTGCGTGAGGGATAGTCCGCTGTCTTCCAAAGACAGCCCATGAAAGCAAACTCAGACATAGATACCGTTCCAACCCACTATAATTAAAAGAAAACTCCCCCGGACGATACGTCTGAGGGAGTTTTCTGATTATTGACTTCTATATATTCTATCTGAAGAGCCTGCGGCCTATCAGTCCGTCCACTGAACAGCTGCCCGGGCCGGCCAGCCATGAGAGGACAAAGATAACGAGATAAAGGAACGCCAGCTCGCCATCGTGAATACTGCCGCCATGAACGGTGATGAAGGCCACTATCATTGTGAATATCATCGGGAGAAGTGCCAGACGGGTAAGGAATCCCAAGGCGAAGGCGATACCACAGGCCAGTTCGCCAAAGATACTCAGTGCAAGGGCTACGTCGCTGCCGAAGCCAATCGGGTCAGGGAAGTGGGGAGCCGTAGCACTGAAGTTCAGCAGTTTTTCCAAACCGTGGGAAGCGAAAAGCAATCCGAACACGACACGGGATAATAACAACAACACAGCAAACTTGGCTGACTCTTTCTCCGTTGGGAACAAGTATTTCAATACATTCATTTTTTTACCTTTCTTTTGTTTATTAATCTCCGATGCAAAGGTAAGAAGAAAGTCTGTAATAATTTCAAACAATCATGCAAACTTCCCCATAACGAAACAAAATACCCGCAATGCGGCAGAAAGTCTGCCATCATCGCGGGCTTAATCACCGTGGACTTCCGTCCGGCTGTTATATTAGTTATCCTCTTGGAACAAAGGATCTTCAGGCATGACCATAACAGGCTTCTGCTGCTCTGCCTTCAGTATCTCGGCAGGCACATACTTCTTGTCTACCACCATACGGAACATAAAGTCGTTGAACCAGCGGTCGGACATTATCAGACAGCCGTTCTGACCATAAGAGGCACCCCAAGTGTTCTCAACCTTCCACTTCAGAGGCTTTCCATTCTCGTCAAGGTCGACGGCTGTCAGCGTCATGGCGTGGGTAGAACCACTGTCGAACGTTGCGATGCGGTCGGCCTTGTTCATTGGGAAGTCAATCCCATAGAGCGTGCCATAGTCGTAGTTCTCCGTATCCAGATAGCCGCGCTTACGGTCAAGCTGCTTGCCTACATCGTAACTGGTATACATCTTCGTAGAATCTTTCAGAGAAGCAATGGCAATGCGAGCAATATCCTCCATGGGCAGATTGATGTACTTCCAGTTATGTCCGTCGTAGGTATGGCGGTCCAGTTCCACTTCGTAGGTCTTGTAGTATTCACGGCGTGGGTCGTTCATGGCCATGATAAACGTACCGTTGAGCGGTGCACCGACCGTCTCTCTGTAAAATTCCTGCGGAGTATAGGTCTTAGGCTTGCCCACCTGCTTTCCGTTCTTGTCCTTGAAAGCATAGCTGAACGACTTGACTGGCTCTCCCAAAGAGAGAGACAGAATATGGTAGATGCTGGTCAGCATCTCTGTCTTGCGCCCCTTCACAGCTGCCTTTGTCTTCTTTGCTGCAATCATCCGGCGAAGCTCCAAGCCATATTCGCGCAGCTTCGACGAGATAATGCGGGCCATACGCGAGGTGTTCTCAGCCGAATAAGTTTCGGGCATAGCTTCCATTGGCACAACTCCGTATTTTTCTGCCAAATCGGCAACACCGCAGAAAGTTCCGCCATCACCGATTGGATTCTTGAAGAAGAACTGCACCCGTGGGTCGTCCATGGGCTTGTCGGCACAGTCAATGACTCCCTGCAACATCAGGTTCGACTTCTCCAGCTGGTCGTAGAAAGACAGATAGACCTGAGAATACTCGACTCTCAATGTGTCTTTGTGCGCACGGGCAAACTTGGAGCGGAGCACGTTCAGCCCGGAGAAGAGCCAACAACGGCCCGAGCTTTTCTGGTCGTGGATGCTCTGCTTAGGTGTCTCAACACTGAAATAGGTATCTATCGGACCGGCGTTGCGGGTATTCTTCACCAAGTCGTCGATAGAATTTGAGGCGATGGCATTGGAGAGAGCACGGTCGGCAGCAGTCAGTCCGGCAGACTGAATTTGCTGCAACATCTGTCTGTCGATGCCACCATCTTTTGTTTGTGCCTGAAGAGTGAGCGCGCAGCTCAATAAGCCACAGGCAATCCAGATTGTCTGTTTCATAGATTCTTGTTTTTATTGTTTGTAATATGTAATTGTCTTTTTATCACGGCTTGTCTGACATCATGACGTTTTCATCCCATAATGCCTCATCAGAGCTTCCCAATCGTCGGCAAACGCCCTGATTGTGGGATAGAGGAGATGTGCTCCCTCACTGACCAATGTATTATCAGGAAGCGGACCGCTGTTGATGGCAACCGTGAAGCAGCCGGCACTTGCCCCGGCATGGACTCCGAGCGGAGCATTCTCTACAACGATGCCTTCATGGGGCTGAAAACAGCCTGCCTTCCGCAGTCCTGTCAGGTAAGGGTCGGGATGGGGCTTGCCACGCTTTACGTCGAAGGCGGTCGTTATCTGGTCTTCGGTAATGAACTCGCCAAAGTCGGAAGTGAGCCGCCTGATAAGCGGAAGCTGTGCGCTACCCGTTACGATGCCAATTTTCAATCCGTCTGCCTTTATTTTACGCATCAGGTCTTCAACGCCGTCGAAGATGGGAGCTTCGCCCATCTCGTGGAAATAGCGCGCCTTGACGTCATACATTCTCTGTGCTTCTGCTTCAGTCAGTTCTTTGCCCAATTGTTTTTTGGCATACATGCGGATGGTGTCTACCCCCCGTGCCCCTTCCGTGGCATAGGCGTCTTCGACAGTAAACTCTATTCCAAACTCTGCCATAGAACGCACCCAAGCCTTGGCATGGTTGCGCATGGAGTCGTAGAGGACACCGTCCATATCGAAGAGAACGACTTTCGGGTTAAAGGGATTTGGATAGTCTCGAAGCATAAAAAGGCCTTGGCTTAAACCTCCCCGGAAAAACAAACACGCGCCTGAAAGAACAGCTATTGCGAACAAATCTGCCGATGCTTTCCACACAACTTAGGCTTTCCTTAATACTATAACGCTTAAGAATCCTTATACTATTGCTTAGGCGATGCCTGTAGGATGATTCCGCGTAGACAGGCAAGGGAATGGTTGGGAAGTATATTTATTCTGAATATATAGCTATTAGCTTCACCCCTCCCCACTATAGGAAAAGGGGTGAGACTTTTTAGTTTTCCTTGTTCAGCCTCTCGGTTATGGCCTTGCTTTCGGACTCATAACCCGGCTTGTTGAGGAGAGCGAACATATTCTTCTTGTAAGCCTCAACACCCGGCTGGTTAAACGGATTGACCTCCTGAATGAGACCACTGATACCGCAGGCCTTCTCGAAGAAATAAATCAACTGACCAAGATAATACTCGTTGAGGGCCGGAACACTGATACGGATATTAGGAACACCGCCATCGACATGGGCCAGACGCGTACCCAACTCTGCCATCTTGTTCACTTCGTCAATACGCTTTCCTTCAAGGAAGTTCAGACCGTCGAGATTCTCATCGTCGTGTGGGAAAAGGAGTCTGCGGTTAGGCTCTTCCACCGAAATGACGGTCTCGAAGATAGAACGCTCGCCCTCCTGAATCCACTGTCCCATAGAGTGCAGGTCGGTAGTAAAGTCGCAGGCAGCCGGGAAGATACCTTTCAAGTCCTTTCCTTCGCTTTCTCCGTAGAGCTGCTTCCACCATTCGGCCATAAAATGGAGCTTCGGCTGGAAGTTTGCCACGATTTCTATTCGTTTGCCTGCCTGTGCGTAAAGAGCCTGACGGACGGCGGCATAGCGTGCGGCAATATTATTGGAGAAAGGAACGTCTTGCGAAGTCTGCTTCTCCATGTCGCGTGCACCCTCCACAAGCCTTACAATATCAAGACCGGCAACGGTAATGGGCAACAGACCTACGGGCGTGAGGACAGAGAAGCGGCCGCCCACATCGTCGGGAATGACGAAAGTTCTGTAGCCTTCCTTCGTAGCGGCTGCACGCGCAGCACCTTTCTCGCATCGGTGATGGCCACAATAACGTCTTTGGCAGCCTCCTTGCCCAACTGCGTTTCGCACTGCTTCTTCAGCAGACGGAAAGCAAGGGCGGTTTCTGTAGTCGTACCCGACTTGGATATATTGATGACACCAAACTTCTTGTCAGCCAGATATTCGGTCAGTTCGGACAGATAGTCCTCGCCGATGTTGTTGCCTGCAAAGAGGATGGTTGGATTTTTCTTATCGTTGACAAGCCAAGCGAAGCTGTTGCTCAACGCCTCAATAACGGCACGTGCACCAAGATAAGACCCTCCGATACCTGCAACGACCACCACCTCACACTTCTCGCGCAAGGTATTGGCCACCTCCTGAATCTCTGTGAGAAATTCCGACGTGGTGCCCGACGGCAGATGCAGCCATCCGAGGAAATCGCTGCCGGGGCAGGTAGCCTTTTCCAAGGCCTGCTGTGCAGCAGCAACCTGTGGGGCGTAAGCCTCAACTGTGCCCGGATTCAAGAACTGGGCAGCTTTCGTAATATCTAACTTTATACTTTCCATTTGCTTATCTAAATGAATCTGTTAATAGTTTTATTTCTATCTGTGGGTTAATGCCTTCGTAAAGAATATTGTACATCGCATCAAGAATAGGCATATTGACGTGCAGATGACGGTTGATTTCCTTCATGCACTTCGTACCGAAGTAGCCTTCGGCAATCATTTCCATTTCGAGCTGTGCTGCCTTTACGCTGTATCCTTTTCCAATCATTGCACCAAACGTGTTGTTCCGGCTGAATTTACTGTATCCTGTAACAAGCTGGTCGCCCAAGTAAACACTGTCTATCATTGACCGCTGTATGGGGTTGATAGTGGTCAGGGCGCGCTCCATCTCCTGCATGGCGTTCGACATTAATACGGCCTGAAAATTGTCTCCGTATTTCAGCCCCGAGCAGATGCCGGCAGCGATGGCGTAGACGTTCTTCAGAACCGATGCGTATTCTATTCCGATAACGTCGGGTGAAATCTTCGTCTTCACATAGTGAGAGGCCAACACTTCGGTAACGGCCTGCGCCTTCTCCTTGTCGGTGCAGCCGACCGTGAGGTAGGTGAGCCGCTCCATTGCCACTTCCTCTGCATGGGACGGGCCGCCAATGACGGCAAGATGGTCGTCGGGCACTCCCAACACCTTGTTGAAATATTCCGAGCAGACCAAGTTCTCGTCGGGAACAATGCCCTTGATGGCGGTTACAACGACCTTGTTGGTCATCCGCACCTTTATCTTCTTCAGCAGAGCTTTCAAATAGGGCGACGGGGTTACGAAGATGAGCGTGTCGTAGTCCTGTACCAAGCGGTTGATGTCTGACGAGAATGTGAGCTCGTCAAGATTGAAGCGAATACTCGTCAGGTAGGACGGATTGTGCCCGATACGCCGAAAATCCTCTATTCTGTCGTCGCGTCGGAAATACCATCCTATATGGTGGGTATGTTCCACCACTATCTTTGCGATAGCCGTTGCCCAGCTGCCACTTCCGATGATTGCTATTTTACCGATGTTGAACATTGCCTTGAAAGGTGAAAGAATGAAAGGATAAAGAGTGAAAGAACGAAAGGATAAAGAGTGAAAGAACGAAAGGATAAAAGGATGAAAAGTCTCTGAACTATTTCGTGCTTTCGTCGTCTTACTATTCTTCCTTTTACTTTTTGCCCTTTTACTTTTCCTGTGCTCCCTCAATCCACTTCTGAATCTCATCAAGCGACGGCTTCTCGTAGCCGAGCTTGTACTTCTTGTTGATTTCGCCGAGTTTCTGCTGCAAGCCCTGCGCCTTCTCGTCCCTGATGTTCTGAATGAGGTTGAAACCTGCCTTACGCAGCACATACACCCACTCTTCAGGCACACCGAGAGCCGACCATTCTGCCATGCTGCTTTGCGGTATCTTTGCCTCTGGCTTCATCTGCGGGAAAAGCATGACTTCCTGAATGAACTCCTTGCCCGTCATCAGCATGACGAGACGGTCGATGCCGATACCGATGCCCGACGTAGGTGGCATGCCGTACTGCAAGGCACGGAGGAAGTCCTGATCAATAATCATAGCTTCGTCATCGCCCTTGTCTACCAAGCTCATCTGGTCCTTGAAACGCTCTTCCTGATCTATCGGGTCGTTCAGCTCGGAATAGGCGTTTGCCAGTTCCTTGCCATTCACCATCAGCTCGAAACGCTCGGTCAGTCCCGGCTTGGAGCGGTGCATCTTCGTCAGCGGAGACATCTCTACAGGATAGTCGGTGATAAAGGTCGGCTGAATATATGTGCCCTCGCAGAACTCACCAAAGATTTCGTCAATGAGCTTGCCTTTTCCGAAGGTTTCGTCTATGGCTTCCATCTTCAGTTCGTCTACGGCAATGTGTCGGATTTCCTCCTCGCTCTTTCCTTCGAGGTCAAAGCCCGTCTTCTCCTTAATGGCATCAAGAATGGGCAGGCGGCGGAAGGGAGCTTTGAAGCTGATGGCATGGTCGCCCATCTGCACTTCGGTCGTACCGTTTACTGCCACGCAGATTTTCTCCAGAAGCCGTTCGGTAAAGCTCATCATCCAGTTGTAGTCCTTGTACTGCACATACAACTCCATACAGGTAAACTCCGGGTTGTGAAACTTGTCCATTCCCTCGTTGCGGAAGTTCTTCCCAATCTCGTAGACCCCCTCAAATCCGCCTACAATCAGACGCTTCAGGTAAAGCTCCGTGGCAATGCGCATGTACATATCGATGTTGAGCGCATTGAAGTGGCTGATGAACGGGCGCGCGCTCGCGCCTCCGGGGATGCTTTGCAATGTCGGTGTCTCCACTTCGGTATAGCCGGCCTCGTCGAAGAACTGACGCATCGTGCGCAGTATGGTGGCACGCTTGAGGAACGTGTCCTTTACGCCGTCGTTGACTATGAGGTCGACATACCTCTGACGGTAACGCTGCTCGGGGTCGTCAAACCTGTCATAGGCCACACCGTCCTTGTACTTCACGATGGGGAGCGGCTTGAGGCTCTTTGAGAGGAGGGTTATCTCCTTGGCATGAACAGAGATTTCACCCATCTGGGTCTTGAAGACAAAGCCCTTGATGCCGATGAAGTCGCCAATGTCGAGCAACTTCTTGAAAACGGTATTATACATTTCCTTATCTTCGCCCTGACAAATATCATCACGGGTAATGTAGACCTGTATTCTGCCCTTGCTATCCTGAATCTCTGCGAAAGAGGCCTTGCCCATGACACGGCGTCCCATCATTCGTCCGGCGATGACAACCTCGCGCTGCTCGTCTTCCCTGAACTGCTCCTTAATGTCAGTAGAGAAAGCATTGGTGGGAAACTCTGCTGCCGGGTACGGGTTGATTCCTATCTTACGCAATTCCTGCAGGCTTTGGCGGCGACCAATCTCCTGCTCCGATAATTCTAAAACATTCATATTATAATATTCGAATATATTCTATAGTTTGTGCAAATTTACTAAATTATTCGCAAAGTCCGTCTGTTTTTATCTTTTTTATAGATGAGCCCCGGGTAAACGATTGCCGGAACAGCATTGCGTCTCCGGGTGGCAGGCACACACCCAAATTCTGTCCAAGGACAATGCCCCGGAAGAGCCTCGACGGAGAAAACCTTGCACAAAGCGGAAAGACAACGCCATAAATCAGAAAATTGCCTTACAGGAGGAAGCGAAACCTCCTGTAAGGCAATATCAGAGAGACGGGGAAAGGAGATGCAGAGCAAATGTCTGCAATTCTCCCGTCCTGCGTCTTAGAATACGAACTGCAAGCGTGCCTGCACCTGATGGAAGTCCTTGTCGTAAGGCAGGAAATCCTTACTGAGGTGGTGGTAGGTATAGTCCAACATCACCTGTGCGAACTTGTTGAAGCTGTAGTTCAGGCCGAGCGTGTAGGAACGCACAGCACCGCCGCCGACACTGGTAGAGGAGTATGGCCAGTCTTCCATATATCCGTTAGGATAGTACTGGTTGCGGCCGGCAGAGAAATATTCGCCCTCCACCTTGTCGTTCAGGCCCGTGTAGTTGAAACGGCCCACTACTTCGAGCGAGCGTCCGCTCAGTCCGCGGAGCACACCCTCATTCTTGTCGTAGCTGTAGGGATTGCCGAAAATCATGTAGCCTGCCTCAATGTATCCGCCATGGAAGTTGTTGGAGCGGAGCGGATTGGCTGCCGTCCACGCGTCAAGCGTTCCCCACGTGTCAATATTGTTGTTGCTTGCGTCGAAAAGCGTCTTGGAATCGCGCTTCTTCGTAACGTGCTTGTACATGTATTCACCACGCGCAAAGAACTTCTCGTTGTGGTAGAGCACTTCCGCGCCAGCGTCGAGCACGTTCTCGGCCCATGGAAGGCTGCACGAAACAAACTGCTCGTCCTCGTCTACGAAGGTTTCCATCGTCTGTCCGAGGTTGAGGGTCTTCTTCAGTACGTTCTTCTCCCTAACGCCGCCACCCACGTGCTGATAACGGATGTTACCGCCGATGGCCAGAGTCTGGTGTTCGTCGGAGATAGGACGGTAGAGATAGCGGCCTGCAAGGACGATGCCGTTGAATCCGGCCTCCTCCTTATTATACTGGTTCTCGGTGAACACACCCTGATAAGCCATGAACTTGTCGTTGGTGTATTTGTAGGTCAGACCCAGCTCACGGCCTTCGCCCAGTGCGTTGGAAGCACCGGCACGCGAGATGAAGTGATAACTGCCGAGCGACGTGTTACGGGCCATCGAACCTGCCGGGTCATTGTAGTAACCACCCTTCACGGCGTGGCGTCCGCCCTTGCCGTCTTCCTTAGCATACTGGAGGAAAATATTCTTCTGGCTAAACTTGCCCCCACCGAAACCGAAGTCGGCATAGAAGTACCAATCCTGATAGGTCAGCGACGTGCGGATGCGTGCGTCGGTGATGGCTGCACCACTCTGCATAGGGGTGAAGTCGTTGTGATAGTAGGCAGCATCTGCCATGAAGCGTGCCCCTACGGTGAAGTGGAGGTCTTCCTTCTCGTTGTCGATGGTTACGGCCGGCTTGGAGTCGAAGTCCTGTGCGGTTGCCGACAATGCGCAAAGTGCCAAAACAGGCATCAATATATATTTTTTCATATCAGTTTCTTTAATTTGATTGTTTTGATGGTTTATACCTGATTAGTAGCCTAAGGCATCGAGTACGGCATCGGCGTTCGGAACGGTGGAAGGAGCCTGCGAGTTGTCGTAGGTCTGACCGGGACGGAACGGATTGGCCAGCTTGGCATTGCAGCGGAAGCCGTTCTCAATCATGTAGTGGAGGGAAATCTCCGAACGGTTGGTGAAGAAGCCGTCCATGTATACCGGGTGGGAGCTGCTCTCCTTGAAGGTAGTATAGGGAGTAGCGAGCACGTTCACGTTGAGCAGGTCGTCGAACTCAGTCGGGTTCTCGCCCCAGAAGTTGACGAAGTAGCCCATATACTTCTTCATCTGTGCGTCAGAATCGAAGGAGTAAGGATGGTTGAGCATGCCAGCCTTACGAATCATGTAAGCCTGCCACGGGTTGTTCATCTCAGGATAATTGTTGGGCGCACCGGAGATGGCAGGGCCGATAATGTGGGCACCATTGTCCTGTGCATACTTGATGAAGTCGGCATAGCCTGTCGGTGTGTCGTAGGCAATGTCAGTAGCGTAGGCCGGAGTGCTAATCCAGAGCAGGTAGCACATCGGAACCTGACCCTTGAAGACACCGTAGGCGCGGTGGAGAGCGTCGAACGAGAAGGTCTGGAGAATCACCTTGCCGTTGGTATTGCCCACGTTCACCTTGCCTGCCACGTAGAACGGGTTGTTAGCAGTCTCGGGCTTGGTGATGATGTTCCATCCCCACTCGTCGAGAATGTTGTAGACGCGTATTTCGATGTCCTTCGGGTTGAGCCACGACTCCTTGAACTCGGGATAAATGCCCGGACGGTTGCCATTGTCGGCCTCGTCATTCACGTATGCCGTCGAGCCATTCTTGTCGCCGAAGCTGTATTCAACGAAGTCCATATACTTGGCGGCCTTGCTCCCTACCACCGACGGGTCGTCGCACTTTACGGCTGCCTTGGCTGCCTTGTATATTTCAGCCAGCGTCATGTCCTTGTACTCGTCCTTAATCTTGTAGGTCAGCACACGGCGGCCCTCTGAGTCGCGGTTAAGCTTCTTGCCCATGGCGTAGTTAATCTGGTCTTGCAGTGCAGAGACATAGAGACCGTCGGAATACTGAATGGAGGGAACACCATTATTATATACAACCTTGCCATTGTGCTTGGCAGCAAACGAGGTGCGACCCTGCTCCGGAGTTCCGTCGTTGAACCACTTTCCGGCATCAAGCATCAACAGCTCTGCATAGTAGTAGGAAAGAGTGTAGTTGGAGCGGAAGTCCTGCTTGTCGCGGGCATACTGTGCATCGATGTCCTCCTCGCTGAAGTGCTGGCTGCCGTCAGCGTTGCGGAAGCTGCGGTAGAAATCCTTGCGGATGGTGGGCACCTCGTCAGAGAACACGTCCTCTATGTTGGTCGTGCGCTTCAGGTTCTCATCATGATTGGCAAGCACACGCCGTCCTTGGTAGCCTGAAGGTCGCTCTCCAAGTAGTCGGCACCCATGTTTCTTGCCCAACGCCATGCGGCCTCGGTTTCTTCCGGTGCCCAGTAGGTAGAACCGCGGTGTGCCACACAGGCATAGAGAGGCACATAGTCGCGTACTTTTGCCATCTCGTCAGAAATCTTCTGAACCTCGATGCGCTTCGCGTCGGTGTTCTCATTGGTAAACTCTTGTTCGTCGGAGCAAGAGGTCAGGACTGATACGGCAGCTACGCCCAAAAGCCCTAATCTGTAAAGACTCTTAATCATTGTTTTTGCTTTTAATTGTTATTTATGGTTTCTATTGTTTTTGGGGAGTTAAATCTGGGAGTTAGGAGAGTTAAATAAGTTAGGGAAATTAAAGGACAACACCTAAGGGCTGTATCCCTGCCTGCTCTCTCGCAATCAACTCGTCAACTTGCCAACCCGTCCCACTCGTCTACTTGTTCACCTGACTCTTCGCCAGATACTGCTCTTCCTTATAGGTAAGTCCCATGAAGAGAATTGACAACAGGCAGGCGATGACAAGAAGAATAAACGTCCAATTCCATCCCACGGTTTCTGCCACATAACCAATGACGATATTCGCCAACAGTGCCGTACCGAGCACATAGCCCATGAATCCCGTCAGACCTGCCGCCGTACCTGCCGCATTCTTCGGGGCAAGGTCGAGAGCCTGCACGCCGATAAGCATCACTGGGCCATAGATAAGGAAGCCGATGGCTATCAGGCAGCCGATAACGACGTTCACGTTGTCAAGATTCTGCCAGTAGACCACAATGGCCACAGCTACGAGGGCCATGAAGATAATCGTTGGCAGGGCGCGACGACCGTGGAAGACTTTGTCTGACAGCCATCCGCAGATAATCGTACCCGGTATGGCAGCCATCTCATAGGCGAAATAGGCCCAGCCGGCACTCTTTATGTCGATGCCTTTCTCGGTCAGGATGGTCGGTGCCCAGTCCAGACAGCCGTAGCGTACCATATACACAAAGGCATTGGCAAAGGCGATATACCAGAGGAACTTGTTGCTGAGCACTATCTTGAAAATCTCCTTCGTAGAGAGCACCTCCTCCGCCTTCGCGCTGTAGCTCTTCGATGCAGAGCCGCTCCACTTCTCAATAGACGGAAGACCGCACGACTGTGGCGTATCGCGTATCATGCTATACGCCATCAGGCTATCAGAATAGCCGCCGCGGCAGGAAAGGCATAGGTACCGATAAGGAAGTAACGTTGCTCGTCCGTACCGTAGAACCACGACCCAAACCACATCGCGCCATACACCGACATCGGCCCTACGAGTGCACCGCCGACATTGTGGGCGCAGTTCCAGAACGACATCCACGTGCCCCGCTCCTTGATGGAGAACCAGTGAGTCATCACACGTCCGCACGGAGGCCAGCCCATACCGTTGAACCATCCTACGAGGAAATTCAGCGCAGCCATCAGCAGAATTGCCAACGACTTATGCTCCGAGCCTATCCATTGTACAGGCACTATCATAAAGAGCATAGCGATGGCAGCCAGCACCAGTCCCAATGGCAGGAAAGTACGGGCGTTGCTGCGGTCGGAGATGCTCGCCATGATAAACTTGGAGAATCCGTACGCAATGGCATTCATCGAAAGGACAATGCCCAGTTCACCTTTTTCGAACCCGAAAGGTGCGAGCATGGGTATCGCCATCGAAAAGTTCTTGCGCACGATGTAAAAGCCGGCATATCCGATGAATATGCCCAAAAACACTTGCCAGCGCAGCTGTTTGTACCTGACGTCGGCTTCAGGGCCAGTCTGTTCAGCCTTGTAGGCTGGCGGAGTTAGTAATTTCCACATAATCTTTAGCTATTATATTGGTAAATGTATGCTTTGTAAGGTTCTTATAGAGCCGACACGACAGGAATACAGCTTCTTCACCGGGCACGTTCAAACCGTGCAGGCTGTCCTGCCACGATTGTCTTGTGCAGTGTCTATTACGCCGGCCGGCATATTTCATTATTATTACAAAAATATTTCATTACGAAAAATTTGCAGCCTTTTAGGTTTACATTAATAAGGCTTACGCTTTATAATGAAACAAAGGTACATTTATTTCATAAATATCATGTAATTCGTTAACAACTTTTATAACTTTCATTTCTCATCGCAAGCATTTCGCTCCGAGCCGCCACCGACTTTCGGAGAAGGTTTCCAGATACCGCTCCCTGCTCTACAAAAAGCACAACAAGAGCGACTGCTGTCTCCACAAAATGAAATACGGTATCACCGGCCACAGAGATTTACCGAAAGCAAACAGGAAGACAAACATCACAGACGACTTTACCATACGTCTGGTACAGGCGAATACGACGTCGCTGTACCCTGAGCCGATAAGAGCAGTTGTTACTATGATGGACTGATGAAGAGACTCTGATACTTTAAGCACACCCATCTCTGAGAACTCGTTACTCAGCCAAACAACTCTTTCAGTCTCAATCATAATATCACGGAATTAACTCTACTTGATGATATGTAAAAATTAATGCGATTTTATCGCACCAGCACTAGTCTATGACAATAATTATGCGGACGAGATGCCTCGCTACCCTATCCTCATCATTTGCGGTTTCATGGTCCTTTTCTCTCCTTCTTTGGGTGTGCGGTCTCATCTTGGAAGTGATGCTGGCGCGCCATCGGCAAATGATGGAGATGTTAGACAAAAAGGAAATCCATAGAAACAAAGTCAAAATTCACCCATCAGAATTAAGATAAGCCGGTTAATGTGAGAAAAGTCTTGTGATGAACCGGCTTAACAAAAGACGCCACGTTGACTCTCTTGTCAACGTGGCGTTTTTCATTGTTCATTCATTTCCATTTTCAAAATCAGCGACCTAAATACTTGGTTATCTTTTGTGAACCGTCCGAATAGGTGATGCGGCGGATGCTAATTCCCTTTGATGGATGAGACAGGCGTCTGCCCGCAAGGTCGTAATAAGTAACGGAAGCGATGGAATCGGAAGTGGTGGAGGTTATGCCGGATGATGTATTTTCACACCATACTATCTCTGATCGATGGATCTCATTGCCACCTTTGTAAACCATCTGAATGCCTACACGCCTACAGTTTTCCACATAGGCATAGCACATGCGCTTGTCTTCTTCGGCGAAGAAATAATCACCATCCGAGAAATCAACGGGCACGTCGGTAATCTCTTCTTCCAATCCCGAATAAGTTTCCTTGTCAAAGGTGTAGGGAACCTCGTCGGTATCGAAATACAAATTGTAATACAGGTGTTCGGAAAGGATTTGATGGCTATTGACATCTTCTTTCTTTACGGTGAAGGTGATGGGCAGTCCGTCGTCCTCGCTGTATTCTCCCAGCTCTATTTCAGAGGCGTTTGCCGGTGTGTATGGTTTATCGGCGAAGGGGTTGAACACGGGGTCGGCATAGGCGGCCCATGGATTTACCACCTCTGCGCCCTCGTTGATGAGCATGAGTCCTTTTTCCCGACAGGTCAGTTGACGGGAGGTTTCGTCATAGTCGAAAACCAATTTGTCCACTGATTCCACGGTCATTTTTTTTCCTCCGTCCTCAGTTTCTCTCCAGCCATAAGTGGCCGGTTTCATGAAAACATAGTTGTGCTCGCTCTCGTTCAGCCCGATGTACTGGGGCATGAACACCACTTTTCCGTTCTCTTTCGTTCCTTTTATCCACATGTCGGGAACGTCCTCGCTGTCGAATTCGAACGGATTCTTGAAATAGAAGTCGTCCCCATAAAAGGCAGCCTGCACAACCGCGTTTTCCATGGTGTTCTTGTAGCTGAGGTACGAAAGCGTATAGATGGATGTTTCCAAATCTTCCGGAAGTTCCGTTTCTTTTTCGTTGAAAGGCTGGATAACGATGTCGGTCGTGGAAAATCCCGTCCATTCGCCTTCAGCGTTGGTGAGGGCGATGAGCGTGAGCGGAAGTCCCGTTTCGGAATCGTAGCCGCCCGGTTCCTGAGCGAGCACACCGTCCTTGAACGAGAATTTCACATCCCCTACAAAAGTTCCGTCTTCTCTCATTTCGGGTACATATACGAATCCGTCTTCCGCCTCTTGCAGTGTGAGACGTGTGGCGTACAACGTGGTTTTGTTTCCTTCCGAATCATAATCGGTGTCTATGGCCTGCGGAGTGCGTAGGACGAACGAGCCGTCGCCCGCCGGTTCAAGTTTCAGATAAGAGAATGTGTAGCATTTTCCCAATGCATCGTAAATATAGAGGTTTCCGTCCGTACCTTTCAGGTAGTTGCCTACGGAGCAGGTTTGCGGAACATACTTCATTCCGTTCCAGTCGGGAATTGTGCAGAAGGCCGAGCGTTGCAGGCTTTCAACCTCCTCACCTTCAGGTTGGTTCCTGATGATTTCGTCGTAAACGATGGGAAGGGCTGTTTTCCGGGGTGCCGCTTTGGAAATTCCCGATAGCATTTCTTGTTGCGTCCTGATGTTTTCGGATAACGTTTCCTGTTGCGTCTGGTGGTTTTGCACCGTGAGCGGCGCAAGGCGCGCGCCGGTCTGTGCCATCGCTGAAATAGCGGTTAACACGACGATGAGTGTAATGGTAATCTTTTTCATAAGCATATTACTTTGGTAAAAAAATGTATCGTTATTCGTCCAATGGTAATACCGGATGTTTCAGGATTGTGTTAAAGTACTTTACAAAAATACGAAAAATATTTATAATATCACATTAGTGGTGCGATAAATTTTAATTAATTGATATAAATCCCTTTATTGATAAGGCTCGGTCAGTTCACAAGTTGTGATTCCCTGCGTAACATCTGCCTTTTCCTTAAGGCATACGAGGACAGCCTTTACAATCTTGAATTTCTCAAAACAATGGAACTTTCCCATCTTTTCCGTGCAAACAAAAAGTGAGATAGTCGTATCTATGGGGAGTTGGACATGTACTCATCAGTATCGTAAGGCCGTTGTATGCAAACAGACAAACGACAAGAAAAACAAGGCAAAACGGACAAGGAAGACCCGAAAAATGAAACTGCCGTTTTCGCCTACCGAAAGTGCCGATTTGACAGGGTGAAAGTGTCGCTTTCGTCGTCCCGGAATAGCATCCTTATCCGGCAACCGCCGAACCGCTGTCCCACAGAGACGCTTTCGGATGTTTTCCTCTCCCAACCGCTCGCCACGGCACGGAATACAGGCTGTTATCCGTCCTCGGGCATATCTTCTCCCTTTACGATTTGCATCGTCCGGGAAAAGGACAGCGTATGGTCACCGGGGCGGCCGTTTGCCTGCCGGCATATACATGGTAAGCGGCAAAAAGGTAATGAAGAAGTAACAACGTGCAGGAACAGCTCCATGCCTGTCTGAATACAAAAAACAAACATCCAGAGGATGGAAACATGGGGACGATGCAGACAAACGGGCGGAACGGACAGGCACGGGGCCTGTCCCTACAGAGAGCTTGCAACATTGAAAGAACGTACGGAACAAACAGACTTCAAATGCAAATTACCTTTTATTAGCAATCAAAATGTAGGGACAGGCCTCCGTGCCTGTCCGAAAAAACGCCCACTGCATGGAGTCATACCCAACACCGGCAGGCACGCGGCCTGTTCCTACAGGCAAAAAACACCCAACGTGCAGGGACAAACGCTTGAAATCTATAAAGAAAAGGTCGCCTTGGCATTTTTGCCAAGGCGACCTTTTTATTTCCACGGAGCACTATGCTATTTTCTTCAAACTCACATTACAACGGGGAGAAAGCTCCCTACTTGTTTTCGGCATCAATAGCCTTAATCTTCTGTTTGGTCTCTTCCAAATCGTCCTTCAGCTTCTGAATACGACGGTTCATCTCATCAATGAGACTATTTCCCTTTTTGCTGCTGACGTTCAGGAAGCCGAGGTTATTCTCGTAAGTATTAATCTCCTGCTTCAGCTGCTCAAGCCGGTGCATCAGCCTGCCACGCTCGTTGTCGAGAACATCAGCACCACGGTCTGCCATCTTCTTCAGGTTGTTACGGAAGTTATCTACCCGGCGGCGCGCTGCGCTGACATGGAGTTCCTTGTAGAGCTTGTCGAGAATATCGTGATATTCCTTGTAGACCTTGTCCTTCTCCCTGAAAGGAACGTGTCCTATCTTGTTGAACTCGTCGGTCAGGCTCTGTACCTCTTCCTGAATGTTCTCAGCGGCATCCTCAGCCAATGCCTTCAGACGTTCAATGACGCTGTACTTCTTTTTCAGATTCTCGTGCTCCTCGTTGCGCGTACCGGCATGCACGGCATTGCGGGCCTCGAAGAAATGATTGCAGGCAGCCAAGAAATCGTTCCAAAGCTGGTCGCCCAACTTCTTGGGCACCATGCCGATGGTCTTCCACTCTTTCTGCAAGGCAATGAGCTTGTCGGAAGTAGCCTTCCAGTCGGTAGAGTCGGTCAGTTCCTGTGCCTTTGCCAGAAGTGCCTTCTTCTTCTCCGCATTTTCAGCAAACTGCGCCTTGAGATTCTTGAAGAACTCGCCCTTACGGGTAAAGAAGTCGTCGCAGGCAGCACGGAAACGCTCGAATATCTTGACATTCATCTTCTGCGGAGCAAAGCCGATGGTCTTCCACTCCTGCTGTATGGCGATAATCTCCTGCGTATGCTTCTCCCAGTCGGCAGAACCTTTGTTTTCCTGCTTTGCTATCTCTTCCACCTTCTCGCAGAGGGCGGTTTTCTTCGCAAGGTTTTCTTCCTCGCGCGAACGAATTTCCTCAAAATGCTGCTGATGCCGCTTGTTGACAACGGTACTTGCAGCCTTGAACCTTGCCCACACCTGCTCGCGCAAATCCTTTTCGACAGGGCCAGTCTCGCGATATTCCTGATGCAGTTCCTGCAACTGGTGGAACGCGCTGATAACATCTTCCTCCCCAGCCAGCTTCTCGGCAGCCTCGCAGAGCTTGGTCTTCTTCTCCAAATTCTTTTTGAAATCGTATTCGCGTGCCTCGCGGTTGAGGTTGAGAAGGTCGTAGAATTGTTCTACGTAGAGCTGATAGCTGCGCCATAATTCGTTGGCCTTCTCGGCAGGAACGGCCTTAATCTCCTTCCACTCCTGCTGCAGGGCTTTGAAGGCCTGAAAGTTCTTATTGACTTCCTCGGGCGTCGTGGCCATTGCCTTTATCTTTTCGATGATGGCTTCTTTCTTCTTCAGGTTTTCACGCTTCAGCTCCTCCTGTGCAAGGAAAGCCTTCTGACGTTTTTCCTTAACGACAGACATCTCGGCCTTGAAGGTCTCTTCGTCTTCATCGGGCAGCACCTGATACTTGCCGGGGTCTCCGCCAGCTTCGATGTACGCTTTCTGCTGTTCGTCCCGTTCAGCAAAATGAATCTTGTAAAAGGCAGTCTTCAAATGGTCAATTTCCGCCTTTTCAGGAGTCTCGCTGCTCTCGACAATTTCCTTCAGACGTTCTATAATCTCCTTCTTCGTGCCGTAGACCTTAGCTTCGGAAGCCACCGGCTCCGCTATAGGCTGCTGTTCTACATCCGCGTTAGGGCTTTCGGCAGCACTTTCGACTGGTGCAGCGTTGATATTTGCTTCCTGCCTACTTGCCTCTTCGGCCTGCCTTACTTCTTCTGTGCCCTGATTCAGAGCATTTTCTTGAGAGTCCATCATGTAACTTTTAGTTTATGATTCGGTTTTTCCTGTCTATGCCGGGCGGTGTCTGTGCTCTTTCGCTACGCTATGCACAGACCTTTCCTGCATACTATTTATGTTGCAAACTTAGTTAAAAAGTTTCAAAGTACCTAATATATAAGAATCTTTTTTTGATTTCACACTTAAATCAGTCTCTTATAGCGCAATATCCACCACGAAGCTCCCGAGACGACGACGGAGATGATAAGGGCAATAACGAAGCCCCATTTGTTTTGCTCCATGCCATTGATGAGATTCATGCCGAAAAGAGAGGATATGAGCGTGGGAAACATCATGATGATGGAGACGGAGGTAAGGGTACGCATCACGGTGTTCATATTGTTATTGATGATGCTTGAATAGGTTTCCATCGTCGACTCAAGAATGTCAGAATAGATGCTTGTCGTCTCCCGTGCCTGACTCATCTCGATATTGACGTCTTCAATCAGGTCAGCATCCAACTCGTCAACCTGCAACTTGAACTTCAGCTTTGCCAACAGGTTTTCATTGCCACGGATAGAGGTAATGAAGTAGGTAAGCGAGTCCTGAAGACGACTCAGGCCTATCAGGCTCTCGTTGTTAATACCCTTGTCAAGGTTTCTTTTAGCCTTTTCGATGAGGGTGTTGATTTGCTTCAACCGCTTCAGATACCATACGGCAGAGGAAAGAAAGAGACGGAAAATCATGTCTACATAGTCCGTAAATCCCACACCGCGCTTTTGCTGATAGCTGACAAAGTCTATCATCATGTTGGTTTCAAAGTTGCAAACGGTAATGGTAACATCGCGCTTGTGGATGATACCAAGGGGCACCGTGGTGTAGGGCGTACGCGAACGTATCTCCTTGACATAGGGGATACGGAGGATAATGAGCATCCATCCGTCGTCGTACTCGTATCGGGCACGCTCATCGGTATCGCTGATGTCGGAAAGAAAATAATCGGGGATATTGAACTTCTCTTCGAGTTCCTGCTGATCCTGCTCCGTCGGGCAGGTTACCTGAATCCAGCAATTGGGCTGCCATTCCTTGATGGCGTTCAGGCTTCCATTGATATTCCAGTATGTCTTCATTTGCTAATCTCCAAGTTAGAAAGAGAGTGGGGATTAGCAAACTTGTTGCTATCCTCACGCCTGCTGATTGAATTTTTCCGCGTGATAATCGTCCATTTATTTATTACATATTGGTTTTGCTGTGCAAAAGTAGGCAAAAAAATCGGTTATGGCAAACAAAAGGATAAGTTTTTGCCTGTTCCGACGCCACGAAAAAGCGTAGACCGGCAACAGGAAAGGGACGGAAGCCGCAGCCCGGCATGTCGCCTGTCTCTGTAGAAGCACATAAAAAAGCAGAGCCGACAATGGAGAAAAAGCTCGCATTGTATGGCTCTGCCGTAAGTGTGCCGAATGAATTAAACTATATTCTGTTTATACCTTTATTTTTGTTTTCTTTAATAATGTAGACAACTGGATCACTTTACTGGAACTTCCTCCAAAGCCCGGACGAGAAGATTCCAGAAAGGCTCTGCCGAAGCTATTTCGAAACGCTCTGTCGTGGTGTGCGGACTGCGGATAGTTGGACCGAAGCTGACAACGTCCATATTCGGATACTTGCCAAGGATAATGGAACATTCAAGTCCCGCATGGTCTACCTGAACAATGCCTTCCTCTCCCTGCTGCTCCTTGTAGATTCGCTTCAGGAGGTTCAGCACTTCGCTATCGGGATTAGGATCCCATCCGCCGTAGCTGCCGCTGAACACGGTCTTCATGCCTGCCATATTGAAGCAGCTTTCAATCTGACCACAGATATACTCTTTCATGTCTTCGCGGGCAGAACGTGCCAGAATCTTGACAGCAGCCTTGTTGGGCGTAATGTCGATGATGGCCAAGTTAGAAGAAGTCTCAACCACATTCGGATAGACGGGAATCATACGCAAAACACCATTGTGGCAGGCATAAATAGCGTTTATCAGCTTCTCCTGTACGTCTACAGGAACAAGGGTTGCAGGTTTCTCTACCTCTTCGGTAAAGAACTCTATGTTCTTCTCTATCGTCTTGTATTCGTCTTCGATGGCGGCCTTCTGCTTTGCTACAAGCTCTTTCAGAGCCTCAACTTTTGCCTTTGGCAAAGCCAAAACAGCCTCAGCCTTGAACGGGATGGCATTACGCATGTTGCCACCGAGCCAGCAAGCCAGACGGGCGTCAAGCTGCTTGATTGCCTTGCTGACGAGACGAACCATTTCCTTGTTGGCATTGGCTCTGCCCTCGCTGATTTCCAAACCAGAGTGTCCACCGCGCAGACCCTTCAGCGTTACCTTAACGGCAGCTTCCTGATTGTTTTCCACCTCTTTGTATTCAAGCGTAGAGGTGATGTCTATACCTCCCGCAGAACCAATGACAAACTTGCCCCATGTTTCAGAGTCAAGATTCATAAGAATATCGCCCTGCAATTCGCCTGTAGGAAGGTCGTTGGCTCCAAACATACCCGTCTCTTCATCGGCGGTAATCAGTCCCTCTATAGGACCATGTTTGAGGGTCTTGCTTTCCATGACAGCCAAAATGGCAGCCACACCGACGCCGTCGTCAGCACCAAGAGTGGTATTGTTTCCGTACACCCATCCGTCCGTGATGTGGGTTTCGATGGGGTCGGTCTCAAAGTTGTGCTTGCTGTCAGGACTCTTCTGTGGAACCATGTCCATGTGAGCCTGCATTGTTACAGTCTTGCGATTCTCATAGCCCGGAGTCGCCGGCTTGCGCATGACAATGTTGCCTGCCACATCGATGATAGCCTCAACACCTGCCTTCTTGGCAAAGTCAAGGAGATAGTTCTGAACTTTCTCCAAATGACCAGACGGCCGAGGAACTTGCGTCAGTGCATCAAAATTACGCCAGAGCTCTTCTGGTTTCAATTTGCTGATTTCGCTCATAATTTTGTGAATTTAAGGGTTATTAAAAAGTATTTGTTGATAAATATTTCGAGTATCAGTCTGTCCGGCATCGGGATTTCCCAACAAGACTCTTGTCTTGGTAAATCCAAGCGACATCCATGCATAAACTCCCAACAGGACTACCAACAGGGTCTGTATAGTGTGGACGATGAGCACAAAGTAGAGTGCCTGCACGTCGGCAACGCCATAAAGAATGAGCATCGTCTTGACAGCAAAATGCCAAGGACCTGCCCCATTGGGAGTAGGCACGATAACCGCAATTGACCCGACAACAAAGCTGACAAGCGCACAAGTCATCCCCAACTGGGCAGTAGCATCAAAACAATAGAATGTCAGGAAAAAATGCAGAAAGTAGCTCGCCCATATCGCCACGCTGTAGAACAGGAACAAAGGCACGTTCCGAAGTCCACGGAGAGAGAGGACGCCTTGCCAAATGCCCGTCAGCGTTTCCTTTACCTTATTATATATAGACAGTCGGCGCAGTACAAAATAGAACAATACTACCGAAGCTATGCCACAGACGACCGTAACCAACCACCCCGTTGCCGTGAACCGCCCAAGAATATCATCTATTCGGGTTCCTGTCCGGCTGAAGAAGTTGACGAAGACACGCAGCTGGGCCAAAAAGGCAACCGCTGTAATCAACAATACAATGATTGTATCAACAGCTCGCTCGGTTACTACGGTGCCAAGTGCCTTGGGGAACGACACCTTCTCATAACGGTTGAGTACCCCACAACGCGCAAACTCACCTGCCCGGGGGATAATGAGACTGACAGCATACGACAGATAGATAGAGTTGACGCAGACAAATGCGCGCGGTTTTTCGCCAAGTGGTTCAAGCGTCTGTTTCCATCGCCATCCACGGAAAGCCTGTGCCAATATCCCGAAAGGAAGGGAGAGCAGCATCCACGTCCAATTCATTTGATAAAGAAGTACTTCCCTTATCCTCGTAAAGTCGAAACCACGATACATCCAATAGAGAATACCGCCGCCAAGAGTAAGGGGCAGCACTATCTTCAGGACATTATTGAGTAGTTTCTTCGTTCTCATTTTTGCAAGCAAAGATACTTAAATTGCACATAAATACAAAATAAAATGTTATCTTTGTAGCCAAATAAATAAAATTTATGAAATCAGTAAAGCCCAAGAAGAACCTCGGTCAGCATTTTCTTACCGACCTGAGCATTGCCCGGCGCATTGCCGACACGGTGGATGCGCACCCCGACATACCTGTTTTGGAAATAGGACCGGGGATGGGAGTACTGACACAATATCTTGTAGAAAAGCCACGCGAGGTGAAAGCTGTAGAGATAGACTCCGAGAGCGTAGCTTACCTATACGAACGCTTTCCCCGCCTTCATGAGAACATATTGGGAGAGGATTTCCTGCGTATGGACTTGGCAACCGTCTTCGACAGCAAACAGTTTGTATTGACGGGCAATTACCCCTACGACATTTCGTCGCAGATTTTCTTCAAGATGCTCGACAACAAGGAATTGATACCCTGCTGTACGGGAATGATACAAAGAGAGGTGGCTCTCCGGATAGCATCACAACCCGGCAACAAGGCCTATGGTATTCTTTCGGTACTGATACAGGCTTGGTACGATGTAGAATATCTCTTCACCGTCGATGAGGATGTATTCAATCCACCTCCCAAGGTAAAAAGTGCGGTTATCCGGATGATGCGCAACAATGTTACCGACCTCGGGTGCGACGAACAACTTTTCAAGCGAGTGGTAAAGACCGTCTTCAATCAACGGCGGAAGATGCTGCGTGTCAGCCTGCGGCAGATTTTTTCAGGAACAAAGCCTTCCAACGTATTCTACGAACAGGATATAATGACCAAGCGACCCGAACAGCTTTCCATCCCGCAGTTTGTAGAATTGACCAATATGGTTGCCGAACAATTTGCATTCTTTGAGAAAAAAAATATAGAGAGATGACCAGAAAAGAACAATACAAGCAATTGATTCCGCAGATAGCGGAACTTATCAAGGACGAAACCAACACCATTGGCGTGTTGGCAAACGTGTCGGCAGCATTGCACGATGCCTTCCCAGACCGTTTCTTTTGGGTGGGATTCTACCTCGCCGAAAAAAGCAACACCCTCCGGTTAGGGCCTTTCCAAGGTTCGGTAGCTTGCTATAGTATCCCTTATGGCAAAGGAGTATGTGGAAAAGCATGGGAAGAAAAGCGCACAATTATTGTTCCTGATGTAGAGAATTTTTCCGGGCACATAGCCTGTAGCAGTCTTTCACGCAGCGAAATCGTTGTACCTATGTACGACAGCTCCCATCGGTTCCATGGTGTTCTTGATATTGACAGCACCTGTCTCAATGACTTCGATACAGACGACAAGGAGGGGTTGGAGCAGATTGTCGCCCTGTTAATGGAAGAAATAGAAGACCTTTTATCATAAGTCAAAAATACAAAACAGCAAGGAGCAACTTGAAAGTTGCTCCTTGCTGTTTATCTTGTCTCTGCACCATGAAATAAAACATCCGATAAGAATTGTCCAGCTTTAGTACCATTTCAAATATACATATTTAAATTGGATTATTGAGTGTTTAGAAGAAAGATAGTGAAAAAAGCAATGCAAATGTTGTGTGGTTGCAAAATTCTTCCTATTTTTGTAAACATAAAGATTTAATATTACGAAATATGTTAGACGTTAAAGCAACACTTAGCGAAGCTGAAGAGCGCATGGAAATGGCAGCCATGTACCTTGACGAACAGCTTCAGCGTATTCGTGCAGGACGCGCGAATGCTGCTATACTTGATGGCGTACGTGTCAATTCCTACGGCTCCATGGTTCCGCTGAATCAGGTAGCATCCGTTACGATTCCCGACCCACGCACCATCGCCATCCGCCCATGGGACAAGAAAGCCATCCGCGACATTGAAAAGGCCATCATGGACTCCGATGTCGGCATCACGCCCGAGAACAACGGCGAGGTGGTTCGCCTCAACCTGCCGCAGCCTACGGAAGAACGCCGCAAAGACCTTGTAAAGCAGTGCAACAAGATTGGCGAACGCACGAAGGTGGAGATACGCAATGCGCGTAGCGAAATCAAGGACAAGCTGAAGAAAGCCATCAAGGACGGACTTTCGGAAGACAACGAGAAGGATGCCGAAGAGCAGCTTCAAAAGATTCACGACAAATATATCAAGAAAATCGAAACACTGCTCGATGAGAAGCAGAAGGAGATTATGACGGTATAATATGATAAGGTAAAAGAGTAAAAAGAAAGAGAGGCAAGAGAAAAGACAGACGTTCTCGCATCCGCTCACAATAAGTCTTAAATGTTTTTTACTCTTTTACTTTTTAGTCTTTTAACTTCTACCTTTCCCTCCCCTTTCACCCTTCTTCAATATGCGTGGCTTAGTAATCAAGAATACGGGTAGCTGGTACACCGTCAAAACGGAAGACGGACGTACCATCGACAGCAAAATCAAAGGCAACTTCCGCCTCAAAGGCATCCGCTCCACCAATCCGGTTGCCGTGGGCGACCATGTCGTAGTCGTACCCAATCAGGAAGGAACGGCTTTTATTACCGAGATAGAAGACAGGCGAAACTACATCATCCGCAAGTCGCCCAACCTCTCTAAGCAGAGCCACATCATCGCAGCCAACCTTGACCAGGCCTTTCTTATCGTTACGGTCAACTATCCCGAAACGTCCACCACCTTCATAGACCGCTTCCTTGCCGGTGCCGAGGCTTACCGCGTACCCGTCGTGCTCATATTCAACAAGTACGACCTTCTTGACGATGACGAGCGACGCTACCAACATGCCGTAATGAACCTCTACGAGAGTATCGGCTACCAGTGCGTCGAACTTCAGGCTACTCCCCAAGCCCCGGAAGGCAAGGGAACAGAGCAGCTCCGCCCCCTGATGGAAGGCAAGACCACGCTGATGAGCGGCAATAGCGGCGTAGGGAAATCGACACTCATCAATGCTCTCCTACCCTACGCGAACCTCCGCACTGCCGACATATCCGATGCTCATAACACAGGCATGCACACGACGACATTCAGCGAAATGCTTGAGCTGCCCGAGGGAGGATATATCATAGACACACCGGGCATAAAGGGTTTCGGAACTTTCGACATAGAGCGCGAGGAGCTGACAAGCTATTTCCGCGAGATATTCAGATTCTCCGAGCAGTGCCGCTTCTCCAACTGCACCCATACGCACGAACCGGGATGCGCCGTGCTAAAGGCTCTGGAAAAACACTATATAGCCGAAAGCCGATACAACAGCTACCTTTCCATGCTGGAGGACAAGGAAGAGAACAAGTACCGCGAGGCTTTCTGACAAACGGAGAGACCTTGTATGCCTATCATAATTTTCTTTTTCATCCTGCTGCCCTGCACCATTGAGAGAACTAAGGCAAAGAAGCACATTCATACACCACAATCTAAAGATTCTCTGTATCCTCATCTGATGTCTATATATGGTTGGAAGAATTTTGCTATTGCACTATTATTCTATAGAAAGATTATCTGCAAGTTACAAAACAGCATGGACAGAAGTTCTTTGAAAAAAACAGGAGGAATGAATGAGTATTTTATGCCAATGCAGCCTTTATGATTTCTATCCACATACTGAATCTTGGACATGTCTTTAGAATTTCTGTCATGCCAACAGCCTTGATGATTTCAATTCCATAAACAACTTTATTATATCCGGGAATTAGTTTCTTCAGTCTCATGGATGGGGCGGTATTTGGATGATTGTTGATGTCTTCAGGGTTGGGAAAATCCTGAATGACCTCCACAATTCCTTGATAATCTATTTCGTTTCTTTCAAATAGAGAATCAAAGCCTTTGACAGAAGAGAATACTAACGCCTCAAATTCATGAAGCTGTATGTAAGGAATAAAATTGTCAAACTTCCTTTTTTGCATATTTTCAATATCTATCTTGATTTCTGCTTCAAGTATGGAAACTTGTTCTTGGTGTGTCTGTGATTCTTGAAGTTTGTTAAAGCCTGGGAAATCAGATGGCAGTCGATAGAAATCTATCATCGTGGAGACAATGACATCTTTTTCATATATCGTGTTCAAAATATCTTTCTTGATATAAGAGTATTTGGAGAGTCCCCCATTAGAATGTTTAGTCTTGAAACATTGTACGGAGTTGTATATTCCCATAGTGGAAAAGTAGGGACGGAGCACATCGTTGACGAAGTTTTCCTCTGTTTCTCCTTCTACTATTAATAGCAGTCTTTTCATAGCAATGTGGGTTGTCCGTTGATAACACTTTTTGCCCACAAATCTCCTAATGAATAGTCATTCAACCAACTCTTCAGTTTCTCGCTGTCTAAACGATTAAACGACGATTGTTTGTCTTTGCGGTCTACTGTGATAATATTGTCAGCCTCAAAATTATTTATAAGATTAACCGACTGTGTGGAAATTATAACTTGGCAGCCTCTGGCTGCAACTGATTTTATCATACCTGCCAATTTGACTATGGCAGCAGGGTGTAACCCTAATTCAGGTTCATCAACGATGATGACTTTGGGCAGAACTGGTTGTAACAATAGGGTGGCAAGAGCTATAAATCGTATACTTCCGTCTGAAAGGTCGTTGGCATCAAAATACTTCCCATTGCTTTCCATATCATTCCATTGCAGATTGATTTGACTTTTATCAAGTACTGATGGGGCTAAGGTGAAATTTCCAAAATAGGGCATAACGGAGCGGATAATCAACTCTATCCGTTTCAAAGTTTTAGGATATTTTTGCTGTAACATATAAAGAAATGACGGTAGATTACTTCCATCTGTCCTTAATAGACGATTATCATTGATGTTCGCATAGCCTCTCAGTGGAGCACTTTTGCTCGTGTCATGGAAATGATAAATCTTATAGCTCTGCAAATACTCTCTTAACCATTTATCCCTGAAAGTTGTAGAATCCTTTATTTGGCTTTCGTCCAAATTGCTTATATAGTAACGATTTGTCCGATAGTAGCTGCTTTCTTCTGCGATGAAAAGACTCCCATTATACCGTGGTTGTAGTATAACTTCATAGGCATTGTCGCTAAATTCCAAATACCCTTTTAACTCTTTGGTTTGCTTCAATCCATAATGAAATAGCCTTTCAACATTGTTCTGCATCGTATAGTTATACAAACGCTGCTCGTATATGATGTTTATCAGTTTAAAGAATGATATAAAGTTAGTTTTTCCAACACCATTTGAACCAATCAAAATATTAATCGGTTTTAGTTCCAAATCTATATGCCGGATAGATTTGTATCCATCTATAATAACTTTGTTCAGCATTGAAATATTCTCATAATGAAATAGTGGAACACATGAGAGTTCCAAAAGATTCCCATGCAAATATACGATAAATTTATAACCTTTGCAACAAATATTGCTCCGATATATATTTTTTATAACGTTGCTAATCAATTTTAATTCTTAAAAGCGGAAAGGAAGGCCCGCGCCTTACACTTTCCGCTTCTATTCTTTATTGCTTTGACGACTATGCCCCGGCAGCCTCTTCCTCGACAGCCTTGAAGTGGGCGAGGTCTTCAGGGTTGAAGGCCTTGATGTAGGCCGCACTTCCGATTACCTCTTCCTCCGTCATACGCACGAATACGTGGGCCGACTTCTTGAAGAGTCCGGGTGCCTTGGCGGCATCTTCGATGAGGAGGAGCGACTCGATAATGCCGGCTGTCATGTTATACAGACGACGGGCAAGGAAATCGTGGACATCCTGACTTTCGGCAGCGTTCACCTTCCCGACAGACTCCTCGTAGAGGGCCACGAGCTTGGCTACACGGTCGCGCAGGCCCTTCATGCAGTCGCAGGCAAGCTCCGTTTCGAGCATCTCCTTCATGATAGAGAGATAAGTGCCATTGGTGATATAGCGGACGGCTGCCACTACCTGCAGCTGTGTCGTTCCCTCATATATGGAGAAGATGCGGGCATCGCGGTAGAGACGCTGGCTCTTGTATTCCATGATGAAGCCCGAACCTCCATGAATGGAAATGGCATCGTAGGAGTTCTGGTTGGCATACTCGGAGTTGATACCTTTCGACAGGGGCGTGAAGGCATCGGCCAGACGGGTGTACTTCTTCATCTCCTGACGCTCCTCGAGCGAGAGCTTCTGGTCGCGCGCAATATCTTCCAGTGCCTTGTAGATGTCTACGTAGCGGGCAGTCTGATAGAGCAGCGAACGGCCGGCATCGAGCTTTGCCTTCATGCGGGAGAGCATATCGTAGACAGCCGGGAAGGTAATGATTTTCTTGCCGAACTGCGCGCGCTCCCTGGCATAGCTGAGACCCTCCATGTACGCCTCGCGAGCAACGCCGACACTCTGTGCGGCAATACCGAGACGGGCACCGTTCATCAGTGCCATCACATACTTGATAAGTCCCATACGGGTGCTTCCGCAAAGCTCTGCCTTGGCGTTCTTGTAGACCAGCTCGCAGGTAGGAGAGCCGTGAATACCGAGCTTGTTCTCAATGTGGCGGACATCGACACCGCCGTCGCGCTTGTCGTAGATAAACATAGACAGGCCACGGCCGTCGCGCGTGCCCTCTTCGGAACGGGCAAGGACGAGGTGCAGGTCGGAGTCGCCGTTGGTGATGAAACGCTTCACTCCGTTCAGCCGCCAGCAGTTCTCCTTCTCGTCGAAAGTAGCCTTCAGCATGACGTGCTGAAGGTCGGAGCCTGCATCCGGCTCGGTCAGGTCCATGGACATGGTCTCGCCGTTGCTGATACGCGGAATGTATTTCGCGCGCTGCTCGTCGCTGCCGAACTCGTAGAGCGTATCTATACACGACTGGAGCGACCAGATGTTCTGAAAGCCCGCATCAGCCGAGGAAATCATCTCGGAGAGCATGGAGAACACCACGTTCGGCAGGTTCAGGCCACCATACCGGCGCGGCATGCTTACGCCCCAAAGTCCTGCCTTGCGCGTAGCGTCAAGATTCTCGTAGGTCTTGCTTGCGTAGTGCATGCGGTTGTCTACAAGATGCGGCCCTTCCTGATCCACCGCTTCGGAGTTCGGCTCGATGATGTTGGCAGCGAGGTCGCCCGTAATGTCAAGAATCCGCTTGTAGTTCTCGATGGCATCCTCGTAGTTGACGGGAGCATCGTCGTATGTCGCAGCATCCTTATAGTTTCTTTCCTTCAGCTCAACGATGCGCTTCATCAAAGGATGATTGAGGTGAAACTCAATCTCTGGTTGGTCGCTATAATAATTTGCCATAATCTTATCTCTTTTCTTTTTTTGTTTCTTTATGAAGAATATACAAGGCACAGCCTGATAAAATAAAGGGAAGGATTCCTGTCAGTCAGGGAGTTTGTCTGACATCATTGCCATGACGCAGCCCATGCTTCCTGCAATAAGAGCCCTCATCTTTTTCATTTTACTTGCTGCTCTCCTTATAATATTTAATTAACTTCGGCACAACCTCCTCAACGGTACCATTGATAACATAGTCGGCAATGGCATTGATGGGAGCGTCGGGGTCGTTATTGACGGAGATGATAATACCGGCATCCTGCATACCTGCGATATGCTGAATCTGCCCGGAGATGCCACAGGCGATATAAACCTTCGGATGAACCGTTACGCCTGTCTGTCCTACCTGACGGTCGTGGTCTACCCAGCCAGCGTCAACGGCAGCACGGCTGGCTCCCACTTCGCCATGAAGTTCCTTTGCGAGCAGGAAGAGCTGGTCGAAACCTTCCTTCGAGCCTACGCCATAACCACCGGCAACGACGATGGGCGCAGCCTTCAGATTGTTCTTCGCAGCCTCAACGTGGCGTTCGAGCACCTTGACGACGAAAGCCTCGTCGGAAACATACTTCTTCACGTCCGGATAGACTACCTCGCCTTTCGCCTCACCCTCGTAGAAAGCCTTCTGCATCACGCCCGAACGGACGGTTGCCATCTGCGGACGGTGGTCGGGATTGACGATGGTCGCCACGATGTTGCCGCCGAAAGCAGGACGAATCTGATAGAGCAGGTTGTCGTAGTGCCTGCCTTCTTTCTTGTCGTCGTAGTCGCCGATTTCCAACTGCGTGCAGTCAGCGGTCAGACCACTCGTCAGCGATGAGGAGACGCGGGGGCCGAGGTCGCGCCCGATAACCGTCGCGCCCATCAGGCAAATCTGCGGCTTCTCCTCCGTAAAGAGATTCACGAGAATATCCGTATGCGGAGCAGACGTATAAGGGAAAAGTCCCTCACCGTCGAACACGAACAGCTTGTCTACACCATAAGGCAGAATCTGTTCCTCCACCTTACCCTTTATTCCTGTACCGGCAACCAAGGCATGAAGTTCCACACCCAGCTGATTGGCGAGCTTACGGCCCTTGGTCAACAGTTCCTGCGAGACTTCCTGTACGGTAGTCTCCTCTATTTCGCAATATACAAATACGTTGTTCATAATCTGATTTTTGAATGGTGAGTGTTGAATGAGTGTGCAATTATGAAGAATCATGACCGAAGATGGGGAAACGGACGGCCTCCTTATCTTTTATTCAATATCGCTTTGCGAGCCTGTCATAACCCTTCATTCATCTTTCCGATTCATTTGCCGACGTGCGACAAATGCCTACTCCCTCGTTCAACATTCCCAACTGCTTATCCTATAATCTTCTCGTTCAACAATTCTTCCACGAGTCCTTTCACATCCGCATCAGAACCTGTGAGCGTCTTGCTCTCCTTGGCCTGAAAGACGATGTTCTGAACAGCCTTCACCTTTGTTGGCGAGCCGGACAGACCACACTGGGCGTCGTCTCCGTCAACATCGGCTACCGACCACTGATTCAGCGTCAGATAAGGACGCTCCTCGTAGAGGGCCGCCCAAGGCTCATCGCCCTTGCGCTCCATCGGGCAGGTTGCGTACTTGTACTTCATCACGAGCTTGGCATTGCAGGGACGGGCCGGGGCAGCACTGCCATTGACGGTAATCAGGACAGGGAGCGGAGCCTCGACCGTCTCCACGCCGCCGTCGATATGACGACGGATAGTCGCCTTGCCATCCTCTATCTTCAGAATCTCCTCTGCATACGTAACTTGGTTCAGTCCCAGTTTCTGTGCTACCTGAGGACCAACCTGCGCCGTATCTCCGTCGATAGCCTGACGGCCGCCGAGAATAACGTCTACATCACCTATCTTCTTGATGGCAGTCGCCAGCGCGTATGAAGTAGCAAGCGTATCGGCACCCGCAAACTTGCGGTCGGTCAGCAGCCAACCCGTATCGGCACCACGGTAAAGTCCCTGCCGGATAATCTCTCCGGCACGCGGAGGCCCCATTGTCAGGACACCGACCGTGGAGCCGGGGTTCTGGTCTTTCAGCCGGAGAGCCTGCTCCAGTGCGTTCAAGTCTTCGGGGTTGAAGATGGCAGGGAGTGCAGCACGGTTGACTGTTCCTTCCGCCGTCATGGCATCCTTGCCCACATTTCTTGTGTCAGGTACTTGCTTGGCAAGCACTACAATTTTCAAACTCATATATTATCAATGTGTTATTAGAATTTTCAATCCTATAAAATACGGTGGCAAAAGTACGCTTTTTTTGCAAGTCTCACAAATAAATTGCACAAAAACGCTTCTTTCGCGCACATATCCAACAGATTGTGCAGACTGATAGTTACGCCATGACAAGGGAGAATGATTTTGCTAAAAAATGAATACGGCAGGGAACCGATGCCATATCCTGCCTGCCATATATACCGTCTTATTTCCTGTTATTTTATTTTTCCATTTTTACCGTCATTCTGTCAACCTCCGTAACATACTGATAGTCAAAGGCCGAAAAGTTAAAATCACTGACAGGCTGACAGCAACTTTCCTTCAGGAGCTTCGGAGGAAGTACATCGCCGGCACCATTTCAGACAGCATGCTCCTCCCATCTGCACCCCCTCATAGCATTGGAAATCAAAAGAATACAAAAACGGGGGCAGTCCGTCGAAGAACTGCCCCCGTCAAGGGAAGTATATCCTTAAGTTTGATTTACTTTACGTAAACAATTGCCAGACGGTTAGAGGTTGTACCCTGAACGCCTTTACCCGTAGCCTCGTCGATAACTACGCCACGGTTCTGGAGATAGTAGGCTACAACATTGGCACGAGCCTGAGAGAGACGGTCGTTAAGCTCCTTGGAACCTTCCGGAGAGCTGGTGCCTACAATCTGAACATGGCTGCCTGCCTTCACTTCGTCAAGTGCCTTCTTGGCATCGTTGGTCAGAAGAGACTTGCCCTGAGCAAAGGTAACGAATACAAGATTCTCTACACGAACCTCCTTGGTAGAAGTAGTCGGAACTTCCTTCACAACCTCCTTTATAACTTCCTTGACAACCTGCTTTGGCTTGGCAGCGAGCTGATTGCGCAGGGAGTTGATTTCATCGTTCAGTTCACCGACGTTCCAAACCTTGAAGTTGTGGATGCCGTTAGAAGTATTGAACTTGTAGTTGACGCCTACGAAGAGACCCAGCTGAGCACCTCCCTTATCGAAACGGACAGCATCTTCCGGGCCGGAAGTCAGGTTCCAGATGATTGCCGGCTCCGCATAAAGCTGCCATGCCTTGTCCGCACCGAGATTCCAAGCAAATATCAGGCCGGTCTTGGCAGTCAGTTCGGTATCGTCGCCGTGCTTCAGATAAGAATCGCCCAAAATCATCTCATAGCCGATACCTGCCTCGGCAATCACCTCGAATGTCTTCTGAGGATTGTAGCCCAAGAAGAGATTGGTCAGGTTTACCGTACCGTTCAGACCGAGGTCTACCACGCGGGCAAACGTGTGGCTGTTTGCCAGACCATTGTCGCCAAAGCTGACAAGGCCCTCCAAGTTTGCACCGAAGACCGGACTGAAGTTCTTACCGAGCTTCAAGCCTCCCCAACCGTTAAGCGGAGTAACCGACTTCAGGTTCATAGGTGTCGTAGCTCCTGCCTCTACACCGATATACGTATTGTCCAAAAACTTTGCCTTCTCATAAGCAACCTGTGCCTGCGTACCACCGATGCCAAGAACGAGCATCGAAAGAGCAACTAAAAACTTTCTCATATTTTTTGAATTGATTAAACTTCCTTTACATTCTTTTTCCTTAAAATGGAAGTGCAAAGGTAATTGTTTTTTTCCAATGACACTACTATTTGGGCCTGAAAATGCTCTCTACAGGCGTTTTCCCGCTTTCAACGGCCTTTTTGAAGGCGAACAGACAGCTTAGGAAGATTCTATGCTGCTTAATTTCTGTCTCTTTGCAGTGCATGTTCCTGAAAAGAGACGAAGGCAGACACGGGGAGAAAAAGAATATTTTTCATCTGACAACAGCATCAAAAAGCCTGCGGACGCGATAAGATGGCATTGATTTCTGAATATAATCACAACCCGGCTCCAACACGCAGAAATCCATAGCACAAGCTCCTGTTTATCAGGTATTTACTATCGGAGAAACGAAAGTGCCGTTTTCACATAGCCAAAACGGTACTTTCATGTAGTCAGAACGGCACTTTCGAAAGATGAAAGTGCCACAACGGCCGGGCGACCGGGAAAGTTCTCGCCCGAAAGGGGGTAGGTTACGCTCCGCTAACATCCATAGCCGACGACCGGCATGCGCCAATCCGGCACGTTGCTCGCCGTCCGGAGAAAAGTTCACCGCCTTGTTTTTGTTTATTTCGTCCGTTTGTGTTATCTTTGTAGCACAATGATAGACAGACCTACAGTAGACAAGATAATGGACGCGGCGAACATCGTCGATGTCGTTTCCGAATTTGTATCCCTGCGCAAGACGGGAGCAAGTTTCAAGGGCCTGTGCCCGTTTCACGACGACCGCACGCCCTCGTTCTCGGTCAGCCCCGTGCGCGGAGTGTACAAATGCTTCTCGTGCGGAGCGGCAGGCAACGTGGTGAAGTTCATCATGGAGCACGAACAGATGACCTACCCCGAGGCCCTACGATGGCTGGCCAACAAATACCACATAGAGGTAAGGGAGCGCGAGCTGTCGACAGAGGAGAGGCAGCAGGAAAGCGAGCGCGAATCGATGTTCCTTGTCAACGAATGGGCAGCTAAATACTTTGAAGACGTGCTGCACAACGACGTCGACGGTGTAGCCATCGGCATGCAGTATTTCCGCAGCCGTGGTTTCCGCGACGACATCATACGCAAGTTCCGTCTCGGCTTCTGCCTGACCTCGCGCCACGCCTTTGCCGACGCGGCACTGAAGGCAGGCTACCAGAAGGAGTTTCTCACGAAGACGGGACTCTGCTTCGAGCGCGACAACGGCGAACTGACAGACCGCTTCAACGGGCGCGTGCTCTTTCCGTGGATTGGCGTAAGCGGCAAGGTAACGGCCTTCGGCGGACGACTGCTCGACTCACGGACGAAAGGGGTCAGCCAGAAATACGTCAATTCGCCCGACAGCGACATCTATCACAAGGAACGGGAACTCTACGGCATCTATCAGCCAAGAAGGCTATTGCCAAGCACGACCTCGTCTACATGGTCGAAGGCTATACCGACGTAGTGTCGATGCACCAGTGCGGCATCGAGAATGTAGTGGCCAACAGCGGCACAGCCCTCTCAGTCTATCAGATAAAGCTGCTCCGCCGGTTTACGCCCAACATTGTCCTGCTCTACGACGGCGACGCTGCCGGACAGCATGCCGCCCTCCGAGGTACGGACATGCTGCTTTCCGAGGGGATGAACGTGAAGGTGCTGCTTCTCCCCGACGGCAAAGACCCCGACGAGTTTGCCCGCACCCATTCGGCACAGGACTTCAGGCAATATATCGAAGACAATCAGACTGACTTCATCGTCTTCAAAATCAACCTCCTGCTCAACGGAGTTACCGATCCCAAGAAGCGGTCGGATGCCATCAACTCCATTGTAGAGAGCATTGCGGTCATCAAGGACCCTATCCTGAGAGACACCTACCTGCGCGAGTGTGCCAACCGTACGGGAGTGCCGGAAACAACGCTGATGGCACAGATGAACCGGCTGATACACACCAGCCGAGAACAGGAGACGAAGAAGCAACAGCAGCAACAGGCGGAGCATCCGCAGGATGAGCCGTTCCGTCCGGCCACACCGATGCAGCAGGCATCAAGGGTAGAGACCATGCTAGTGCAGGCCATTGTGCGAGATGGCGAGAAGATTATCATCCGCGACGTGCAGAACGAGGCGACCGGCGAATCCATCAGCCTCAACGTCGCACAATATATCGCCTACGACCTCGGGCTGGATCAGCTCGGCTTCTCCAACCCTATCTACAATCAGATACTCACGGAGGCTGTCGAACACAGCAGCGACGAGAACTTCAAGGCAGAAGAATATTTCACCCATCATCCCGACATACAGGTTTCGACCGTTGCCGTGAAACTGAGTGTTGAGCAGTTTCAGCTTTCGGAAAGCCTTCAGGTGAAAGACAGCGAGATACGGCTGCACGACCGCATCATCCATCTCATCCTCGACTTCCGCCTCGACTATGTAGAGCACCACCTCAAAGAGCTGACCGCGCAGCTGAAACAGGAATCTGACCCTACGAGGATGCTGCAGCTGATGGGCGAAGTAAAAAAACTACAAGACGTGCGCAATGCGCTGGCACGAAAACTTGGCAATGACATTGTGGTATGATAGACAGACTGAAGCAGATATTCAGAAGCAAGATGCAGTTGGCTGACTTGGATGCCGCTGCCAACCAGAGGTTGGTAGCCAACGCCCTTAGTGCCCTGAACTGTCAGGGAGAATGGCACAAAGAGAAAGACAGCCATATCGTCAGATACGATTTTCAAGGCGGACACTTCAACATTCACATACAGCCTTCCACCCACTATGTCTTCCTCTCCTTCCTATACATAGCAGAGGCAAAGCTCGTCAATCTGAACGGGGTAAGGACATTGTGCAACCATTTTAACCTCAGCTCAGACGGACCGCGCTTCTGCTATTCCATCAACGAGGAGTCCGACGTCATTGATATTCACCTGATGATAAACCTGCTGCTCGACGAAGACAGGGCGCAGGAGATTTTGTCTTCCGCCATGTCCAGTCTCTTCGGGTGGCAAAACGTATTCGTCAGAAAACTGAAAGAGACCGAGGACGAACTGGAAAAGACCAACGGGAAGGACACGGAACAGCTCAACCGGCAACTGACGCGCGAACTATACCTTATCCGCGAGCAGGAACTTGCCCATCAGCTTGTCGCACCAAACTGGCGGTCCAACCAGACCCAGCCTGCCACACTGGCACAATGGATGGACACTGCCTTCGGTATGAAGGACTTCATTCCCTCCCAACTACAGACGATAACCGACGAAATATCTATTATAAAGGTACGAGAGGATATCCGGAACCTTGATTTTTCCTCCCTCCTGATAGCCGGACAGGATTTCGTGCGCAAGGAAGCGACGCTCAACCTGACCTTCTTTCTTCCGTCCGAACCCGATGTGCGGCGCTACATGACCTTCCATCTCCAGCAGGCACAAGGCGGAGAGGATGTCCTCTTCTATCGGGTGTCGGCATTGCTTCTGCCCCAGTCGGTTTCTCCAAACCATCAGATGACGTCCATGGAAACGCGTTCTTCGACCTGTTCGGCACTCATAGGCTACGACCTGCAACCCGAGAAACAGCGCAAGGACGAGTTCACTTACATCTGGAAGGAAGCAAGGGCAAAGCTGGCAGAGGGGAAGTTCAAGGACATGACCGAGGAGGAACGGCTCATCTCGAGCATTATAGTCCGCAACACGGCTTACGATGTTTTCTGGGGCAGAAGGCTCTATCAGACTGGACGATACTACGAGGCTCTGCTCTGGTTGGAGAACGCTTTCCGCTACTATCGTGCCGGCTTCACCTCGCTGAACAGCGACTCTCACGAGGACTTCTTCGAGGTTTGCTACATGATAGGGTTCTGTTACAACGAGTTGGGAGAGTACGTGCGTGCCCACTACTACCTGTCCCTGACAGTCGGACTCAACCGCATCACCTACGCCGAAGAATATATCAACTGCCTGTGCAACATGAGCGACTTCCGAGCCTTGGCCTACGTAGACAGCATTATCAATGAACTCGAACGGACAAAGGGAGAGAACGATGACGAAGAAGAGGACGTTCCATTAGAGCCGCACCTGCAATCCTTCCTATCGTTCGTTCGCCGCCGCAAGGCGTATATCCTGATAGACATGCACCGGTACAAGGAGGCAGAATCGCTGCTGAAGTCCCTGCTCAACGACCCGAACTCTAGCGGATTCGCCCAAAAGGAACTTGAATACCTTAAAGGACTGATGAAGGATAATTCATAATCAGGAATTCATCATTCATAATTGATGGTGCGGATAATTCGAGACACATCATTCCTAATCCAAAATTCACCATTGCGACAGCTCATAATTCAAAACTCGTAATTCAAAACTCAAAAACCCATAATTTCAAACCCCAACCTCCCCAACAAGAGACCCCTATGATTTACGTCCACTGGATATTCCTTCTCCTCTACACTGTGATAGCCGTACTGGCTATGATTACCGTACTGATGGAGCACCGGCAGCCTGCCAAGACCATGGCATGGGTACTCGTGTTGGCGTTTATGCCGTTGGTGGGCATTGTGCTCTACTTCTTCTTCGGACAGCGAACGCGGAAAGAGCGGCACATCTGGCAAAAAAGCCTCGACCAACTGACCAAGCGGTCTATGCTGGAGTTCGTAGAGCAGAAGGACTTACAGCTTCCCGGACAATACAAGGGACTGATAGACCTGTTCATCAACCAGAACTGGGCCCTCCCCTTCAAGAACAACGAGATGGAAATATATACTTCCGGCTACGAGCTGTTCCCTGCCCTGTTGCAGGAAATGGGCAAGGCGGAGCAGCACATCCACCTCACCTCTTACATCATAGACGACGACCCAGTGGGCAACCTCATTGCCGACACACTGATAGACAAGGCCCGTCAGGGTGTAGAAGTACGGGTAGTGTACGACGATGTAGGCTCATGGAAGACAAAAGGCCGATTCTTCGAGCGGATGCGAAAGGGGGGAGTAGAGGTCCAGCCCTTCATGCCCGTGCGCTTTCCGTCGTTTACAAGCAAGGTCAATTACCGAAACCACCGCAAGATATGCGTCGTAGACGGTGAGGTAGGATTCATAGGCGGCATGAACATTGCCCAACGCTACGTGAAGGGAAAGGACGGAACGGCATGGCGCGATACGCATGTCAAGATTGCCGGGCCGGCAGTCTACGGCCTTCAGCGTGCCTTCCTGATAGACTGGTTCTACGTAGACCGAACGCTCATCACGAACCGCAGGTATTATCCCGAGATTACTTCCGGGCAGAACGACGGCTTGGCGCAGATAGTAACGAGCAATCCCACCAACGACTGGCCGGAGATAGAGCAAGGCTATATGAAGATTCTCGCCGGCGCGAAGCGGTACATCTATATTGAGACGCCCTATTTCCTGCCTACCGACACCATTCTCTTCGCCCTGCGGACAGCAGCCGTGGCAGGCGTCGACGTGCGGCTGATGATTCCCCGGCACGGCGACTCGCGCATTGTGGAATGGGCTTCCCGCTCCTACGTATTGGAGACCGTGCGTGCCGGAGTGAAGGTCTTGCTCTACGACAAGGGCTTCAACCACTCCAAGCTCCTTGTCGCCGACGACAGCCTGTCTACCATCGGTTCGGTCAACGTAGACTTCCGCAGCTTCGAGAACAATTTCGAGGCCAATGCCTTCTTCTACGACCGCGAGATGGCACAGCGTGTCAAGGAAGTCTTCCTCCGCGATTCCGAAGACTGCATCCCCTTGGAACAGGTGCGCGACCTTGTCCACCGCCCGTTCCTCCGCCGCTTATGGGAATCCATAGTAAGGCTTCTCAGTCCGCTGCTATAGCCATTTCCCGACAACAAAAAAGAAAATATGATTTGGCAAGAGGGATAAGCCAACCGCCACCTTCAGCACGATAGGACATGCCTCCCTGCTATGACAAGCTCCCTGCCTGCCCTATCTTACTTATAATAAAGACCTTATCCCTTATCTGAAAATACTGAAATTCACACTCCCGTAGCTTCTGTGCTCAACGAAATGCGGATGAGCGGAGAAGTCGTTCTGCCTGCCATGCTCGAAGACAAAGACCCCGTCCTGCCCGAGCAGGCCGTACTCGAAAATCAAGTCGGGAATCTTGGCAAGGCCGGGCAGCGCGTAGGGAGGGTCGGCAAAGATAAAGTCGAACTGCTGATGACAGCTTTTCAGAAACCGAAACACGTCGCCACGGATGAGAATGTCGTTCTCCGCCCCTATCTTCTCCACGCACTGCGATATAAAACGGGCATGGTAGCGGTCCTTCTCCACGCTGACCACCTCGCGACAGCCACGCGACAGCAATTCGAGCGTGATGCTCCCCGTGCCGGAAAAGAGGTCGAGGGCCACCGCATCCCCGAAATCGGTATAGCCATTGAGCACGTTGAAAATATTCTCCTTGGCAAAGTCGGTGGTAGGACGCGCTTGAAAGTGCGCGGAATATCGAAGTGCCGTCCTTTATATGTTCCTGTTATGATTCGCATCTATTTGTTCCTTGAAGTTCAAATCTCAAAGTAACTCGCTTTCAGGTCGTAGGGAATGTCGTCCCTCTGCGCCATCGAAATATTGTTGAAGTCTGTATTCTGATTGATGATGAAGCTGCGCCGCACATAGCGCGGAAGCTGCTTGCGAAGCCAGTCGAGGTGGGTGATGTTGCCTGCGAGATAGACCTCGTCGCGCTCCTTGTCCATCCCGAGCTGCCGCCATGCGTAGAGAAGATAGTAGGCGGCATCGTGGGCGTATGTGGCATCGAAGGAATTGCTGAACTGGAAACGGTTCTGCTGAAAGAGGAATACCTCCATCCGCTTCTCGTGGAAGTAGGCAAAGAGCTTCCGGCGCGTCCCCGAGAACGACCGATGATAGAGCCTCGTCCACACAGGCTGCATGAGCGGCACAAAGGCGAAGTCGCCGAAATGGTCTTCAACTACCAGCTTCAGGTCCTTATTGACGGCAAACACGGCGACAGCGTTCAAGTCCGGCAGGGCGGCATGCAGTATCTCCTCGCCATGGTGCCCGTCGTAGATATGGTGATAGAGCGTCGCGCAGTCCTGTTCCTGCTCCTCATCGGCAGGCAGCAGCATCACCGGCGAGCCTGTCAGCACCAAGGCCTTCTTATATCCGCTTTGCAGCAGCTCCGACTTGGTGAAAGCCTCGCGCAGGTTGGCAGCCGTCGATATGCCGTTGTTCAGTCCGTATTCCTCGAAGACTATCTGCCCGTCTGCCTGCGGGTCGCCCACCGAGAACGACATTGTTCCCGTGGCAACACGTATGGTCAGCCGTAGTTTTCGGTCCGATATGTTGTTGTCTGTTTTCTCCATAAAAGCGGTTGTTTGCCATCCGTTCGCTGCCGGAGAGACCGACTCGCCGGCTCAACGTGATGACTTAGCCATGCAAACTTACATATTTTTTTCCGATTAGCACCCGTTTCACCTTAATAAATATCATCCGCACCTACTTTCAGAAGTGCCGGAATACCACAGCAGCCCCCGGCATGACACAGGACGGCATCCTGACTGCACCGTCCGCACCCAGTGCCCTGCACCCGGCTGACATGCTGGAATATCACCGCTGTTCCGGCTTTTCCACTATTCTGAACATGAAAGGAACCGCACTTGTTTCCGACCGTCCCACAACGACAAAACGGAAGTGCCACTTTGAGCATGCGAAACGGGCACTTTGACAACGCGAAAGTGCCCGTTTCGTTTTACCGCCGTGGCTGACTGAAAAAACGACAAGGGTTATCTTCCAAGACAATCCGCGCGTCAGGGCGCACGCCGGAGCACTTACTCCCCGTTCATGCCATCGTAGGCATGATGCGGATAGTCAGTGGTGAAATGCAGTCCGCGGCACTCCTTGCGCTCAATGGCCATACGGGTGATGAGGTAGCCCACGTTTATCATGTTGCGAAGCTCGCAGATGTCGCGCGTCGCCTTGACATGCTTGAAAAGTGCCTCGGTCTCTTCGTAGAGCAGGTCGAGGCGGTGCCACGCACGCTTCAGGCGCAGGTCGCTCCGCACAATACCCACATAGTTGCTCATAACCTCGCCCACCTCCTTTGCACTTTGGGTGATGAGGATACGCTCCTCGTTGGTCATCGTCCCGTTATCGTCCCATTCGGGCACGTCGGCATTAAAATCATAGCCGCCGGCACAGGCAAGGCTGTGGCGTGCGGCAGCGTCGGCATAGACAACGGCTTCGATGAGACTGTTCGAGGCAAGGCGGTTGCCGCCGTGCAATCCCGTACAGGAACATTCGCCAATGGCATAGAGCCGGCGGATGGAACTTTCGCCGTTGAGGTCTACCTTGATGCCTCCGCATATATAGTGGGCTGCCGGACGGACAGGAATCATCTCCTTCGTTATGTCTATGCCTATGGACAGGCACTTGTGGTAGATGTTCGGAAAGTGGCGTTTCGTCTCTTCGGGATCTTTGTGGGTAACGTCCAGACAAACGTGGTCGATACCGTTGATTTTCATTTCCTTGTCGATGGCGCGGGCAACGATGTCGCGCGGAGCCAGCGAGAGGCGGTCGTCGTATTTCTCCATGAAGGTTTCGCCCGTGGGCAGCTTCAGTATGCCGCCATAGCCGCGCATGGCCTCGGTGATGAGAAAGGCAGGATGGGTCTCGCCCGGATGGTAGAGCGAGGTGGGATGAAACTGCACGAACTCCATGTCCTTGATGGTTCCCTTGGCGCGGTAGACCATGGCCATGCCGTCGCCCGTGGAGATGATGGGGTTGGTCGTGGTCTGATAGACCGCACCGCAGCCTCCCGTACACATCAGGGTAACCCTGCTGAGATACGTGTCCACCTTCTGCGTGTCGGGATTGAGAATATACGCCCCGTAGCACTCTATGTTCTGCGTGCGCCTCGTAACCTCGACGCCCAAGTGGTGCTGGGTGATAATCTCTACGGCAAAATGGCCTTCCCTGACGTCAATGGCAGGATTCTCCCTGACGGCAGCCATCAGCGCGCGCTGTATCTCGGCACCCGTGTCGTCTGCATGGTGCAGAATACGGAACTCGGAGTGGCCGCCCTCGCGGTGGAGGTCGAACCGGCCGTCGGCCAGACGGTCGAAACTGGTACCCCACCCCACCAGTTCGCGTATCTGTCCCGGTGCTTCCCGTACCACCTGCCCGACAGCTTCGGGGTCGGAAATGTTGTCGCCGGCTATCATGGTGTCCCTGATGTGCTTTGCAAAGTCGTCTACTTCGGAATTGGTAACCGAGGCTATGCCCCCCTGTGCAAAGGCCGTATTGGCCTCGCCGAGGGTTGTCTTGCAGACGATGCAGACCTTTCCCCTCCGGGCTCGGGCTATCTTCAGGGCATAGCTCATACCGGCAATGCCTGCGCCGATGATGAGGAAATCGTATTTATAAACCATTATCGTTGTCTTTGACGGGAAAGGAAAGCACGTCGCCTGACAGGCCGGAGTGGCCGGAAAAGTCCGACAGACTCCCATCTATCCTCCGCAAAAGTAGCAATTTATTGAGATATAGCCACTAAGAAAGTATTTTTTTTGTACTTTTGCACTGAATTTCAATAGGATTCTATATTTACCGGGACGTGCATCTGCCTATCGGTGCATTTCCCAATCGTCATTATCGTTATGGAACGTACTTTCCAACATAGGGTCATGGTAACGGAATGGGCTGCCATCATCCTGTTCGCGGCCGTCGCCTTTTATTGGCTGTGGTTCCGCACAAACGCCGTTTATGTCGTCTTCGGGGCTGTCTTTGTCGTAATGACCATCATCGCGACAGACCGGGCCGTCAATTCCGAATACCGGCTGACCGACGACGGGCGGCTGATAGTAAGGCGCGGACGGTTCGGGCGCAGGAAAATCATACGCTTGGACGGCATATCGGACGTGCGGATTATGCCGCTCGCCTTCCGTCTGGGCAGCTTCGTGCTCATAGAATGTAAGGACGGCAAGGTGGTCAGCCTGCAACCCGGTAACATAGATTCTTTCGTCAAGGCCGTCCGAAAGCAGGGAGGGCTGAACAATGACTGAAGATTTTGAACTGCACGGAAAGAATATGAGAATAAAGAAAACAATAGCAGCAGCCCTCTTGGTACTGCTCTCCCTGCCTGCCCTGTCGCAGGTACGAATAGACAGCACCGAGGTAGCGAGGATATTATACGGCGTGCCTGCCGTGGCGACCACCGGGGAAGACAGCACCGAGACGGACAGCACCATTCTGGAATTTGCCACCGACCCGGGCCTGACATGGCAGCAGAACATCATCCAAAGACTCGACGGCATCATGCAGAGCAGCCTTCTGGAGACGGTGAACGTGGGACTGATGGTATGGGACCTGACCGACGGCACATGCCTTTACAAGTTCCGCGAACGCTCGCATCTCCGTCCTGCCTCGACGATGAAGTGCATTACGGCCATTGCCGCCCTTGACCGGCTCGGCGACAACCACCGCTTCACAACGCGGCTCTGCTATACGGGCGAGGTGGTAGACTCTACCCAGACCCTCAACGGAGACCTCTACTGCGTCGGGGGAATGGACCCGATGTTCGGCAACGGCGACATGGCGGCCTTTGCCAGTGCCGTCCGCCAACTGGGCATCACTACCCTGAACGGCAACATCTATGCCGACCTGTCCTTCAAGGACCGCGACCGGCTGGGCTACGGATGGTGCTGGGACGACGACAACCCGACGCTCAGTCCGCTGCTGGTCGGGCGCAAGGACAACTTTGCGGAACAGCTGCGACGCCATCTCCGCAATGCGGGCATCACGGTCAGCGGAGAGACCGGCGAACGGCAGCTGCCTTCCACCGCCCTCCACCTGACCTCGTGCAGCCATACCATCGGTGAAGTGATGCAGCGGATGATGAAAAAGAGCGACAATCTGTATGCCGAGGCCATGTTCTATCAAATAGCGGCGGCAGAAGGAACAAAGTGGCTTCCTACAAACAGGCACGCCAGTATATCCACACACTCGTCCGCAAGCTGGGGCTGTCGCCTGCCGACTGTATCGTAGCAGACGGATCAGGCCTCTCGCTCTACAACTACGTCAGCGCGGAACTCGAAGTGAAGCTGCTCAACTACGCCTACCATACCCCGAGCATATACTACACGTTCCTCCCCACCCTTCCCGTGGCGGGCGTAGACGGCACGCTCCGCAACCGCATGCGCCACACTCCGGCTGCCGGAAACGTGCGCGCGAAGACGGGAACGGTAGTCGGGGTCAGCTCACTGGCAGGCTATCTCACCGCCTCGAACGGACACCGGCTCAGCTTTTCCATCATCTGCAACGGCGGACTCAGCAATGCGCCGATGCGAAACCTTCAGAACAATATTTGCGTGGCTCTGTGCCAGTAGCCTTGCCCTGCCAAAGTACAGCGGTCCCTTCTGCTCCCTTGCTACTGCACGATGCGACAATGCCGCGTCCTCACCTTAACCCCACCCTCTCCTTTCACAATGGAAGAAATAAGAATATTCGTAGAAGACCTGCTCATGTCGATGGGCATGGAAGGTCATACCGTAGCCATACTGCGCCACGCTGTGCTCGTTGGCACAGCGATTGTCATAGCCCTGCTTTCCGACTATCTCTGCCGGAAGCTCTTGGTTCCCCTGATTCTAAAGCTGACAAAAAAGACGGAAGTGAAGTGGGACGACGTGGTCTTCGACCGCAAGGTGCTCAACACTGCCTGCCACATCGTACCGGCGGTAGTTATATGGGAGCTTCTGCCGATGGTGTTCTACCAGTATCCCGTCGTGAAAGAGCTGCTGACACGACTGACGGCCGTCTATATCACCTTGGCATCCACCCGGCTCGGTGTCGGCATCATCGACCGCCTGCGCTTTCTCAACACGCGCCCGGGCAGCTCAACGAGCCAATACCTGAAGTCGTTCTGCGGAGTCCTGAAGATAGTCTTTATCTTTGCAGCCGTCGTAGTGGTAGTGGCGTTGCTGCTCGGCCGCAACCCGATGACGCTCTTTGCCGGACTCGGCGCCACGTCTGCCATACTGATGCTTGTCTTCAAGGACACCATCGAGGGACTTGTGGCAGGAATACGGCTGACGAGCAACGAGATGGTACACATCGGTGACTGGATTACGGTGCCGGGAGGAACGGTAAACGGCATTGTTACCGACATTACACTGACGACGGTAAAGGTGCGCCAGTTCGACAATACGACCACGACGGTATCGCCGCTGACACTCGTCAACGGACCGTTTCAGAACTGGAAGACAATGAGCGAGGGCGAAGGCAGACGCGTGCAGAAGGCCGTCTACTTCGACGTCAGGTCTATCCGGATTGCCGACGACGAACTGAAGGCGCATCTGCTGGAGCGAGGATACATAAAGGAAGGGAACATTCCGGCAGACGCCATCAACATGGGGCTGTTCCGGCACTATATAGAGCACTATCTTGCCAAGCGCGAGGACGTCAACGAAAAGATGACGCTGATGGTACGGCAACTGGAAGCCACCCAGTGCGGCGTGCCCGTAGAGCTTTATTTTTTCCTCAGAAAGAAAGAGTGGACAGCCTACGAGCATGCACTTTCCGACATACTCGAACACGTCTATGCCTACGCCGGGGAATTCGGGCTCAAGGTCTACGAGCAGTATCCCGACCAGTAGCCGCCTGCCCGTACCGAGGAAACAGCCTGCGGAGAAGCCTGCAGCCGCAGGCCCATTTCCCCGGGAAGATATAAAAGTAACGGCCCGACGCTTGTGTATTCGGGCAAAAACCACTATCTTTGCATCAACGTAAAGACATTTTCTAATGGCAGACCACCGCAGGCGAACCTCCTTTCAGGAAAGGCCCTGCGAGGGCTACGGAACTCTTAATAATTACCGCTATGATAGTACCGATACTGTTGTTCTTCCTCCTGTTGGTCTGCCCCGACATCTACATTTGGGCAACCTACATCGCCCCCGGAAGCCGCTGGTGGGCCGACGTGGCATGGTTCGCTCCCTCGGCAGCGGCTCTCGTCTCGTTCGGCCTGTTCAACCGGGGAGTCTACCACAACACCTTCATGCGCTCCTTCATTGCCCTTGCCCTTTGCGTGGGCTTTCCCAAACTTACGTTCTTCCTGCTCCAGTTCGCCATTGCGTGGCAGTGGGCACTTGGCGTCGCCATCGCGGTGGTGGCAGCCCTCGTCTATGGCTTCTTCTTCGGATGGAGGCGGATTGTGGTCAAGACTGCCACGTGTGAGTCGGAGCTGTTGCCGCCCCTCTTCGACGGCTACAGAATTTTGCAGATGAGCGACCTCCACATTGGGACTTTCCGTCAGAACCCGGGATTTATAGACAAGCTCGTCAGGCTGGTCAACGAGCAGCAGGCCGACATGGTGGCATTTACGGGCGACCTCGTCAACCTGCACGCTGACGAGCTGCTCCCGTTCGTCGGGCGACTCAGCCAGATAAAAGCCCCCGACGGGGTCTACAGCATCATGGGAAACCACGACTACTGCGAATATGGGATGGAGACTACACGGTTACGCGGCAGACAGCAGAACGGCAACCGAAGGAAAGAGACTAAAGCCCACCGCAACCAAGCTGTACTGGAATATCTCGAAGAGAAGATGGGATGGAGGATGCTGATGAATGAGAATGTCGTCATCAGCCGCCCTTCCGCAGCAGATGGTGCAGAGAAAGCGGAAAGCATAGCGGTCATTGGAGTGGAAAACATCGGCAAGCCTCCCTTCAAAAGCATGGGAAACCTGCCGGAAGCCATGAACGGACTGACAGAAGGGACATTCAAGATACTCCTAAGCCACGACCCTACACACTGGCGGCACGGCGTGCTCCACCAGACCGACATTGCCCTGACGCTCTCCGGGCACACCCACGCCGGACAGCTGAAGCTCGGAAAGTTCTCGCCTGCCAAGTGGGCCTACAACGAATGGGGAGGCAAGTACACCGAGGGGGGAGCATGCTCTACGTCTCGCTGGGACTGGGCGGCACCGTCCCCTTCCGCTTCGGGGCATGGCCGGAAGTGAACGTGATAACGTTGAGGACGAAGAAACCCTGAAAGAGCAGAATCCCAAGGAGCACCGAAGCCCCTGTCCGGCAGCCCGGGCCCGGCTTCAGGACTATTCCCGGTGGGACGAGACGGCCGCAGGGCCACGGCAGGGCGTCTTGTCCGCACGGCAAAAAGGCTGAAAGGGGATTCGGCAAAAGGGCATCCGCATTGCGGAGGGACGGATACGCGCCTGTGGAAATACTGCCCGCGGGACGAAAAAACGGCAGTTTCGGGCAGTCGGAAAGCCGTTTGCGGCAAGCGGAAAAATTATATACGGTTAGCCGAAAATTTATATACGGTTAGCGGAAAATTTATA
>NZ_BAKG01000006.1 GCF_000614065.1 Prevotella dentasini JCM 15908 | reverse complement strand
TTTTCTTTACTCCCGATAATGCGATATAAATCGCGGCTTCGGAAGATTTTCACATTATAGTCTTGTCAATATAAAGGATTCTCCCTACAGAAACAGAACAGAATCATTTCATCCATTGCACTTACCCGTAGTTTCATAAATACAATACAGCCTCGTTGCCTTCGTTGAAAAGCAGGTCGAGGATGCTGAGGTTAGGCAGGAAACCGTACCTCTGTTGGTAAACCTGATAATAAGGACGGGGTTGGAAATCAGCATCCGCAGCAGGATGCTTCGGGCGGATGGCTTCGCGGAAGTCGGCAAACACGGAGCTTGCCGTATCATCACCGGCAGTCAGGGGGACAAACTCGTCAGTAGGACGGTACGAAGGCCGTATATCAAGCAAGTCGCAGAGCCTTGCCGTTATCTCCATATTGAAGTCGAAGAGATATTCCCACCGCTTCTCGAAGAAGGGGCGGAGGTCGTCCTGATAGTATTCAAAGAAAGGACTCTCTCCGTAAGCCGACAGGAGGGCGTTCCAATGGATATGCCGCCAGTTGCCGTGGTCGCTGATACGCACGTCTTTTATCGGGCATTTCGGACCGTCGAACTTTTCTATGGGGATGGAGAGTGTCTGAGGCCCGTTCGCAGCAGCAATGATACAGCGGTTGCGGTAAGTCTGCTTGACGAAGTTGTCATGACACTCTATCAGGCACAAATCGTAGCGGTTGAGCTTCTGATACCACTGAACGGGTCCGAAATAAGCAGAAGACAACAAAGCCTCTCCCAAGTTATGGGAAGCCTCCCCAAGCCCCTCCGCGAGGAGGGAATGTGAGTTAGCATTGCCAAATGAAAGAGAGGATTGCATAAAGTAACCTTGCTTGAATTATTAACCCATCATTAAGAGGGAAAAACGTAGTTATTGTCAGAAGCCTCCCCGAGCCCCTCCGCGAGGAGGGGATGTTAGGTTAAAGCTACTAAACGGGTGAGATGACATGCCGCACCAATAACTATTAATATGCTACATAATAACTATTAATATGAGGTAACCCACATCTAAGATGAGATAATTCACATCCCCTCCTTTCGGAGGAGACTTTGGAAGACTTCCTATTTTATATTATCCACCCACGAAAACAAGCGGTTCCAACGGATGCCGCCCAATCCCCTGCGGTCGGGATCACTCGACCACCAGATAAAGAGTGGCTTACCGACGATATGGTCTTCGGGTACAAAGCCCCAGTAGCGGCTGTCGGCGGAGTTGTGGCGGTTGTCGCCCTGCATCCAATAGTAATCCAATTGGAAAGTATATCTATTAGTCTGCTTTCCGTTAATGAAGATTTTGCCACCCTTGACGGCAAGTTCGTTCTTCTCATACACCTTGATACAACGCTCATATACGGGAAGATTCCTAAGCGTAAGGGTAATACTCTTGCCCTTCTGCGGTATCCAGATGGGTCCCATATTGTCGCGTGTCCATCCCGTAAAGGCGTTCAGAGGATAGTTGGGGCCGCTATAAATGTCCCTGTCTGTTACAGGGCGGATGCTGCGGACAATGCCCTGACGCTTCAGCTCAGCCGCGGCATGCTTCGTCAGCGGCATATAGCCATCGTACAAAAGGGCATTTTGATTGAGCACCTGACCGTTTTCGACATCATAGCCATGAAGACGGCTCAGGCATTGTACGTCCTCGCTGCTGACGCCCAGCTCCTTGCGGAGGTCGTCGTATTGTTCTCTGAGCAGGTCGGCAGCCGTCAGATTGTTCAGCTTGACGAGATAAGTATACTGAACGTTCTCCGGCTCCTTGTTGGGCTTGCCGTCCAGATAGACAATCTTGTCCTTTATCTGAATGGTCTGACCCGGGAGGCCTACACAACGCTTCACATAGTTCTCACGACGGTCGGTAGGCCGCCAGTCGAGCACGCCGAATGTACCTGCATTATGGACGATATAGCTGCGCCCCATGGCATAGGCCTTTTCGTAGAACGCCCGCTGCTGGAGCACGTTCATGGTCGAAAGATTGATGCCCGGGGTCTGCTGAGCAAGCAGATTCTCGCCCGTCGTATAGGCGCGGTTGTAATAGTCCTCTGCCTGATAAGCCAGCTCGCTCATAATGGTGTCGCCTGCCGGATAGTTGAATACCACAATATCGTTGAGCTGCACTTTCCCCAACCCCTTCACGCGACGGTAGTCCCAGTGGGGGAACTCAATGTAGCTCTTCGTGTTGAAGATAGGCATCGTGTGCTGGGTAAGCGGCATCGTCAGGGGCGTCTCGGGAATACGGGGCCCATAGCTGACCTTGGAGACAAAGAGATAGTCGCCCGTCAGGAGCGATTTCTCAAGCGATGACGAGGGGATAACGTAGTTCTGGAAGAAGAAAAGATTGATGAAGTAAACTGCAACAAGGGCAAACACAAGTGCGTCTACCCAACTCATGATGAACCGGACAGGGCCTTCGGAATCTTTCCACCACTGCCAGCGTATCTTCTTCGTAATATAAACATCGAATATAAACGGAAGCACGAGGAGTCCCCACCAGCTCTTCACCCACAAGAGGAAGAGAAGATAGAGCACTGAAACTATGATGAACTTCGCCCACTGCTTGCGTGGATTGAGCTTGGCTTTTTCTTTATCTATCATTGACTTTTAATGTTTGATTGCGTAAATAATGGCTATCGGGACAACGGGGTCAGCCGTATCAATAGCTCTTAGAACTGAAATAAATCGCTGGTAGTGAGCAATCCTTGATGGTCTTTGGTGTATTCGGCAGCCAGAACTGCGCCCAATGCGAATCCCTTCCGGCTATGGGCATCGTGTGTAATGGTTATCTTGTCGGCTTCGGAATCGTAACAGACGCTATGGATACCGGGCACTTCACCGCGTCGGACGGAGGCAATGGGCAACTCATCGGGGGCGACGGCATTGCTGCCCGTCTCAGTTCCGTCAGCCAAGTGCTGGAGTCCCTTCACCCATTTGTCCTTACGGACTACATTGCCGAGTATATCTTCCGCCAAGGTAATGGCTGTCCCTGACGGCGCATCGAGCTTGTGAACATGGTGAACCTCCTCCAACCTGACGTCATATTGTGGATATCCGTTCATTATCTTGGCCAGATAGCGGTTGACAGCCGAGAAGATGGCCACTCCAAGAGAGAAATTACTCGCCCAGAAAAGGGTCTGTCCACCTTCGGTGCAAAGTTTTTCAACGTCGGCTTTATGCTCCTGCATCCATCCCGTAGAACCGCTTACGACCTTCACATTGTGTGAGAAAGCCTTCAGATAGTTGCCATACGCGGCAGTCGGATTAGTGAACTCAATGGCTACGTCGGCCGAGGCAAAAGCTGGAGAATCAAAGTCTTCAGGGTTATCAATATCAATCTTGCATACGATTTCATGCCCACGGGCGAGGGCTATCTGCTCTATCATGCGCCCCATCTTTCCATAGCCTATCAGTGCTAACTTCATATTCAATACTGAATTTAATTATGCTTGCAAAGTTAGCGGAATTAGAACACAACACAAAATATATTCATTTAATTTTCATTCTTTACTAACTTATTGGTACAAAAAGACAGCAAGGACTTGTAAAACCCGAATATTTAACGTATATTTGTCGGTCATAAAACCATGGAATCATGGAGAAAATCATCCATTATGTGTGGAAACACAAGCTGTTTCCGCTTGCCGGACTCAAGACCGTAGACGGACGGCCCGTCGAGGTCATAGACCCGGGACTTCCCAACCGCAATGCCGGACCCGACTTCTTCAATGCCAAGGTGAAGATAGACGGCACATTATGGGTGGGAAACGTAGAGATTCACGACAAGGCTTCGGACTGGTTCCTGCACGGGCACGCCTCCGACGCACACTATGACAATGTGGTGCTGCACGTGGTGGGCCTGTCCGATACCATGGTCAGGACGCTATCGGGCACCACGCTGCCTCAACTACAGCTCAATGTGCCCCTGCCGGTGCGCGAAAACTACGATGAACTGATGACGACCGACAGTTATCCGCCCTGCTACAAGATTATTCCCGGTTTGTCGCAGTTGACGGTTCACTCGTGGATGTCGGCCCTCCAGACCGAGCGGCTCGAACAACGGACCGAGGCAATACACCGACGTGTCAATGCGTGCGACGGCAGCTGGGAGGCCGGATACTTCGTTACCCTTGCGCGAAACTTCGGGTTCGGCATCAACGGCGACGCCTTCGAGACGTGGGGATGCAGCGTTCCCCTGCAAGCGGTAGCCCACCACCGCGACAACATCTTTCAGATTGAAGCCGTCTTTCTGGGACAGGCAGGCCTCCTTCAGCCCGATACCATTCCCGAACGCTATCGGGAAGAAGCCCTGAAAGAGGGATATTTTGCCCGGCTGCGCAGCGAATACGACTATCTGGCGCATAAGTTCGGACTTACGCCTATGGATGCCCGGCTGTGGAAATTCCTCCGACTCCGTCCGCAAAACTTCCCCCATATCCGCATCGCGCAGCTGGCCTGTCTCTACCACCGGCACAAGAGCGGCCTGTCGGCACTCATAGAATGTGAGACGATAGAGGCGGCAGAACAACTCCTTGACACGCAGGTAACACCCTATTGGGAGACACATTACACGTTCGGCTCAGCCAGCCCGAAAAGCCGGAAGCACCTCTCGCGGTCATCGCTCCACCTGATTATCATCAACACTATCGTCCCGATGCTCTTCGCCTACGGCCGGCACAAAGATTCAGAGAAGCTCTGCCAACGCGCCTTCGACTTCCTCGAACGTCTCAAAGCCGAACGAAACCACATCGTAAAAATGTGGGAGGAGGTGGGCTTACCCGTCTGCTCGGCAGGCGATTCGCAGGCTCTCATACAACTAAAGAAAGAGTATTGCGACCGCAAGGACTGCCTTCGGTGCAGGATAGGGTACGAATATCTGAAAGGCAAGAAAACAACAAACCCTCTTTAATATTTATTTATCAACAAGTTCCCTCCCACTTGGGAAGACTGGTAAGACTAAACGATTATGGAAAAGAACAACAACTACATCTTTGAAACGCGCATGGAAGTGCGCGACTACGAGTGCGACATCGAAGGAATCGTAAACAACGCCAACTATCTGCACTATACCGAGCACACGCGCCACCGCTTCCTGCGCTCCCTCGGTGTCAGTTTCTCGCAGCTCCACGAACAGGGAGTAGATGCCGTAGTGGCACGCATGCAGTTGGAATACAAGGTGCCGCTCGTCTGCGACGACGAGTTCATCTCCCGGATGGGACTTGAGAAAAAGGGCATCCGATACGTCTTCACCCACGACATCTACCGCGCAGGCGACGAACGCCTGTGCTTCCACGCTACCGTCGACCTCGTTACGCTCATCAACGGACGCCTCGGCGTCAGCAAGGAGTACGACGAGGCCTTTGCCAAAGTGCTGTAGAAAAAATAAATAAGGCCTGCATCCCTCTGCCCATGAATACCCAAGAAGCCATCAATGCCATTGCCCTGACACGCCTCAGCCGCTTCAATCTTGCCTCTCTGCTCAGCCTTTACCGTGCGGCAGGGTCGGCAACGGCTGTCGTGGAGAACCGAAAGAACATACGGGACCTCCTGCCCGACGCCTCGCCCCACCTTGTTTCGGGACTCCAAAATCTCGAAACGCAGCTCGCAAGGGCGGAGGAAGAACTCGCCTATACGCAGAACCGGCATATCGACGTCCTCACGATGGACAATCCCGGCTATCCGCAACGGCTGATGGAATGTCCCGATGCTCCCCTCGTCCTCTACTCTCTCGGCAATGCCAACCTCAACAGCCGGCACATCATCAACATCGTCGGGACGCGCCACTGCACCGTCTACGGACAAGACCTCATCCGCATCTTCGCCCGGGAACTGAAAGCTCTCTGCCCCGACGTGCTCGTCTTCAGCGGCCTTGCCTACGGAATCGACATCTGCGCCCACCGTGCCGCGCTCCAGAACGGACTTGACACGGTTGGCGTACTCGCCCACGGACTTGACGACCTCTACCCTCCCCGACACCGCCCGACGGCCGAAGAGATGCTCCAACACGGGGGATTGCTCACCGAATACACCTCCCGTACACAGCCGAAGGCACACAACTTCGTACAGCGCAACCGCATCGTCGCAGGCTGTGCAGACGCTACCATCCTCGTAGAGTCGGCACAGAGGGGAGGAGGACTCATCACGTGCAGCATTGCCCGAAGCTACGGCAGAGAGGTATTCGCCTTTCCCGGACCCGTCGGCGCAGAGTACAGCGAGGGCTGCAACAACCTTATCCGCGACAACGGAGCCGCCCTCATCACCTCGGCTGCCGACCTCGTGAAGGCGATGGGCTGGGACGACGGCATCAGACTGGCCAACGCACAGCGCAAAGGGATAGAACGGAGCCTTTTCCCCGACCTTTCGGAAGAGGAGCAGACGATAGTCAACACACTGAGCAAGAACAACGACTTACAGATTAACATGCTTTCGGCTCAGTCGGGAATCGCCATCTCGCGACTGACCGCCCTCCTCTTTGAAATGGAAATGAAGGGTCTGATACGCACGATGGCCGGTGGCTGCTACCACCTGCTGGCATAAGGCAAAACCGTCTTGCCGTCCTTTCCGTCTATATACGACATACCCCCTGCACCCAATGCCCTTCCGGGCTGTGCAGGGGGTATGCCTTTTCATGCCGGTACTATCGGCCTGCGGAGCTTTCGAGGCTTCCCGGAAGCACGGCAGGCGACAAACCGTCTTATCGTGCAGGCTGCTCTGCCGTTACACGATGGCCATGTAGAGGAGGAAAACCCAATGCGCCATCAGTGCAGCTACGATACCGCCGATGGTATGCGATATGATTGCCTTCGACGTCAGTTCGCGATAACCGAGCGAGTCAAGCATGGCGGTGTGCGTACTGAGGAATCCGCTCCAGCACATACCGATGGCTGTAAATACGGCAATGGCATTGCCGTCTATCCAACCCTGACGGAGGAAGTTGGGAACAAGTCCCAATGCTGCACCCACCGCGCCCAATGCCGTGATGGGGAAGGCTATCTGGTGAGGGTCGGTGAAGCCGAAGACAAACCTGAAGAACCAGTCAGCCTTATTGGCAAGGGCAGGAAGAAGCTCTATGCCCTCGTAGGCAGCACCCGTATATTGTCCGTTAGCACTTGCGCCAAAGGTGAGAATCATCACCAACGTGGAGATAATCAGCACACCGGGAATGATGGCCACACCTACCTCAACACCCGTCTTGCCACCGTCGAGCAGCGAATTGAGCGTGCGGAGGAATACCGACTTCTCCTCTATCTGTACGGTTTGGTTTTCCAACTCCCCGAGGTTGGTGTCGCAAGCATTCTCAACGGCATATTGCGGATAAGCCTTGACGACAAAATGCTGCATGCACCGCGTCGAGACGACGCAGCCGCAGAAAGCCCCGAACAGGCCGATGAGCGGCTCGGCGAAGAATCCCTGCCCCACCATGAAGACGATGACGATAAGCCCCATGCCGAAGGCGGTACCGAAATTGGTCAGGGAAATGAACTGGAACTTCTTGAAGTAGCTGCTGAAACGCTTGTCCTGAGAGAGCGAGATGATGGCCGGATTGTCGGAAAGGAAGGTCATTACCGCACCGAGCGAGGCCACACCGGGCAGATTGAAGAGCGGCTTCATCAGCGGACGGAGTAGTTTCTCCAACAGGTCTACGACTCCGAACTCCACAAAGAGCTTTCCGATGGCACCCGTGATGACGCAGATTCCCATCAGGTAGAAGACCGTATTGAGCAACAGGTCGTGCGCGGTGTGCATGATGGTATTCAGCATCTGTGCCATGCCCATTTTGTAACCGACGAATCCGAACAGAAGGAAGATGATGAGGAGACAGACGATTCCAGACGGGACATGCGCCCACAATTTCCCCCATAAACCCTTGGGAGCCGGGTTGCCTGCTTCGTTTTGCATTGTTTCTTGCATAGTATTGCAGTGTTGAATGATTGGTAGTTGAATTTGATTGTTAGGTGAGAGTGCGCAAATCCTTTTCCGGCAGCACGGCTGCAGCACGACCGGGAGACAGCGAACCATTTTGGCTGCAAATATAATATATTCCGATTATATATACAAGAAAAGGAGCGCGAAAATAAGAACTTATCCCTCTTATTTGCCTACTCCTCTGCCACGGCATTGCTTTTTTGCTCCATCAGCCCCCTTTGCCGGCCGGAACGACGACAGAAATTACACAGACCGGCAAGGCAGCCAAGCTGCCTCTGCCTTGCCGTAAAAAACATTTTATGTAAAGAAAAATCACAATCAACCCCTCCATACCGGCCTTTCCGTATCACGAAAGGGGCTTTGCGGCATGGCGAAAGGGGCGTTTTCGTATCGTCAAACGGGCAGTTTTGCCATGCCGGACGAAGCGTTTCGGAATTTTATTTACAACCTTCTGATATTCAAATCATTAAAAGATTCAGTCCATACTCCGCCCGCCATACGTCCCTCTGCGGTGAACCTGTCCGCCTGTAAAGATTTATCAAGGAAAGCAGACAAGTCTGCCGACAGAATACCGGTAGCTGAACAATGTCGCCGATTCTGCGAAAACGGGTATTCCTATCCTCTATCCGCACTTTGCAACCCAGTTGCAAAATATTCTTCCTATCTTTGCGGACAAATCAGTAACAATAAACCATAGAGTCATGAACAAAAAGCTAATGAGACTGTTTCTTACCGCCGTGCTCCTTGCCGGGGCGTGGGCGGTGGAGAAGTACGCAGGTCTGCCGACGTGGCAGGTGCTGCTCGTTTATCTTGTGCCCTATCTTGTCGTCAGCTACGACGTACTTGGCGAGGCCGTAGAGGGCATTATGGAGGGCGACCCGTTCGACGAGAACTTCCTGATGTCGCTCGCTACCGTCGGTGCACTGGTCATCGGGTTTCTGCCCGGAGCCGAACCGCAGTTTTTGGAAGGTGTCTTCGTGATGCTTTTCTTCCAGTTGGGCGAGCTTTTCGAGCACTATGCCGAGCACCGGAGCCGCGACTCCATATCAAGACTGATGGATATCCGTCCCGACACGGCAAACGTAGAACGGGGCGGCACGGTAGAGACCGTGGCACCTGAGACGGTCGGAGTGGGCGAGATTATCGTAATACGGCCGGGTGAGAAGATTCCCATTGACGGCTGTATCGTAGAGGGCAGCTCGAGCCTCAACACCCTTGCACTGACGGGCGAGAGCGTTCCGCGCGACGTGGGCGTGGGCGACGGTGTCATATCGGGCTGCGTCAATCTGTCGGGACTGCTGCGCGTCCGGACGGAAAAGACCTTCGGAGAGTCTACGGCCACCAAGATTATCAGTCTGGTAGAAGATGCCGGCGAGAACAAGTCGAGGGGCGAGTCGTTCATCCGACGCTTCGCCCGTGTCTATACCCCGATAGTCGTCATCTCGGCCCTCGTGCTTGCCTTCGTGCCCCCATTCTTCTATCCCGACTACGGCACGGCTTTCGCCACGTGGCTCTACCGCGCACTGACGTTCCTTGTGGTCAGCTGCCCATGTGCGCTGGTCATCTCTATTCCGCTGACCTTCTTCTGCGGCATCGGCGGAGCTGCCCATCGGGGCATCCTCATCAAGGGAGGCAACTATATGGACGCACTTGCCAAGGCCGGGACGATGGTCTTCGACAAGACGGGAACGCTGACACGGGGCGTCTTTGAGGTTGATGCAGTGCATCCCGAAGAGGTTTCGGCAGAGGAACTGCTCCATCTTGCCGCCCATGTAGAGCGGTTCTCGACCCACCCCATCGCCGCCGCGCTGCGCAGTGCCTACGCTTCGGAGGCGGACGACTGCCAGATTGAGAACACGGCGGAGATAGCCGGACAGGGCATCCGTGCGGAGGTTAACGGACGGACGGTCTGCGTGGGCAACGAGAAGATGATGGCTGCCATCGGCATTGAGCTGCACGCGTGTGGTCAATGCAACGGACACGTGGGTACGACCGCCCATGTCGCCATCGACGGGCGGTATGCCGGGCACATCGTCATTTCCGACCAAGTGAAGGAAGATGCGGCCCATACCGTATCGCTGTTGGGGAAAATGGGCGTAAGGCGGACGGTCATGCTGACGGGCGACACAGAGGCAACTGCCGAAAACATAGCCCGGAAGGCAGGAATAGACGAGTATCATGCCGGATTGCTGCCTGCCGACAAGGTGGGACACGTAGAACGGTTGATCAAGGAGAGGCCGGGCGGAGGCCAGCTCGTCTTCGTGGGCGACGGAATCAACGATGCGCCGGTACTGGCACGGGCCGATGTCGGTATCGCCATGGGCGCGTTGGGCAGCGATGCCGCCATTGAGGCCGCCGACGTGGTGCTGATGGACGACCGCCTGCCGAAACTCGCCCTTGCCATCCGCATATCGCGGCGTACCATCCGTATTGCCAAGGAGAACGCGGTCTTTGCCATTGGTGTGAAGGTGGCGGTACTCGTGCTTGCCACATTCGGCATAGCCAGTATGGGACTGGCGGTCTTTGCCGACGTCGGAGTGATGATTCTGGCAGTGCTCAGTGCGATGAGGGCATTGAGAAGCTGACAAGCCGGAAGTCGGCAGGAAAGCAAACGAACCGGCAAACAGGATGACAGGCTGCCCTGCGGCAGGACACCGGGAAAATAACCGCAAGGATTACCCGGCGAGATACACCAATACGAAAGGACAAAGAAGCATCATCCTTCCCGTCCAGTGGGGGCGCACGATGTGCGCCCCCTTTCCCTTAAACAATCTGAAAACCCCTAATAAACCTTACCAACTACCGATTGTTTCCCGTTTTTTAGCTACATTTGCCCCATAAACAATCGTCTATGAAAGAGAGATTACCCTTGATGCTCCTTGCCGCTACCGCCTTGCTGCCCGTCAGGGCGCAGCAGGTGTTGGTCTGCGACGGTGCTACGAGATTTCCGCTCCGCGACGTCCAGACCTTCATCGACAACCGGCTGATAGGCAAGACAACCTATCAGGGCTTATAGCCATTCCCGACAGCTTCTCGACGGCTACCTTTCAGCGCAAGGGATTCCTCTCCGAGAAACTCACACGGGAGGAGGTGCTGCGCGATACGGTCTTTCTCTATCCTGCGGAACATTATCTTGACGAGGTGATAGTGTACGGCAGGCATATTATAAACGGTAAGAAGACATTGGAGAAGATGCCGAAGCGAGATATACTGGAAGAGCAGCCGCCCCACTCCATGGGTGAATTTGATTTGGGAATACTGCTTGACAAACGCTTCAGACGGGACAAGGAACACGTAGAGAAGCTACGTGAAATATTCCGAAAAATGGACGGAGACGATGACGACCCGATTATGAAAGCCTACCGGGAAAGCCAAAAAGACACGATAAACACAAGGAAAAAGCCTGTAGAAACACAATGAGGAAGGCATGAAATGCCCCCGAGAAGCCGGCAGCTAAAACCATAGGGCAACGGCAGGCGACGGGGACGGGGGCGTCTGCCATACGGCAGCAGCCCACCGAATCTGCTGCAAGATACCGATGGACTGCCTTCTTATTTTCCTATTTCCTTTTCTTTGCGAGCCTTGTGCTTCACCTTGAACTTGTCGAAACCCTTCCCATAGACTCCCATTACCTGACTCTGCGTAACGAAAGCATTCGGGTCTATGTCGTCAATCATTCTGTAGACCTGATGGGCCTCGCGCTGGCGAACAACAAGGATGAGGGCCTTGACGGGCAGACCCGAGTAGCCGCCGATACCATCCAGCAGCGTACATCCGCGGGGAGGGGTGGCATTGCCACATAGTCGCTTATCTCCTCGTACCTGTCGGAAATAATGAGGAACTGAACCGAACGTCGCCCGGAATTGACAACCTGATCGAGGACGAACGAAGTAACCACCAGACAGACATAACCGTAAATAACCTGCTCCCAGCTATGCAGTACCAGATAACTGAGCGTAACGATTATCATATCCACAAGCAGGATAACGCGCCCGAAAGAAACGTCATGGTACTTGTTTATGATGGCAGCCACAATGTCAGAACCGCCCGAACTGCCATTGTAGGACAGGCCGAATCCCAATCCGATACCGCAGAACAGCGCACCAATAATGGCCGTAACAAAAGGCTCGTCGTGGAGCAGCGTCGGATGGGGAAAGAAGCTGCGGAGCAGCCCCGTTGCCAAGGTTACCATCAGAACACCGTAGATGGTCTTGATACAGAACTTCAGTCCGAGTATCCTCAACGCAACGGCCAGCAGCACGGCGTTCATTATAAAATAGGTTACGGAGACAGGAATGTTCAGTCCCCAGTAGAAAATGGACGACAGACCTGCCACACCGCCGTTGCCAATGTTGTTGGGAAGCAGGAAGATGGTCCAGCCAACGGCATACGAAAACATGCCGATGGTAATCATGATGCAGTCGATAATCTCCCTGTAGAGAGTGTTCTTACTAAGCTTTACTTTCATTGTCTAATGTGGATTTTTTGATTTTTGCGTGCAAATATAGATATTTTTCACGAATTAGACAGGCATCGCAGAGAAACATTTTCCGCATGACAATACTTATTACAAAAAAGATTACGAAATCCTCACCGACGAATCAATCCTCCAAGGTGTCGCAACAGTTACGTAGGTACGACTTCATAAAATTATTTATTTTACAAGGTTGGTATATAGACACCCCTGCCATCGGTGTTTAACACCCCTGACTTGACGGTATATAGTACCATTGCTTGCCAGTGTAAGACTTTTCTTCAGGACGAAGCGGTGGCCTATCCTGCAAATAGATGATTCCTGCTTGTATGCCGGGGTGGGGGTACAGAGGTCTGCAGACGGCTGCCCCCAACCCTCCCAAGCAGACGGATGGAACACGAAAAATCCCGCAGCTCCTTACGGAACTGCGGGATTCGATTTATTCATCCTGTACGGAAGGCAATGCCCATCCGCGTTTTTCTATGAATTAGTCTGCCATCTTTGCCTTGATATACTCGCGGTTCAGACGGGCGATGTTGGCTATGGACTCGTTCTTCGGACACACGGCCTCGCAGGCACGGGTATTGGTACAGTTGCCGAAGCCCAGCTCGTCCATTCTCGCAATCATTGCCTTGGCACGCTTGGCTGCCTCCGGCCGCCCCTGTGGGAGCAGTGCCAGCTGGCTCACCTTGGAAGAAACGAAGAGCATAGCCGAACCATTCTTGCAGGCTGCCACGCACGCACCGCAGCCGATGCAGGTAGCGCAGTCCATGGCCTCGTCGGCATCGTCCTTGGGAATGAGGATGGCGTTGGCATCCTGAGCCTGTCCTGTGCGGATGCTCGTGTAGCCGCCGGCCTGAATAATCTTGTCGAACGCCGAGCGGTCTACCATGCAGTCCTTGATGACCGGGAAACCTGCCGAACGCCAAGGCTCCACGGTAATGACGTCGCCATCGTTGAAACGGCGCATGTAGAGCTGGCAGGTAGTGGCCCCGCGCTCTGTCTTGCCGTGTGGAGTACCGTTGATGTAGAGTGAGCACATACCGCAGATACCCTCGCGGCAGTCGTGGTCGAACACGAATGGCTCCTCGCCCGACGCTATCAGCTCCTCGTTAAGGATGTCAAGCATCTCCAAGAAAGAGGTGTCGTCGGGGATATTCTTCATTTCGTGCGTATCGAAATGGCCCTGATCCTGTGGGCCGTTCTGCTTCCAATACTTAATTGTGAATGATATATTCTTTGCCATGATTGTCTTTAGTTCTTATAGTTACGTGTTTGTACCTTGATTGCCTCATACTCGAGGTTCTCCTTGATAAGCTCAGGAGCCTTGGTGTCATCGCCCTGATACTCCCAGCAGCCGACATAGAAGAACTTCTCGTCGTCGCGCTTAGCTTCGCCTTCCTCAGTCTGGTGCTCCTCGCGGAAGTGTCCGCCGCAACTTTCCTCACGGTGCAGGGCATCGTAAGCCACCAGCTCGCCCATCAGGATGAAGTCGCGGAGGTGGATGGCCTTGTCAAGCTCTACATTGAGTCCTTCCTTCGTGCCGGGGATGAAGAGGTTGGTATTGAATTCCTCGCGGAGAGCCTTCATGAGCTTCAGGCCTTCTTCGAGACCTTCCTTGGTCCGGCCCATTCCCACGTGTTCCCACATGATATGACCAAGTTCCTTGTGGATGGAGTCTACAGAACGCTTGCCGCGGATATTCATCAGACGGTCGATTTCAGCCTGTACGCCCTTCTCAGCCTCGTCGAACTCAGGACGATCTGTCGGAACCTTCGGCCAAAGGGCTTGGTCTGCAAGATAGTTCTGAATGGTATAGGGAAGCACGAAGTAGCCGTCCGCAAGGCCCTGCATGAGGGCTGACGCTCCCAAACGGTTGGCACCGTGGTCGGAGAAGTTACATTCGCCGATGGCAAACAGGCCGGGGATGGTGGTCATCAACTCATAGTCTACCCAGATACCGCCCATCGTGTAGTGGATGGCAGGGAATATCATCATCGGGTTATAGTACTTCACACCGTTAATCTCGTTGGCAACTTCGCCCGGATTGACGTCGGTAATCTCCTCATACATGTCGAAGAGGTTGCCGTAACGCTGAAGAATGGTATCAATGCCAAGGCGGTTGATAGACTCGGAGAAGTCGAGGAACACGGCCAGTCCGGTGTTATTGACGCCAAAGCCCTTGTCGCAACGCTCCTTGGCAGCACGGGATGCTACGTCGCGGGGAACGAGATTACCAAACGCCGGATAGCGACGCTCCAGATAATAGTCGCGGTCTTCCTCTGCAATATCAGAGCCCTTCTTGGTTCCTGCCTGCAAGGCCTTTGCATCCTCTATCTTCTTCGGAACCCAGATACGGCCGTCATTACGCAACGACTCCGACATAAGGGTCAGCTTGGACTGCTTGTCTCCGTGTACGGGAATACAGGTCGGGTGAATCTGAACGTAGGAAGGATTGGCAAAATAAGCACCTTTCCGGAAGCACTGGATGGCAGCCGTACAGTTGCAGCCCATGGCATTGGTGGAAAGGAAGTAGGCGTTTCCGTAACCGCCAGTGGCAATAACGACAGCATTTGCCGTGAAACGCTCCAGTCCGCCGGTTACCAGATTCTTTGCAATAATGCCGCGTGCATGTCCGTCAACGATAACAACGTCCTCCATTTCGTAACGGGTATAGAGCTTCACTTTACCTGTCTGAACCTGTGCGCTCAAAGAAGAGTAGGCACCAAGCAGCAACTGCTGGCCCGTCTGTCCCTTGGCATAGAAAGTACGGCTCACCTGCGCGCCACCGAAAGAACGGTTGGCCAGCATACCGCCATACTCACGGGCAAATGGTACGCCCTGTGCCACGCATTGGTCGATGATGTCATTCGACACCTCTGCCAAGCGATAAACATTAGCTTCACGGGCACGGTAGTCGCCACCCTTTACCGTATCGTAGAAGAGACGATAGACAGAATCGCCGTCGTTCTGATAGTTCTTGGCAGCATTGATACCTCCCTGTGCAGCGATGGAGTGCGCACGACGGGAGAATCTTGGATGCAGAAGTTGAACACGTTGAAGCCCATCTCGCCAAGAGAAGCGGCTGCACTGGCACCTGCCAGACCCGTACCAACGACGATAACGTCCAGTTTTAATTTATTCTTAGGGTTAACCAAACGCTGATGAGCCTTGTAATTGGTCCATTTCTCAGCCACTGGTCCTTCTGGTATTCTGGAATTTAATGTCTTAGTCATGATTATTCTAATTATATTTTCAATTTAGATAATTAATTATGCAGCGCAGCACAGACTCGGTGCACAGCCAAAGAAGAAAGCAAGCACTACAACTACGAAGGCGAGAATCAGCAGGGTTACATAAACCGTACCGATGATCTTCCAACGATTGAACCACACCTTGCCATTTACACCAATGGTCTGCATGGCACTCCAGAAGCCGTGAGAGAGATGGAACCACAGCGCAACAAGCCATACAATGTAGAGAACCACATAGACAGGGTTGCTGAATGTTTCCTTCATAAGACCGAATCCGTCTGTCGGAGGAAGGGCTGTCTCCATGCCCACAAGCTCTGCAAACATCATCTTGTACCAGAAGTTGAAAAGGTGAAGACCCAAACCGAGCACGACAATAAGGCCAAGCACGAGCATGTTTTGGCTTGCCCACTCTACCTTTTCTGGCTTTGCAGTAACGGCATAACGCTCGCTTCCACGTGCTCTACGGTTCTGCGCTGTCAGGATGAACGCATAAACGATGTGGCAAACTGCCAGCGCACCCAGTGCGATGGTAGCAGCTACCGCGTACCAGTTGGCACCCAACAACTCGCAGATGGTGTTATACGCCTCCCCGGAGAAGAGGGCCGCAACGTTCATACAACAGTGGAAGGTCATGAATAAAATCAGTGCCATGCCGGTAACTGACATTATCACTTTTCTACCAATAGAAGAATTGATTAACCACATAAATGTTTTGATTTTAAATATTTGAACTGTTAGAATTATTATTCTGTAGCTTGCTTGCCTTGGGATTAGGATTTCTTGTTATGCTTTTTTAATATACAATACCGAGATGTTGGTATTATCAGGTATATAGCGGTGCAAAAATACTATATTTTAATGATAAAACAAAGTGATTGAAGTAAAAAATCCGATTTTATTTCTTACTTTTGCGAAAAAATAAAAGAACAAGCATGAATTTCAAGTATGACGTACTTGTTATCGGCGGTGGACACGCAGGTTGTGAGGCTGCGACGGCAGCGGCAAATATGGGTGCGAGAACGTGTTTGCTGACGATGGATATGAACAAAATCGGACAAATGAGCTGCAATCCTGCCGTGGGCGGTATCGCCAAGGGACAGATTGTCCGAGAGATAGACGCACTCGGTGGGCAGATGGGGCTTGTTACCGATGCGGCAGCCATACAATTCCGTATGCTGAACCGCTCAAAAGGACCTGCCGTATGGAGTCCACGCGCACAATGCGACCGGAAGAAATTCATCGGAGCATGGCGGAAGATATTAGACAACACCGACAACCTTGACATATTCCAAGATCAAGCCGAAGAAATTCTGTCAAAAGACAATAAAGTACTGGGCATCAGAACAATATGGGGAATTGAAATCTTTTCAAAGGCAATAATAATCACTGCCGGAACATTCCTCAACGGACTGATGCATATTGGTCAATGCCAAGTAGAGGGGGGACGATGCTCCGAGCCTGCCGTGCACCATCTTACGGATAGCATCAGCCGGCTTGGCATTGCCTCGGCACGAATGAAAACGGGCACACCCGTCCGCATTGACCGGCGGTCGGTTCATTTCGATGAGATGGAACCGCAACCGGGCGAGACTGACTATCACCAATTTTCTTTCCTTGACCGCCATCGCGAACTTCCACAACTCCCCTGCTGGACATGCAACACTAACGAGAAAGTACACGAGATTCTTCGAAGCAAACTTTCCGACTCACCTTTATTTAATGGTCAGATACAAAGCATAGGGCCTCGCTACTGCCCCTCTATTGAGACGAAACTCGTAACATTTCCGGGAAAAGAAAGCCATCCACTATTCTTGGAGCCTGAGGGCATTGACACCAACGAGATGTATCTCAATGGTTTCTCGTCAAGCATGCCATGGGAAATACAGCTCGAAGCCCTCCGCCAGATTCCGGCATTTCGAGACGTCAAAATCTACCGCCCCGGATACGCCATAGAATACGACTATTTCGACCCGACACAGCTTAAGCCCTCATTGGAATCAAAACTCGCAGAAGGTCTCTTCTTCGCAGGGCAGGTAAACGGAACGACTGGCTACGAAGAGGCAGGCGGCCAAGGCACAATGGCAGGAATCAACGCAGCCCTGTTCTGCACAGGGAGCGAACCCTTCATCATGCACCGCGATGAAAGCTACATCGGCGTACTCATTGACGACCTGACCACAAAAGGCGTAGACGAACCCTACCGCATGTTCACTTCCCGAGCCGAATACCGCATACTGCTCCGGCAGGATGATGCCGACGCACGTCTTACCGAACGGGCCTACCATCTCGGTATCGCAAAACGCGACCGCTACGACTGGTGGCTGCAGAAGAAAGAATACGTTCAACGAATCCTCAGATTCTGCAACGAGACAACCATTAAGCCCAAGGAAATCAACGGTTATTTAGAAGCACTGGGCACTGCCCCACTCCGCGGAAGCGTAAAATTAGCAGAACTCATAGCCCGTCCTCAAGTAAACTTCGCCAACCTTTCAGAACAGCTGCCGGCCCTGAAGAATCTGCTGAATACTGCTCCCAACCGCCAGCAAGAGATTTCCGAAGCAGCCGAAATCAACATCAAATACAAGGGATACATAGAGCGCGAGCGAACCTTTGCCGAAAAGATGCACCGATTGGAAGACATTAAGATAAAAGGACACTTCGACTATGCTTCACTCCACGACCTGTCTACAGAGTGCCGCCAAAAGCTGGAGCGCATCCAACCAGAAACACTTGCTCAAGCCTCCAGAATACCCGGAGTCAGTCCAAGCGACATCAATGTGTTGCTGATACTCATGCAGATAAATCAAAACAAAAGCAAGAGGCGACGAGCATGGTTCCACGTGAAACAAAAGATTAAGAAACAAACAGATAAACAACTGAAAATGAACAACCAACTACTTTTGGACAATCTGCGATGCATACCAGATTGGCCCATTAAGGGAGTCAACTTCCGAGACATCACCACCCTATTCAAATCGCCAGAAGCCCTCAACGAAATTACAGACGAGATGTACGAGCTGTACAAGGACAAAGGCATCACCAAGATTGTAGGGATAGAGAGCCGCGGATTCGTCATGTCCTCCGCATTGGCTCTTCGCCTTGGTGCCGGCATCGTGCTGTGCCGCAAGCCGGGGAAGCTGCCCTGCGAAACCGTACAGGAGAGCTACGCGAAAGAATATGGCATAGACACCATTGAGATTCACAAGGATGCCATCGACGAGAACGACATCATCCTCCTTCACGACGACCTCCTCGCAACCGGCGGCACGATGAAAGCAGCCTGCAATCTCGTAAAGAAATTCCATCCCAAACGGGTTTACTGCAACTTCATCATAGAACTGCACGAAGAGTTCCCCAACAGCCACGACACATTCGACAAGGACGTTGAAATCACCTCTCTGCTGAAATTCTAAGGCAACGATTACACTATCGGGAGACAACGCCGCGTTCGTCTCCCGATTTGTTTTCCAAGACAAAAGAAAGCGGACAGCCCGACAACTACCTGCAAACAAGCTAGTAGGAGAAACAGAAGCTCCGTCCAAGCACAACAACACAATGCAGTGGCAGCACACAGGGAACTTTGCGGCTGGCGGGCAAACGCCTGCCACCCTTCTACCTCGCCCGAACCACTCCGGCAGACAACACCTCCCACGGTCCAATGTGGAACGACAAGAAGCCCGAACAACGTTCCACGTGAAACAAAACATTCTAAATTCCCTTACAACAAAGGAGTTACGCAAAATGAATAAAGAAGAAAACTTGAAGCGACTGGAGTATCTCAAAGGTATCGTTTCGACACTACCAGAGAAACCCGGGACGTATCAGTACTACGACGAGAGCCATACCATTATATATGTAGGTAAGGCCAAGAACCTGAAACGGCGCGTATCGTCTTATTTCCACAAAGAGGTAGACCGCTTCAAAACCAAGGTGCTTGTTTCAAAAATACACGACATATCCTACTCCGTGGTCAATTCGGAGGAGGACGCACTGCTGATAGAGAACCAACTCATCAAGCAATACAAGCCAAAGTACAACGTTCTGCTAAAAGACGGGAAGACCTATCCCAGCATTTGCGTAACCAACGAATATCTACCCCGCATTTTCAAGACTCGGAACATAAACAAGCGTCACGGCACCTTCTATGGCCCGTACAGCCATATCAGCAGTATGTACGCCGTACTGGACATTATCAAAAAGCTGTACAAGCCTCGCACGTGCCATTTCAGCATCACCAAGGAGGGCATAGAGCAGCACAAATACAAGCAATGCCTCGAATTTCACATAGGAAACTGCGGTGCTCCCTGCGTCAACAAGCAGAGTTACGAAGACTATCAGCACAATATCCGACAGGCACGCGAGGTTCTGAAAGGGAACACGCGCGAACTTCAGCAGCTCATCAAGCAGGAAATGGAGCATTATGCTGAAGAACTGAAATTCGAGGAGGCCGAAATCTGCAAGCAACGATACCTTGCCTTAGAGAATTTTGCAGCCAAAAGCGAGATTGTAAGCCACACCATCACCGATGTAGACGTCTTTACCATCGTCGATGATGATACAAAAAACAACGCTTTCATCAACTATATACACGTCAAGAACGGTGCCATCAACCAGAGTTTCACCTACGAATACAAGCGGAAACTCAACGAGACGCAGGCCGAACTCCTCAACGAGGCCATCCCAGAAATACGCGAACGCTTTCAAAGTACGGCACACGAAATCATCGTACCTTTTGAACTGGACTTCAAGATAAAAAACGCCGATTTCTTCATACCACAGCGCGGAGACAAGAGACATTTGCTGGAACTTTCCGAGATGAACGCCAAACAGTACAAGTTCGACCGATTAAAACAGGCAGAAAAGCTCAATCCGGAGCAAAAGCAAACCCGACTGATGAAAGAGTTACAGGAGAAACTGAAGCTGACCAAGCTGCCCTACCATATAGAATGTTTCGACAACTCCAACATATCCGGCACAGATGCCGTCGCAGGATGTATCGTGTACAAAGGCATGAAGCCTCGAAGAAAGACTACCGCAAGTACAATATCAAGACCGTCGTGGGGCCTGACGACTACGCCTCCATGCAGGAGGTGGTACGACGCCGCTACACTCGCATGATGGAAGAGAAGACTCCCTTACCCGACCTCATCATCACCGACGGCGGAAAAGGGCAGATGGACGTCGTGAAAGAAGTCGTCGTAGACGAACTTCACCTTGACATACCCATTGCCGGACTTGCCAAGGACGACCGACACCGCACCAACGAACTTCTCTTCGGCTTTCCTCCGCAGACCGTCGGGCTGAACGTAAAGTCCGAACTCTTCAAGATTCTCACCCAGATACAGGACGAAGTGCATCGCTACGCCATCACCTTCCACCGCGACAAACGTTCTAAGCATCAGCTACACAGCGAGTTAGACGACATAAAAGGCATCGGCCCGAAGAGCAAAGAACTGCTACTGAAGAAGCTGAAAAGCGTCAAACAGATTAAAAACTCTGATAATCAAACACTTATAGAGATATTAGGAGCCAGCAAAGGAGCCATTGTCTACAATTATTTCCACCCGAATGAGGAGCAATCCAAATAAAATCAGTATATTTGCGGTATGAGAATCGTAATTCAGCGTGTTGCCCACGCATCTGTAACCATTAACGACAAAGTAAAATCATCCATCGGCAAGGGCTTTCTTATCCTACAGGGAGTAGGCGAAGACGACACCCGCGAGGATGCCGACTGGCTCGCCAAGAAAGTCGTCGGGCTTCGGGTGTTCGACGACGAAGGCGGTGTGATGAACCGCAGTATTATGGAGACGGGCGGCGAAATCCTCGTCGTCTCGCAGTTCACCCTCCTTGCCAGCTACAAGAAGGGCAACCGCCCGAGCTATATCCACGCTGCAAAGCACGAAATATCCATACCGCTATACGAATACTTCTGCAACGAGCTGTCCAAGGCATTGGGAAAACCCGTTGAAACGGGCGAATTTGGAGCCGACATGAAGGTAGAACTGCTCAACGACGGGCCGGTAACAATCTGCATGGACACCAAGAACAAGGAATAAACAGGCATAGATTCCAACCCGGAATGAACCTACATCCAAGTCGCCTACAGACTCGCCCTCAACCCATCTCCCAAGGGAGGGACGAGCAAAATGCCCTCACGGCAATAACAGACAAGTCCGACGGACGTCAGAAGACAAACAAAAACAAATGCTACAGACCGATAAAACCGGGCTGAAACGCGATAAAACAAACTAAAGACAATGACTATAAAGGAAGCACAAGAGGCGGTAGACCACTGGATAAAGCAGTACGGCGTGCGCTATTTCAGCGAACTGACCAACATGGCGTGCCTCACCGAGGAGGTGGGCGAACTGGCGCGCGTCATCGCCCGTACCTACGGCGAGCAGAGCTTCAAGGCCGGCGAGAAGCCGAATCTGGGCGAGGAGATGGCCGACGTGCTGTGGGTGCTGATATGCCTCGCCAACCAGACGGGCATAGACCTCACCGAGGAACTGCAAAAGAGCTTCGACAAAAAGACGGGCAGAGACAAGGAGCGGCACAAGAACAACCCCAAACTATCGTAAATTACTTCAGAAAAATGACTGATACAAAAGACATTAAACTATGGAAATGGATGCTCCGTCTCATCGGTGGGTTCATCTTTTTTACCATTATGTCAGGAATGGCACAACTATTCCAGTCTGCCATATTCCCCAACTGGCTTAATTCCGCCCTGCTGCTTGCAGGAGGAGCTGTCCTGCTCGTCCTCTACCGCTATTGGGGCAAGTACGCCGAGAAGCGTGAGACAAAAGACATAGCCCTCCGAGAGATGCCCGGAACCACTGCCAAAGGCCTCCTGACAGGCTTTGCCTACTTCGCTACGGTAACGGCAATCATGGCATTGGCAGGCAGCTACCACATAGAGAGCGTCCAGTTCAGGGCCGAATACCAGCTGCTCCACCTCTGCCTGTTCTTCACCGTAGCCGTTTCCGAGGAGATAGTCTTCCGCGGCATCCTCTTCCGTCAGCTCGACGAGCGGTGGGGCACATGGGTGGCGTTTGCCGTTTCCGCCCTGTTCTTCGGACTTTTACACCTTCCCAACGACAATGCCACCCTCTGGTCTTCCTTTGCCATCGCCTTGGAGGCAGGCCTTCTCCTTGCCGCAGCCTACAAATACAGCGGCAGCCTCTGGCTCCCGATAGGCATCCACTGGGCTTGGAACTATACCCAAGGCAATATTTTCGGCTTTGGCGTCTCCGGCAGTCAGCCACTGCCTACCATCATCACACCCCGCTGACAGGCCCGGAATGGCTCACAGGCGGTGCGTTTGGGGCTGAAGCATCGGTCGTAGCGGTAGTATGCGGACTGATACTGTCTCTTTGGTTCATCCGCCACATCAGCAAGGCAGAACGCCTGCAAACAGCCGGCAACGAAAGCAAATAGTATTCACAATATAAAAACAACTAATCTATTAAAATCTTTGGAGTTATGGAAACAAACAAAGGAAAGATTATCAACACGAGCAAGTACGACGCCATGTTGAAGCAGTACAACCTCAACCTCACCGACGAGGAGGTTAAGGCTGCCGTAAAGAAGATTATCGCGGAGAAAGTTGCCGAGAACGATAACGTAGAAGTGAAGAAATTCCTCTTGGGAAGCGTTGAGCTGACCTCTCTCCGCACGACAGATACCGACGAGGAAATACTCGCCATGATAGAGAAGGTGAACCGCTTCGACTCCGAATATCCTGCCCTCCCCCACGTAGGAGCCGTCTGCGCCTATCCGAGCTTCACGCGCCTGATGGCCGACAGCCTTGAGGTAGACGGTGTAGACATCACGAACGTTACGGGCAGTTTCCCGTCTTCTCAGGCCGTTTTGGAGGTAAAGACGGTAGAGACCGCCCTCGCCATCAAAGACGGTGCCACACAGATTGATATTGTCCTCCCCGTCGGCAAGTTCCTCTCGGGCGACTACGAGGTGTATGCGACACCGTCAGCGAGCTGAAGCTGACCTGCGGAGACGTGCCCATGAAGGTTATCCTCGAGACAGGCGACCTGAAGACGCCGTCCAACATCAAGGCTGCCGCCCTCCTTTCCATGTTTGCAGGTGCCGACTATATCAAGACGAGCACGGGCAAGGAGAAAGTCAGTGCCACTCCCGAGGCTGTCTACGTCATGTGTCAGGCCATCAAAGAGTACTACGACAAGACGGGCAGACAGGTAGGACTTAAGCCTGCCGGCGGCATCAACACGGTTATGGATGCCGTTATCTACTACACCATCGTCAAGGAAGTCCTCGGCGAGAAATGGCTGACCAACTACTGGTTCCGCATGGGTACGAGCCGCCTCACCAATCTGCTCCTGAGTGAGATTGAGGGCAAGGAGATTAAGTTCTTCTAAAAGCCTCCCAAGCCCCTCCGAAAGGAGGAGACACAGGTCAGTAAAGACGGTTGTGCCCCCACATCAACACCCCTCACCCCCACAACCGTCCCTCTACCGGCTATTCGGCCGCAGGAACAGATGCCCCCGCTTGTCCGCCACAAGCATACGACTGCGGACAAACGAGGGCATCATCTTTAATATTCTGACTAACAAACAGCCTGTATTTTCCACACATTTACAAGAAAGAATCAAACTAAAATGTAAAATTGATTCATCAAAAACAGCACCTTCTACAACCGACAAAATAGAACAGAGAAAGCAAGAAAACGCCCTCACAGAGCAAGGGCGCGAAAACGGAATAACGAAAACAATACTTTGACCACACGAAAGTGCCACTTCCGCATACTCAGAGTGCCACTTTCATCTAACAAAACGGCAATGGAAATCTGATTATTTCGACCTTTTTCATAGTCCAAAACATAATTTTCGCACCTCAAAACCACGCATAAAACCGCTTAAGAAGACACTGTTCGCAGTCCCATCCCTGTAAGTTCCTGACCTGCAACCATTTACTTAAACAGCTCATTTAGCGCGTATTTCAATATCAAGTAGAAGACATTGAATTACAAACGATTCTCAGCGACCTACTTGTAAAATATTTTCAGAAAAATACAACCGCCTTTACCAATTCCCCATCCCCCCCGTTGAAGGGGTTTGGGAAACTCTTTCTGTCGGCTTGAGAGAGTTTATTTCCTCCTCTCAATCACGTAATTCACGTAAGCCGTCAGCGACTCTCGCAGTGCCGCATCGCCTACTCTGTTCTCTATAAACTTCATGGCCTCGTCGCGGAACTCATACATCCGCTTCGTGGCATATTCTATACCGCCATTCGCCTTGGTAAAAGCCACCAAACGGGCGATTTCATCGGACGAAACCTCACGGCTCTTCACTTTTCTTGCAAGTGCCTGCATAGCTTCGTCGCCAGTGCTGTTCAGCGCATAGATAACGGGCAAGGTGAGCTTCCCCTCCGCCATATCGTTACCCGTCGGTTTGCCTATTTCCTTTTCTGAATCATAGTAGTCGAAGATGTCATCCCGAATCTGGAATATAACGCCAAGGTCGTGTCCGAACAGGCGTGCCGCCTCTATATCCTCCGCACTGGCGTCAGCCGACTCGGCCCCAATCGCTGCACAGGATGCAAAGAGAGCTGCCGTCTTCCGGCTGATAATCTCGTAATACACCTCTTCCGTAATTTCCTTGCGCTGTATGTTGGAAAGTTGCAGAATCTCTCCGTCGCTCAACGTTCTGCCCAACTCTGCCAACCGCCGTACTATCATGTCCGAATGGGTGTAGCCGACGTAGAGCAGCGCGGTAGAGAGAATATAGTCGCCTACGAGCACAGCCACCTTGTTGTCGAACGTGGCGTTCACGCTCGCCTGCCCCCTCCGCTCGGCACTCTCGTCCACCACGTCGTCATGGACAAGCGAGGCCGTGTGCAGCAGCTCCAGACCTACCGCAGCATGCTGCGTAACATCGGTGATTCTGCCGAAACTCTTGGCTATCAGGAGGATGAGTATCGGGCGCATCCGCTTGCCGCCACGCTGTCGGATGTGGTGGAGTGCCTGCTGTAACAGCCCGTTTTCGTGCTGCAACGAACCATCGAAAAGTTCGATGAAACGGTCAATTTCCGATACAATTGGTTGTTTGATGAGCGAGAGGGTATCCATTAAGACTGCAAATTTGATACAAAATTACAGAATATCTCGGAGATTGTGGAAGAATTTTAGTAATTTTACGCCTAAAACAAGAAATAATCATGGCAAAACTTTTCCTCATAGACGCTTACGCTCTCATATATCGGTCGTACTATGCCTTTATCAAGAATCCGAGGATTAACTCCAAAGGGCAGAACACTTCGGCCATCCTCGGCTTCTGCAATACGCTCAACGAAGTCATGACAAAGGAGCAGCCAACCCACATCGGCGTAGCCTTCGACCACGGAAAGACGTTCCGCCACGAAGCCTTCCCCGAGTATAAGGCGCAGCGCGAGGAAACGCCGGAAGACATCAAGCTGTCTGTCCCCATCATCAAGCAGATACTCGAAGCCATGCACATTCCTATTCTGCAAGTGGACGGATTCGAGGCTGACGACATTATCGGAACCGTTGCCATCCGTTCCGGCGAACAGGGTGTGGAGACCTACATGCTCACTCCCGATAAGGACTACGGGCAGCTCATCCGTCCGAATGTCTATATGTATCGTCCCCGGCACGGTGGCGGATATGAGAAGCTGGGCGAGACAGAGGTAGAGGCCAAGTATGGCATCCCCACCCCATTGCAGGTCATAGACCTTCTGGCACTGATGGGCGACACTGCCGACAATTTCCCGGGCTGTCCCGGCGTAGGCGAAAAGACTGCCGCCAAGCTCATCAACCAGTTTGGCTCTATAGACAATATGCTTTCCCACACTTCCGAAATCAAGGGTAAGCTGCGCGAAAAGGTAGAGAACGCTACCGAGGACATAAGGATGTCGAAGTTCCTTGCGACCATCCGGACAGACGTGCCCATTGAGGTGGAACTGGAAGACCTGAAGGTCGAAGCACCCGACGAGGAAAAATTGCGCCAGCTCTTCACCGATTTGGAGTTCAGAACGCTTTTGAATAAATTTGTTAAAGGAGGTAAAGAAACTTCAAAACAGCCCGATTTGCAACTTAATCTCTTTGCAATAAATCCGCCCGACGGGCAGGATGAACCTGAAAAAACGAATTATGAGAGCCTGAAAACGGTGCCCCACGAATATAAACTCATTGATAATGAGGAGGAAGCAAGGCTACTTTGTGATTTTTTATTGACAAAACAATTTGTCAGTTTAGACACGGAGACCACATCAACCCATCCAATGGAGGCCGAACTTGTGGGTTTGAGCTTCTCCGTAGAGCCTCGAAAGGCGTTTTACGTAGCCATTCCGGCAGAACGTGAACAAGCCTTAAAAATCATCAATATCTTCAAACCACTCTACGAAAACCCCAAAATAGAGAAGGTGGGGCAAAACATCAAGTACGACATGGAGGTCTTGCACTGCTACGGAGTGTCCGTTCAAGGACCTCTCTTCGACACCATGATAGCCCATTACCTCATCCAGCCGGAGCTGCACCACAACATGGACTATATGGCGGAGACACTTCTGAACTATAAGACGATACATATTGAGGAGCTGATTGGCCCGAAAGGCAAGAAGCAGAAGAACATGCGCGACCTCCATCCAAGCACGGTCTATGAATATGCGTGCGAGGATGCCGACATCACCCTGCAACTGAAGAACATCCTCGAAGCGAAACTGAAAGAGGCAAATGCCGAAGACCTGTTCCGCAAAATAGAGATGCCACTTGTCCCCGTCCTTGCCGACATGGAGCAGAATGGGGTGCTTCTCGACACGGAAGCCCTGCAGGAAACGTCAAAGATTTTCACAGAAAGGATGCAGGAGTACGAGCACGCCATCTACGAGGCAGCCGGTGAATCGTTCAACATATCGAGTCCGAAACAGGTAGGCGACATTCTCTTCGGGAAACTACAGATTATGGACAAACCGAAGAAGACGCGCACAGGGCAGTATGTTACCAGCGAGGAAGTCCTGACAAGCCTGCAAGGGAAGCACCCGATAGTAGGAAAGATACTGAACTACAGAGGGATAAAGAAGCTGCTGGGAACTTATATCGATGCGCTTCCGAAACTTATCAACAAGCGTACCGGCCATATCCACACCTCGTTCAATCAGGCCCTTACGGCGACGGGGCGGCTCTCCTCAAGCGACCCCAATCTACAGAATATCCCTGTACGTACAGACGACGGCAAGGAAATAAGGAAATGCTTCATCCCCGAAGCCGGATGTCTGTTCTTTTCAGCAGACTATAGCCAGATTGAACTGCGCATTATGGCCCACCTCTCCGAAGACGAGAACATGACAGAAGCCTTCCGCGAGGGATTAGATATCCACCGTGCGACTGCCGCCAAAATATGGCACGAGCAGATGGACGACGTTTCCGACACACAGCGGAAGAAAGCCAAGCAGGCGAACTTCGGCATCATATACGGCATTACCACCTTCGGACTGGCACAGCGAATGGATATTCCCAACAGCGAAGCACGCGAACTGATAGAAGACTACTTCAAGACCTTCCCGAAGGTACAGCAGTATATGGAGCGCGCCAAGGAGGAGGCACGCCGGAAAGGCTACGCAGAGACCATCTTCCACCGCCGCCGCTATCTCCCGGACATCAACAGCCACAATGCCACTGTGCGTGGATTTGCCGAGCGAAACGCAATCAACGCCCCCATACAGGGTTCGGAAGCCGACATCATCAAGGTGGCCATGATTCGCATCTGGCAGCGTTTCAAGGCAGAGAACATCCGTTCCAAGATGATTCTTCAAGTACACGACGAACTCAATTTCTCCGTATTCCCCGAAGAAAAGGAGCTTGTAGAGCGCATCGTCATCGAAGAGATGCAACGTGCCTATCCCCTCAGCGTTCCCTTGGTAGCCGATGCCGGATGGGGGAAGAACTGGCTGGAGGCGCATTAGGAAGCCTCCCCCACCCCCTCCCTTCGGAGGGGAGCCTCAATGGGAAACAAGGGCAGGAAAGGCAAAAGGCATATCTTTCCTTAGACTACCGAAGGGAAAGAGCACCCAATAAAGCAGGGACACACTTCGCGCGTGTTCCCATCCACCGGCCGAAACAGACAGACGAGGGCGGCTGTCTGCTCATTGCAAACCGATTATCAGCCGATATAGCCCGATAAAAAAGCCAAAGAACAGGACTCCTACTTCACGAAAAAAAGAAATAAAGAAGATACTACGGCAGAACCCGTAGCAGAAAACGTGCCCCGGAAGACAGCACACACAACAAAAGGACATCAATGACAAAGAACATCAGAACCCACATGCCCCTACTCCTGCTACTCTTACTCATCCATTCCCCTGCCATCAGCGGAAAGACGGGAACGAAGGGGCTGAACCTACTCCGTCTCACCGACATGCAGCTCTTCCGACAGGGCGACCGGCTGATACAGACAGAGAAGGCAGACAGCGCACTCCTCTGCTTCGAGCTGCTCAACCGCCGCAACACGTCCGACAAGCAGCTCTATGCCTCCAGCCTCTACAAGGCCGGACGGCTCTACTACGAGCGCGACTCCTATTCCAAGGCTATGGAATGTTACATGAAAGCCCTCCGATTCTGTCAGGAACAGGGCCTCGAGAACCTCCAACCACTGCTCTACAAGGACATAGGCAACATATACAGCATGTTCAACGACTACGAACAAGGCAGCTCGCTCTACACCAAGGCTCTCGAAATAGCACGGCGGCAAGGCGACAGAGAGTTTGTCAACATGCTCCTGAGCAACCTCATCTGTGCCTATACGCCCAAGACGCCCATCAAGACCTACTGGCAGTACTACGACGAAATAAGCAAGAACCGGGAAAAGCGTCCCCGGTACAACTTCGACCTCCTCTTCGACAAGGGCGTCATACTCAAATACGAAGACAAAAACAGCGAAGCCATCGAATACTTCCACCGTGCAGCCCGGTACAGCACCGCCAACCGCCTCACCATCGTCTGTCTGGCATCCTGCTACTCCAGCCTTTCCAGTGCGTTCCAAAGCCTTGGCAAACGCGACTCTGCCCTCTTCTACCTGAACAAGAACAAGGAAATAGCCATCCAGACAGGCCAAACCTCGCTGCTCATATCCACCCTCCGCAGCCTCTCAAGGCTCTATCACGGCATCAACGAGCCTCTATCGCTGGAATACAAGGCCCAATACCTGAGCCTGAGCGACTCTATCTTCAACCTGAACGAGTTCAACGGCATACGGAACACCCTCTTCTACTACGAGATGGACAACAATCAGAAGACCATCAGCAGCCTCAACCAAACCAACCGTGCCCAGACCGAGGAGATAGCCCAACAACGCCGCTGGCTCATTACGCTTGTCGCCTTCATCGCCATCGTCCTCCTGCTCGTCGCCGTAGCCTATATCCAGTACCGCCGGCTGCGCCATGCCTACCACGACCTGTTCGACCGAAGTCAGGAACAACTCGCTGCCGACAACCTGCACGCCCTGCGCATCAAGGAACTGGAGCACCGGATAGCCACCATGAAGGCCGAACAGACGCAGCCGTCAGCCCCGGCAGGCATACCGTCCGCACCGCTTCCAACTACGGAACAGACACAACCGGAAAGGCCTAAAGACGAGGCCGGAGCCACGTCTCCCCTGCCCGACTCCATGCGCATGCCCCTGAAGCTCTCCGAAGAGCACCAGACCCAGCTGCTGAACTCCATCCTACAGGTGATGGAACAGACCGAAGTCTACTGCGAAAGCGACTTTACCATCGACCGCCTCGCCACACTCGTCAACTCCAATTCCCGGTACGTCTCCCAAATCATCAACGATGTCTTCTCCAAGAACTTCCGCACGTTCCTCAACGAGTTCCGCGTGAAGAAAGCCATGATAAGAATGAACGACACCGAACACTACGGCAACTACACCATCAAGGCCATTGCCGAGAGCGTAGGCTACAAGTCGCAGTCTAACTTCATCAATGTCTTCACGCGGCAGACGGGCATTAAGCCGTCGGTTTTCCAAAAGCTGTCCAAAGAAAGACGCACCGTGGGAGAATAGCCTACGCACGCAGCCGGCACCTCCTTTCCCGCCCCTGCCGGCAACCATCCGGCAGGGGCAAGACCATACCGCCGCAGCGGCCAGACGAAAGTGCCGTTCCGACCATGCGAAACGGGCACTTTCACCATGCGAAAGCGGCACTTTCATTTTACCGCCATTTTATGCCCTAAAAACGGGCATTGCAGTATCATAAAGCATTTTTAACCCCATAAAACTTTGCCATCTCGTTTTTTAGGGCTACCTTTGCACCAGAAAAGATAAAGATAAGGAAATAAAGGATATGGAATTCCGACATGATGCTTGTGTCGGGATTCTGTGTTTTTTATGTCCGCTGAAAAACGTATAAACTTTAAACGTAAAGATTAATTATGTCTTACATGTCCCAAGAAGGCTACGACAACCTCGTGGCCGAACTGAAGCGTTTGGAGTCCATAGAACGTCCCAAGGCATCGGCTGCCATCGCCGAGGCTGCTGACAAGGGCGATTTGAGCGAGAACTCCGAGTACGATGCCGCCAAGGAGGCACAGAGCCATCTGGAGGCAAAAATCAATAACATCAAGCTGACGCTTGCACAGGCAAAGATTGTGGATGTTTCGCGTCTCAGTGCCGATGCCGTGCAGATTCTCAGCACGGTCGAGATGACCAATATGGCTACACAGGCAAAGATGAAATACACCATCGTCAGCGAAACCGAAGCCAACCTGAAGCAGGGAAAGATTTCCATAAAGACCCCTATTGCTCAGGGCCTGCTCAACAAGAAGGTGGGCGACATAGCTGAGATAACCATTCCGCGCGGCACCATCAGGCTGCGCATTGACAGCATCGCTATCGATGCCTAAGCCAAGGAGGAGAAAAGATGACCATATTTTCCAAGATTGCAGCCGGTGAGATACCGAGCTACAAATGCGCAGAAAGCGACAAGTTCTATGCCTTCCTCGACATCAACCCCGTAGGGAAGGCACACACGCTGGTAATACCCCGCCGCGAGGTAGACTATATCTTCGATATGGAAGACGACGAACTGGCAGAGTTTCAGGTCTTTGCCAAGAAGGTGGCACGGGCCATCAGGACGGCCTTCCCCTGTAGGAAGGTAGCGCAGATAGTCCTCGGACTGGAGGTCGACCACGCGCATATCCATCTCGTCCCCATCAACAGCGAAGCCGACGTAGACTTCCACAAGCACGTAAAGGTAAGCGACGACGAACAGAAGGAAATAGCCGCAAAGATTCTGACAGCATTTCAGAGCCTTTAACCGCTACACGCCGTACGACAGAAACGACAAGCCCCGGTCTTCCCGAAGAAATTCAGGGAAGACCGGGGCTTCGTTTGTATCTTTCTGTACCGGCAGTTTCCGTCCCCTCGCCCGGGGCAGATGCCCTGCCGGTGTCCGCCACGCCCTGCCGGAAATACCCGGACACTATAGCGACAACGCCGGCACGGCAGGCGAAAACGGCCTTAGCTGAACAATACCTGTATCACCGTCTGGCCCACAGCCTGCAAAGTGGTCTTGTCGATGTGTTCCATCGTGTCGTTGACGGTATGCCATACGGGGCCGAACGAGCTGGCCTGACAGTCGGGATAGTACGGAATGATGTCTATGGTAGGGATGCCTGCCTTCTGATTGACGGGTACATGGTCGTCCGTAACCATACCGCCATCCGACTCGGGGAAGTAGCTGCCGAATCCGGCTGCCTGTGCTGCCGACCAGACACGGCTGACAACGTCGGGTGCAAACTGCTTCGACATGCCTTCGCGGTAGAACTGCGCTCCCTCGCCGCCAACCATATCGAGGAGGATTCCGAACATGGGCTTCACGGCAGTGGGGAAGTTTTCGGCATAGTAGTGGGCACCGAGAGCCCACGTGTCGCCCGTATCCTGATAGCCGGTCTCCCACTGTGGCAGTCCCCAGTCCTCGGCATCGAAGCACACAAAATCCACGCCGATGTTCAGGGTGCTGTCCGCCTGTAGCTGACGGGCTATCTCCAGCATCACGGCAACGCCCGACGCACCGTCGTTGGCAGCCATGACAGGCTTGCGGTGGTTGGCAGAATCGGGATCGTTATCGGCCCACGGACGGCTGTCCCAGTGGGCGCAGACAAGCACGCGCTGCTGTGCCTCGGGATTGAACTGGGCAATGATGTTGGTCGACTTCAGCGTCGTGCCGTCGTAGCCCTTGAGGTCTGCCTTCTGCTCCTGTACGGTACAGCCATACTGCCTGAACTTTCCGGCTATCCATTGTCCGCACTTCTCGTGTGCCTCGGAGTTCATTACGCGAGGCCCGAAAGCGCATTGCGCGGCAGTAAAGGCGTATGCCGAGTCGGGATTGAACTTAGGGCCGACAGGCTTGGCGGTCGCCACGGTGTCTGCATTGTTGTCGGTAGAGGTGGACTTACCCTTACAGCTGAAAACTGAAGTGGCAAGTGCAGCGGCTGCGAGGCAGCCAAGGAAAAGTTTTATTCTGGTCTTCATTGTTGGTGAAAAATTCTTGTTTAGAGAATCTCCCCTCCCTCGGAGGAGCTTGGCGAGGCTTTTTACCGCTGCGCCTGTGCCATGACGCGCAGCCAGTTTCCTCCCCATATTTTCTCAATATCGCGTTCGCTGTACTTCCTGCGCAGGAGATGGAGGGTGAAGTTAATCATCTCGCTTGCATCAGCCAGTCCCCTGACCGTGCCGTCTCCGTCGAAATCGGTGCCGATACCCACATGGTCGATGCCCATAACGCTGATGGCATGTTCCAGATGTGCCACAGCGTCGAGCACGGTAGCCTCTCCCGACTTTACGAGGAAGCCCTTGTAGAGCGTTATATGGGCCACGCCCCCCTTCGCAGCCAACGCACGCAGCTGCTCATCGGTAAGGTTTCTGGGCGAGTCGCAGAGGGCACGGCTGTTTGAATGGCTGCATACGATGGGTTGGCTGCTGATGTCCAACGCATCGTAGAAGCTCTTTTCGGCACCATGGCTAAGGTCAACGAGTATGCCGTTACGGTTCATCTCGCGGATGACCTCCGCGCCAAACTTGCTCACACCGCCGTGCGTATTGCATCCGCGGGCTGAGTCGCAGATGTCGTTGTCGCCGTTATGGCACAGCGTTATGTAGGTTACGCCTCTCTGCGCGAAGTGCTTGACATTCTCCAACTTATGTTCGAGGGCCAATCCGTTCTCTATCGCAAAGAGAATACTTCTCCTTCCCTTACGCTTGTCTTCGTAGATGTCGGACGGAGTGCGTGCTATGCTCAGGTAGCGTTGGTTCTTCTTGACAATCTGCTCTATCTTGTCGAAGATTAAGTCGGCATAGACCGCAGGCGTAAGGTTATCGAGCGAGGCAGTAAGTTCGGGGTTATACTTCTCCAGTCCGGCTACGTCTATCTTTGAAGAGAATGTTTCGCCAATCTTGGGTTGCGGCAGATAGGCTGCCATCGTAACGGCGTCCTGATGCCCCTCGGTCATTTTGTGGAGGTCGTAGAGGATGCGCCGGTCGCGCTGGTCGAACTGCACGCCCTGTGGGAAGAACATCGGCGTGTCGCAATGGGTATCGAGCGTGAGGACGCGCTGGTGGAGTTTCTTTGCCTGATAGAAGTTGTTCGCCTGTACGACAAGCCACTGAAAGAGCTTCAATCCGTCTTCTCCGAGAAATTCCGGGTGCCACTGGACACCCAATATAGGCTTGAACTCCGTGCTTTCTATGGCTTCTATCACACCGTCGGGGGATTTTGCCGTCGCCCGGAAGCGTGGCCCGGGAACAGAGACGGCCTGATGGTGGAACGAATTGACGCAGATGGTATCCTCCCTATATAAGGCCCGCAGAATGGAACCTCGTTCCAGAGAGACCGTATGCGTCGGTTCCGACCAGCCGGCATCCTGACTATGCTTGATGGAAGCAGCATGCAGCTTGGTTATCACCACGTCTTTCCCGAGCTTCTTCTCTATTGTTTGCTCGGTCTTTATGTAGTCTTCATAGATGTCCTGCTGCACTTTCCCGTCCAAAGCCATCACAATGGTCTGTATACCGCGGCATATTCCGAGTATCGGTATCTGACGATTGAACGCCAGACGGGTCAGAAGGAGTTCCGGAAGGTCCCGGGAGGCATTGATGCCATGCAGCTTTGTCGATGGCTCCTCGCCTGCCCAGAGCGGGTTGAAGTCGGCCCCACCCGACAATATCAGCCCGTCGAGATGCGAAAGCGTGTTGATGACGACCTCCTTGTCGGCAACAGGCGGAATCAGCAGGGGCGTTCCACCGGCAGCCACGACCTGTTCATAATAGAATTTGCGTATGGTAGCATCGCAATCCGAGAAGTTTGTCGTGATGCCAATAACGGGACGGTGCTGCGCCTCGGGGTATGTCGCATAGACTTTATCGAGATACGACTGCAAATCGTAGTTCATTTCTTTTGCTGTTTGACTGACTTTCTTCTGCTGTTTGAGCGATTTTCTTTTGCTGTTTGAGCGAGTATAATTGGCATAATCCGACGAGTCAGACTGGTCATACTGGTCCGACTCGACTCAGACAGAGGCTTTTCCTTTCGGCTTCCCCTACCCTATTTCAAGGCCAACTGACTTGTCTGGCGTTATAGCCCGGTCGCAATGGGAATCTCGCGCTTAATGCTCTGCTCAAGAGATATAAGCGTTTCCGTCGAGACAACGCCGGGAATAATCTGTATCTGTGCGTTGAGCAAGTCCATAAGCTGCTCATTGTCCTTGGCATAGAGCTTCACCAGCATCGTGTAATGGCCTGTCGTGAAATGACATTCCACCACTTCGGGAATCTGGTTGAGCTTTTCGACCACCTCCTTATACATAGATCCGCGTTCGAGATTGAGTCCTACGTATGTACAGGTAGTATATCCGAGGCTCTTGGGGTTCACGTCGAATCCGCTGCCGTGATGACTCCATTCTCTATCAGGTGTTGCACGCGTTGGTGAATGGCCGCACGCGACACGCCACATTCGGCTGCCACATCCTTGAACGGGATACGGGCGTTATGGGAAAGGATTCCTAATATCTTCTTATCAAGTCTGTCTATCTTTTCCATTTATTTAATATTTTGGCATCAACAGATTAATGCCACGATGTTAATACTTTTCAATCTGAAAGCAAAAGTAGTCAATTAATATGATATAATCAACAAGTTGATACAAAAAATGCGCCTAAAAGGCGCATTTTGTTGTTCTTTAATGTTTCGTGGGCGTAAAAGCATCGCTTAGGCCCCGTACGAATCCCGTATTACTTCTTTCTCGCAGCCGGCTTGCCACCCTTGGCAGCAGGCTTTGCAGGAGTGGCCTTAACAACGGGCTTTTCCTTCATTCCCGTGGTTTCAGCAGGCTTTTCCTCAATGCCCTTCAGCTCTAAAGTGAATATCAAAGCAGAGTAGGGGTCGATGTCGCGACCTGCTCCGCGCTCGCCATAAGCCAAGTTCTGCGGAATGAAAATCTCCCACTTCGAGCCTACCGGCATCATGGTCAGAGCCTCGGTCCAACCCTTTATGAGTCCGCCCACGCCAAAAGTATCGAACTCGGTACCGTGCTTGGATGTGGCATCAAATACCTTTCCGTCGAGCGTCTTGCCTTCATAGACCACGCGAACCCTGTCGGTCGTATTCGGAGTAGGGCCTGTTCCCTGCGTGATAATGCGGTACTGAAGACCATCGGGCAGGGTGATGACTCCCGGACGCTTTGCATTCTCGGCAAGAAACTTTTCGCCTGCCGCCTTGTTGAAGGCCATCTTCTCATTCTTCACGGCCGTCTGCCTTGTCCGGAAGAAGTCTTCCGCCGCTGCCTGCCTGAAGAAAGTAGTGTCTTTCTCCAACGCTGCGAGAAATCCACGGTACAGCATCTCGGCATCAATCTTCTCTGACGAACCCTCGAACTGGCTCTCTACGTTCGGGAGCATGCTCTTTTCTACCTGCGTAGCCACTTCCATACCTGCCGCATAAGCCGCGAAGCCGGAGTCCTTACGGTGCTCTATGCCGTACTTCAGGCCACGGAGGAAGTCGGGCATCTGCTCCTTGGTCAGCCCGACGCGCTTGGTAAGATAGGCGTCGAGACCGACTGTCATAGACATACCTGCGGCATAGCTGACTGAGTCTGCCGAGGTCTTGAGTTCTATCTTCTGACATGCTGTGTCGCAGGCGGCTTCCGTCTGCTGCCTGTTCTTCTTTTCCTTCTTCTTTCCCTGTGCGCTTGCCGTGCTGAAAGCTGCACCGCCAACGACGAGAAGAGCTAAAATCAATGTCTTTTTCATATCCTTTCTGATGATGTTTAAGCTATGACAAGGAGGATATAATCAAGGCCGGACACGAATATCCGACCTTGTTCCTCCTACTGATATATCTTTAATGCTTATGCTGTGCGTCTGGTTCAGACTTCGGAGCAGCCTCCGGGGTCTTCTCGATAGAGAGCAACTCAACGGTGAAGACGAGGGTAGAGAACGGCTTGATGGCCGGATTGGGTTCCTGAGCACCATAACCTGCGGAGTAAGGGATGTAGATTTCCCACTTCGAGCCTACAGGCATGTGGGTCAGGGCCTCGGTGAAGCCTTCGATAACACCGCCTACCGGCATTCTTGCAGCGTCGTTCTTGTCGAATACCTTTCCGTCAAGGGTCTTGCCTACATAGCTGATTTTCACGATGTCAGAAGCCTTCGGAAGTGCACCCGTGCCTTTCTTGAGTTCCTTATACTGCACGCCCTTGCCGAGCTTCTTTACGTCTGCCTTCTTGGCATTGGCTACCATGAAGGCGTCGCTCTTCTTCTTGTTGGCTCCGTAGGTCTTCTCGGCAGCCTTGGCCTGAATGGCTTTCGAGGTCGCCTGCTCTACCGAACGTGCCTGCTCTACGGTCATCTTCTGCCCCTTGCCCTTTGCGCTGGCAGCGAAACCTGCGATGAAGTTGTTCAGCGAGATGGTCTTCGTAGAGTCTTCGCCGAATATCTGACGGTTGATTTGGTTCTTGATAACCATGTTCATCTGCATGCCCACACCGATACCGGCATTGTATGCCGCTTTCTTCTTGTCGTCTACGTTCTTCGCGCCATCGTTCATGCCCTTGACAAACTCGTCGATATAGGCCGTGTCAATGTCCATCTGCTGAAGATACTGCTTTACGTTCTGACCCTGATCAATGCCGAAAGCATAGCTCAGAGAGTCGATGTCGGACTTCAGCTCTTCCTTCGGAGCTGAAGAGTTGCCACAAGATGTGAATGTTGCCGTGGCGATAGCATAGCGGCTAAGATTGAAATTTTCTTCATTTTATGTTGTGTTTGTTATATACTATTGACTGAATGGAGCTTTCCAAAGCCCTTCCGAAAGAGGGAATCACACAACCTCTATCAGCTCTACATCGAAGACGAGAGCTGCAAACGGGGGGATGGAAGCACCTGCACCACGCTCGCCATAGGCCAGATTGTAAGGGATGAAGAAGCGGTATTTCGCGCCTTCCTGCATCAGCTGTACGCCTTCGGTCCAGCCCGCAATGACCTGATTCAGCCCGAACGTCGCTGCCTGCCCCCGGTCGTAGGAGCTGTCGAACTTGGTACCGTCTATCAGCGTACCCTCGTAGTGGCACTTGACTTGGTCGGTAGCCTTTGGCTTCTTGCCGTTGCCTTCCTTCAGTACCTGATACTGCAAGCCTGACGGCAGCGTAACGACCCCTTCGTTCTTCGCATTGGCTGCGAGAAACTCCTCGCCTGCCTGCTTGGCAGCCTTGCCTGCCTCGGCCGCAGCTGCCTGCTGCTTGGCTCCTGTTCGGCAAAGAAGTTGTTGACAAGCGTCTGAGCCTCATTGTGGTCTACCTGCAGCTTGTTGCCGGAGACAACGTCCTTGATAGCCTGTGCGAAGTCATCTATATTCAGTTCGCTTGCGCCCATCCCGGCGAGTTGGGAACCGATACCGATGCCCAGTGCATAGCTTAATTTGTCCATTTCTATCGTTGCTTTTATAATAAAATAATGTGCAAAGATACTATTTTTACAACATAGTAGGGCAATAATCTAATTAAAATAACTAAATTTGTAGAGGAGAACCAACGGGAGAACCCAACGGCCTTTGCAGCTGCATACGGCTTGCCGCCCCAAACGGGACAGCCAGCCTGCCGGACGGCTCCCCTGACTAAAAACAGCAGAACTATGAAGAAAATCGTATTCCTGACAGGTGCCGGCATGTCGGTAGAGAGTGGATTCAAGACCTTCCGCGGCAACGACGGGCTGTGGGAGAACTACCCCGTGGAGCAGGTAGCGTCGCATCAGGGATGGGAAGCCGACCCTACGCTCGTCACCAACTTCTACAACATGCTCCGAAAGAAGCTCTACGATGCCGGGCCGAACGAGGGGCACCGCCTCATCCGGACGCTCGAAGACCGCTACGACGTTACGGTCATCACCCAGAACGTCGACAACCTGCACGAGAAGGCAGGTTCACGGCACGTCATCCACCTGCATGGCGAGCTCACGAAGGTATGTTCGAGCAGAGAGCCCTACGACTCCCGATACATTGAGGAGCTGACGCCGGAACGCTGCGAGGTCGTTCCCGGCACACAGGCCGGCGACGGCAGCCTGCTCCGCCCGTTCATAGTGTTCTTCGGCGAGGCTGTCCCTATGATGGAGCCGGCGATTGCCGAGGCACAGAAGGCCGACATCTTCGTCATCGTGGGTACTTCGCTGAATGTCTATCCGGCTGCCGGACTGGTGCAGTATGTCCGTCGCGGCACGCCCGTCTACCTGATTGACCCGGACGACGTGGCCTCGGGAGGAATCGGGAACGTTACGCATATAAAGAAAGGGGCGAGCGAAGGCATGAGAACGCTGTGCGGACTGATAGGGTAGGGGACTGCCCCGGCAAGAGGATTACGGCATAGCCGAAAGGCCGGAAAGCCCGTCCGGCAAAACGAACAAGCCCGTTTCGCTGTGTCAAAGTGCCGTTTTGACCATGCGAAACGGGCACTTTCGCAACACCTCTGCAACTGACTGATATACTGAACCTTACAAGACGCCTTTTTCTCTGCAAAAGGCCATACCTGCCGCATGTCCCGTAAGGCAGGATTTCCATGCCCGTGAAGCGATACGGAAGGGCATATTCTTCCCTCCGACACCATGAAAGACACGTGCCGCAACGGCTTCCCCCCCGGCCCTCCGGCCTGTCGTGCCCCCACCTCACAGATAGTCTGCCTTTTATTTGGCAATTACTTGGAAAAGAGGTATCTTTGCCATAACGAAACCAAGACATCCTTTCCTGCTTATGGCAACACATCCCCTATGGTCCGACGAATACTGGCTGCTCCTGCTTCAGCTCTACATGAAGAAGCCGGAAGGACTGAAACCACCCTACTCCCGTGCGCTGGTCGACCTCAGCCTCGAACTCCATATTCCGCCCCAAAGCCTCTACGAACAGATGTTCCGCCTACGACAGTGCGAGACGCCCGTCCTTCGGCTTATCCGGGACACCTATGCCGGAAACCCGAAGAAGCTCGCCAAGGACGTGAAGCGGCTGCGGTCGATGACGGGATTCGGGCAGCCGGCAGCGTTCTACGAGGGAGTTGCCGTCAGGGAAACCTTCGAGCGCGACTTCCTGCCCTTGGAACAAGACAGGGAACTGAAGCCAGTCATGCTCATTATGATACTCGACCTGTACTTCCGGCTGACGCCCATCACGATGGCAGAGGAGACACCCGAGGTGCAGGAACTGGCCCGGCTGCTGAAGATTCGGGCCGGAAAGATAGTCGGAATCATGGACATCTTCCAGCTCTGCGACCCCTACCTGAACCGCAACGAGTTCATCGTCTCGCCGCTCCTCCTGCCCTGTCAGGAAGTCTGGGAACGGTACGGAAACGGCGAACCCGGGAAACTTTCGGCCTTGGCAGCCCAATTGCGCGACTACTTCAGGTAGCGGAAGCCACGGCTATCTGCTTATCTCACAGGGCGATAAAAATCCGCCGCCCATCCCGCAGGGGCAGATGCCCCGTCCGCCCGCAGAAAGCCGGACGGATCGGACTGACGGGCCGTTTGTCTCCGTATTCTGCCATAAACTCGCACAAGGGTGAAAAAGTCTTGGCAACAGTATCGTATCTATTAGTTTTTTATTACTTTTGCAAACGTAATTCAGGTCAGAATGGCACAAGGACAAATACAGATTCAGCAACAGAAACAGAAGCTCGTACAGCGTCTCTCCCATCAGCAGATACTGCTGGTGAAGCTGTTGGAGATGCCGCTGACCGAACTTGAAGAGAGCGTCAACGCCGAACTCGACGACAATCCTGCCCTCGAAATGGGCGGCAGCGAGGCAGGCGAGACAGAACATACCGACAGCACGGACGGCAACGGCGACGACTTCGACCTGCAACAGGAGCGCGAAGAGCGGCAGGATGCCCTCGACACGGCTCTCGAACGGATGCGGTCGGACGACGACCTGCTACCTTCGACAGCCGGCAGCAGCGGAACAATGCCGACTACGAGGAGATGGTCTATGGCGATACGACCTCGTTCATCGACAAGCTCAACGAGCAGGTGGGCGAACGCGAGCTGACCGAACGGCAGAGGAGCATCATTGAGTATATCATAGGGAGCCTCGACGACGACGGACTCCTCCGTAAGAGCCTCGAAAGTATCAGCGACGAGCTTGCCATCTATCACAATCTGGACTGCACAGAGGGCGAACTGGAGGAGGTTCTGCTGATTCTTCAGGACTTCGACCCGGCAGGCATCGGTGCCCGTTCCCTGCAGGAGTGCCTGCTGTTGCAGGTAGACCGCAAGGTGGAAAACGGAGAGTGGGACGGCAATAGCAGCGTTTACAGGTATCTGCGCACCATCCTTTCCGACTATTTCGAGGCTTTCACGAAGAAGCGGTGGGACAAGATACAGGCTTCCCTCGGCCTCAACGACATTCAGACAGAGGCCCTTCAGCACGAGATTCGCAAGCTGAACCCGAAGCCGGGGTCGTCGATGGGCGAGACGCAGGGACGCAATATACAGCAGATAACGCCCGACTTCATTGTCGATACCGAAGACGACGGGACGGTAACATTCACCCTCAACCAAGGGAACCTGCCCGAACTGCACGTTTCGCAGGCTTTCAACGAGATGGTGGCAGCCTATAAGGAGAACAAAAACGGAATGACCCGACAGGCGAAGGAGGCTCTGCTCTATGCCAAGGAGAAGGTGGAGAAGGCGCAAGGCTTCATAGAGGCCATCAGGCAACGCCGAATGACGCTCCAAACAACAATGAAAGCCATCATCGACATACAGCACAAGTTCTTTCAGGACGGCGACGAGGCGGACCTGAAGCCGATGATTCTCAAGGACATTGCCGACCGCACGGGACTGGACATATCGACTATATCGCGCGTCAGCAACATCAAGTATGCGCAAACCCGGTGGGGCACGTTCCCCCTTCGGTTCTTCTTCACCGACAGCTATACCACCGGGGACGGCGAGGAGCTTTCCACACGCAAGATAAAGATGGCCCTCAAGGAGGTCATTGCCGGAGAGGACAAGCAGCGGCCGCTCAGCGACGAGGCTCTCGCCAAGGTGATGAAAGAGAAGGGATTTCCCATAGCGCGCCGGACAGTAGCCAAATATCGCGAACAGATGAACCTCCCCGTAGCACGGCTGCGCAGGGAATAGATGGGCCGGTAACGGGTAATAGGTGATGAGAGTTTGCCCTTCCGCCATACGCAATCAGCAACATCCACCGCCCCGGCCCGTCAGCATCCGGCAACCGGCAACCAACAACCAGATGACAGAAAAGAACATCATACTCACCGCACGGGTCATCAGCATGCTGCTGACACCCTTCTACCTGCCGTCGTAGGGTTGCTGGCGATATTCATCTTCAGCTATCTCAGCACGTACCCATGGCAGGCAAAGCTGTCGCTGGTGCTGTTGGTATATCTCTTTACCGTCCTTATCCCGACGCTTCTCATCCACATCTACCGGCAGTATCACGGATGGACACCCGTTCAGCTCGGACAGAAGGAACGGCGGATGATACCCTATATCATCTCCATTGTCTGTTACTTCACGTGCTTCTACATCATGAACGTGCTCCACCTGCCCCATCTGATTACGTCAATACTGATGGTTGCCCTCGTCATTCAGGTGCTTTGCGCCATCATCAACGTATGGTGGAAGATTTCTACCCACACAGCGGCCATCGGAGGAGTACTCGGCAGCCTTGTCGCCTTTTCGATGCTGCTCAGCTTCAACCCCGTATGGTGGATTTTCCTGACCACCATCCTGTCGGGAATCGTAGGCTCCAGCCGCATCATCCTGCGGCAACATTCGCTCGAGCAAGTCTCTTGCGGACTGTTTCTCGGCATTGTCAGCTCTTTCATCACCATCCTGCTGATATGACATTCTTACCCTTCGGCATCCGCAACCACCCATCGTCCCACAGCCAACTCCCAAAAACAGAATAATTATGAAACCATTAGTAAGCATTATCATGGGCTCGACCAGCGACCTGCCCGTTATGGAAAAAGCCTGCAAGTGGCTTGAAGAGCAGGAGATTCCTTTCGAAGTGAACGCCCTCTCGGCCCACCGCACTCCCGACGCCGTCGAAACCTTCGCCAAAGAAGCCAAGGGCCGCGGCATCAAGGTGATTATTGCAGGTGCCGGCATGGCTGCCGCACTGCCCGGAGTCATCGCCGCCTCTACGCCGCTGCCCGTTATCGGCGTGCCCATCAAGGGGATGCTTGACGGTCTGGATGCCATGCTTTCCATCATACAGATGCCTCCCGGTATTCCCGTTGCGACCGTCGGAGTGAACGGAGCGCAAAATGCGGCTATCCTTGCAGCCGAGATGATGGCACTGGGCGACGATACCATTGCTGCCAAAGTTGACGCATGGAAGGCTACGCTCGGCAAGAAGATAGAGAAAGCCAACCAAGAACTGGCTGCCATCAAGGACTATCGGTTCAAGTGCTAAGAACTTTCTTGTAATCCAAAATTCATGGCTCAAGATTCAGAATTGAGATTTTGAATGAGGGATTGCGAATTTTTGAACTAAAGAAAATGACAGACTTATTCAACTATAACCGCCGTCCTGCCTCCGTAACTCACGTGGGCGCACTCGACATAGGAGGGGAAAATCCCGTCCGGGTGCAGTCTATGACGACGACAAACACCAACGATACCGAGGCGAGCGTGGCACAGGCGGAGCGCATTGTCGAAGCCGGAGGCGAGCTGGTACGCCTTACCACACAGGGGAGGCGCGAGGCCGAGAACCTCAGGAACATCAATGCGCAGCTCCGTGCCGACGGCTATACGACACCGCTCTGCGCCGACGTACACTTCAACGCGAACGTGGCGGACGTCGCCGCCCTCTATGCGGAGAAGGTGCGCATCAATCCCGGCAACTACGTAGACCCGGGACGGACATTTAAGATGCTCGAGTACACCGACGAGGAATACGCACGGGAGCTTCGGAAAATAGAAGACCGGCTGACCCCGTTCATCGAAATCTGCAAGCAGAACCATACCGCCGTGCGCATCGGCGTGAACCACGGAAGTCTCTCCGACCGCATCATGTCGCGCTATGGAGATACTCCCGAAGGCATCGTAGAGAGCTGCATGGAGTTCCTCCGCATCTTCAAGAAACACGGATTCAGCGACATCGTCATCTCCATCAAGACCTCCAACACCGTAGTGATGGTGCGCTCGGTGCGCCTTCTGGTCGCAGAGATGGACAGGGAGGACATGCACTATCCGCTCCATTTGGGCGTTACGGAAGCCGGCGAGGGCGAGGACGGACGCATCAAGAGCGCGGTGGGAATAGGAGCACTCCTCGCCGACGGAATCGGAGACACCATCCGAGTATCGCTGAGCGAAGACCCGGAATGCGAAATTCCCGTAGCGAAATACCTGACGTGGCATATCCGCCGCCGTCAGGGCCATCTGCTCATCCCTGCCGAGCAGGCGGCAGACTTCGACTACCTCCGTCCCGAACGACGGAAGACCACGGCCGCAGGCAACATCGGGGGCGAAAACGTACCCGTAGTCATTGCCACGCGCAGGGCAGAAGACCTCACCAACGAGATTTCGTCACCCGGCCTCCCCACCCCCGACTACATCTACGTGCAGGGAGAATTGCCCGAAAAGCTCTCAGAGAAGCAGAAATACATACTCGACTTCAACGCCTACGCTGCACTGGCTGCCGAAAACAGACTGCCGGAAAAGAACGTATTCCCCATTTTCCCCGTTACGGGCATGCCGTTCATCAGCTCCGTCCACGCTCCCGTGAAGTTCCTCGTGCTGAAGTACGGCACTCCTTCTGAAGAGTTTCTGGCTTGTCTCAAGGCTCACCCCGAGGTGGTCGTAGTCTGCATGAGCAGCCACCAGAACCGCTTGGGCGACCAGCGTGCCCTCGTCCATCAGCTGATGGTGGCAGGCGTGAAGAACCCGGTCGTATTCGCAGAAATGTATCAACATTCCAACGCCACCCAACACCCGTCGCCCATCACCGCCAAGGAGCAGTTTCAGCTGGAGGCCGCCGCCGACATGGGCGCACTGATGGTGGACGGCCTGACGGACGGCCTGTGGCTGATGAACGACGGAGACCTCGCGCAAGAGGACGTAGAGCAGACTGCCTTTGCCATTCTGCAGGCAGGCAGGCTCCGCATGGTGAAGACAGAATACATCTCCTGCCCGGGCTGCGGACGCACCCTCTACGACCTCCGCACGACCATCGCACGCATCAAGGAAGCCACAAAGGGCATGACAGGACTGAAAATCGGCATCATGGGGTGTATTGTCAACGGTCCCGGGGAGATGGCCGACGCCGACTACGGATACGTAGGCGCAGGGCCGAAGAAGGTGAGCCTGTACCGGAAAAAGGTATGCGTAGAGCACAATATTCCCGAAGACGAGGCGGTAGAACATCTGCTCGCCCTCATCAAAGCCGACCAAAAAACAGAAGAATAAAGAAGACCCGTCGCACGAGAATACGGGCGAAAGCGTCAAGATATTTCACATTTTATGCTTCATCATGCCGTTTTCATGCGGTCAAAGTGCCACTTTCATTTGATGAAAGTGGCACTTTCACGTTACGAAAGCGGCATTTTCGCATCGCAAAATCAAGGCTTTGGAACTCGCTATATATCAGTATGTTACAACTGCACATCCCTTATCTCCACACGAGTATAGGAAAAAGGTGATGTAAAAATATTTCAGTGCATGCCTGAAAACACGGAGTGCCTATAGCAGACACGCCAAACCAGTCTCCTTCCCAAGGACAGGAAGGCCGGCGGAAATTAGAAAATCATCTCCTTCCCCTCGCGCAGGTGCACCTTCCCGTCGACTTCCTCGAAGTACTCGTCGAAGCGTTCGCGCGTGCGCTTCCAGCGGTTATGGCTCCAGAGATAGATTTCGGGCTGACGGCGGACAGACTTCTCAAGCTCCTTGAAATAGAGGTCTGTTATCTCGTAGTCGGGCAATCCTCGGGTCTCGCGGTGGATGACGCGCATCTCGCAGTTGTAGTGTCCGCGGCCGACACGGGTAACGTCGCCGTAGACAAACGCCTGCCCGGTGTGCCGCACAATACGCTCCGCACCCGTCAGCACGGGCGTATCGTGGTGGAGAAAGTCCACCCAGTGGTGTATGTTCCACCAGAAGGGGGTCTGGTCGGAGATATATCCGACGACGAGAGGCCTGCCTTCGCGCGAGAACCGGATAATCTTGCGGAGCGACTCCTGCATCGGGATGCAGAGGGCACCCTGCCGTTCGCGCACAAACTTGAAGAGACGGTCGAAGTATTCGTTCTCCAACGGATGGTAGAGCTGGCAGCAGAGCGAGCCGGGTGCCCAGTAGGGCAGGGCCGTTATCCACTCCCAGTTGCCCAAATGGCCGAGATAGACGGCAACAGACTGCCCCTCGGACAGGATTTGGTTGAACTCTTCCATTCCCGTAAAGGTCATCCGCTTCATCAGCTGCCGGCGGCTCATGGTCATCAGCTTGATGGTTTCGACCAAGTAATCGCAGAACCAGTGGTAGAATCCACGCTCAATGACGAGGAGTTCCTGCTCGCTCTTCTCGGGGAAACTGCTCTTGAGGTTGTTCCATATCACCCGATGGCGGTATCTGACGAGCCTTCCTGCAACGAGGTAGAGGGCATCGGAGATGAGGTAGAGCACCCAAAAGGGAAGGAGAGAAACCACGTACCAAAAGCCGTAGGCAAAGAGGTAGAGGAGACGGTATAACGCTTTCTTCATTGTTGTGAGTTGTTATGGTGGGCGGCTTACGGGCAGCCCGTCAGCCCTTTCCGGCAGGTCTGACTGTCTGCCGGGGGCTACTTGCCTGCCCGCGGGCCGGCAGCGGCAGCCGGAGAACCGGCACGCAGCTGGTCGTGCACCATACGGTACATATACTGGTAGATGATTCCCTTCAGCTCGCGCTCCATCTTTGCCTGTTCGGGAACACGCCCGACAAGGTTCCGCTGCATCAGAAGGTCAGTCAGACGGTAGACGGCGCGTGTCTTCTTTCCGTCCCACTGGAGTACGTAGCCATACTTGACGTACTGGTAGATGCCGTTCAGATAGTTCACGGCCCACGTCTCCCGGGCAGGCGTGCGGAGAAGGTCGAAACCGAAAGAGAGGTATTTCTCAGGATAGCCGACGTGGTTCAGCAGCGTCGGCATGATGTCTGTCTGCTGCGCAATGCCGTCTACGCGCCCCGGCTGAATCTCGCCCGACGGGTCGTAGATGATGATTGGCGAGCAGAAACCGCCTATGTCGGTCTTGTATTGTTCGTGGTCGCTCTGGTTGGTGTGGTCGCTCGTCAGCACGAAAATGGTGTTCTTGAACCATTTCTGCTTGCTCGCAGAGGCGAAAAACTTGCCGATGGCCATGTCCGTATAGCGGATGCACTTGTGTATGGGCAGGTTTTCCTCCTTATAGACATTCCTGTATTTCTCGGGGACTACGAAGGGGTCGTGGCTCGAAACGGTGAAGAGGGCGGTCATAAAAGGCTGCTTCATCTCGCCCATCTTCGTACAATAGTATTGCAGGAACGGCTCGTCCCATATTCCCCAGTTGCCATCGAAGTCCTTGTCGCCGCCAAACCGCGGGTCGGCAGCATAGTCCTGACGGCCGTAATAGCTCTGGAAACCTATCTTGTTGGCAAATGCCAAGAAGCCCATCGAGCCGCGGTTGGCACCGTGGAAGAAAGCAGTCTGGTAGCCCCAGCGGCTCAGCAGGCCCGGGATGCCCGTATAGTCGTTCATCGACGCAGGCGTGAGGATGAACGGTTCGCCGAAGCGCGGAATACCGCACAGGACGGACGGCATGCCGTCGATGCTCTTCCTGCCGTTGCAGAACGAGTATCTGTAGACGAGGCTCTTCTCTATCAGCTTGTCCACATAAGGCGTATAGCCTTGTATTTGCCTCCGAAAAAGTCCTTGTTGAAGCCGCCTATGTACTCCCGGCCGAAACTTTCGACTATCAGTATGACGATATTCTTCCTATTGGGCCGCGGTTTTCCTGCCGCCGCAGAGTCGGCATACTCCTGCTGATGGAACGGTGTATAGACTTGGGCAGAGGCTGCCAGAGAAGGGAAATAGTCGGGAACGGTGAAGTCTGACTTACCTATCGTGCGGATAAGGGCAAAGGGCGTGTTGAGCACCAAGGCGCAGTCGGTGGGCCGGTCTACGTACTGGTTGGCGTTGCTGATGGTAATCGGACGCACGCCCGACTGCAGGCCGCCACGGCATCCGGCAACGGTGAGCACGCCGGCAACGGCAAGGCAGGCAAAGAGCCGGGCAGAATACATCCACCGGCTCCGCACGCTGACATAGCTGCGGTAGTCGTTCCGGGGCATGGCATAGAGTTTCCAAGCCAGCCAGACCATTACGAAGAAGAGCAGAAGAAGGTACCAGTGAGTAACGGCATTGTGAAGCAGGATGCCGGAAATGTTGTTCTCGTTGTCAAATTCACGGAACACGCTCGTGGTGGTACGCCGCAGCGTGAAGGGGAAATAGACCGAATCGGCAAGATTTATGGCCAGAGAAGCGGCATTGACCACCACAAACAGCCACTTGCAGACCCTATGATAACCGCGGTTTTCCTTCAGCCAGAGGGGCAGAAGCATCATCACGATATAGGGAATGTGGGTATAGAGAATGGCGGAAGTATCGAAAAGCAGACTTCCCCGTACCCATGCGGAAAGGGAAGAAGCCGTCAGTCCGTCAGCGAAATAGCTGTAGTTGACGAAAAAATAAGCCAGTCGCGCCACAAGAAAAATGGCATACGCCATCGCCAAGTTAAGTATCAGGGCTATGGGCGAGGCAAATGTAGACTTCAGTAAGCGTCTCATTCAAATATTAAAACTTATCCTACTATATCTCCTGCATGTCGTGCAGCTTCCTGTAGTAGCCGTCCATTGCCATAAGCTCGTCGTGTGTTCCGCGCTCCACAATCTCTCCCTCGTGCATGACGCATATCTCGTCGGAGTTCTTGATGGTGGACAGCCGGTGGGCCACGGCAATGGTCGTGCGGGTCTTCATCAGCTTGTAGAGGGCGTCCTGAACCAGTCTCTCGCTCTCGGTATCGAGTGCCGACGTCGCCTCGTCAAGGATGAGGATGGGCGGATTCTTCAGTATGGCGCGGGCAATGCTGACGCGCTGACGCTGCCCCCCGGAGAGACGGCCGCCCCGGTCGCCGATGTTCGTCCCGTAGCCGTTCTCGCTCTGCATGATGAAGTCGTGTGCGTTGGCGATGCGCGCAGCATCCTCAATCGCCGAATCGGTCGCTGTCGAACCGAAAGAGATGTTGTTCCGGAAGCTGTCGTTGAACAATATCGCCTCCTGATTGACGTTTCCGATGAGCTGCCGCAGGTTGTGGACGCCCAAATCCTTCACGTTGATGCCGTCGATGAGGATTTCCCCCTCCTGAACGTCGTAGTATCGCGGAATGAGGTCGAGCAGTGTAGACTTTCCCGAGCCGCTCTGACCGACCAAGGCGACCGTCTTGCCCTTCGGTATAGTGAGGTTGATGTCCTTCAATACCCAGTGGAGCATGGTCTTTCCGTCCTTATCTTTCTCGTCTTTGTATGCAAAGCTGACGTGACGGAACTCTATCTGATGCTCGAAAGTGTCAAGACGAACCGGCTGGTCAGGCTCCTGTATCTCTACCTCGGCCTTGAGAATTTTGTCGACGCGCTCCATCGAGGCCAGTCCCTTGGGGATATTGTAGCTCGCACGGGAGAACTCTTTCAGCGGATTGATGATGCTGTAGAGTATAACAAGGTAGTATATGAAGGTGGGACCGCTGATGACGGGGTATTGTCCCAAGACAAGCGTTCCGCCAAACCAAAGGACAACGACTATCATCACCGTACCGAGAAACTCGCTCATGGGGTGGGCGAGCTGCTGGCGTATGCTGACGCGCATTATATCGTCGCGGTATTGCGAGTTGACCTTGTCAAACCGCCTGTTCATAATCTCCTCGGCACAGAACGCTTGATTACTCTCAGTCCGCCAAGTGTTTCCTCCACCTGACTCATGGTGTCGCTCCAAAGTCCTTGGGCGGTGATGCTGTTCTGCTTTAACCTGCGTCCCACCAGCCCCATAAACCATCCGAAGACGGGCACGAATATGAGGGTGAAGAGGGTAAGCTGCCACGAAATGAACAGCAAAGTGGAAAAATAAATGACTATGAGTACCGGATTCTTGAAGAGCATGTCGATGGACGACATGATGGAATTGTCTATTTCCTGCACGTCTCCGCTCATTCTGGCAATGATGTCTCCCTTCCGTTCCTCGCTGAAAAAGCCCAGAGAAAGGGACGTAATCTTCTCATAGAGCTGATTGCGGATGTCTCTTACCACGCCCGTTCGGATGGGAATGACAAATGCCGAGGAAAGAAAATAGGCACCAGTCTTGAGGAATGTCATAAAGGCCAGACCGAGGCCGATAACCAGCAGCAGCGTGGTCGGCCCCCAACTGGTAATATATATCTGCGTATAATAGTCGGCATTGTTGGACAAAACCTCCTTCAACGACCCTTCGCTCCACGCCATCACGTGGGTGGCACCTGTCCCTGCATCTACCTTGAAGAGGATTTGGAGCATCGGGATAAGCGTGGCAAAGGAGAAGATATTCAGCACCGCCGATATCACATTGAACACTACCGCCAGTACAAGATACTTCTTGTAGGGCGGAACAAACCTGCGCAAAACCTGAATAAATTCCTTCATACGTCTTATCTGCTTATCCTTTTCGGCCTAAGTTAGGCGGTCCTTCCTTCCATTCCGTTTCACCCAATTAAGTTTATCGTAGACATTATATGCCCTTTCTTTTTTTTTCTATTCCGCAAATATAGCATTAAAAAGGAAAACCACCAAGGATTTGTCGGTTTTATTGCTCTTCATGGCCTGTTCATCTTAAAACAACGGGCATAAGGGCTTCACACGACGATAACGACTATCACCCAAAATCCGAATCCTCAAACATTAAATACAAACGGCCTCCTCGCTATCAGCGTTGCGAGGTGGCCCCGGTGATGCACACACGGACGGTCTCGCCGATGTGGTGCCTGCCTTTCGGTATGACCACGGCCTTGTTCTGCTGCGTCCGGCCCATCAGCTGCTCGCGCTGCGCTTGCCGAACCGCTCTATGAGAATATCGAACTCCTTGCCTATATCGGCCTTGTTGCGCTCGGCAGAAATCTCGGTCTGAAGACGAATCAGCTCGTTCAGGCGGCGTATTTTCTCCTCTTCGGGAACGTTGTCGGGCAGGTGCTTGGCAGCGTATGTGCCCGGACGCTCGGAGTATTTGAACATGAAGGCGGAGTCGAACCCTACTTCCCGGACAAGGGAGAGCGTCTGCTGGAAATCCTCCTCGCTCTCGTCGTGATAGCCGACGAAGATGTCGGTGGTCAGACCGCAGTCGGGAATGAGGCGGCGGATAGTAGCTACCTTATTCATATAATCCTCGCGGGTGTACTTGCGGTTCATCATCCGGAGCACGTCGTTGCTTCCGCTCTGTACCGGAAAGTGGATATGGTGGCAGAGATTAGGCTCGGCGGCGACGGCTTCAATGATGTCATCCGACATATCCTCGGGGTTCGACGTCGTGAAACGGACACGCATGTCGGGCACGCTCTGCGCCACCTTGCGCAGCAGCTGGGCAAACGACGTGCCGCCCTCGGGACGCCTGCCGTTCGGCAACAGCCCGTAGGAGTTGACGTTCTGCCCGAGCAGCGTAACCTCCCTGAAGCCCTTGCCGTGCAAGTCGTTCACCTCGGAGAGGATGCTCTCCACGTCGCGCGAGCGTTCGCGGCCCCGCGTAAAGGGCACGATGCAGTAATGGCAGAAGTTGTTGCACCCGCGCATGATGCTGACAAAGCCCGACACGCGGTTGCCTCCGATGCGCTGGGGAACGACGCTGCGGTAGGTCTCGGTCGTAGACAGCTCTATGTTGAGTGCATTGTTTCCGTTCTCACACTGGGCAATCATGTCCGGCAGGTTCAGGTACGAGTCGGGGCCACATACAAGGTTCGCGTAGTGGTTCTCGATAAGGTCCTCGCGCACGCGCTCTGCCATACACCCGAGTACGCCGAGGATGAGCCGTCGGCCTTTCTTCTGCTCTGCGTGGAGCGTCTCAAGACGGTTGTAAATCTTGTTCTCTGCATTTTCGCGAATCGAACAGGTGTTGAGGAAAATGGCATCTGCCTCATCCTCATTCTCGCAGACGTCGTATCCAGCCATCTTCATCACCGAGGCAACGACCTCGGAGTCGGCCACATTCATCTGGCATCCGTAGGTCTCAATATAGAGCTTCTTCATTCTTTTCCTTATAATGTTGACGTGCAAAGGTAAGAAAATGTTCCCATCCCCACAAGTTAGCGACCGTTCTTTTGCCGAAAACGCGCCAAATGGCGGACCCATTGGATGCTGCCGGTCAGCTGCCCCTTTTCAGGCAAGAAACAGCCAAGCCTTAGCGGCAAATCGAAAGTGCCGTTTTCGCAGTGTCAAAGTGCCCCTTTCGCAGGGCCGGAACGGCACTTTCATTTCACCGGCAAATAGCGAGCATTTCTTTGCCGGACAGCAGACGTTTCACCGGCAAGCGACAACCGACAAAAAGCCCCGGCCAAGTCAATCCTCGGCCGGGGCTTCTCCCTTTATCTATCAGCACCACGCGGATGCCGCTGAGTTTCGTTTTTACTTAACCATAACCTTAACGGTAGAGCCATCAGACATCTTAACGATGTTCAGACCGCGCTGCGGAGCACTGATGCGACGACCGTCAACGGTGTAGCGGGCTACTTCCTTCAGTTCAACGCTCTTATTCTCTGAAACGCCGTCGATTCCGGCTGATGCAGAGAGATAGCTCTTTGCAGCATTTTCTATGCTACCGTCAGGGTTGATAATCATTGCAATGACAGCCACCTTGTCGTAGCCTGCTGTTTCGATAGCCTTCTTCATGGCGTTTCTCTTAGGCATCTCAAGCATGTAGGTATTGGTAACAACTTTGCCCTCTACGAGGTCTTCGATGCTTGCCTGATTTACGTGCGATGTGCTGTAAGAGCTTCCAATGAGTACGTCGTCAAAGTTCCAGACAATCGTGCTGGTTCCCTTTGAGCCACCTTTACCAAACTGCTGCAGGTCCTCCGGAAGTTGATCGGCAGAAACCTGAGAAGCATAGTAGTTGGCCTGCTTCCATGCAGATGTCGTTCCAGTAATGCCGTCGACGATAAGAGCGTAGGCAATGGTGTACTTGCCATTAACCAACGGATCGACGGTCGCAGTAGCAGTAACCTTCGTGTAGTCTTCATTGTATTCTCCCTTAACTTCTACTCCTACTTTGGCAGCACGTTCAAGAGCCTTCTGGAAGTCAATGCAAATATCGTCGCCAGTGCCATAATAGGGATCTATTGTATCGCCTTTACGGTCAATGATACAGCTTGGGGCACCTTTGAAACCAATAGTAGCGTATGAGTTAAAGTACATAGCGTCGTTGCTGTTGTACTGGTGAATACCTACACCCACAAAGCTGTCGCCGAACTTCTTGCGCATCTTCTCCATACCGACAAGGCCACGTGGACACCAACCACAGCCCGTTCCGGTAAATTCTTCTACGACAACACCACGCTTAACGAGCTTCTTAAGAGTGGTAAGGTTGAACTTAAGACTATTTTGAGTTGTCTCGTTCTTCACACCGTTTACCTTGGTAATGGTGAGAATCTTCTCCTTTACGCCCACCTGCTCGTCGGCATTGAGCTTGATGATGACCTCGAATGTACCACCGAACTTGGTAAACTTCTCGTTCAGCTTCACGTGCTTCTCCTCGCCTGCAACACCGTCAGAGGTGATGGTATAGTCAAAGTCGCTGACGCCTGCGCTACCGCCGTTAGCCAAAGTGAACTTGGTGTCAATGGTGCCACCCAAACCTACCGTCGGGCTTACAACCGACTGAGGAGTCAGAGCGTTCTGCGTGAACGTACCTTCTGCGAGAACCATGATGGCGAGGTTGCCATAAGTCTGTCCCTTGCAGTCGGTCCAGTCCTTCACATTAGCCGATGTTCTGAGCAAAAGACCATTTTCTGCCGTAATATTGTTACCTCCATCATAGGTAGTAACAATAGGAAACTTGTCGCCATCTTCCGAAAGTGCAGTAACGGTATAGCTATAGCCGATATACACGCCTTCCGTACCCACGGAGTAAGGAGTAGTCAGCTCTATGTCGTTGGCAGTTCCGCAATATCCCTGCTTCAGGTCTCCGGCACTGATTTTCGCCATATCGACGGCCTGGCTATAGTCAGCATCTGCAACCTTTGCAGGGAGCTTCTTTGACAGCCATACCTTAAGGTCTTTCAGATTTTTCTTGGAACGGAAGTAGATTCTTACGGCCTTGATGGTGTTTCCTGCCAGTACGGGATTGCCACCGGGAACGAATATAGCCTGATCGATGGTTTCTGCTGTCTGGGTTCCGAGTGCACTGCGCTGTCCTTCACCGTTGTAGACGGGACTCCACCAAACCTGATTCTCTGCCGCCTCGAGCTTATTGACAGCTGCCGGAGCATTTCTCTGGGTGTAGTTCTGCACGAAACTCTGTGTACTTGGGTCGCGATGGATATTCCCTACCTGTGCATTGGCAGTGAGTCCCAATGTTGCCGCGAAAGTCAAAAGAAGTAATTTTCTAATCATGGGGATTATTTTTAATGAATAACAATATTGCGCACAAATATACAAAATTATAGGAAGACGACAATAAAAAGAAGAGAAAAAATACAGATAAATTGCTATTTTTATGGTCAAAGCCACCAATTAATACCATTTTTACCCCTATTTCGTATAGCCGGCAGGGGACGATGCTACCTTGTGGAAGCACTTCCCCCGCTGCCGGCTATACGAAAAACATGACCAGCACCTGCGCTATGATGACGCGGATGAACATGCCCAGCGGATAGACGGCGGCATAGCTGATGTTGCCCGTCTCCCCTTTCAGGGTGTCGTTGGCGTATCCCAGTGCCATGGGGTTGGCCATTGAGCCGCAGAGAATACCACAGACGGTGCCGAAATCGAACTTCCTCGTGCGCAGGGCTACGATGCCTACAATGACAATCGGCACTACCGTGAGCAGGAAACCTGCCCCCACCCAGAGCAATCCCTCGGGACGGATGACGGTAGAGAGGAAGTCCTTGCCTGCGTCGAGGCCGAGGCAGGCAAGATAGAGTGCCAGTCCGAGCTTGCGGAGCATCAGCGACGCACTGCGCGTAGTGTAGGAAACGATGTGCAGGCGCGGCCCGAAGGCACCCACGATAATACCCATCATAATGGGGCCTCCTGCTATTCCGAGGCGGATAGGGGCATCCATGCCGGGCAGTGAGAGCGGAATCGTCCCCAGTGCAAGCCCGAGCATCATGCCGAGGAAGATGCTGCTGATGTTCGGCTCGTTGAGCGTCTTGACCGAATTGCCCAGATAGTGCTCGGCATGGTCTATTGCTCCGGGCTTGCCGATGATGGTCAGGCGGTCTCCGTACCGCAGGACGAGCCGCTCGGTAGCCAACAGCTTGATGTCGCCGCGCAGCACACGGCTGACGTTGACGCCGTACATGTCGCGCAGATGGAGCTGTCCGAGCCTCTTCCCGTTCAGTCCCGGCTTGGAGAGCACGATAATCCGGCTCTCCAGATGGGAGTCGATGTGGTTCCAGTCTATCTGTTCCTTGTTCCAGTCGCGCGTTACCTGCTTGCCGAAAAGTATCTCCATGCCGGCTGCCTCATCCTTGTTGGTGATGACGAGCAGGTTATCGTTCTCTTTCAGAACGGTTTCTCCCTTGGGGACAAGCACTTCCTTGTTGCGCCAGATTCGCGAGATGATGAACTTCAGGTGGGTTCCCTGCACTATCTCTGCCACCGTCTTGCCCACCAAGGCGGGGTTGACGACGACAAACTGCCCTATGTATGTATAGTCTTCCTCAGCGTCGTGGCGCAGTTCCAAGTCGGCAGGGCGGACGAAAAACTTACGGATGAATATCATGGCGAAGATGACCCCGACCACTCCGAGCGGATAGGTAACGGCAGTGGCGAGGGCGGCTTCTCCCCCGCTGTTGCCGACATGGGCCAGTGCCTGCTCCGCCGCACCGAGGGCAGGGGTATTGGTTGTCGCCCCGCAGAGTATGCCCACCATGGCCGACATGGGTATTCCCATGATATAGGTGAGGGCCACCGCCATTGCCGTTCCGACGAGTATCACCCCAAGCGACCACAGATTGAACATGGTGCCCTCCTGCCGGAACGAGCCGAAGAAGTTGGGCCCTACGTGCAGTCCGAGCGTATAAACGAAGAGCACCAGCCGAACGTCTCGCAGTAGGTGAGCATCTGGTGGTCTATCTGCAACCCGAAGCTGCCCACGCAATGCCGAAGAAGAAGACGAAGCGATGCCGAGCGATATTCCGCCCAGACGTATCTTGCCCAGAGTAAGCCCGATGGCGCATATCAGCGACAGGATAACGACTGCCTGCAATGCCGAGGGGATGTTGAATAGTCCGTTTATCCAGTTCATAAAGTCATTTCGTTGTCATACGTATTGTGAGATGATTCTCCCGAGGCGCGGGAAGCCCGGGACGGCCGCCCGGCAGCCTTCCCTATACCTATTATAATATACCGAGGAACTTCTCCACGGGTATGCCGCGGTTCTTGTCCTCGTTTTCCTTATTCCGGTCTATGAGCTGATAGACTCCGTCCATGGCTTTCTGCGTGCTTTCTACCAGCGGCTCGCCGCCGAGCAGGTGGCCTATGAGGATGGCGGAGAAGATGTCGCCCGTCCCGGGGAAGTGGACGGGTATCTCGGTATAGGGCAGGGCGAAGTAGTCTCCGCCCCCGGCGTCGTACCCGATGACCGAGGGCTGCCCGTCAACGGGAATCGACGTGATGAGCGCCGACCTCGTTCCGATGGTGCGGAGCTTGTCGAGGAGCCTCCGCCCCTCTTCTGCCGTTACGCCTTCGGGGCGGTAGGGCGAATCGGTGAGGTAGCACGACTCGGTGAAGTTGGGGAAGCAGAGGTCTGCCACGCCTATCATTTCGCGCATGGAGTTGATGGCCGACGGGGTTACACCGTTGTACAGCTTCCCCTCGTCGCCCATGATGGGGTCTACGAAGACGGTCGTCCCGAGGGCGGCCTGCTCGCGGCAGTAGGCCGAAACGAGCCTTGCCTGACGCTCGGAGGCTATGAAGCCCGTGGCAATGGAGTCGAAACGGAATCCCAGCTCTTTCCATACGGGGAAGACGCCCTTGATATAGTCGGTCGTCTCAAGTATGTTGAACTTGCCATAGTCGAGCGTATTGGAGACGAGAGCGGTAGGAAGGTTGTAGACGGGGTGTCCGAAATAGGACAGGATGGGCAGCATGGCTGCGGTAGCCACCTTGCCGTATCCTGCCATGTCGTTGATGAGGAGTATTTGTTTTTTGCTCATTGCTTGTTTATTATGTGGCTTCAAAATTTCTGCAAAGGTACGGGAAACAAAAGGAACGGCAAAATAAATAGCCTCTTTTCGGCTGTCTTTTGTCGAAAGAGTGGCCCGGCAGGGTAGGGGAAGGGGGGAAACAGGCTGAAAAGGAGACTGCCGTGGCCCCGGCTCTGCCTTACTTCGCGGAGGGGAGACGGCCGGGCGGCCTGCCTCAATGTTACGGCACGGGAAAGCCATCTATAATCTATTGATTGTCAGATATATAGAAATGAAGAAACGAAAGTGCCGCTTTCGCATGGCGAAAACGGCACTTTGACCTTGCGAAAGGGGCTTGCCCACACGGCCGGAACGGCACTTTCATTTTCTGATTCTGACCAGACCATGAAACGGATTTCAAAGTCCTATACCGTTTCCGAGCCTTGCACCGGCTGCCCCAACAGCTGTCCGGACACCTATTTGTATAAGTTGCGGCAGATGTTCTTGTTCTTCAGGCAGAACACCGTCGACTTCTCTGCTATGCTCTTGAACAGCTTCGGACTCTTCTTTATCAGCTTATAGCGCAGCAGGCACTTTGCCCCGAGGTGCCGGTAAGAGGAGCTGAGGTGGATTTTCTTCAGTTCCGACGAAATCTCACGGAGGAAATAAATCTTGAATCCCTTGCTGTAGGAAGAACGGGAAAGGTCCTTGGCCGCCTTGATGAGCATGCGCGTATAGATGCCGTTGACAGTTTCGGCGTCTTCGCGCAGCAGTCCCTTGTCGCTGATGAGGCGGTAACGCTCCATGGTAGCGTTGAGGAGGTCGATGTTGTTCTGCGCCGCGCGGCAGTGAAGGGTGCTCGCCGCCGACTGGCGATAGTGGTAGAGGGGAGTCCGAAGCCGCACGACGGTCTCTACGTGCGACATCCATTTGAACACCGTCGCATAGTCTTCGTAGGCCCGATAGTTGGAGAAAGACTCCTGCATGACCTCCTTCCGCACAAGCATAGACCAGAGATAGCACTTTATTTCGTCCTTGAAGGTGCGCAGCAGAGCCTCCTTTCTGTCCATCAGCTCCACCGAGTCGTCGCACTTTCCTTTCCTGACGGTTTGGTTGGCATACTCCTCGAAGAAGTCGCAGAGACGATGTCTGCCTGTCGTTCCCGTGCCGTGGCATGGAGAAGCTCCAGCCACCGGGGTTCCGTCCAGTCGTCGCTGTCGGCAAAGGCAACGTATTCGCCCCTTGCCATCGCCACGGCCTCGTTGCGGGCAGCGGCAGGTCCGCCGTTCGTTCTGTGTACTACGCGTATGCGCGGATTCTCCCGGGCATAGCGGTCGCAGATTTCGGGCGAGCCGTCCTTGCTTCCGTCGTCTATCAGGAGCAGCTCCCAGTCGGTGTAGGTTTGGCAGATTATCGATTCTATCAGGGTTTGCAGATAGTCTTCGCACTGGAAGACGGGAGTGATAATGCTAATCATCAGATTCTTTAAATTAAGTTTCTATTTTCCCGACCACCACTTTCTCAGCTTCTCCTTCAGGCTCGGATGCCAGCTGTGGGCGCAGTAGTGGATGGCGTAGGAGGCAGGGGTAACCTCGTGCCTGTTGCCTGCGAATATCTCGGAACGGTAAATCATCATGTTCTGTTCCAGTGGCTGGTCGCGGTCGAGATACTTGAATCCGTACTTCTCCATCACGCGCGCATAGATGTAGGGCGACAGGACGGTGGTGTTGAGACTTCCGTCCGGGTTGAGGAACTGGCGGTGCTCATAGTCTTCGAGCACGTCTTTCACAAACACGTTTCCGGCCTCCGCGCCCATCACGGCCGCCTGTATCTGTATGCCGGAAACGTATCCTTCCCTGATGCGGTTGCCGTTCTCGTCTATCATTGAGGCCGAGCCGTCGCGCTCAATCTGTATGGGATGATACTCCATGGAGGAGAAGAAGGAGTGGCTGAGAAACTCGTCGAAGGGCTTTACTACCTTTACGTCGGAGTCGAGATAGATGCCTCCCTCGGTGTAGAGGGCGTACATGCGGATGTAGTCGGCTGCAAAGGCCCACTTGCGCTGCCGGAACGCTTCCTGAACGTAGGCCGGGCTGCCGGCTATGTCGAAGTTTTCGGTATTCCATAGCTTTATCTCGTAGTCGGGAAGCACCTTTCGCCAGCTTTCCATACATTTCTTTATCTTGCCGGGATAGGGGTCGTTGCTCAACCAGCAGTAGTGAATTACCTTGGGAATCATATACTTTTGTGGGTTTATTTTTGTGTATTAAACGGGTTAAAGGGTCTTGCCGAAGATTGCGTTTGCACGTGTAGGCCGAATGAGGAGAATATTTTCACAGAACGATACTTAATAGTAAAATAGGTTATTTTACTTCATTCAACAACCTATTATAGCACTCCAATACATTTTTCGCAACGTTTCTGTTCTCGAAACGGGCGACGTAAGCAAGGCTTTTCGGCACTATCTCGGCCCGACGGCCGATGGCCTGCACGATGGCTGCCGCCATGTCGTCTGCGCTGTCGGGCGAGACGTAGAGACAATCCGGGCCTCCTGCCTCTTCGAGACAGCTGCCCGTGGCTGCCACGACGGGCAGTCCGCTCTGCACGGCTTCGATTATCGGGATGCCGAAACCCTCGTAACGGGAGGGGTAGACGAAGCACTCGGCCTGCTGATAGATGCCGGACAGGTCGGCGTTGGGGACTCCCTGAAGGAAGTGGACACGCCCCTTGAGACTGTCGCCGAGTGCTCTCTGGATAGTGTTTTGGTAATTTGTCTGTCGCCCGACTACCACCAAATGGAGGTCGGAAGGAAGCCGTCGCAGGGCCTTGATGGCAAGAAGGACATTCTTCCGCTCCTCCACCGTGCCCACATTGAGGATGTACCGGTCGGGCAGGGAGTAGCGTCGCCTCACCTCCTGCTTCGTTTCGTCGTCCGAACGCTGCCTGAAGCGCGTGTCGCAGCTTTGGTATATCACGTCGATGCGGTCTTCGGGGAAGTGTCCGTAGTGGAGAATGTCGTGCTTGGTACGCTCGCTTATGGCAATGATACGGTCGGCCTCGCGCAGCGTCTGGTAGAATTTGCGCTTGTAAATCTGTACGTCTATCCAGTTATAATACTCGGGATGGCGCATGAAAATAAGGTCGTGGATGGTTACAATGCCCCGTATGCCGGAGGCTTTCAGCCCGTGCGGCAGCTCGCCCGAGAGTCCGTGGAATATCTGTACGCCGTTCTCGCGCAGCACCTTACGATGCCGCGGCTGCGCCAAAGGTCGCGCTGAAAGCGGAAACGGAGATTCTCGGGATATACAAACCGCACATTCGCGCGCAGGGCAACCTGTTCCCGCAAATCGGCATGACCGCTGTCGGGAGCGAAGAGAAGCAGACGGTGGGACGAATCGGCCGAGGAAAGGTCGTTGACGAGGTTTCGTCCGTAGCTCCCCAAGCCCGTCCGGTTTCTCACAATCCGCTTGGCGTCGAATCCAATGGTAATTTCTTTTTCGGTTGCCATGTTGCAAAAATACGGAAAAATATCGTATCTTTGCCCATAAGATGGAAAAAAAAGACATATCGGTAGTAATCAATACCTACAACGCGGAGAAATTCCTGCAACGCGTACTCGACTCGGTCAGGGGCTTTGACGAAGTTGTAGTATGCGATATGGAAAGCACCGACCACACCGTGGAGATTGCCCGGCGCAACGGATGCAAGGTGGTAACGTTCCCGAACAACCACGTCTGTGCCGAACCGGCACGCACATTCGCCATTCAGAGCGCGCAGGGCAAGTGGGTACTGGTAGTCGATGCCGACGAACTGGTAACCCCGGAACTCAAAGACTACCTATACGGCAGGATAAACCGCCCTGACTGCCCCGAGGGACTGTACATTCCGCGCCGCAACCGCTTTATGAACATCATGAAGAAAGGCCTGCCGAAGGACTACCAGCTGCGCTTTTTCATCCGCGAGGGGACGGTATGGCCTCCCTATGTCCACACTTTCCCACAGGTGAAGGGGCGGACAGAGTATATCGACAACCATCTGAAGAACGTCGTTCTCGTCCATCTCATAGAGAATTACATAGACGACCGACTGGAGAAATACAACCGATACACTACCGGGGAAGTAGAGAAGAAGAAGGGAAAGCGGTACGGCGTGGGCGCGCTGCTGTTCCGCCCGTTCTGGCGTTTCTTCAAATCGTACTTCATGGATGGCGAGATTCGTAACGGCATCACGGGCTTCATAGACAGCGTGATGACGGGTTTCTACCAGTTTATCCTCGTTGCCAAGGTGATAGAACACCGTCTGAAAGAGAAAGACGAAAGGTAAACAAACGATAGACCAACTCCCGATAAGCCTGCTACGGCAGGCTTATCGGGAGTTTTTTCATTCCCTGCAAAGGGACGGCGAAGCCCCTGCCGTCTCTCCGAACTATCCCTTCGGCTGAACGATAACCGTTACCTTGGCGTAGTGGGAGAAGTTGGCGTTGATTCCCTTCAGCATATAGATGCGCAGTTGGCGGCTGTCTTCGCATACGAGAGTAATGACCCGGCTGCCGTAGGTGGCCTTGTCGGTCCAGCTGCCTGTCTTCTTCTCGCGCCTGAAGCTTCGTAGAAGTCGCCTCCCAATCCGTTCTGCATCTCCAAAGTCTTCACTACCTTCTCCACTTTCTTTGTTTTTGGATTGCGCTTCACCGCAGTTGTAAAGGTGGTCAGGTTGTTGGTAGAGACTTCGTTACCATCCTGTCGATGCTATTCTGCGCCTTTGCTCCCGCGAAACAGAGGAAGCAAAGCAACCATATCATTATATATCTTCTCATAGCAGGCCTAATCTTTTAACAATTGTTCCATTTCCGCCCTTTTCTGCGGACTGTCCATGCTCTCCAACACTTCCCTCTCGGCATCGGAGATTATGTCTTCCTGACCGATATTCTGCTCTATCCTGCGCGCATCGTCAAGAGTTGACTTTATCTGACGGCGTATCTGCCGGAGGTTGTCTATCCGTTTGCCATTGACAATCATATAGCTTCCCTCGTAGTTTTTGGCAAGAAGATGATTCTCATAGGCACGATAGCCCATGCCTACGCCCAAGACCAACAATGCCGAAGCAGCGATGCCGGCAATCCGACGAACCCACCTTCCACCCCGGGGCGACTGTCTGGGAACACGGACGGAAGCCATATCACCACTCAACAGCGGCAGCGCGGCATAGTCGCGGAACATCTCCCGATAGGGCAGAAACTCGCCGGCAATCCGCGCCTGACGGAAGAAGGCGTAGAGAGCGCGTTCTTCTTCCAAGGTCGTATCGCCGTCAAGGAACTTACTGATGAGCTTTCTTACTTCTTCTTTCTTCATTGTTGTAGCGTTTTAATACTTCTCTTCTTGCCCGGCTGAGGGCCTGTCTGACTGCCGCCTCGCTGCTTCCCGTGAGCAGGGCAATGTCGCGGAACTCCATTCCCTCTATGTGGCGCAGACGGATAATGGTCTGCTGGAGCGTCGGGAGGGCTGAAACGATGGCGAGTACGTGGCGGATGCGCTCCTGTCCGGCCTCGTCGATGCTTTCGTCAGTCAGCGGCAACAGCTCTACCGGCTCATGCGGATGCTGCCGGCGGAGGTAGTCTATGGCAAGATTGCGTGTCAGCACCATTGCTATCGGCCCAATCGGGAGGTTCAGCCGCGGGTGCATCTGCCAGAGACGGAGCAAGGCATCCTGCACGATGTCTTCGGCTGCATCGCTGTCTCTGACGTAGCGGACGGCCGTGGCAAGCATCTTTATTCGCTCGCAGGCGGCTTCTTGCTTAAATTCGGCTTCGGACACGGTGGATGAGAGATGGTGGATGAGAGGATGACGGGTGCCGGATACCGGGCGTTGATGGGCAGTGCCGACAATGAGCGAGGTTCAGATAATGGGGAAATAATGACTCATTCAAATCACTGCCACCACACACCCGTCATCCGATACCTTTAATAATTATTGAGCTTCGAGGTGTCTACCTTGCTCACTCCCGACGAATCGATGTTCACATTGTCGGCATGTCCCTGAAGGACTACGTCGCCTACGCCTGCATTGGAGGCCGAGACGCTGTTGCAGTCGAGCTTGCCCACGATGTTGCCTATGCCCGTATTCTCTATGGAAAGGTCGCCCTCGTTGAAATTGAAGTTCATACCGCCCTGTCCGCTGTTATCCATGACGAGCTTCCCGGAGGTTATCTGCGCCTTGAGATTGCAGAGGCCGCTGTTCTCTATCCGCGTGTCCACGCCCCTGTAAGTAAGGTTGACACGGGCTTGTCCGCCGTTCTCAAACTTCAGGCTCGTGCCGTCGGCCGTCAGTTCGAGCTGGCAAATTCCGGTATTGTCTATCTTTATCTTATTGGCATCGGCCTTTCCTTTTAACGATGTCTGCCCGGAGTTTACCATACTAAGCGTTCCTGCCGAGATAGTACCGATATTGATTGTAACTAATCCCGTGCAGTCGAGGAGGAGACTGCGGCTCTCCACCTTGTCCGCCTCAAATGTTACGATACCGCTTACGCTCACTTCGCTGATTTCCGGGGCGGTAATGAATACTTCAAACTCGTGTTCTTTGCCCTTGTGATAGCCCGTATTGATTGTTCTTATCGTCAGTTTTCCGCCCGATACGGTTGCACTCACGTTATCAAGTGTCTTCCCATCTCCCTCCAGACGAACCCTACAGGTAGTGCCCTGAACGAAATGGACGCGGCAATAGCTTGTCAAATCCATCTTGGAAAACTCGCCGACATTGACATTTCTCACCGTTTTCCTTCCGCCCTTGGCAGCATCGCTCTCGTAGGCAACCGGGGCGGAAACATTATTCTCTACTTCTCGCTTGGCGGCACAGCTGGTCAGGATGGCTGCCACTGCGATGCCGAATAACAGGATTCTCTTCATCATATTTTCATTTTTACAGTTCGTTTCTACATGTAATACGCAATAGAAGCAAGATTGTGACAGAACAATAGCGAATTTTTTTCATTCCGGTTTCCCTGCCGAGTGCTGGCAGCCTTCTATTCTACGCCATTTCGCATACCCGGAAATATATTTACACCGTCCCGATTTTTCATTTCCGTTTCACCATTTGCCAGCGTTCGTAACGGCAGGTGTATCACTCTGTCTGCCAGATGGTTACCAATCAGCATAAAAAAGTGGCACTTCCGTTGTGCGAAAGTGCCACTTTGGCTGAGTCGGAACGGCACTTTCATTGCATCAGAGTGCCGCTTTCGCCCTGCCGGAAAGCCTGTCTGAAAATATCATCCTTTTGTTTCAACGAAATTGTTTTACAGACAAGACTATTCTAAAATGCCTTTCCGAAGCTGATGTAGGGGGCAAGCATCACCGAGTGTGCACTTTGACGGGCATTGCCCAACGTTGCTGCCGTGGTGAGACCGATGCGGAACTGAAATCCCTTGGTAGCGGTATGGCGGTAGCCTACGTTGAAATAGGCAAACGAGCTGAAGTTGTTTTCAGAACTGCTGTAGACCTTTTCCTGATAAGTATCGGGGAGACCGCTGACAGGCTCGTAATATCCCACCCTGTGATGGTCGTTATACAATCCGAGGTTAACGCCGAGGCCCAGTTCCAGCTTGCTCTTTTTCTTGCCTGCAAGGTAGTTGGCCTCCAAGGGGAAAGAGTAGACACGGGTAGACTGGGTATCGCCAAAGAACCAGTTGGATTGTGAATATCCGAAACCGAATCCGGCACGGAATCCGAACGGAGAACCTTTCTTCAGCCGTGCATCGTAGCTGACTCCGATGCCGTTGCTGGGTCCTAACAATTCCAAATAGATGCTTTTCTCGCGCGGTTTCTCTTCCTGTGCGGAAGCAGTCAGCGTCCCTGTCAGCAGGAGTAAGCCTGCAAGGGCGGCCGTTTTCTTGTTAAAGTTCATCATTTCATTTGCTCTTAAGTTTATAATCAGGTACAAAGATATTTATTTTGTGGGGAAACGGCAAACGGGAAAACATTTTTTTATTTTCCGGCACCTCCGTTTCCAAACTTCATTTTCCCTTGCAGGCACTTACAGCTGTCCGGCCTCAACCTGCAATACAATCCGTTCTACGAGGCGGTCGGCTCCCTCCGGCTCGTAGCGTTTCTTAAGACTGGCACCAAATACCCACGCAAAGGCCTGATAGAATCCGGCACGCACCGGTCCGAGAAAAGCCTGTATAAGTTCGTAACCCGTCGAGTTGGTTTCGCGGTCAATGAGCTTTATGAGCAGTTTTCCTTGGCTATAGCTTAGCTTTTTCATCCTTGGCTTATACTGTTCCATCAGTCCTTTCTCCACGCGCTTGAGATGTTCGCTGCGCTCTTTCTTCGTGGGAATGGTCTCAAGGTAGGAATAAGTCTCTACAATTATCTGGTTACACTCCTTTGCCATCGGCAGTACCTTCTTTATATTGTAAACCAACCGATTGTAGGCCTGACGTTGTTTGTCGTTCTTAAACTCCATGGGCGGAAACACATATATCTTGTTCGTGCGGACATACTGGATGCTGTCCGCCCCGACTTTGGCTTTTCCGATATGCACCATCGGCACAAACGTAGGCGAATCCATATCCACCACCCTGTCCTCGGGATTGATATGGTCTTGCGGCATGGCTGGCACCGACAACGAAAGGCAGCCCAACAGGAGTATAATAACCTTCTTTCTCATACGCTGGCAAAAGTAACCAATATTTCCGAACCACATTTCTTTTTTAATAATAATTTGAGTTTCGGCTTGCTTTTATAGTAGAGTTGGAGTATATTTGCAGTTGAATTAATGCAGAGATATAAGACAATATTTTCCCAACTCTGTACCATATATATAACTATATTATCTAATTTCATTAAACATTACTATATGAAAACCGTCTGGCTGATGCTTCTTCTCTGTATGGCTTCTTTCACCCTCCACGCCCAAAACACCCATCCGTGGGAACAATACTACGACGAACTCAGCACCGCAGAAGATGAAACGGAGGAGCAAAGGGAAGAAAACTTAGAGCTGCTGACCCAGTTGGCGGAACATCCGATAGACATTAACACCGCCACACGGAAGATTTGGAACAGATTCCCTTCCTGACCGATATACAGATTGAGGATATTCTCGCCTACATCTATCAGTATCACGGCATGAGAACCTTGAATGAACTCTTCCTTATTTCCTCCATTGAATATACGACACACCAATTGCTCCGTTACTTCGTACGACTTTCTCCCATCAATGAGACGCAGCGGTTCAGCCTCAACAACGCACTGAAATATGGAAAGCACACCCTGCTGCTGACCGCCAAGCTCCCTATGTATGAGCGGCATGGCGACCGCAACGGCTATCTCGGCTATAAATATACACACTCTCTTAGGTATGACTTCCATTATGGGAACTATCTGAAAGCCGGAATAGTAGGAGCGCAACAGGCAGGAGAACCCTTTCTTGCCAACAAAAATTCAATGGGGTACGACCATTACAGCCTTTACTTTATTGCAAGGAAGCTCGGCAGACTGAAGACTCTTGCCATAGGGCACTACCGTGTACGCATAGGCGAGGGACTGGTCATAAACAATGACTTCGGCTTTGGAAAGCTCGCATCGCTTTATTCCCTTGGAAAGACGGGCAACATGATTCGTGCCCACGCGTCGCGCTCGGCTTCCAACTATCTTCAGGGAGCTGCAGCCACCCTATCGGTGGCACGACATCTTGATCTGTCTGCCTTTGTTTCATACCGCCGTCTTGATGCCACGCTCAACAGCAACGGCACTGTCAGAACACTGCTACAATCAGAGTATCACCGCACAAAGACGGAAATGACAAAGAAGAACAATACTTCACAGACTACAGCAGGCGGAAACCTGCACTGGAAATACCAAGGACTGCATATCGGAGCAACAGGACTATACACCCGTTTCAACCGTCCGCTGGCTCCGCCCACGCAGCAGGTTTACCGAAAATACGACCCCGAAGGCACGGATTTCTGGAATCTGAGCCTTGACTATGGCTATGTCCATCCCCGGTTTTCGTTCAACGGCGAGACGGCAACGGGCGACTGCGGAAGCGTGGCCACCCTGAACAACCTTCGGGTAAAGCTCTCCCGGCAACTCTCCTTCGTCGCCATACAACGTTACTACGGCTACAAGTATCATTCGCTATTCTCTAACGGATTCAGCGAAGGAGGACATATTCAGAACGAGAGCGGACTACTCATAGGCGGAAACTGGCAGACAGGCAAATACCTATCGCTACTGGCTTATGCAGACTATGCCTATTTCTCCCATCCGCGCTACCGTGTCAACCGCGCCAGCCACGTCTGGGATTATCTCGGCTCGGCTGTCTACACCCGCGGAAACTGCACCGTCTCTGCCCGATACCGGCTAAAGATAGGCGAGGCCAACGGAGAATCAGCCGGCCGGCTCATCAACGACATCACTCAGCGTGCCCGCCTATCCTTTGCCTATACGACTGACAGATGGAGCAGCAAGACACAGATAGACTTCTCAAAAAATCAATATAAAACCTCCAGTACGGGCTATATGCTGAGCGAAAACGCCTCCTTCTGCCTTTTTCCATGGCTCAACCTGACGGCCACTGCCGCCTACTTCCATACCGGCAGCTACGCCTCGCGCATCTATTCTTACGAGCGAGGCCCACTCTATTCATTCTCTTTTCCTGTCTATTACGGCAAGGGAATCCGCTATGCCCTTTTCCTCCGTTCCGACATCTCGCAACAATGGATGATTATAGCCAAATGTTCCACCACCAATTATCTTGACCGCGACCATATTTCATCGGGGCTACAGCAAATAGCCCGCTCTGTCATGACAGACTTGGAAATACAGATTCGGATTAAGATATAGAAGACACAGACTTTCCCCGGACCTTCCCAGTAGGGGAGGGAAGGCCTCGCGGAATATAAGAATATGGTAACCGTGAGATTTGAATACAGTCCCTCTCACAGATGAAAAAGTAATTTCTTCCCTTCCTGCCGAGGAAAATCAGGGTAGGGCGGTTCCTCCCTCCTACTTCAATTGTGAAGTAATCTTATTGCTAATTCCCTTCATCGAAACAAGGTAAGCCTTGGCAGAACCAAACTTCAGACGCATGTCCAGACGGATGGGGATATGGTTTTGGTCGTCGGTAACGTAGAAACTGGCTACATTGCGCCACTTTCCCTTTTCGTATTCAAGGTATGACAGCTCCAGACAACGGTATCTACAGCCGTTGTCCGCCTTGATATTCGTCTTGCCATTGTAGACTATCCGTGCAGGATTCTTGCTGTTGCCGTCTACAATAGGGAAGTTCACCACCTGCCCCTTCTTCCAGCTCTCGGGATTAAAGCTCCGCGCCCGAAGGAAGATACTCATCATGTCGTACACACAATCTTCATAGGTATGCTCCTGCCACTGGTGTTTTCCGTCGTTGTCTATGCGATGCTGGCGCACGTGGCACTTGCCGTTGGGATAGCTGTAGAATACTTCGTCCACCGTATATCGCTTTCCTTCGCGTGCCCCTTTGCGGAAATAGAGCGGTGCCATCTGCTTGGAGTCGTAGCAGAGCAGCGTGTCGCGCAGGACGAAGTAGTCGTCGAGCTTTCCGTTTCCACGCGTAGTCAGCGAGGCGCGGTAGGCAGGTATGCCACGATAGGTGGAGGAAATGGTATACCACGAGGCCGTCCCTGCCTTCACCCAGATAAACTTCCAGTTATAGTAAAGGTTATATGTCAGGTATTCCCCACTCCCGAAGGCTGTGTTGCGGAATGTACATTGTGCCGCCATTCCGATGGAAAAAAACGTCAGAAGTGCTATCAGGTAAATCTTGAAGTGTCTCATCTTGTTCAGTTTTTGCTTGTTGTAACATTATATTCTTATTCCTTTCTTTTTAAGAAGAAAAAAGAATGATTTAGTATGATAGGCTGTGGATACGTGCAAAGATTTCCGTCTGATTTCTTGGCAGAATGTTTATCAACTTGTGAAAGTAAGTTATCAACAAGTTGTTGTTTCTGTTTTATTCTGATTTTCAGTATCTATTGGCAGTTTTCCACAATTCTGTCAAACGGTGCAAAGATAATAAGTTTATATCTTTTTCCGTGTATTTGGTGTGTAAAACTTCCCTAAAAGGGACTTAACAACCGTATGGATATCCACTTATTGCTGCTTTTCCGATTTCTGATGTGGATAAACTCATAGTTATTAGACGACTTTTGAGAAAGTTTTCCATATAGTTATCAACAGGTTTATCCACAATCCGCATGATATCGGACCATATTCTCGTTACGATTGTCTTTACTTGCCGAATAGACGGTCTTCCAAATATAGACTAATGTTTTCCATTCATTGTAGGCAGCATACGATTGAGAAGAGAAAATCTTAACAAAACAGCCAAAAAATGAAAGTGCCGTTTCCATTAAATGAAAGTGGCGTTTTCGCATGATGAAAACGCCACTTTCACCATGCGAAACGGGCTTGTTCGCAATATGGGGCAAACATGGGGGCATATACAGAACGAAACGCAGGCATCGTGACAGATGGGAGATTTGTTCCTATGCGTTGCTTTATTTTCCTGCAATCTTGTGATATAGTGGTATATAGGGAATATGCAGGAACATGCGGAGGTGTATTTCTGAATAAGAATTTGCAGGTTTTAAGGTTTGGATACTTAAAACCTGCAAATATGAAGAATGTTCAATGACGGTATTATGGCTGAATATCCGTCATGAAGAACTGGTTATTTAACGGATATTTTCTTTCCGTTGACAATGTAGATTCCCTTGGCAAGACCATTCAGAGATGTTCCGGCATATTGTCCGCTGATGGTGTATATCTTGTTGTCTGCCTTGGCACTATTGTCTGTAATGTTCTTGATGGCCGTAGGAGTATCCAATACCAGCTTCACTTCAGAGCCATACCATATTTCAGGAACAGCCACGAATGATGTGAATCCCGGCACATAGTAGTTTTCAATGCCCTTCTCCGGCACGATGGCGAGCGTTCCGTCCTCGTTGAGCACATAGACACCGCTTCCCCACACATCCGTCTTGTTGAAGGTGGACATGAAGAATGCCTGATTCGGTTCGTCTCCTATGATGACTTCTACACCCACGCAGGCTTCAATCTTTACGTTTTCGAAGTTCATCACATCGGTATTGACGGACGGTTTAATGAAGTAAGCCTTTCCCGGCTCCATTGCTTCCGCCTTCTTCATGACGATGGATTTCTCCTCTTCACCCTTCGATACGTCTCCGAGACGGTCGGGTTCCATGAGTACCGCTTCCTCTCCGAAGTATTTCTTTACCTGTTCTCCGTTGAGTGCGAATGGCAGACTCAATGCCTGCCATTTGCCGGCTTTGAGCTTTCGTGTGAGCTTGACGTTTGCTTCTTTTACTCCGTTCTCATAGAGAGTGAGCGTATTGTTCTCGTTCTCTTCGTCCAGTACGAGTGTGTTCATGGGTTCTTCGGCTTCCAGTATCAGCTTCACTTCAGAGCCATACCATATTTCGGGAACAGCCACGAATGATGTGAATCCCGGTACATAGTAGTTTTCGATTCCCTTCTCCGGCACGATGGCGAGCGTTCCGTCCTCGTTGAGCACATAGACACCGCTTCCCCACACGTCCGTCTTGTTGAAGGTGGACATGAAGAATGCCTGATTCGGTTCGTCTCCTATGATGACTTCTACACCCACGCAGGCCTCAATCTTTACGTTCTCGAAGTTCATCACATCGGTATTGAGGGACGGTTTAATGAAGTAAGCCTTTCCCGCTCCATTGCTTCCGCCTTCTTCATGACGATGGATTTCTCCTCTTCACCCTTCGATACGTCTCCGAGACGGTCGGGTTCCATGAGTACCGCTTCCTCTCCGAAGTATTTCTTCACCTGTTCTCCGTTGAGTGCGAATGGCAGACTCAATGCCTGCCATTTGCCGGCTTTGAGCTTTCGTGTGAGCTTGACGTTGGCTTCCTTTACTCCGTTCTCATAGAGAGTGAGCGTATTGTTCTCGTTTTCTTCATCCAGTACCAATACGTCTGCGGCTGGCTCGGTTTCCTCGATGTTGGCGAACGCACCAAAGGTATAGTTCGCCCGATAGATTTCAAACGCACCTTTTGGTACATAGAGCTTGCAATTGTTCACATCCACATTTAGAAAGACTCCATCCTCGCACACTGGAGGAGTCATTGCCTTGCAATAAATATTCTGAAGCATTTCATCGTTGGCGAACGTATTTTTTCCGATAAACTTGATAGAGTCCGGCAAAATCAGCTTAGTGGCATTTTTGCATAGCATAAATGCGCCCATGCCGATGTTTTCTACTTTGGATGGAATGTTGATTTCTTCTAAGCCTTCACAACCGAGGAAGGCCATGTCCTTGATGGTCAGCAATGTGCTTGGAAGCACAACGCTCTTCAGACCTTTGCATCCAGAGAAGGTGCGTTTGTCTATTTCAGTAATACCTTCAGGAATAATCATCCCTGTGAGAGCCGAACAGGATGCGAACGCACCGTTACCTATCTTGGAGACTGTGGCCGGAAGGTTGAGTTCTTTCAGCTTGTAGATTCCAAAAAAAGCGTTGTTACCGATTTCCTTGATTGTTTCCGGAAGAATCAAAGTGTCGAGACGAGAGCAGTCGCTGAACATCATGTCTCCTACCTTATCGTCCTCTAAATAGAAGACATCGCCCGTTCCACCGTAGTCTACGTCTTCGTAATAGGCTGAACCACCTGCAACGATTTTGGCTTTTGACAAGTCAAGTTTGTGGAGCATACCGTTTTGGTCGTCGTAGAAGGCGGGAGCACACAATTGGCGGATTACTACCATGTCCGTTCCGTTAATTTCTCCCTGAATGGTAAGGCCTGTAATGGTCTTTGGGTCATGAGGTGCCAAGACCTCGCTCAGATGTCCTGCCGTACAGGTAACTTCGACATCGTTGATTACAATGTCGTCATCTTCTTGTGCGAACGATGCGAATGGCCATGCCATCATCATCATCATCAATGCTAAAAACTGCTTCATACTTGTAATCTTTTGGCATTATTAAAGTTTACTTATTCACTTTCTTGACGGTGGTTCCGTCAGAATATTTCACGATATAGACACCACTCGGGACTTTATTCAGCTTTACGCCGGTTATAGAATATATCCCTGTTACGTGCACTTCTGCATTGTCAGCGACTGAATGTCCGATGGCAGTTGTAGGAATCAAGCTGCCTGCTTCCATCTGTGCGGTATTGACAATCCTGTTATTCTCCCGGTCGATGAGCATAGCCACCACTTTCAGATTCTTCTTGTTTTGAATAGTGGTGATGGCAGACAAGTTGAGGCTTTGCCTGTGAGTCTGTTTCGCTCCGGCCACAAGAGGTGCCTGAATACTTTCGTCGTATCCTTTACTTGTTCTCCATCCTCCCATAGCTACGTGGTTGTAGACCATGTCCTTGATGATTCTTTCACCTTTGTAGAACTCCTTGAAGTCGTCGTCAAATGAAAATTCCAAATCGTCCATCAGATTGTTTTTCTGCCACCAGTCTTTCGTGGTTCCTGTGAGACTGTCTTCTACGACGGCGTATCCCAGTGCATAAGGTGCCTCGTCCCTATTATATTGGAAGATGACATCCGTAGCAATGTCTATTTGCTGCAAATCGTCGCTCCAGTTCAGCTCCGAGATTTCGACAGAGGCTTCTGCCTGTTGGTTGAGACAGGTTTCTACAATGTCTTTCATGCCGAAACCGCCATACTCCTGTCCCCAGTAAGGATCACCGTCGCGCCATCTGTCAACCATAGAATAAGGAACGCCTTCGACTTTCTTGATAAGGGCATTATATCCGCTGCACGACATGATGTCGTCCAAATGGATGGCAATGCCGATGAAGCGATCCTGAAACAGATTTTGAAGCTTTCTCATGGCTACAATGCCCCGTGGGCAGTTGATGCACCATGTAGCCGTAAACTCTTCCATCAGTACTCTGTGCTGAGACGGCTGGGCCACAGTGATAATCCGGCCCTTTGAAGTAGCCTTATCTTCGTCTGCCTCGTTGGGAAGACCGTTTACCTTAACTATCTTCAGCTCATTTGCTTGTATGCGGGTTTCTGTTCCTGCTGTGGCAGGGAGGTTCAGCATAGTCGACTTAGCTCCTTGAGGAATACAGATGAGCGAAGCGGGAATATCGTAATGATACTCCTTGGTTTCTCCTGTTTCCGGGCAGGTAATCACGTAGTCTATGTTGCGAATGTCGGCAGAACCCACGTTGCTAACCAATACGGGCATTTGAGCTGTGGTTCCTTTCAGGGCCACAAAGATGGAGTAATCTTTAATTTCCATTGCGTTGGTTTGTGCGTATAAACAGGCAGATGACAACCACGCAATCAGTAGGCAGTAAATTTGTTTCATCTCTTAGGTTGTTATGTAGTAATATGTTTTCACTGGCAAAAATATTAAAAATTTGCCTAAAATAATATTGATTTGATAGTTATTCTTGTTTAATTTAGATTTTTTAATAGAGAAACGGTTATATTTCCTTACTTTTTTCTTGAGACTATTCTGCTTTGAAAAGTATTTTCTTCTAAACGATTTAAAGATATTCAATAAGGCGTCTATCAGACCAAACGACAGAGAAATTCAGGCCGATTCCCCAAAATGTCAGGGTGTAAATCAGTAGTGGGGACAGCCGCCATGTCTGGCTGAAAGCGAGTGGAAAGCGTATATGCGGAGAGAGACAGGCGCATGCGGACAGACACAGGGGCTGTCCCTGAAAGAGAAAAAATTGTTATGAGATAAGGAAATCTATAATTTGAAAATAAAGCGTGCTGTCATCGTTTAAGCACAATGGCAGGCGTTCTGTCCCTACAGGCAGTGGTCTTTTCTGCAAACTGTTGAGTTCGTGAAATGAAAGTGCCGTTTCCGCGAAACGAAAGTGGCGTTTTCATCATGCGAAAACGCCACTTTCACCATGCGAAACGGGCTTGTTCGCAATATGGGCATGGGGAAGCCGGGCTGCCGTCTGTTTTTTTGAAATAACCCAACGTGGGAATACTGATTTTCGCGTCCTGCGTCTTCCTGCGATTTCTAAGGTATTGTAGTCGTGGTTGTCCTGCACTGCCGGGCGTTTCCTAAGCCATTTCCCTGATGAAAGCCCTGCGCCCGAAGACAAGCGAGAGACGGGTTTTGTCAAGAATCAGAGCGATACCCAAAGAGCCTGCAACGCTCAACGAGAGGGTGAGGAGGGTGAAAACAAGCCCCGTCGTGTCCCAATCGAAGTATCGGAGATAGAATTTTCCGGCCATCGTAAAGACGGGATGAAAGAGATAGACGGGCAGGGTGTTCATGCCTATCCAGTCCATCCATCGCGCCAGAGGGCCGTTGAGACGGCCGTAGACCCATCCGCAAAAAGAAATGAACGAGCAGACCGCCCCCACGATGGCTATGCTCCCCCAGTCGCGGCTCTGAAGAATGAAGATGAAGCCTACGAAGGGCAACAGGGCGTATGGGGTAGGACGGAAAACAGAATTGTAGTCGCACCGGCACTGGCGGAGCATTGCCCCGATGAAGTAGTAGGCCACATTCTGCACCGACATCAGCGGCAGGACGAGCGAAAGGAGAATGAGCAGGAAGCCGAAGACTGCCAACCGGGCGAAACGGTTCTTGCCTGTCGGAAGGAGACGGAAGCTCAGGTAATAGACCATTCCGCAGCCCATCATCACGTATAGAAACCAATAAGGTCCGATTGCCGACACAAAAACCTTCTCGGCAAGTATCGCTGCCGACAGTTCCGTAATGCCGTCGCGGACGGGCAGGAAGAAGGAGAGTACCGAGAAGCCCACTACCATTATTAAATAAGGCAGGAAAATGCGCCAGAGATAGACTGCGAACTGCCCGACGGTCTTCTCTACGTTCACCAGATAGCCCGTCAGAACGAGGAACGAGGGCATCATAAACGCCAATATCCCTGCCTTCGTTTCGGGATATAGATTGCCGAAGTGTACGATATGGATGAGCACGACCAGCAGGATAAGTACTGCGCGTGTGAAATTGAGTTCGTGATATTGCTTCATTGCGTTTGTGTGAGGCGTTGAATATACGAGGGCAAAATTACAAAAATAAAACAATCCTACGACCCATCTGTTCCCGATAATTTGCGTTTGTGGGAGATAAACGCCTATATTTGCATGCGGAAACGTACCCATAAGGTCGTTGTCTCTTTAATATTCCTCCCGTGGGGCTGCAAGGACCGTCCTGCCCACCATCAGCCATCGTTCCGGAAGCCGTGCGAACCGAAATCTCCGTCCACACCTCCTCTCTCCCAACTGCAACCTTGCTTCACCCTTTTGTGGCTTTCTGTTGCCTATCTCAATTTTATTGTGTACTTTTGCACCCAATAGAAAATAAACGTTTAGATAAAGATATGGCATTAAAATGTGGTATTGTAGGACTGCCGAACGTCGGTAAGTCTACCCTTTTCAACTGTCTGAGCAGTGCCAAGCGCAGGCAGCCAACTTCCCCTTTTGTACGATAGAACCGAACCTCGGCGTGATAACTGTCCCCGACGAGCGTCTGAACAAGCTGGCGGAGATTGTCCATCCGGGACGTATCGTTCCGGCAACCTGCGAGATTGTAGACATTGCCGGACTCGTGAAGGGTGCCAGCAAGGGCGAAGGGTTGGGCAACAAGTTCCTTGGCAATATACGCGAATGTGATGCCATTATCCACGTTATCCGCTGTTTCGACGACGAAAATGTCGTCCGCGAGGGCGGCATGGCGGTCAGTCCGCTCGAGGATAAGGAGATTATCGACACCGAACTCCAGCTGAAAGACTTGGAGACCATCGAGGCACAGCTTGCCAAACAGCAGAAAATAGCAGCGGCAGGCAACAAGGATGCCAAGGTGATGGTAACCGTGCTCGAAGCCTATAAGGAGGTGTTGGAGCAGGGGAAGAACGCCCGCAGCGTCAGCTTCGAGAGCAAGGAAGAGCAGCAGGCGGCTCACGACCTCTTCCTGCTGACCACCAAGCCCGTACTCTATGTGTGCAATGTAGACGAAGAAAGTGCCAAGACGGGCAACCAGTACAGCCAGACCATCGAGAAGATTGCCGCTGAGGAAGGTGCCGAGGCAATGATTATTGCTGCCAAGACCGAGGAGGACATAGCCTCGCTTGAAAGCTACGAGGACAAGAAGATGTTCCTTGACGAACTCGGACTGGAGGAAAGCGGTGTCAACCGACTCATCAACAAGGCCTACCACCTGCTCAATCTGCAAACCTTCATCACTGCCGGAGAAATGGAGGTAAAGGCGTGGACGTTCCACAAGGGCTGGAAGGCTCCGCAGTGTGCCGGCGTTATACACACCGACTTCGAGAAAGGATTTATCCGTGCAGAGGTCATCAAGTACGAGGACTACCTCAAATACGGTTCCGAAGCCGCCATCCGCGAAGCCGGAAAGCTCGGCATCGAAGGCAAAGAGTACGTCGTTCAGGATGGCGACATCATGCATTTCCGCTTCAATGTATAGTCTTCACCATGTCCTTTGTGTTGCGGCATTGTCGCAACACAAAGGACTTTAGAAATAAAATATAGTCATGAGCAGTCTCCTATATATTCCTTGGCAGCCCGACGAGACCATTTTCAATCTCGGGCCACTGCCCATCCGCTGGTACGGCATGTGCTGGATGGTAGGCCTTGTCATCGGTTACTTCCTGATGCAATGGCTCTACAAGCGGCACAAGTATCCGTCCGAAAAGTTTGAGCCGCTTTTCCTGTACGTCTTCTTCGGCGTTCTTGCAGGCGCGCGCCTCGGGCACTGCCTCTTCTACGAGCCGCAGGATTTCCTCACCTCGTGGGACGGGATAGTCTCCATCTTCATTCCCTTCCGTCATCTTGCCGACGGCACGTGGCGGTATATCGGCTATCAGGGACTGGCGTCGCATGGCGGAGTGGTCGGGCTGCTCATCTCGCTCTTCCTGTATATCCGAAAATCGAGGATGAACACGTGGGTTGTGCTCGACTTCTTCGGTATCTGCTCTGGCATCGCCGCTGCCTTCATACGTCTGGGCAACCTGATGAACTCCGAGATTATAGGCAAGGTAACCGATGTGCCATGGGCTTTCATCTTCTATAAGGTAGATACCCATCCGCGCCATCCGGGACAATTGTACGAGGCCATTGCCTATCTCGTCATCTTCGTTCTCATCCTCGCCCTTTACAGGCGTCGTCCGCAGAAGGTAGGAACGGGCCTTTACTTCGGCCTTTGCCTCACGCTCATCTTCACCTTCCGCTTTTTCATTGAGTTTACGAAGATAGTTCAGGTAGACTTCGAGTCGGGACTGCCGCTCGACATGGGACAAATTCTCAGTATTCCGCTCGTTGCCCTTGGCGCGTGGGCGATACTTCGGTCGAAGGGAAAGACGGGTAAGAAATAGGCAGTCTGCACTATTTATAAAGTGCCTTTTCATTTGTCTGAAGCTATTTTAGGCTATAAACCTTGCTGCATACCCTATTTGAAGATAGGATTGTTGCAAGTTGAAGAATGGGAATGAGCATATTTGTATCTGTGAAAATTATAGTGAAAAATCCAAGTCAGCCATGACACCAACCCAAAAACTGATATTGTCGTGTTCATTGACCGTCCTTATTGGTGGTGGCATAATGATTTGGCTGCTTTCGCGTAGCAGCACAGCACCGTCCACAACGCAGAAAGATACCGATACTACAACGGCTTTCGTACAGCAGCCTGCCACTGCGATTGATACAGCAAAAGACATCGAAATCATCAGGGCTTATTATACCTTTCTGCTTAAAGATACTTCTGAATGGAAAGAATACCAACGGAGGCAACGCAAATATGTTACCCAGACATTCATAGACAACTTGTCGCTGTACGACGAGCAGTGTTTCGATCCTGTTACGCGAACAGAAAATTATACAGGAGTATCGTTGCGGACATTTCGAGTGAAGCCGTTAAAGGGCGGATGGTATCGGGTTAGCTTCTTCGATTCATTCACAAAGGAATGGATAAGTATTCCTATTAGGATGGTAACAGACAAAGAAGGCAAGCGGAAAGTAGGATATATTACTCCTCCCGATTTGAAACTTGCCGCATCAGACTCCATCTTCTACTCGTGTATCCAAAAGATACAGGAATTTCAACCCAATGCCGCAAGTTTTCTCTCTGCTTTCTTCCGCTCCTATATATCTACTTATCTGACCATTGACCTCGATGCCTCTGCCTACAGAAAATATCTGTTTCAGAAATTTATAGGAAAGAAATTGAAACATAATCTAAGGGAAATAAATGGAGACGGGGAGCATATCTATTTCTTTACAGCCCTGATAGGAAGTACGCCTGACAATTCACAATGTACCATACTTGCAGACAGACGGAAAGGCTGGTACAAGGTAGTTGATAAAATAGCAAACAATTATACTTTTTCACTGAAAGTAGAGAAGCACAACGGACATTTCTTCATCATGGATATAGACGAAGAAGAGGAGGCAGACTCAAAAGGCCCTGCTAATTGCGATATAGAAGGCGCATGCTTTACCATTGTAGAAGAGATGCCGCAATTTCCGGGAGGATACCATGCATTATTGGAATACCTCTCTTCGCACACCGTTTATCCCAAAGCTGAGTTAAAAGCCGGCAACAGCGGCCGCGTCATCCTATCGTTCGTGGTCAACAAAGACGGCTCCATAACGGATATAGAGGTCGTAAGGTCTGCTTCAAAGGGACTGGACGAAGAGGCTGTTCGCGTTGTCCGCTCCATGCCGCTTTGGGAGCCGGGCAGAAACGAGGGACAGCCTGTGCGTGTTAGATTCATGCTGCCTGTAACCTTTAAGTTGGAGTAATCCCATTCCTTATAAAAACATAAGGATGTCTTTGCCTTTCCATGCAGACTTTGTTTTTCGTAAAAACAAAGTCTGTTGCGTGATAACTGAAGAGAAATGATGTTATAATTTCTTCAGTTATCAAATATTATCAAAGTGTAAGGATGATTATTGTTGTTAAAGTATAATGGCAGGTGTCTGTCCCTACAGGAATAACGAATCATCGAAGTATAAGGAAACAAATGCCACTTAAAAGGAACTTATTATAAAGGCGTCCTATCACCTATTATTATATACGCTTATACAATCGGCTACGTACGCTTGGAACAACAACTAAATTAACATACGCCTGTAACCATTTTGCGATATGTTTTTAATGTATTCATCATTTAATAGTAATCGCTTTGTAAAATCGCTGCTATAATTTTGCAGTCGAAAGATATAATATTAATGTATTGAATAGATGAAGACAAGCAAAAGGAGAATAGCGGTCGTGCTGTTGCTTTTTTTATCCATCCTCAATGCCTCGGCACAGAAAATAGCCGGGCGAGTGATTGACAAAACGACACAGGAACCAATTATCGGTGCCATCGTAGAGGTTACGGGGACAAGCCAAAAGGCTGTAACGGACATTGACGGAAACTTTACGGTCGGCGGACTGCAGGCACAACGCTATAGTCTGGTCGTCAACTTCATTGGTTACAGGACACGGAAGATTGACGGCGTTCAGGCTGATGAGGCATCCGAAGGCAATCTGCTCGTGGATATGGCAGTAGACGAAAGACAACTGGAGGGAGTAACGGTTACGGCCGTAAAAAGAACCAATACCGAATCGGCAGCCATACAGAGCGTGAAGAGCAGCCCGGTCATCATAAGCAATGTATCGGCGCAGGAAATACAGAAGACACAGGACAGCGATGCCGGGGAAGTGATACGGCGAGTGCCGGGAGTAAGCGTCATAGAAGACAAGTTCGTCATGGTCAGGGGACTTTCGCAGCGTTACAACAACGTTTGGATAAACGGGGGAGCCGTTCCGAGCAGCGAGGCCGACAGCAGAGCTTTCTCGTTCGACATCATTCCCAGTTCGCAGATAGACAACCTTACCATCGTGAAGACTCCCACTGCTCCGTATCCTGCCGATTACACCGGCGGATTCATCATGATTGACACCAAGGAGATTCCGTTGCAGGGATATGTCTCCGTGTCGGCAGGCGGCAACTGGAACGATATGTCGCATTTCAGAAGTTTTCTGCAAAATCAGCGCAACGACAGCTGGATGACGCCCAAGACAACTCCCGTGGGCGACCTGAAGCTGTCTGCATCTACCGGGCAACAATATATGGTTGGCGAAGAAAAACTGGGTCTGGTGGCATCTGTGAACTACACCCGCGAATATCGCAGGCTTGCCGATATGCAGAACAATCTATATGGTATATACGATACTGCCAACGACCGCAAGAACTATCTGCGTCATTCGGTAGACGACCAGTATAATGATAACAGCAGGCTGGGGGCGATGCTCAACCTTACGCTGCTGAGCAAGAGCGGCAGCAACAAATATCAGCTCAAGAATATTTTCAACCGGCTGGGCACTACCCGGTACACATGGCGCGAGGGAGTAACGGCACAGGCCAATATGGAACATTCGGCAGAGTATTATTACCGCAGCCGGACTACCTACAACGGTCAGATTACAGGCAAGCATACATTGACGGAGGGGAATGTGCTCGACTGGAGCATCGGATACGCCTATGCCAACCGGCGGCTGCCCGACCGTCGCAGGTATCTTGTAGACGACGCCCTCGAAGCAGGCGTCTATGCCCTGAGTACGGGTAACGACATCTCCCGCGAGTGGACAAAGCTCGACGAGCACATATTCTCTGCCAATGCCAACTATTCCCGAGACTTCAGCTTCTCCTCATGGCAGCCTTCGCTCAAGGTGGGTGTCTACGGAGAATACCGTACCCGGGAGTATGCCACAGAGGAAAAGGTGTACAACTGGAATACGGACAACAACAACATGCCGGACGGATTCCGCTATATAGACATACCGACCCTGCTCAGCGATGGGAACAACTATGGCCCGGACAAACTCCACCTGCTGGAGCTGTCGCAGTGGCGCAACAACTATCGCGGACACAACACCCTCGGTGCGGGGTATCTCTCCGTCTCCCTCCCCTTCGGGAAGCTCGGCATACTGGCAGGCATCCGCTTCGAGCACAACGACATGGAGCTTATCTCCAATACCCGGGACACCGAAAGGAGCGAATCGTCGCGCCACTATGCCACTGACGATTTCTTCCCCTCGCTCAGCGGTACCTTCAAGTTCAACGACAGGCATCAGCTTCGGGCGGGCTATGGCCGCAGCATCAACCGACCCGAGTTCAGGGAGGTTTCGCCGGCGGTCTACTATGATTTCGACCTTGCCTCCGATGTGCAGGGAAATACCGAACTCAGCAACTGCTACATAGACAATCTCGACCTCCGCTGGGAGTATTACCCAAGTAAGGGAGAGTATATCTCGCTGGCAGCTTTCTATAAGCATTTCGCCAATCCGATAGAATGGACCTATACGGTTGCAGGAGGTACCGACCTTATCTACTCCTACAAAAATGCAGACAATGCCGACAACTACGGTCTGGAACTTGATATCCGGAAGAGTCTTGACATCATCGGATTGCCGGATTTCAGCTGGTCGTTCAACGGTGCGCTGATTAGGAGCCGGGTAGAGTTTGCGGCAGGCAGCAAGGAGGAAAACCGCCCGATGCAGGGGCAGTCTCCCTATCTCGCCAATACGGGTTTTTTCTATCATAATGAGAAGGAACAGCTGCAAGTGGGTTTGCTATACAACCGCATTGGCAAGAGAATCATAGGCGTAGGGCGCAGCGAAGGTTCTGTATCCGACAACGAGACGGCACGCATCCCGGACAGCTACGAGATGCCCCGCAACACGATAGACCTGTCTGTCTCCAAAAGATTCGGCAAGCACTGGGAGGCACGGCTGAACGTGCGCGACCTGCTGGCAGAAACGGTATATTACAAGCAGTTTGCCGACGTCTCCTATTCTAATGGCACTCACAAGGAGGTAGAGGAGATTACGCGCAGCTTCAAGCCGGGAAGGAATATTGGTTTCTCTATAGAATATAAATTTTAGTAACTCAAAACTATGAGATGTATGAAAACTATGAATGGTAGAAGAGTGATTGGCCGTATGGGCATCATGATGGCACTGGCCTCGCTCACGGCATGTAGTAACGGCGATGACCCTGTTGACGACAGCGGAAAGGTGGCCGGCAGCACTGCCTACGTATGGTCGACCGACAACGGGCTGAAGGCCTGCGACCATATTCTCTTTGACGGCGAGGGGCGCGAGGATGCCAAGGGCAGCGTCATAGGCAACGGAGATCAGGAATTCGTATTCAGGGGGAAGCAGACCCTGAAGAAGGGCACCTATCTGCTCAAGGGATGGGTGTACATTGCAGACGGGGCACAACTCACGATAGAGCCGGGAACGGTCATCAAGGGAGACAAGGAGACAAAGGCGAGCCTCATTGCCGAGCGTGGCGGACAGCTCATAGCCCGGGGAACGGCTGCCGAGCCTATTGTCTTTACGTCAGAGAAGGCTGCCGGAAGCCGGAAGCCCGGCGACTGGGGAGGCATCGTACTCTGCGGCAAGGCAAGGAACAATCATACAGAGATGCAGATAGAGGGCGGCCCGCGCACCAAGCATGGCGGCAATGACGATGCGGACAACTCGGGCATACTGGACTATGTGCGCATAGAGTTCGCAGGGTATCCGTTCCAGAAGGACAAGGAAATCAATGCCCTCACTTTCGGCTCGGTAGGTTCGGGCACTACCGTGGACCATGTTCAGGTTTCCTATTCCAACGACGACTCATACGAATGGTTTGGAGGGACGGTCAGCTGCAGGCACCTCATTTCCTACCGTGGATGGGATGACGATTTCGACACGGACAACGGTTTCTCCGGCAACGTGCAGTTCGGCCTTTCCATCAGGGACGGAAAGATTGCAGATACCTCGCAGAGCAATGGCTTCGAAAGCGACAACAGTGCCGACGGCTCGGCAGTAAGCCCGTACACTTCGGCTACATTCTCGAATATTACCTTCGTAGGCCCCAAGACTGAGTCGGGGTTCAGCAATTCGGTAGATTATATCACGGGCGGTTCGATGAATCCCAACAACGGGGCTGCTTTGGGCAAGTTTCAGGCGGCCATGCAGATTCGCCGGAATTCCCGTCTGAACTGCGTCAACTCGGTTGCTCTCGGATGGCCTATAGGAATCATCCTCGACAATCAGAAGGGGGATACGCAGAACGCCGCCAAGGCCGGAAGCCTGAAAATCAGCAATGTCTACTTTGCAGGCATGGACGCCGTGGGAACGGATGCCAACAAGCTGTACGACGACATTCTGGTTACCGGCTACGACAGCAACAGCAAGCCGGTTACCGATGCGTCGCAGAGGAGCTTCTCGTCGGCATGGTTCCTCGGACAGAACGGGAACAAGGCTTTCGGGAATATTTCCGAATTGGCCTTTGCCGCCAATGGATACATGCCGACTGCCCTTAGCCCGGTGCTCAACGCAGCCGACTTCTCCGGTCTCGCTTCATGGTTCAGCCGGGTAAGCTATATAGGTGGCTTTGCAGCAGGCGACGGATGGCTGGATGGTTGGACCAACTTCAATCCTCAGAATACGGAATATTAGAGAGTAGGCAGATTCTTAGATGACGGGAGCCGTGTGCCTGATGTACTTTTGTACATTGGCGCACGGCTTTCTTTCTTTTTCAGTTGATGTATTGTCCTTGCTTCTTCCGCTATAACAGCCCTGCCCGTGGGTGTCGTTATACCCCACGGACGGGTGCGGAAATACCCCACGGACGGGTGCGGAAATACCCCACGGACGGGTGCGGAAATACCCCACGAGTGGTATGCAAACGTACCCCACGAGTGGTATGCAAATGTACCCCACGAGTGGTATGCAAATGTACCCCACGAGTGGTATGCAAACGTACCCCACGAGTGGTATGCAAACGTACCCCACGAGTGGTATGTAAATGTACCCATCCGTGGGGTACGTTTACCTCTGTATTTTGCTGTAAAAATAAGGTAATAAGTAAGTTTTTTCCGACAAGTCTGGCTATGGCAACATAGCATCGGGCGGGGTAGATTCAGGGGCTACAGATGCTGTCTGCGGAAGGCCGTGGGGGTGCATCCGCGCATTTTCCGGAAGAACTTATTGAACTGCGCCTGCGACGAAAAGCCGAAGTGGAAGGCTATTTCCTGTATGTTCCTTGACGTGCCGCAGAGCTGCACCTCCACTTCCTTGATGATATATCCGTCTATGAGCTGTTTGGGTGTCCGTCCGGCAATGCGCCTTGTTATCTGTGCAAGGTAGCGCGGAGTGATGTTGAGCAGGTCGGCATAGAACCCTACGTCCGAAGTTTGTCGGTGATGGCAGGCAATGGCGTTCATCAGGTGGTTGTAAAGCTCCAGCACGTGCGTGGAGACTGCCGGCTGGGAGAGGCTGCCGCCATGGTCGAGCAGGCGTTGCTGTCCGCCGAGGCCGGAGTCGACGGAGCGCAGGATGAGCTGGCTCAGATAGTCGAGTGCTCCTCCTACGGCTTCTTCCATGTCCTTTCCCCGTGCGAGGAATACGGCCGTAGCTGCCGAGAACGCACCTCCGGCACCATGGGTGTTTCGGTCTATGAATCCCGGACGGATGAAAAAGCGCGTACGGCAAGGCTCTGCCGCTACGAGGACGTCGGTCAGCGCGTCCTTGACAATGTTGCCGCCCTGTACCACTACGGCTTGTCCGCCCTTATCCAGCAGGCGTCGTGCCACGCGCTCCAGTCCCTCGTTGCTCCGCACGTCGGTCGATTTTCCCAACAGGTGGAGCGCGCTTCGGAGCTTAAGCGTGATGAGCGAGCTCAGCGGGAAAAGCCTGTCCGTTACCGCGCGTATCACCTCGGGCGGCATCAGAACGTTGCCATGGCTGCTGACGGGGACTACGTCGAGTACGACATGCCGTGGCTCGTACTGCCGCAACAGCCGTTCTACCGCCTCCACCTGCCCGACGGAGCGCAGCAGGCCCACCTTTACTGCATCGGGGGGGAGGTCGTCCATCACCGGTTGCACCTGCTGCTCGATTACTGTCGCCGGAAGGTCGTGGAAGTCGCGTATGTCGCCCGTGTCCTGTGCCGTTACGGAGGTGATGGCCGAAGCTGCATACGCCCCCAGTGCGGTTATCGTCTTGATGTCTGCCTGTATTCCCGAACCGCCGGTACTGTCCGAGCCTGTTATCGTCAGTATCGTGGCCCGTCGGTCGGCCTTAGCCTTATTGGATGCCATCGTATTGTATTGGGTTATGATTAATCTCTATGATTATTCTGTTAAAAAAAGCACCGTGTCTGTGCCATCTCCGTCAAAAGGTGTATATTTGCAGACGGCGGAACGGACAACGGCCGAAAACTCTCTGCCCCATTCTGCTGTCCTGTTCTCCGCAATCGTAAAAGACTTCAAGCATGCAGCATATCCACCACTACGCATCGCCCCTTGGGCCTATGACGATGGCCAGCGACGGGACGGCTCTTTCCGGCCTGTGGTTCGATGGACAGAAATACTTCGGTGCAGGTCTCGCTCCCAGCCCGTCGGTTGCCCCCCTGCCGGTCTTCGATGCCGCTGTCGGGTGGCTCGACCTCTATTTCTCGGGGCAGCGTCCCGGTTTCCTTCCCCCTCTCCGTCTTGTCGGTACCGGCTTTCAGCGCATGGTATGGAATCTTCTGCTCTCCATTCCCTACGGCACTACCGTCAGCTATAAGGACATTGCCCGTCGGGTGGCAGCTCTGCGCGGTACTTCAGGCATGGCTGCTCAGGCCGTAGGAAGCGCGGTGGGGCACAATCCGATCAGCCTTATTGTTCCCTGCCACCGCGTTGTAGGCAGTAATGGCAGTCTGACGGGATATGCCGGCGGTATCGGCAGGAAGGCATGGCTGTTGGAGCATGAGGGTTGCGGCCGTCTTCTGCCGTAGCACGGTCCGGCTATCTTTCCTTGCGCACCATGCCGCGCGAGGCATATAGAAGAGCGAAATAGAAAGCCGTAGCGGTAACGAGCCCTGCCAAGGCGTCAACGAGATAGTGTGCCTGAATATAGACCGTCGCACAGCAGAGCAGCAGGTAGAAAGGTGTCATCACTGAGAGCAGCTTGTAGTTGCGGGCGTGCCGGACGAGCAGCATGCACACGGTAGATATGCCGACGTGCGAACTCGGGAAAGCAGCTGTTGGACGCTCTCCGGCAGCTTGGCATCCTCCACAAGATGGTAGAACAGCCCGTCGCTATATCCGGGACTGGGCAGGCACGCCTGATGGCTGTTGAAATAGTCGTGCAGGTTGGGGAATACTCCTGCGGCAATCTGTTTCAGTCCCACGGCATGGTAGTAGAACGTCGGGCCTACGACAGGTACGAAGATGAAGATGACGTAATAGATGAAAAACGATGCCATGACAATGAAGGAGGCACGCTCGAACTCGCGGTAATGCCATCCGAAATAATAAAGCACCGTGAGGGCTATCATCGGATAGTAGGCTGCATAGCCCATGTCGAACAGCTCGCTGAACAATGCATCGGGCAACTCCTGATGGAAGAGAAGGGCAGGCTGGCAGCCGAAAAGGCTTTGTTCCCACTCGGCAAAGAGATGGTCGAGATTCGGCAGCACCCGGTTGATTTCGTAGGTATCGGGATACCACCATGCCAGAAGCCCCATCTGTGCAGCGATACGCACGAGTCTCGTTAGCCGGCACGGTACAATGCGGTAGACTATCCACAAGGCTGCCGTCATGGCTATAATCCGCAGTCGTCCGAAAATCATTGCCTGTGGATTGTCCATCTTCGTATAGAGGAAGAGAATGAGCAGCAATGTCAGGAGCATATAGCCCAGCATTATCCACTCTACGGACATCAGCCCTTTAAGGGGTTTCTTTTCGAGTTGGAAAAGATTCCTTATAAATTTTTGCATATTGTCGTTGTTGTTGCTTTTCTAACTCCTTTAATTTCTTAGGCTCACAGCCATCCCTCATCCCGATACCACTTTATCGTTTCCTTCACGCCTCTCCGCAGGTCGTACCGGGGTTTGTAGCCGAGTTCGTCGCGTGCGGGCTGGATGTTGCACCGCCAGTTCCGCTGTTTGAGTATCTGATATTTGTCGTTGTTCAGAGCCGAGATGCGTCCGGTGAGATGCCCGATTATGTCCCCGAAAGCAGTAACGATACGCAGTAGCCATATTGGGGCAGTAATGCGAATCCACCACGGCTTGCCTAGTTCCTCGTGTATCAGGTCGCTGAAAGTGCTGCTTTGGTAGACCTGTCCGTCCGAGAGAAAGTAGGCACTGCCGTCCTTTCCATGGTCAAGGGCGAGGAAAACTGCCTGTACGACGTCCTTTACGTAGACGAAGGTAATATCCTGACGCTTGAACCCTACCGCAAAGTCGGAATGTCCCTTAATCGATTTTGCCATCAGGAAGTAGTCTTTCTCCCTCGGGCCATATACGCCTGTGGGGCGGAGGATGACGTAGGGAAATCCTTTTCCCAATCCCTCACGGGCGGAGAGTAACTGGGAGAGGTATTCTTCCGCCTTTAGCTTGCTCTTTCCGTATGCGGTGTTCGGGCGTGGCGTATCGGTCGGTTCTATTTCTCTGTAGGGCTTACTTTCGCGGATGGCTCCGAAGATGCTGAGGCTCGAAAGGTAGACAAAACGTTGTAAGGGCTGCCCTGTAGCCGTTAGAGCATCAGCGAGATGTCGTGTGCTGTCAGTGTTGACACGGAAGAAGTCTTCCCTGTTCAGGCACTTCGTAACTCCGGCTGCATGGACAACGTAGTCGAAGTGGTGCTCAGCAAGGGCTTCGCAGAGTTGATGTTCCGACGAGAAGTCCAGTTCTATGAAGTGTATGCGTGGGTCTTGCAGGTACTTTCGGGACGAAGTGGAGCGTATGGCGGCCCATGTCTCCATCCCTTGTCGGAGAGCTTCCTCAACGATAAATGAGCCGATGAAGCCAGTAGCACCTGTTATTAATATCTTCTTCATTAGAAAATTTAGCATGAAACGTTTGCAAAGATACAAACTTTTTCGTTACTTTGTCAAAAATATCAAAAGACAATATTATATGGGAAAAGAAAAGAGAGGCGGCAAACGACTTAATAAAAAACAGCTCGCCGAGAAATTGACCGGCTTTTTCCAGTCGCAGCCAGACGCGACTTTCAGTTTCAAACAGATATTCCACTCCCTCAAGCTGACCACTCATCCACTGAAGATGCTTGCCATTGATATAATGGAAGAGATGGCATGGGACGACTTCCTGTCAAAGGTGGGTGAGAACGCTTATACTTTGAATACCAAGGGACAGGTTCAGGAAGGTACGTTCATGCGCAAGTCAAATGGCAAGAATACTTTCCTGCCCGAAGATGGCGGTACCCCCGTCTTTGTATCGGAGCGCAATTCAATGTCAGCCCTTAACGGCGACCGCGTCAGGGTACAGTTCATGGCCCGTCGCGAAAAGCATATCAAGGAGGCGATGGTCATAGAAATCCTGCAAAGAAAGAAGGATACGTTCGTCGGACGCCTGAAGGTTGAGAAAGATATTGCTTTCCTTATTACGCAGGAAAACCTTTTTGTGCACGACATTCTCATCCCCAAGAAGAAGCTGAAGGGCGGACATACCGACGACCGTGCCTTGGTGAAGATAACGAAGTGGCCCGATGCCGACCACAAGAATCTTGTAGGAGAAGTCGTTGACGTACTCGGGCAGGCAGGAGATAACGATGTAGAGATGAATACCATTCTTGCCCAGTACGGACTGCCCTACAGGTATCCGAAGAAAGTGGAGGAGGCTGCCAACAAAATCAGCGGAGAGATTACAGCGAAAGACCTTGCCGAGCGTGAGGACTTCCGCGACGTATGGACCTGTACCATTGACCCGAAGGATGCAAAGGACTTCGACGATGCACTTTCCATCCGACGATTGGATAATAAACTATGGCAGGTGGGCGTGCATATTGCCGATGTATCGCATTATGTGAAGGAGGGCGACGTCATCGACAAAGAGGCACAGCAGCGTGCCACGTCTATCTATTTGGTTGACCGTACCATCCCGATGCTGCCTGAGCGGCTCTGCAACTTCGTGTGCTCGCTTCGTCCGAATGAGGAGAAACTTGCCTTCAGCGTTATCTTCGACCTTGACGACAATGCTGAAATCAAGTCTTACCGTATTGTTCATACTGTCATCAAGAGTAACCGGCGTTATGCTACGAGGAGGCGCAGCAGATTTTGGAAGACAATGGTGTAGTGGATGGAACGGAAGAGCCTGCACCGCTGCCCGGCAAGGAGGGATATAAGGGTGAGTTTGCCGAGGAAATCATCACCCTCGACCGTCTCGCCAAATTGCTCCGCAAGAAGCGTTTCAAGAATGGAAGCGTAAAATTCGACTCCGAAGAATTGCATTTTGACGTCGATGACAAGGGTAAGCCGACACGCTGCTACTTCAAACGGTCGAAAGATGCCAACAAGCTGATAGAGGAGTTCATGCTTCTTGCCAATCGCCATGTGGCAGAGAGCATTGGAAAAGTTGCCAAGGGCAAGAACCCCAAGACCCTTCCCTATCGTGTACACGACAACCCCGACCCACAGAAATTCGAGAACCTGAGGCAGTTCTCTGCCAAGTTCGGCTACAAGCTGAAATCGTCCAGTACGAAGGGAGCGGCTGCCCGGGCCATTAACGCCTCATGGACGAGGTACAGGGAAAGCGCGAGGAGAAAGTCATCCAGACGATAGCCCTCCGCTCAATGATGAAGGCGAAATATACGATACACAACATCGGACACTTCGGACTGGCTTTCGACTACTATACGCACTTCACTTCTCCTATCCGGCGTTACCCCGACACAATGGTTCACCGGCTTATCACGCGCTATCAGGGAGCGGACGCTCTGCCAACAAAGACCATTACGAGGAACTTTGCGAGCATTGCTCGGATATGGAGCAGGTGGCTCAGAATGCAGAACGCGACTCTATCAAATACAAGATGGTCGAGTTCATGGGCGAACACATCGGGGAAAGCTATGACGCACATATCTCTGGGATTCAGAGCTACGGTATCTATGCTGAGATTGACGAGAACCACTGCGAAGGAATGATACCGATGCGCGACCTTGACGACGACTATTACGATTTCGATGAGAAGAACTACTGTCTCATAGGACGCCGGCATCACTATAAGTACCAGCTGGGAGACCCTATAAGAATAAAGGTGGCACGGGCCAATCTTGAAAGGAAGCAGCTTGACTTTACCCTTGACGACAACAAGGAGCGCGCCTACCGCCCTGCCCCTGAAACTGACAAGAAGAGCAAACGACGCAGGAGGAAGTAATAGTTTCTCCCCAATGGAGGCTCGGAATACTCCGTTTGCAGGGGTAAAAACGCCCCGTTTGTCCGTTATAAAACACAGGTTGTCACAGATATGGGGACGAGGCAAGCCGCTCCAAGAAAGACGAATAACAGGACGATGAAGCGAAAGATATTTTTTTCACACAAGGAAGAGCTTTGGAACTCGTGGAGCCACAGCGGAGGCATTGCCTTGGGTGTGGTTTTCGGGACGGTCTTCCTCGTGTGGTGCTTCAAAGTCCGCAACGGATGGGCGACGGCAGGTGTGATACTCTATCTCGTTGGTATGTTGTTCAGTTACATTACTTCCACCGTCTATCATGCACTCTCGGCACGGTCGGTATGGAAGGAGCGGCTGCGGAAGTGGGATCATGCTGCGATTTACTGGCACATTGCAGGTTCCTATTCCCCCATTACGCTCATTGCTCTCCGAAATGAAGGATTATGGGGATGGGGACTTTTCGCCTTCGTATGGCTCTGCACGGTAGCCGGAACGGTATCATCCTTCCATAGGCTCAAAGACCACAGCAATCTGGAAACCCTCGCCTTTATCGGGATGGGCTTGTCTGTACTGGTTGCCTTTAAGCCTTTGCTTGACGTTCTCAATACTTCCGCCATCCTATGGATTATCGCTGAAGGTATCATGTATATTACGGGTGCACTGTTCTATTCGCTCAACAAGCGGAAATACATGCACACCGTCTTCCATTTCTTTGTCCTTGCCGGCAGTGTCTGCCATATTGTTGCCGTGTGGGGGATATTAATGCAGTATCTATGAGTCGCACCCTCTCTTTTCTCCTTTTGTTCTTCCTCGCGCTATCTTTGCAGTCTCGGGAAAAGGAATACATACGCCTGAAAGGCTACTACCGTGTCTATCAGTCTACCAACTCCATGCTCGCCTATTTCGTAGACGGAATGATGGAAGTATATATCCCCGTTCCCGATTCATCCTCCACTACTGATAAAGGAGATATTTTCGTAGAAAGGAAATTCCTTGGAGAACGTCGCAGGAAAGCCCCACAGGCCAATGGAGACGACACTTTCGTGAGAATGAATCTTCCGAATCTGGAACAGGTAACGCTTATTGAAAGTATCAGAAGCGAGGTGTATTCGGTCAGAAATAACGGAGATGTCTACCGATGGGCAGACAGATGCGGCAAAATAACACACGGAACGCGCCGGCAAGGAGGTATTCTCTTTCCGACAACGACCATTGAGATAGACAACCTCGTGGGACAGCCGAATCACGAAATAGACATGAGCCAACTGAAAATCTACGGCATCGTAGCACGGATGACCCTGTACGACGAGACAGAAACTTACAACGGAGAGAAAGAGTCCTATACACTTGCCGACCTGTTGGCCACGCGCAAGCAGCAAACGTTCTTCGCCCATTACAAGGGGGATGACGATGACAACCGTATTGACGTGTGGTCGGAATTTTTCATAACCGACCAAATGACCATTACCGAATCGGAACTCAAGGATATCAGGAAAGAGAAGAACCACGTATGGACGTTCACCATTCCGCGAACCATACCGAGGCTTGATAAGGAGATAGAAGAAGCGTGGGGCAATATGGTGGAATACTGAATAGTCTACAGGAATGTGTTGAACAAATATGAACAGCCAACTCTGCCTGTTCCCTCGTCTGCTTTCTCATTGTTTGCTTATCCCGGACTCGTGTATTCGCCTGATATTATATCTTCGGTATAAGACAATAATTCTTTGAAAAGAAATTGATACGGCGGCGGATTCAGAGGTCGGTTGTCATGACATTTCGCTTTCAATGCTGTGTTTGTTGATTCGGCTTTTGGCAGACCTGAGAGAGCCTTCCGCAAAAGCCATGATTCGCATGATTTCCTTTCTGTCTTTGTCTAAGTGTTCCAATATGAGCAGGAATTTATATTTGGGTGAAAGTCCTTTGTAGGCTTGTTCCAAATGGTCAACAAATTCCGCATTGACCAACCGATAGTATTCTATGAAACATTCAAAGTCCTTTCTCTTCCACATGATGGTGGTCTCGTTCGATTCCAAGATGTCAGTGTAGAGCTTGTGCCCTTCACTGAGAATGTCTCTGTGCTTGTCTATCAGCTGCTCTCGTTTCCTTGTCAGAGTCTCTATTTCTTTTTCCTTTCCCTGTTTCTGCTGTTTCAGCTCTGAGATTTGGCTCTCATAGCCTCGGATGAGCATTTGGTCTTTGGCAAGAACCCCCTGTGCCTTGGATGTCTTATAGCGCGAATACAAGAGGACGATGATAAAAAGTAGAGACAGAAGGACGATGACGAAAAGACTGATTCCGATTCTCTGCTCGTAGTCTTGCGTGGCTTTCATCTTGTCAAACTCCTGCTGGATATCAATAATGTTGTTCTCATCGTGCGCTTTCGACAGGCTGTCGGTCAATTCTACGAGTTCTTTTGCCGTTTGGGTGGCTTCTTGATATTTCCTGTTGGTTAGTTGGCTGTGGAACAGCGAGTGGAGAACCTCGTTTCTGACGTGAAAGTCATTGGTATTGAGTGCTTTCTTCCAAATGTCTTCTGCCTGTTCGACGTTGCCTTTGAGTGCATAGAGATACGCCAAGTTGATTTTCGCTGCTTCGAGGGGTTCAATCTCAAGCACTTGTAGGAAATATTCTTCGGCTTTCTTGGGGTTGGTAGGAATCAGGTGTGCCCCGATATTGTTTAGTATATATATCCGTTCTTTTCTTGGAATATGGGGAAGAAGGTCTATGCTCTTTTGCAGATATAGTCTGGCACTGTCCGGTTGCCCCAGTTCGTTGTAGGACACTATCAAGTCGTTATAGGCATGTGCTATCCAAAACGGTTTTTGCACTGAAAGCGATATCCGCAGGTTTTTCTTCGCATATTCAAGTGCGATTTTGTGCTCATCGGCTTCTTCGTTCAGGATGACGAAGTTCTTGTAAATCTTATGTTTCAGGTTTATGTTGTCTGTTTTCTCTACGAGATATTCCGCACTCTTCAGGCAGACAACGGCTTCCTTGACATTTCCGAGTTCGTGCAGGATAGAGGCCTTGTGATAGAGTGCTTCCGCCAGCTTTTCCTCGCTGTCATGGTGATGGTTGTAAAATTCAATGCTGTAATCAATTATTTTGGTTGAGCCAATCGGCATGTAAAGCTCATACATCACTTTTGTCTTCAACAGGAAGTAGTAGGCCGAATCCCGGGTGTCCCGTAAGTTTTTCGCTTGGACTTTCTCTATTTCCCTATATGCAAAAGTCAGGGAATCCCGATTGATGAGCGAGTCGATTCTCTTCAGTTCACCATTGGAGTTTGCCCCGGAACTGCAGGCTCCCGTCATAATGATAATAATCAGCAATAATAGTAAATATAACTTTTTCACGATAGTGTGTGCTTATTTTTGTTACAAAAATACGACTTTTTCAAGAGAAAAGAAAGAAAAAAGAGCAATTTGATTTGTAATTAAGAGCTTTTCTTTGTTGCATTTCTGGTATGGCAAGCATCAAGGAATAATGTAAAAATACCTGTAATACGTTGAATTAAAAAGGTTTATGAAATTTCCTCAATGCAACGCATACGAAAATTAAAGTTGGAACAAATTATGTTTTATTCCGAAAATATATTAAATTTGCATTGAAAGAATCTCATACTAAAAATAAAAGACAAACATCATTATGAACAGAACTTTAAGTATTTTATGGGCATTTCTTACGGTTTTAATCGCAGGTGTTCCATGTCAAGTCATGGCAGGGACAGAAGAGAATAGCCCGTGTGTCAAGATGCACTTCGCCGGTGGTGTGGGAACAGATTATGAACTCCTGATTATGGGAACGGAAGAAGGCGAGTATTCGCTGGATTGGGGAGAAGGTACCGTAACTTCCGGACAACTCCATGTTTCAGCCACACGCGTCAGTGGGAAACTCGTAAGCCAAGACCTTACCATTTATGGAAATCTTACTGTGCTGGAGTGTTCCGGCAATCAGCTTACAGCCTTGGACGTTACACAGATGCCTTCGTTGGTCTACCTGATTTCACGCAAGAATTATGTTACCCAGATAGATCTCTCCCATAATCCCAAATTGCAGATGGTCTACATTCAGGATACTCCTTTGGAAGCCTTGGATTTATCTGCCAACCATCAGATTAATACGGTTATAGCAACAAACAACCATTTGTCTTCCTTAAAGCTGACACAGCACCCCGAACTGGAGACACTGGTCTGCAATTCCAACTTTGCTCTGAAAGAGCTGAACCTTGCAGAATGTCCAAAGCTTAAGCGTCTGGATGCTGTTCAGACTTTGGTAGAGAAGTTCAATCTGTCTAACTGTAGGGAGCTGACCTATGTCAGTGCAGGATTGGGAAAGCCCTTGAAGGAGTTTGTGTTGCCGGAGAACAACAAGATTGACACCCTGATGGTGCCGATGGCCGGATTGAACACCCTTGACCTCTCTCAGACCAAGCGTTTGAAAGTGCTTGTTACGGACAATAATTTTGGTCTTTCCTCACTCGACCTTTCTGGAATGACACAGCTGAGAGACCTGTCATGCGGAGGCAACAGCCTCTCCGAACTGAATGTGAAGGACGCTCCCGAACTTGTATCGCTGACTTGTAACAACAATCAGCTCACGAAACTTGACGTGAGTGGTATGAAGAAGCTGGAAACACTGGTCTGTTATTCCAATTTGCTGGGAGAGCTGAAGTTGGAGGGATGTACTGCCATGAGCTATCTGGACTGTTCGGACAATGCAAGTCTTCGTGATGTCGGCTTCCCCTTGTCCTTGAGAACCCTGAACTGCAGCGCATGCGACTTTTCTGCGACGAACATTTCAGAGTTGACCAAGCTGACAGACCTCAATTGCAATGATAACAAGATAAGTACGCTTGATGTCTCTAAGCTGACAGGACTTTTCTCTATCAATTGCAGCAACAACGAGATAGAAACCATCGATTTGGAAAACCATCCGGCCCTCTTGGACGTAGTAGTGAGCGGCAATCCCATCACGTCGGGTCTGACACTGAAGGCAGCAGACAATCTGCGCTACGTATCGGTAGACAGAACCCAACTTGAGGTCTGTGCCTTGGACGAACTATACCGCTCTTTGAGGAAGAAACGTGCAGAAGACGACTACAATGACCTTGGCGGACTGCTTTTGTTCAATGACGTGGCGTCGTCAGCAGAAGTGAGCAAAACAGACATAGCCACAGACAAGGGGTGGATGGTGTCTGTCCTTGGCGACGGAACCGGCTGCGTGCAGGACGGTATCGGAACACCTGACGGAGCATCCCACAGGCTGTCAGTCCACGAAAATGCCGATGGCTGGGAGATTAACAATATTCCCCAGTCGGCCAAGACGCTCTACCTGACGACCACACACGGACAGCTGATTGCAGCATATCCGGTCGCAGCGGCTTCTGCCTCTGTCAAGGCACCTCACCCGGGACTCTTTATCATCTCGGTCGACGGAGGTAAGGGCGTTGTGTGTATCAAGCACTAATCCCAGTCGAATCAAGAGAACCATTCTATTGTCTTTCTTTTAATCTTAACAATTGGAAACATGATGAAAAAAGAAATCATTCACATCTTATGTGCCGGTCTTTTGACCGTAGGCGGCATGATTCCGGCAACGGCATACGCGCAAGGAGCAGAGAACACAGAAGAAACGGCCGCCAGAACGGTAACAGTACATGTTGACAAACCCGGAAATTTGGAAAATCTTGTGCCGATAAGTGTATGGGAAGACCAAGTGGACACCATGAAAATCAGCGGTGAACTGAACAGCTACGACCTGAGATGGGTTCGGAGATTCTGCGGTTCCGACGAGTATGGAGCCTTCTATCCTACGCAACTGAAAAAGATGGACCTGTCGGAAGCGACCATCGTGCCCGACGAAGAGGCAACCAAAACCTATTACATCCTCACCGACGATCAGGGAACCGACCGCGAGTATAGCGTGGAAAAGGATAAGCCGACCCTGTTGCCCGACAAGCTGTTCTTCAATTGTTGCAGCATCGAGTCTCTTGTCCTGCCCAAGAATATACGGGAAATCGGCATCGGTGCTTTCTTCAAGTGCTTTGCGTTGAAAGAAATCGTCATGCCCGACGAGATAACCCATATCTACAGTACGGCTTTCGGTGTGTGCGACGCCTTGGAGACCATCAAACTTCCGTCTCATCTCGTGCATTTGGGCGGCTATGCGTTCACCCATTGCTCGCATCTTCGTGAGCTTACGTTCCCCGACAACCTCACCCAGCTGCACATGCGCATGTTTGATCAGGCCGCGATGCTGACGACCATCCATTTCCCGAAGAACCTCAAGGAGCTTGACAAGGAAACGTTCTATGGTGCGACGGGACTGGTTGAGCTGGAGATTCCCGAAGGCATCACTTCCTTGCCCAAGGGCTGCATCGGCTCGTGCAGCAATCTGAAGAAAGTCGTTTTGCCGGCTTCCCTGAAGGAAATCAATGAGAGCGCGTTTCAGGACGACCACTTGCTGGAAACAGTCGTCTTCAAGGAAGGCCTGCAGAAGATTGACATATATGCCTTCAAGAATTGTGAGAATCTTCACGATGTAGCATTGCCCAACTCCCTGACGGACATTGCCAACGAAGCCTTCATCGACTGCAAGAACATGAGCAACCTCACCTTGGGAACCGGTCTCAAGACAATCGGCGAGAAGGCGTTCTTCCACAATCACGGCATCAAGAGCCTCACTTTCCCCGATGGCATGAAGACGATAGACTATGCCGCCTTTGCCGAGTGCATGGGCTTGGAGAAGGTAGATTTTGGACGTGGTATTCCCGAACTGGTTCAGAATCCTTTCTTGGGCTGCTTCGGATTGAAAGAATTTGTCGTAAGCGAAGAGAACGAGAAGTTTGCGACGGCAGACGGGGTTCTCTATGCCAGAGACTTCACCCAAGTCTATTCCTATCCGAATGGCAAGGAGAGCAAGACGTTCGTCATGAACGACCAGACAAGGAGCCTCGACGACTTCTCTTTCTGGTATTGCAAAAATCTGGAGGAGATAACCTTTTCGCCTGCTTTTGATGAGTTCGGAGCACGCGCGTTCTGCGGATGCGAGAATCTCAAGAAGCTGACTGTCAGGAAGGCCACTCCCGTTGAGAACTACGGAATGGACGATGTGTTTGAAGGCGTGAAGTTTGCTAATTGTACACTCGTAGTCCCCGTGGGCAGCAAAGAGGCCTATCAGGCTTCCCCTACATGGAACAGATTCCAGATAGAGGAGGAGGTAGTTGACGGACTGGGCGTGGCGCACCACGATGGATGGATTCTGAAAGACAATGGCAGCACCGTCCGTGTCGAAAACATTGCCGGCGATTGTGCCACTGTTACGGTTCATCACGTGTCCGGACAGCTGATGGCAAGGACTGTGCCCGTAGGCGGCAATGCAATGTTTGATGCCTCTGCTTGGACTCGGGGCGTGTATATCATCACCTTGCAGGGAGCTGACGGAACGCGTACAAGGCGATTTGTCCATCAATAGTCTTTCGCCTTTACTCTTCTGCCTCTTGAAAGAAGGGCGTGTTTCCTCCAGAGGCAGAATTTGTGTACCGGCTCTGCGGTGTGCCCAACTCCGGTTTGCTGTTTTCTCAACTTACGATTTGTAGGAGACGGACAAGCTGACGACAAGACAAAAGGCCGTATCCCATCCCATAGCAGGGACGGGTATGGCTTTTTGATAAAATGAACAAGCCCGTTTCGCACCGCCAAAGTGCCGTTTTCGCATTGCGAAAACGGCACTTTGACTATTCCGAAAAGACATATCCTCCTATATTTTTCGCAAGTTTCTATAAATCAGTATTTTACATAAATTGAGCCATTTAAGGCAGTCGGAATATCCGGGTACCTGTATATGCGATGGCATTGTCAGGTCAGGCCATGCCTCAAGAAAGTGTATGGCATCGTAAAAGTAGAGTTTCAAAGAGGCAAACAAAAAATAATCATATATTCATTAAAAAAAGTTATTGCAATTGGAATTTTAAAATTATTATCCTATTTTTGCAAAAACGATTTATCTAATTGTCTTACATGCTGTTAGACATATTAGAAAACGATGACGGTAATTAACCAATAAAGAAACCGATAAGGTGTTATATAGACAGGGGACTGATTTCCCGCTATGTTTTCTACATCCTTCTTTGGTTATTATCTGCGACCGGACTTCTCTGCAAGGGGAGTACTCTAACTACTAAAAAAGATACGTGGGAAAGGTAACCGTACCACTATCGCATACAAAAAACAAATCAATTTTTATTCACATTTCAAAAACTAAAACTATGGCAAAAGAATCTCAAATTCCCGAGAGACTTCTCCAGAAAGAGAAAGATGCCCGGATGACAGCTGAACAAGCAGAACAGCTGGAGCGGAAAGTAGAGCAGCATGAGAACATGCTGAAGAGTATCGGATTCAAGCAAGAAGAACCCGACGCAAGAAGAATGGCTCCCCGTCGGGGCACCCAGTCAAGGGAAGAGACCGAAAAAAGGAAAGTCGGTATCGTCAATCCCTATGCGCTCACCGAGCTGATACTTGAAAAGAAGATTGACTGGACGAAAGACGGGGCCAAGGAACTCATGGAGGAAACCCTCGAAAGCAGCTATGAGGATCTCATTCACCGCGACGACTCCATCCTTCTGTCGTGTCAGCAGAAGGAAGTTACCGTCCGCGAGGAAAAGAGCCGCTTGGAGATGGAGAGCATTGCGAATACCGGGCAGCTCCAAAAGCTCGTAAAGCAGGACAATCTGAACATTCTCAAATCGAAGAAGAAAGGAAACAAGCTCACGCTCGACATCCTTATTCCCGAGAAGCGCGAACGTGCCCTATCGTCTGTACACATCTCGAAAGCCATGCAGCAGGTACTCAGGCCCGGCATGTCGCTGAAAGCAGGCGACACAAACAGCTCGCCTTCCAACGACCTCTACCTTGAGGAGATGGGCATGCCGACGATGTTTGTACCCGACAGGGCCAACAGCATCGTGCAGGGGGCAATAGGCGACTGCTACTTCTTGGCGGCACTGACCTCCATAGCATGGACATGGCCCGGCCTGCTGCAGATGGATATAGACCAAAGCAGCGACACCGGGCATCCGCTGAGTTTCTGGCATTATTTCACCGCGGCTAAGGTGAGGTATGGGAACTCCGTGCTGGAACATCCGGGTACAAAGACGGGATGGGCCAAGACAGACAACCGCTTCCTGCTGAAGGGCAGGTGCCGTTTCCCACTGTACGCACGCGGACATCGCTGGCAAGATGGCGACTACTGGGCTGCCTACTGGGAGAAACTCTATGCAGCATGGCATTACTACAGCGTAAAGGGCAAATATCCGTCTGATTTGGCAGAAATAGCAGAGTCCATCCAACTTATTGACGGCGGTTGGCCGGAAGTATCGTTGAAGGAAATTGCAGGAAGCCGTTTCAATGTAGCAAGTTTTCGGCTGAAAAACCAGAGTTATCAATTTCTCTATAATTTCTTCCACAAAAGAACGGATGCCTACTGGGCAACCAACTATCCGATGGTATTGTGGACCTTCAACTCTACTATCTCAACCATTGCCAATTCTCATGCCTATAGTATTCTGGGTTGTATCAACTATGACGGCAAGCTGTATGTTGTCATACGCAATCCGTGGGGAGAGACAGAACCTTCAGGCGCAGGTACATTGGCTGGTTCTTACAAGTTGCGGCAGATCTTTGACCAGTTAACTTTACGTAAGGGTAGTTGGGACGACCTATACTCCTTGTCGCGCAACGACGGAGTTTTCGCTATGGAGTTAAGTATGGTTCAGAAGCAGTTCACCGGATTGGGCTATATCTATTAGAGGCTTCACCCGGCAATGAGGCTTCGCTATCGGACAACGGCCCGGTTGGCGAGGACCAGAGTCGGGTGAATTACCCGTAAAACACAATGTACCCCCGTATATCCGTACAGAACTGGGTTCTGGAGGATGTACGGGGGTATTGTCGTTTCCCGTTCCGCATGAGGAAGATGCGGACGATGGTTATCTGCGCATGACCTTAACGCACTTTCCGTCTTTCATCTTCATCACCTGCAAACCGCTTCTTGGCTCTGACAGCCTTCTGCCGGACAGGTCGTAGATGGCCTCTATCTGTGCGTCGCCCGATGCGATGCCGTCGATACCGCTGGCCTCGCTTCCTGCATAGTCTACCCATGTCCGTCCGTCGCGCTCCTTTACGGCCCAGCCTTTGCCTACAGCTTCCTTCACCTGTTCCTTTGTACATACGTTCTTGTCGGATTCCTTGGTGTTGTCGATGATTCCAAGCGTTCCCTGCTGCTCTCCTCCCGAGAGATTATACAAGGAGGCTATCAGCTTGTCGGTTTCCGTACCGCTTATCTCGTTTCGGCTGCAATACAGGAAAGTAAGTTCCGTACATTCCGTGAGGTCGAGGGAGGTAAGATGGTTGTCGGTGCATGAAAGGCTGGTCAGAGACTTATTGGCGGATACATCAAGCGTCTTAAGCTGATTTTCGGAGCAGTTGAGCGACGAAAGCAAAGTGTTGTTTGCGAGATTCAGCTCGTCGATGTTGTTCCCGAAGCATTGCAGTCGCGTCAGTTTCTTGTTGTTTGATACGTCAAGTTTGCTGAGCCGGTTGTTCTGGCACAATATTCTGTCCATGTTCTCGCACATGGAGACGTCAAGCGTCTCTATCTTCATGTTGCTGCAAAGGAGTCCCGTGAGCTTTTGGTTATTGGCCAGATTAATTTCTTTCAGAAGGTTTCCGGAGCAGTTGAGCCAGTCCAGTTCAGGGTTGGCAGATGTGTCAAGGCTTTCCAGTTTGTTGTTCGAGCATGCAAGCCATTGCAGGGCCGGGCATGCGTCTAATTTCAATGCTGCCACTTTGTTGTCGCGGAAGGACAGTTTCTTCAGCTCCCCGTTGTTGGTCAGGTCAATGGTCTCTATCTTGTTGTAGTCAACGTCTACCGAATTGATTTCCGGGCATTTTGAGATGTCCAAGGCTGTCAGCTTCTCCTCCTTGCACTTGAAGGCCTGTATGCCCTCGCCCTCTATTCTCACGTTCTTCGAAGTCAGCTTGTAGGTAACGCTCCTGTCGTTTGTCCAGTCGCCTTCCGCGCCTTCTACCGTTACCGAACCCTCATCGGCGAATGTGCTTACGGCAAAGGTGATTTCCTCCCCGACCTCTTTTTCCGTCGTGAACTCAAGCACGTCTGTAGTTGTCTGTGCCCTTGACGACATTGCAAACATGGCCAAGGCTGATACGAGAATGTTTCTCGAAGTTTTAAGTAAAAGATTTTTGTTCATAATGATTGAAATGATTAAGTTATATAATGTATATTCTATGTTTTTCATTTCTCCGTACACCTTTGTCGCGTATGGTCTTTTTCGGACTATATCTGGCAGTAGAGTGTACGTCGGTATGATTGTCAGACGCAAAGTTATATATTTTTTCTTTATTTCAGATGATTTCTGCAAGGTATTTGCCGCCATGGGAAAATATTTCGTTCAAATGATTCCCGGACACCTATAAACTTACTCTGAAATTATTTTCGCGGGACAGGAATATTTTGTCGGTATATTCTTGGTGACTGAATGTATAATTATTACTTTTGCAGCATCATTTCATCAAAAATCATAAAAACATGAGAAAGAGAATTTATTTAACCTTGGCAAGCATCATGGCAGTGCTGTTCATGCTTCCTGTCGGGTTACAGGCGCAAGACAAAGGCGTTCCTGTAAAAGTGCCTTTCAGGCTGATTGCGAAGCAGATTACGAAGGAGGATGCTCGCAAGTACAAGAGGAGCTTGGAGAAAACAAGCCCCAACATTCTACGGGGACGCAGCTTCGAGAACAGGATTCCCATGAAAATGTCCCACGGAACGGTTGGCAGCAATAGAGCAGTTAACAAAATCGTTGCAAAGACGCCGGATGGAACCACCCTCTGGGGCAATGTTATCTTTGCCGACAGCTGGGCAGCCTTGGAGACACCACCGATAGGCATGTATTCGTTTACGGCATCTGCAAGTCCTGTATTCAATCCTATCATTACTACAGACTTTGCCTCTGCTACGGGAGGTGGCGTATATTATGACGGCAACTTCAAGTATGTAAACAATTACCGCGTGTACGGACTGAATTTCGTTACTCTATATTCTTATGATACCGAGACATGGCAGCAGAACGCCGAACCTGTATCCATAGAGAACGACATGAGTCTGGTTGCTTCATCCACAACTTACGACCCTGTCAACGAGAAGGCTTACGGTTGCTACTACACAAAGGACGGAGAAAATATTCATATTGCAGAAGTCGACTACGATGCACAGACGGTAAAGGTTCTCGCATCTACCGAGACCCTCTACCTCGCATTTGCTGCCAACAAGCAGGGAGAGGTATATGCCATATCTGAATCAGGCGACTTGTTTAGGGTAAATAAAACCAATGGTGAGACGACTCTGATAGGAGCTACAGGGGTATCCCCGGCAAAATATCTCCAAAGTGCAGCCTTCGACATGAAGACGGGAAAGATGTATTGGGCAGCTCAAGAAACTGACGGCTCTGGCAAACTATATGAAGTAAACACAGAGACGGGTGCTGCTGCACAAATTGCTTCATTCCCCGACAATGAAGAGATTACTTGTCTTTACATTCCTGTACCATTGGCAGAGGCGGGTGCTCCTGCCGTAGCTACAGACATTGAACTCATGTTCAAGAATGGCTCCACCAAGGGACAGATTTCCTTCAAAGCCCCAAATAAGACATTTGCAGGCGATGCGCTCACTGGAAAAATCGACTACAAGATTATTGCCAATGGAGCAGAAGTGGCTACTGGAAAAGTGGATGCCGGACAGGTTGCAACCGCAGAAGTAACAGCTCCTGCCGGAATGGTCTACTTCGCCGTTATAACAACAAATGCAGCAGGAGATAGCCCAAAGGCAAAGACAAGCAGCTGGATTGGATATGACATTCCAACAACACCTGTCGTTGAACTTGACATAACGGAAGACAGAAAGGCTACTGTTAAGTGGGAAGCTTCTGATGCAACGCATGATGCTACGTCGGAACAATAAAGTACGATGTTACACGCTATCCCGACAATAAGAAGGTAGCCGACCACATCACAGGAACCACATTCACTGAAATTCTTGATGACACACCCGTAAGGGCATACTCTTACGGAGTGAAGGCATATACGGAAGAGACGGAGAGCGAGGAGGGATTCTCCAACTACAAGGCTGTGGGCCATGCTCTTGAAGCTCCTTTCTTCGAGGACTTTGAAGACCCAAGCTCCATAGCTTTGTTTACCGTTTTGGATGTTAACAATGACGAGAAGACATGGGAATGGAATCCTTCCTATGAGGCAGCTTCCTGCATGTTCAACGAAGCACAAAGTGCCAACGACTGGCTGATAACTCCTTCTATCCATCTGGAGCCGAATTACCTGTATAACCTCTCCTATAAGGTACGTGCCGGTCTTGCCGACTACATGGAACGGATAGAAGTTTATTACGGACAGGGGAACAAGGTTGAGTCGATGACTCAGAAAGTCTTGGACAAGACGGATGTCATAGGCGAGCAATACAAGGTTTACGAACACGACATAACTGTCGGTGCCGACGGAAACTACAATTTCGGTTTCCACTCAATAAGCGATGCCGACAGATACTACCTGATAGTAGACAGCGTGCAGATTGTAAAAAGCTCCTCCTTTGCAGCACCAGACTCTGTGCAGGGACTGAAGGCAACGGCAGGCGAGCAGGGGGCGATGAAAGCAAGATAGAGTTTACGGCCCCGTCCAAATCCATTGAGGGCAAGAACCTTTCCAGCCTGACAAAGATAGAAATACTGCGTAACGGCAAGTTAATAAAGACTTTCAGCAATCCTTCGGTAGGTGCGGCATTATCCTATGAAGACAATGCTGTTGAAAAGAACGGAAACAACACCTATACCGTTGTTGCCTACAATTCCGAGATGGGCCGCAAGGCAGGGAGGACGGTATTCGTCGGCGAGGATATTCCCACTGGCCCCGATGCAATACTGATAGACGGACAGACAAATGTAACCCTTGAGTGGTCGCCTATTACCAAAGGAAAGAACGGCGGATACGTCAATCCAGACAATGTGAAGTATGCAGTTGCAACCATTGTCAGCAATAATGTAGGAGAGGTGTTGGCCGAAGGCCTCAGCGATACAAGCTACGAGATTGAGTACAATACCGACGAAGGAGAACAGAAGATGCTGCAATATGCCGTCAACGCAATAGGCACTGCCGGAGAAAGCGGATATTATGTGTCGGAAGGACTCTTGGTCGGAAAGCCCGATGAGCTGCCATTCAATGAGAGCGTTAAGGGATATTTCTTCGAGCATCTTACATGGTGGGTTTCCTCTTCCAATCCCGATAATACATTCAAGCTGTCAAAGAACTCTTCTGACGACGACAATGGCTCGCTGACATGGAAAGCCAATGCGGCAGGAGAATGGTCATCCATCAACTCGGGAAAGATTAATTCCAAGTCGGGAAATCCCAACTTCTCGCTCCTCTACGATTATTGGGCCGTCCCGGGCAAGGATGTCAAGCTCGACATTATCGTACAGAAAGCCAACGGCACGGAAGAAGTGGCAAGAACCATAGACTTCAAGAACCTCACGGGCAACGAAGAATGGCGTACCGACATGGTATCGTTCAGCAAATATACCAATGAGCGTTACATTATCGTCAAGTTCAGATATACGAGCAATGAAATCGGTACGGAGCTGTTTATCGACAACATCAAGATACAGAACATGTACAACAGCAACCTCGAGGTGAAGCTGAAGGCTCCTAAGAAGGCAAATGCCGGAATACCTGCCGAGGTAAAGGCCATTGTCATGAACAGCGGAAAGATGCCTGTAAACAGCTGCCAGCTTGAAATCAAGGTAGACGGCAAGCCGTTCAAGCAGGAGAATATCGTGGAGGGTCTCAATTCTATGGAATCGAGAGAATTTGCCCTGTCCATACCCGTTCCCTCCGACAAGACCGGCAAGATGACCGTCGAAGCAACCATACTCGGCACGGACGAGAATCCTGCCGACAATACTGCTTCAAAGGAAATAAGCATAGAAGAGTCCAATCTGCCCAAGCCGGAGAACCTGAAGGCGGAAAGCCTCGGCGGCGGTGCCGTGAAACTGACATGGGATGCACCGGCCAACAACGTAGAGAAGGTTACCGAAGACTTTGCCGCTTACGAGCCGTGGATTATCGAGGGCATGGGAGACTGGACGCTGATAGACGGAGACAAACTGACTACCTTCTCCATCTTCAACGGCGTAGAATGGCCTCATATCGGCGATCCGCAGTCATTCATAACTTATAACCTTGCAAATATCGGCATAGACGTAAGCGCGGTAGACCCCGACTACCTGCCCCACAGCGGTGAGCAGTGCCTGCTCAGCATCAACGGAAAGGGCGAGAACGACAACTGGCTCATCAGTCCTGCACTCTCCGGCAATATGCAGACCGTAAGGTTCTGGGCTACCTCTCTGAGCAACGAATACCCGGAGACCTTCGAGGTGCTCTATTCCATGGGAGGCAAGACCGTCAGCGAGTTCAGGCAAGTTAAGGAATATGCCGGCGTACTGAAGGGATGGAAGCAGTTCGAAATAGCGATACCGGAAGGCGCAAGGTATTTTGCAATACGCCTGAAGTCGAACGACAAGCTGGGTCTTCTGCTCGACGACGTAGAGTTTGAGCGCGGTACGGCCGTCCCCGTAGGCTACAACCTGTATCGTGATGACGCCTTCGTGAAGAACGTCGGCAGAAATCAGCTCTATACCCACGACAGTGTAGGCAGTGCAGGCGAACATACCTATGCCCTGACCGCCGTTTACCCCGAGGGAGAGTCTGCACCTGTTCAGGCAACGGTGGTTACGGCTATTACCGACGTAAATGCAGCAGCGGGCCAGACCTACACCGTCTATACGGTAGATGGCAAGCTGATTGGTAAGAACCTCAAGTCTCTGAAGAAATTAGCGAAGGGCGTTTACATTGTCAATGAGAAGAAAATCACAATAAAGTAATATTGTTTTCATTTCACCTATCCATTGGGGGATGTGCCGTCATGGCACATCCCCCATTGTTTTATACACGGTTTCTTTGGAAACAGGTTGTGTGAGCGGAAGAAAGATTGCTGCCTCGATATTGGGTACTCTAAAGGCTATATAATACCTGTTTTTATTTTTATGTCCTTTGCTGTCAGTTTTAACAATTCGTGCAATCGGCAGATAACCAGTGTGTTATAAGTCCTGTAAGGCTGACGGACTGACAGGAAATTGCTATCATGCCTTTTCGGCTTACTCTTTTGAAGTCCGGCGGTAGACGGTTATCCTGTTGCCGAAGTCCTGCGTTCCTGCTACCTGCACGTTGTCGGGCAGCCGGGGTGCCCTCACTCCGCCCTCTACGGTCAGTGGGGAGGTCTCTACGCGTATCTCGTCCCACAGGCCGCACTCGATGAAGGAGCACAGGGTGCGCGCCCCTCCCTCCACTATCAGGCTTTGCTTTTGGTTTTCAAACAGATAGTCCAGTGCCGACCCGATGGTCGGGAACACCTTTTTGCCGTGTGGGGCAATGCGCCCCGAGGCTGCCAGAGAGGCAGAGAGGATAAGGGGAACAGGACTCTCGCCTGCCCATAGTCTGACGTTGAGCTGCGGATGCTCCTGCTCTTCGGTCGTCCTGCCTACGAGTATGGCATCGTTCTCGGCCCGCAGCTTGTGCACCAGCATCTTCGTGAATCTGGTCGATACTTGCAGCGGTTGTCCCTCTCCCTCTCCGGGGTGGGGCAGGGCAGAGCCGATGAATCCGTTGGCCGTCTGTGCCCACTTCAGTATGATGTAGGGCCGGCGGTGCCTGTTGTAGGTAATGAACCGCCTGTTCAGTTCCAGACATTCCTTTTCCAGCACTCCTACGGTTACTTCTATGCCTGCTTCGCGTATGCGCCTTACGCCCCGTCCCTGTACCTCGGCAAAGGGGTCGATACATCCGCAGACCACGCGCCGCACGCCTTTCCGCACTATCAGGTCGGCACAGGGAGGGGTCTTGCCGTGGTGCGAGCATGGTTCGAGGCTGACGTAGAGGGTTGCCGACGGCAGCAGTGCCTCGTCCTCTTCGCTGACCGAGGCGAACGCGTTCACCTCGGCATGCCCCTCGCCGCAGCGTATGTGGTAGCCCTCGCCTATGATTCTTCCGTCCTCGCTCACGATGACCGCCCCCACCATCGGGTTGGGCTTTGCCAGCTGCCGTCCGTTCGCTGCGAGCTGAAGACAGCGGCGCATGTATATTTCGTCAGTTTCCCTTTGTTCCATTCTCATTATTTTCTTACCTTTGCGTTATGATGTCGTTTCAGCAACTCTGGCACCGTCTCGTGCCGCTCTATGATGCCGGCGAGGCACAGGCCTTGGTGCGCACCGTTCTCGAAGTCCGTTTCGGTTTTTCGCCGGCCGATATTTATACGGGCAAAGTTAGTGAATTATCCACAGACGAGGCAACGGAACTCGAAAAAATAATGCAAAGGCTCGTGCAGGCCGAGCCTGTGCAGTACATTCTCGGCGAGGCTGTTTTCCTCGGGCGGAGCTTCCGGGTGGCTCCGGGCGTGCTCATTCCCCGTCCCGAGACCGAAGACCTCTGCCGCTGGATTGTCGCCGACTACGGTGCGCCCTACTGCGCCCTCCTTCCGCCTGCACCGCTGCAGGTGCTCGACGTGGGCACGGGCAGCGGCTGCATTGCCGTCTCGCTCGCCCTCGCCCTCCGCAACAGCATGCTCACGGCGTGGGACGTCTCGGGCGATGCGCTGCTCATTGCCCGCGACAATGCCATGCGCTGGGGCGCGGAGGTAGATTTCCGCCTGACGGACGCGCTGAACCCTTCCGCGCCCTCCCGGAAGTACGACGTCATCGTCAGCAATCCGCCCTATGTCTGCCGTCAGGAAGCCGGTGGCATGGCGCGGAACGTGCTCGAGTACGAACCCGACACGGCCCTCTTCGTGCCCGACGACGACCCCTTGCTCTTCTACCGCGCCATTGCCGGGTATGGCGTGCGCGCGCTGTCAGCCGGAGGGGCTGTCTATTTCGAGACCAACCCCCTATATATATATAAGGTGAAAGAGATGCTCTCCGATTTGGGCTATCGCAATGTCGGGAGCCGTAAGGACCGCTTCGGAAAGGAAAGGTTTGTGAAGGGAGAGAGAGGGTCTTGAATTGCGGATTTTGAATTATAGTTTTTTGAATTATGAATAATGAGTTATCACCTTCGCAGGCCCTGCAGAGGCTCGCTGCCCTCTGCGCAAAGGGCGAGCACTGTTCGGGCGAAATGCGTGAGAAAATGCGCAGATGGGGACTGACGGAGGAGGAACGGGAAAAGATTCTCGACCGTCTCGTCAGTCAGAAGTACGTCGACGACGAACGGTTTGCGCGGTCGTTCGTCCACGACAAGATACGCTACAACAAATGGGGACGGCGCAAGATAGAGCAGGCTCTGTGGGCAAAGCACATCGACCGCCAGACGGCACAGGCCGTTCTGGACGGGGTAGACGACCGGGAGTATCTCGAAATACTCCGCCCCCTGCTGGCCGGCAAGTATCCTGCCATCAAGCAGAGACCGACTACGAGCGTTCCGCGAAGCTCATCCGCTTTGCCATCGGACGCGGCTTCACCATCGAACTCATCCGCCGGTGCATCGACGAAGCCGGATTCAACGGCATTACCGGCGACATTGACTTTACCGCAGACGATGCCGCCGACGATTAGCCTCTGGTCGCGGATGTTCGACCTCCTCGCCCCCCGTGCCTGCCAAGTCTGTGGCAGGCGGCTCGCCATGACCGAAGAGTGTCTCTGCACCGCCTGCAACCTCGCCCTGCCCCGCACCGGCTATCACCAGTCTGCCCGTGACAACGAGCTTGCCCGTATCTTCTGGGGGCGCATCCCCGTGGAGAAGTGCTCGTCGTTCTTTTTCTATCATCCCCATTCCGATGTCGGCAGGCTCATCTATCTGCTGAAGTATTTCGACCATCCCGAAGTGGGCGAAGACTTGGGACGGCTTGTAGCCCAAGAATATCAGCCTTCTGGATTCTTCGACGGCATCGGCGGCCTGCTGCCTGTACCGCTCACCCGGGGGCGCGTCGTCCGGCGCGGATATAACCAGAGCGTGGAGATAGCCCGCGGCATCAGTTCCGTTACGCATATTCCCATCTTGTCCGGTGCTGTGAGGCGGACGAGGTTCGCCGCCAGTCAGACCCATAAGACCCCGTGGGAGCGCAACGAGAATGTTGCCGGCGTGTTCCGCCTTGTCCGTCCCTCCCTGATTGTGGGCCGGCACATCCTTCTCGTCGACGACATCATCACCACAGGTGCCACCCTCGTGTCCCTCGGTTCGGAGGTTCTGAAGGCGGAGGGCGTGAAAGTCAGCATCCTCTCGTTGGGTTTTTCCAAGAAATAGGTCAGCCCGTTTCCCATGCGCATTTTGCCGACAGTCCCGTATCACGTGCGCATTTTGCCGACAGGCCCGTATCATGTGCAGGCCTCATGTTGTTGACAAGCCCGTATTATGAACAAGCCCGTTTCGCATGGTCAAAGTGCCGTTTTCGTCATGCGAAAACGGCATTTTCGTTTCGCGGTCTTGGAAGTATGCAGCCCCCATCCACCTGTAGGGACAGGCCCCGTGCCTGTCCGCCTGTTTCTCGTGGTGATTTTTTCCATCTATCTGTGCCTATCCGAAAGATATTTGCGTGCGGACAGACACGGGGTCTGTCCCTACATCCCCGTGCGTTGGCAGTTTCCAATCTGTAGGGACAGGCCCCGTGCCTGTCCGCTTCTTCCTCGTGCTGTTTTTCTCCATCTATCTGTGCCTATGCGAAAGATATTTGCGTGCGGACAGACACGGGGTCTGTCCCTACATTTCCCCGTGCGTTGACAGAAAACTCCCACCTGCCCCACACCTTCCCCGTGCGCTTGCAGATATTCCCCCAAAACTTCTCTTTTTTGCCTTATACTTGTTACGAAAGGTGAATAATAGTTAAATGGGGGGGGGGTAAGGAGCAAGATTATTAAATTAATTTTGGTAAACCTTTCTGAAATACATACCTTTGCAGAACCCGAATGAGGTTTGGGATGTAACATTATAAAATGAGGAGTTATATAAAAGAACGCAGGTTGTAAAGTCTGTAAGTCCACGAATAACTAATGAACTCTTGTCTATATAGAATACATGTATCCTCAATAAAAAAAGGTTGTAAAGTCTTAATAGCAAGAGCTGAAATAGAAGAAAAGCAATATACCCCATATTTATATGGGTAAAATTACTTGAGAAAAATATCATTAAAAAATAAAATACATGTCATGATGCAAATTAGATCGCTCGCTATCTTGTTGTGCATCTCCCTGTTTTCCATTCAAGGTAAGGCACAGGAGATAGCACTGAAGACAAACGTGTTGGCAGATGCGGCTTTACCGGCACCCAACTTTTCTGTCGAAATGAGTTTGGGAAAGAAACACACGCTCGACGTGATGGGCGTTCTGAATCCCTTTACTTACAGCGACAACAAGAAGATGAAGGTATGGGCCGTTCAGCCGGAATGGCGTTATTGGTTCTGTTCCTCCTTCAACGGGTGGTTCGTGGGCGTTCATGCCCATGCCGGGCAGTACAATGTAGGCAACTATAGCCTGCCCTTCGGCCTGTTTCCTTCCACGAAGGAACACCGCTACGAGGGATGGATGGTAGGCGGAGGCGTGTCTGTCGGCTATCAGTGGGCATTGTCCAAGCACTGGGGACTCGAACTGGAGGCAGGAGCAGGATACACCTATTTCGACTACGACCGGTTCAAGTGTGCCAAGTGCGGAGTGAAGGAAAAGAGCGACAAGAAAGGTTTCTGGGGACCCACCAAGGCCGCAGTCTCACTGGTTTACATGATAAAATAAGTAAGGAGCTATGATGAAGAATATCATTAAGAACTGTTTGCTGGCCTCGTTGGCACTGTGCCCCGTGTTTGCTTTTGCGGCAGAGGGCGGAGGTCCGCGCTTTAAGATACAGAAGGCCTATCGTGACGGCGACTCCGTGAGAGCCAAGATGACCGTTGTGTTGGACGACGTGAAGCTCAAGGGGCAGACGCTCCTCACGCTGACGCCCTCCCTCACGGCCGACGACGGTGCGAAAGCCTACACCTTCCCACCTATTTATATAGGAAGGCACAACGCCCTCGTGCAGTACAGGCGTCAGGCCAAGAAGCTCGACCGGGGCGTAGAGCCTCTGGCTGTAGTACACCGCCGCAACGGAAAGCCGCAGGAAGTAGAAGTGCTCCTGTCGGCTCCTTACAGCAGCTGGATGTCGCAGGCTGCCGTAAAGGTAGACGAGCACACCCGGGGTTGTGCCGGCTGCGATTTGGGCGAGGACAACTACGACGTGGCGCAGCATCTCTTCGGCGACCCCTATGCGCCGCATTACCAGTTGGCGTACATTGAGCTAAGGCCGAAATAAATAAGGTGAGGAACGAGAGGTTTGCAGCGCATTTCGCCTTCGTGGTGTCCAACTCTACCCTGAAGCGCGACTACCGCAACAACAAGCCCGAACTCGACCGCGTGGACAGCATCACCAACAGCATACTGACGAACAAGGACCTCAAGGTGTCCGACGTCTCCATTGACGGCTACGCCTCGCCCGAGGGCTACGAGAAGGCAAACCTCGACCTCTCCAAGAACCGCGCACAGGCCTTGGTCAACTATCTTGTAGACAAGTTCAAGATGCCCGTCGGCATGTTCCATGTTCAGGGACATGGCGAGGACTGGGACGGACTGCTGAAGCTGGTCAACAACTCCGAAATGGAGTGGAAGAACGACGTGCTGACCATCATCAACAACTATAGCGGACAGGCACGCAAGGAGAAGCTCGTCTCAATGCACGAGGGACTGCCCTACCGCTTCCTGCTGCTCAACTTCTACCCACTCCTCCGCCGCACGGAGTACACCCTGAAGTACAGCGTGAAGGACTTCAATCTCGAAGAGGCAAAGGCCTACATGGCCACCAAGCCGCACCTGCTGAGCCTGAACGAGATGTATATGGTGGCAAACTCCTACCCCGAGGGCAGCGAAGAGCGTAATGCCGCTTTCCGCACCGCCGCTACCATCTACCCCAACGAACCTGTGAGCATGGCAAACCTCGCTGCCCTGAAAATATCGGAGGGAAGCGTAGACAATGCCGTTGAAAACCTGCTCAAGGGTGCGGCACGTCTGCCGCAGGCCGTTAACAGCTTGGGAGTGCTCAATGCCAAGAAGGGCAACTGGGCAAAGGCTAAGGAACTCTTCATGCAGGTGGCTGACATGCCCGAGGCACAGAGCAACATGAAGGAGTTGGAGAAGATGCTCGAAAGCATCGGCGAACGATAAACAGAGATAAAAAACAATATTTTATTTTTAATCAGTTATTATGTTTAAATTCAAAACAAATGCAATGGCTGCTTTAGTCCTCGGGTTAGGACTTCTGACAGCATGTTCAAGCAACGACGAGCTTGGAAACGGCACTGACACTGCGCCTAACGGCAGCACCTACATGTCTGTTGCTATCAATTTGTCTACTGGCAGTGGCACTCGTGCTGATGCTGATAACCAGAAAGACACAGAAGAAAGTGATAAGCCCGACTACAACTTTGTAGGTAAGTGGGCAGGTAAGGACAAAATCAAGGCAATCGAAGTTTATGTCTTTGATGCAAGTAACAAGCTCGAAGCCAATGAGGAATTTGCTGCTGGTCAGTTCCAAGTTCAGGGTGCTGCCGCTGACAACTCTGTAACGATTGCTCCTTCTAAAGGTATTAAGGTTTTGCCGGGTAACAAAACTGTTTATGTAGTTGTTAATCCAACACAAGAAACAAAAGATTTCTTGCCTCACGATAAAGGAACTACTACACTTGATGCATTCAAGGTGAAGTATGAAAATGTTGCAGATGCTGCGGGTAACTTCTTAGCTCCTGCCAATACTGGTAATGCTCACACTAACGTGAAAACTTCTGCAGACGGACTTGCTGCTGTAGATGGAGATAACACTGACGTTATTACCATGACTGCTATTGAGGCTGCTACAAATGTAGATGTTAAGGACAATGTAAGCGAAAAAGCTACTTTGGCTGGTAACACTACAAACCGTGCTAATCTGACAGTGAAGCGTGCTGTAGCTCGCGTAATGGTTACAACAACTGCTACAGAGTTTATAGTTAAGGGTGATGATGCTTTGACGCAAGGTGTAGTAGAGCCGGATGCTGAATTGGGTAAGGTTACTAAGATTAAGTATGTAGTTGGTCAAGGCGAGAAGTCTATCTACTTTATGCAGCGTCAGGGTGGTATTCCTGAATTGACTTATAAGACTCCTAACTCTGACTATAAAACAAATAAAGACTACACTTGGACTAACGTAGGTCCAAAGTATGATTACTCTGGTTTGTGGAAGGGTTATGACGATACTGGTGCAGAGAATATTAACGGTATAACTGTTCCTACTAAGACCCTTTACAACTCTGTAGCAGGTACTGCGTTGGAGAATATTAAGAATGATTTGGTTGCCCAGTTGAATGGTGAGTTTATTTTGCCTAACACTCATAAGTGGGGTGATACTCAGGATGCTTCTGATTATCGTAAGGGTAACACCGCTTATGTACTTGTTCGTGCTCAATTCCAACCAAAAAGAGTTGTAAAAGAGGACGGTACAATCTATGAAGATTATAGCTATCCTGCTGGTAAGGACTTCTACTTGGGTGCTAATGGTATATTCTATGAATCTATCACAGCAGCACATGATGCAGCTAAGAAGGGCGTAGCTAAGCAGGACGCTTCCCTGTATGTTAAGGGTAAGACTTTGTATTATGCTTGGATTAATCCTGATAAGACAGGTGCTGTAGAAGGCAATAAGTGGATTAACTCTCCTGTAAACCGCAACAACATCTATCATATTGAGATTAGCGGCTTCAAGAGAATCGGTACAAACTGGAACCCATTGGTACCGAGCGATGATCCTGAGCCAAATCCAAACGATCCTAACAACCCAGACCCGAAGCCAGACAATCCTAACGAGCCGGATGAGCCTTCTGTAGACCCAGACGACCCATTGACTCCGAAGGAAACTTGGATGTCTGTTGAGACCAAGATTTTGCCTTGGAATGTTCACTCTTACTCTGTTGAGCTTGACATGTAATTGTATCGTTCCAATAAGATAAACTTATACGTAAACCGGGAGGATGGCTCCTGTCATCCTCCCGGTTTTAATAAAAAAGATATTCCGAAGTATTTATAACAGCAGAAAAGATGAAGCATTTTAGCAAGATATTATTGGCAATATTCGCGTTGGTGGCAATTATAGGGTGTGATAGCCTGATCTATGATGACAATAAGGATTGCCCCCAAGGTGTATATGTGAGCTTTTATTCCAAGACACCTTGTGATGAAGAGCAAGTCTATCCGTCTGTTGAACGCTTGGAAGTATTCGCATTCGATCAAAACGGAGTGTTGGCAGGCGTGCAGGAGGTGAGCAACCCCAAGCTGTCGGCCGACTACGAAATATATATGCCATTGCCCGAAGGTTACTACACGTTCGTGGCATGGACAGGACTGGACAAGGAACGCCTCGACCGCGCAAGCCTGCAGGTGGGCACGACAAAGAAGTCGGACCTCTTGTTCAGCCTGAAAGAAAAAGCAGGCTTTGCCGATGCCAACCCTGTTCCCGGATTCAAGATTTATCAGGGCGAGAGCGAGGTGGTCTATCTGCCGTCGAGCGAAGACAACGGTACTGTAGAAAGACATACCAAGATTAATCTTTTGGAGCAGACCAACCGCATCAAGGTTTCCCTCATCGGCGTGAAAGAGCCGAACAACTTCGAGATAAGGGTTTATTCTGCCAACGGCAGCATGAACGCCGACGGCGGCATCGTGATGAACCAAAAGGTGATGCAGTATCCCGGCATTGCCACGGCCAATCCCGGGGACACGGTGCTCGTGAGCAAGTTCAACACCCTGAAGCTCAAGACGGGCTACAGGAACACGCTGGAAGTCTACGACAAGTTCCAAAACAAGGTTATGTTCCGTGCCGACCTTATCGGCTCGATACTCTTGAGCAAGTCGGACGACCACGACACCAACATCAATCTTGACTGTACGCACGACTTCGACGTGAAACTATACGTAAGAGACGTATGCGACTGCGACGACTATACCGTAATTGCCTGCGAGGTAAACTTGATTAAATGGAACATCCATAGCTATAACATAGACTTGGGTGGGGTGTACTAATTACTGAAATCACTAACTAATATATGACTCATAAAAGGATATTTTACAGCTGCTTGGCGTGGATGGCGGCTTCGCTTCTGCTCCTTTCCTGCTCCTCCGCCGTGGAGGGGCCGGACGACGGCGCGGAGGGCAAGGCACCGCAGTGGCTCGCTATATCTGTCAGCCTGCCACGCTTCAGCCAGACAAGGGCCGGAGTAGCTGACAAGGGCAACGACCAGCCTTACGAAGGGTCGGCCGACGACCAGAAGGTAACGTCGGCGCGCGTCGTGCTGTACGACGACAACAATATGGCCGTTCACTCTTTCGACATCACTTCTACCGATATTGCCGTAGGCTCGTTTACCCATGCTCCCTTCACCATCAAGGCAAGGGCACTGAAGAAGGCCAACTATTCGGTATTGGTGCTGCTCAATCCCAACGACAAGGTGAAGGCCGTTACGAACAAAGGCAACGTGAAGTCGCAGTTCGAGCTGCCGCCACCGTTGATCTCGCTGACCTTGCCTCTGACGCCAACGGCGTGTTCATGACCAACGTACGGGGCTATGTGGCCACCGAAGACCGCAACTGGAAGGAAACGCAGGCCGAGGCTCAGGCCGCGAATGTGCCTGTAGAGGTGCAGGTGGAGCGTGCCGTGGGCAAGGTGTTTGTCTTCCCTGCCAATGGAGGAAATGTGCCTGTAGAAGGTGGTACCGCTGTCGGCACGGCCACGATGAGCGACTTCGCACTCGACGTTACAAACCTGAAGACCTATTGGATGCGCAAGCCGGGCGAGAGCCTTACGGGCAACGGCACAGCCGATGCCGCAGCACCGACTGCCGCAGAAACCGGCACCACGCCACATTATTATCAGTACGCCATCGACCCCAATATGGCAGCAACGGCCGTTACCGAGTTTAGCACCGCCGTGGAGTATCCGCAGACATTCTCTACAGGCGGATGGGACGACGCCAAGGGTCTCTACGTCGTAGAGAACACGATGAACCCCGATGCGCAAAAGCGCAACAATACCACCCGTGTACTGGTACGTCTCACGTATCTTCCTGCCTCGCTGCAATTCACCTCTGCCGATAACAGCAGCTGGGCCGACTACCGGGGCAAGATGATGACGCTCACGGAGCTGAAGCAGAAGATACAAGATGCAGCCACACAGAGCGACGAGCAGATGAAGATGCCCGTAGGCTTTGCAGCAGATGTAGCACAACTGACTGCTGAGGAAAAGAACTTCGGCAAGTCGTTCTACAGCCACAACCTGAAATACTATCATCAGGGACAGAACATATATGCTACATACATCCGCCATTTCGACGACACGAAGCAGCCCAAGCTGATGGCTTACGGCCGCTATGGCGTAGTAAGAAACCACATCTATAAGATAGAGGTTACCAAGGTGATGGGGCCCGGCTCGCCCGTTCCGCCCACGCCCGACGACAATCCCGACGACAACACCACTACTTACATAGCAGTGAAGACGGTTGTCCTGCCGTGGAATACGAGAGACCTCGAGACGATAAAACTTAACTAAAATATAAATGACTCTATTCAAAGTGAATTATAAGATTTACGGCCACTTCCATCGGGCAATATTCAATGCGTGCCTGATGATGGTGGTAGCTCTTGCCGCCTTGTCGTGTGCGAATCACGACGAGGACGACCCCGGCGTGCAGAGCGGAGAAGTAGGCTATATGCTGTCTCCACCCGGGCACAGGGGGCAGGCAGCTCCCTGAATCAGGATACGCAGGACTTTGAAGATAAGGTAGTAGACCTTCGACTCATGCTTTCGAGCATGCCACAGGCAAGGCTGTCTACAACAAGAAGCACGCCATTGCCGACTTTATCGACTATCATGTTAAGGTGCCCATGCGCACTGGCGAGTACGACTTCTGCTTCGTTGCCAACGAAACGCCGGAGATGACTACCGCCCTCGACAAGGTTACCTTCAAGGACGGACTCTATTACGACGACGCACTGACGAAGATTGCCTACAAGGGCGTCAACGATAAGCCTATGCTCTTCCTCATGACGGCAGAGAAGACGGCGACCGTTGCTGCCGACAACACACAGAACAATCCGCTGCATCTTGACATAGAGCTGATTCGTTGTCTGGCCAAGGTCAAGCTCAATATGGATTATAAGGAGGGCATGGACGCCTTGGAGAAGGAAGCCACAAAAGGCTTGCGCCTCACTTCCGTCATATTCAAGAATCTGCCCAAGACCTACTCCCTCTTCCCTCCCAAGCTGCATACGCCGGAGAGCTGAAAGATAGAGAGGAATATACGGGCATCGATGCTGCGCAGTATAGCGAAGAAGGCGTCAACCCCGTGTTGCACAAGGCTGTCTATGTGCCCGAGCATCTTCGTGCCACCACTGCTCCCGAGACTACGCAGAGTAGCATCGAGGTTCACTACGAGAAGCACGGTATAGACCGGCAGCATACGGTGGTTATCGACCATAAGAATTTTAATCAGGGTGACGACAAGTACACGCCTGCCAACTTTGCAGACTTGAATACCAAGAGCATTGTCCGCAATACCGCCTATTCTCTCTCGGGAACGTTGATAGGATGGGTAGAGGAATCCATAACCTTTAACTGGGAAGTCCTTCCGTGGACGGTGGTAGCCTCGGAGAAGCAGTTCTCGGCCGTCATCGTGGAAGGCGAGCCTGATGAACAAGGCCAGACAGGCTTGGATATTACGGGTGAAAACGGAAACGAGCTGCTTTGGCACTCGGGTGCCGTTGATGGACTGAAAATAACGTTCAATATCAAAGGCCCTGCCGGTGGCGTATGGCGTTTCACCATTACCAACCGCAACGATTTCGAGCTTACGGGCAGAATGGTAAACACTGGAAATGCTGCCGTTACGGGTATTGCAGGCAGTGGCCCTGTAGAGCTGACCATCAAGCCGCTTAAGCCGTGGACGGGTATTATCCGTGCTACCGAGCTTTACCTGACCATCAATGGCGTGGAGGTTCAGATTGTGCCTAAGTTCAAGCAAACAGGACAAGAGCCCGGCCCAACTTACAGATATATGATTAAGCAAGTCAATTAAGTTATGAAAGTATCAAGCTATATATATGCAGCCATCGCCTCAGTGTTCTTGCTGACACTGGGTGCCTGCCGGGCGGAAGAAGATTTTCCTGCCATTGATAAGGAGGATTGCTACCAACTGCAGTTTGGCTTATCCATCCTGCCTCCCCAAACCCGTGCCCTGACAGAAGAGCCGGGTGAAGACCCGCTCAATGAGAATAAGATTTCTTCGATGGAGGCTTTCATCTATGATGATGCAGGTGTTCAGAAAGGATACTATTCTACAAAGAAGGGCGACTTGGTGTTGGATATTCCCAATCCTGCTGCTGCTAAGGGTACGGCCACTATTTATGTGCCTAAGACCGCGGGCATATCTGCTTCTTATTCCGGGCATGAGTTCCAGCTCTATGTGCTTGTCAACTATCACGGAAATGAGACTTTAGAGGGCAAGAGCCTGAACGATTTAAAGGCGGTCGTCATGACGACAGATGCTATGGTTCAGTCTACGGTGCAACCGCAGGAGGACTTCCTGATGGACGGAACCATGAAGACAGGTACGATGACTTGGGCTTCAAGCGACAATTATAACATCACCGCCAAAACCGGGGAGACGCTGAAGCTCTCGCGTGCCGCTGCAAAAATCAGAATCCGATTAGATACTGATATTGAGGTGAAAGACCGCGACAACACCTACGATGTCGTGGGCGAGCCTACCATTTCGCTGAAGAGCTATAACAACCAAACCAGCTTGTTTGCAGGGTCTCCTGCACCTTTTCCCACTCGCCTGTTCATGACCGAGGAGCAGCCGATGGTAAAGGCTATGTATGATGGCAAGGAGTTTTATGCACGCACGGTTCCTTACTATAGCTATGAGAACGACTGGAGCAGCGACGGTACTTTCCGTACCTACGCGGTCATCAAGTTGCACATCAAGAGCCAGACTGACGGTAAGGAGAGCGACACCTATTATAGTGTGCCTCTCAACTACCTTGCCGTCAAGGATCGTATGAGCGACAAGGAGATTGCCGGACTCACGAAGTTGCAGCGCAACCATCTTTACGACATTGTCTGCAGCATTAAGGAGATTGGCAGTGCCGAGCCTACCAAGCCCGTCAATATTCCCTACGGCTACATTGCCGTGGAGGACTGGAACAATCCCGATGCCATCGATGCCGCCATCACCAAGGTTCACTACCTCGTGGTAAAGGAAACCCACCCTGAGATGCTGAATGTAAACGAGCGCTATGTAGAATACATTTCCGACTTGGACATAGATGGCCAAAAAATGAATCAGAGTATTCGATATGAATATACGCAATATAATACGGATGGTACAGAAGAATTAAAGACGGGAACGAATAAGGATGGGGCTATCCATATAGAAACAGAAGAGAGGGACGGTAAGAAGTTCTTGAAGATTACAAGTCCTATCCCTGACAACTATGTGCCCCTGACTTTTAAGTTCAGAGTTACTCAGGTGCAGGATCCTGATGGCAGTACACCCCTTTACAAGGATGTGGTGGTAACGCAGTATCCGCCTATTTACGTTACTTCCAAGAAGTCAGAAGGAACTGAGATTTATTGGTATTCTGCTTTTACGTCCTATCTTGAATATGGTCCTAATGGGGCAGGCTATCAGAGCAATAGTACATTGTTTAAAGTTACAACTCTTGCGCCCCAAGCAGGGCAAATCGTGGGCGACCCCACGTTTGGTACTGATAGGACTGATAGAAGTGATGAGGCTAATAAGATTACTTCTCCTCAGTTTATCATTGCTTCCCAGTGGGGTATGAGTATACCTGTTCGCCAATATAATGGATATGGTAGTGGGTCTTGGTCTACTATTACTAATAATTTTGAAAACGTTACTGGTAAAACCGATAGATACAGGATTAGTCAATGGTCTAATCGGTCTCGTAGATATCGTGATTATAGCAGTGCCGATGAGCGGGCCTATAATTATTGGGAAGATGATTATGGAGTTTCGGTTACAGGTAAAGAGATTCAGGGTGATGACTGGGGACATCAAAATGGCACAAAGTATTGGACGCATACCTTTAAATATGAGGGCCATTGGCGTATCCCGACTTTGGCTGAATTAGCATTGATTGTAAAGATTCAAAAAGATCCAAAGAGTGCTGTCAAGAGTCTTTTGTGGGGACATCGATATTGGTCGGCACAGACAGGGATGGGGTATGATTTTGATTATGGTCGTAATTATCCTTCAAATGGAGGAGAGATGTCCATCCGTCCCGTCTTTGACACATATAACAAGAGCGAATAATGGTTATGATGAAAAGAAGTTTATACTATATAGGTATGGTGGTAAGCATGTTGCTCGTGCTTACTTCCTGTACGAGCGACATCTTTGAGTCGTTCGGTGGCGACGACGCTACCGACGGTGTGCCCGTAACGCTCTCTTTCGAGGCGGCATTTCCCGGTGGCGGCCCCATGACGAGAACGACGGCCGACATCAAGAACCTTACTTTGTTGGTTTTCAACGATAAGCACCGTTACCTCTATCGTGCCAAAGCTACCCTTCAGGAGATTGTAGATACCCCCAGTGGAATCACCTTCCTGCCGGACGGTGTTACGTTAGGCCCTGTTGAGAACAAGCTCTATAAGTTTACCGTTACCTTGATGACGAGCACCAAGCCGCGCATCATTCATTTTGTTGCCGATTACAGCAAGGATGGTAAAAGTCTGGATGAGACCTTGCCGGGCGACCACGACTTGGAAAGTTCCGACGAAGGTGAGGTGATGCCCGGCATCATCAGCACGGACACGGAGGACTATAGCTATTGGCAAACGTTCTATTTTAAGAATATCAACGAGAACAGCTTCGAGAATAAGGCTTTTAAGCTGCTGCGCGACAAGGCTAAGATTACGGTAACCAATGCGCAGAACAGCGGGTTCGAGCTGAAAGGCTACAGCCTCCACAACGCGCCCGACCGTGGTACGGTGGTTTCTTTCCAGTCGAAGACGCAGCTGACCAATGGCCCTCGCGAGTTCTATAGAGACGTGCTGTACACGTTCCCTATCGACCCCACTCTGCCTACTCTGCCATCGGACATAGTGCTGAAGAACATACGTGAAACGACGACCAACCTCAATCCTATCCCCGTCTTTGAATACAGCAACAGCCAAGCTGAAAGAACCAAGCAGCTGTCTGTCATTCTCTACGGAAAGGGTAATAATGATCCCGCTATGCCTATTACAAGTTAGACATCGTGCGTGATATTTATGCCGATGCCGAGAAGAAAAACTTTATCGGTACACAGAGGATAGACTTGATTCGCAACTATAATTACATCGTTAACATCATTTCCTCAAAGGGTAAGGGCTATCCTACCTACGACGAGGCTGTCAGGAATCCAGCCAGCAACAACCTCTTTGCCTCTGTGGAGCTTCAGGACTATGCTGACATCAGCGACGGAGAGTACACCCTCATCGTCGACAATACCAATGCCATCATGACCTTGCCGGGTAGTTTCACCTCACCCATTAAATTTTACGGTAAGGATATTGAGCCTGACCATTCGGGAACGTATGTGCGTGTTTACCTGAATCAGAAGATGTGCGACGGAGACATTACTGACGATCCTTATATAGACTATGCCAAGTACGATCAGAACACGGGTCTGCTCAGTGTGAATGTGAAGGCTATTCCTGTCAATGAGGATAAGCACTATACGTTCAATGTGGTGGCATCGCTCCTAATTCTCCAACTCATATTCAGCGTACCATCAATTTGATTTTGCGCAAGCGGTATGATTTCAACCTGAAGTTGATAGACAAAGATTTAACTTACAGGAGGCAGGGCAGCGAGGTGGATGTGCAGCTGACCATCCCCGGCACGTTGCCGTCAACGCTCTTTCCGTTCGATATTTATATTGAGGCCGACCAGTTGAGTCCGTTGGTCAACGGCACTTACAACGACCAGATGAAGGTTATCAAGATAGGCAAGCGTACCTACTATGTCTATACGGTCCGCACACCGTCTACGACCGATCAGCATATTACGCTTCACTTCCAGCGTACCCGCACCAACGGCACTTGCGACGTAACCGCCATTTCGGAGAACTTCAACAATGCCGATGCCATATTGACCAACGATAAAAGCAGCCCTACGGGCACTCGTGGCCTGCTCACCTATTCGGGTATCAGCTACACTGTGCCAAAGGTGGTGCCCAGTGAGTATCGTACGAAATTAGAAGTTTCGGGAGTCAGTGGAGTTACGGCTAAGATGGCTTCTGCTGGTTATGTGGAATTTGAAGGTTGGAACTGGAATAATGCTACAGGAAATCTTACGCTTACTGCCACTATGAAACTGGGTAATGGTACGGTTGTGGCCAAGGCGACCCATACGGTAGACGAATGGAAAAGCTTACTGGCGCAGCACAAAACGATGAACTTGCAAATCAGCGAGGTTACATTGGAGGAAAAGGCGACTTATAAAACATCCGTCGATGCTGCTGCAGAGGCTGTACCGAATGGAACTCCAATCACAGTAACGACAACCGAGTCCTCTGTCCACCCAACGGTTTCATATAATAATGGTATCTACAAGATGACGGTTACAGGACTGGAAGGTATCACACGTCCTATTTCCTTCGTTTACAAATGTACGATACTTGGCAGGAACTATGAGACGAACTCGAAGTATCTTTCCAAGATGATTGATAACCCGGTGATTAATTTTACTGCCCAGTAAGATGCTGAGCAGCGATAAAGGACTCTTGCGCGGTGTGGGCACCATTTGTGTGCTGATATTCTTCCTCTTGTCTTTTAGTGCAAGGGCACAGAAAGCCACGGCGCAAGAGTCCTTTGTCTTTTCTTTCCCCTCTATTCCCGATTCTCTTACTACGGTCGGTGGCCGTGCTGCCTATTTGGTGAGCCACTACTGGGACAGGGCTTCTTTTCCTGCCGCCTTGTCTTCAGCTGACAACGACTCCATAGAGCAGGCATGGGTGAACTACTGCGACCTCTTCGCCCTGACCGATGCTGCCGTGGTGGGGCATTCGCTGTCGGGACTGACTGCCAGTGAAGCCATTCCACCGTCGGCAGGCATCTTCCTGATGTCTTTGGCGGAGAAATACCTCTTTGATACCGGCTCCCCCTATTGCAACGATGCCGCCTATCTCGCTGCCCTGAACGCCTTTACGTCCCGGCACGATGTAGACACGTTGTATCAGTTGCGCTACGCTTCTCAGCTCCGCATGCTCTCGCATTGTCGTGTGGGAGGCACGGCAGCCGATTTCGGTTTCGTATCCGATTCGGGTGCAGCGTCTTCGCTTTATCAGCTCTCTGCCCCTCGTCTGCTGCTGTTGCTCTACGATCCCGAGTGCGACCATTGCCGGTTGGTAATGGGTTGGCTGGAGAGTAGTCCCCGTGTCGCGTCGCTCCTGTCGTCGGGCAGGCTCTTCATCCTTTCCGTGAATGTGGGTGATGTCGATTCGTCTGCCGCACGTTACGGCCACCGTCCTAACTGGACAGACACTCATGACCGTAACCACAGCATTATAGCTAATAGCCTCTACGACCTCCGCACGCAGCCTCTCTGCCTGTTGCTGGATGCCGACAAGAAGGTAATCGCCAAAATGACCTCCGTTTCCGATTTGGAGCAGCAGCTCGCATCCCTCCTGTAGGGACAGGCCCCGTGCCTGTCCGCCGTGCTTTGAATTTACATGGAATCCCCATTCACCTGTAGGGACAGGCCCCGTGCCTGTCCGCCTTTTTCTCCTGACCTCTGTGCTCTCCGTGCCTCATCTTTTTTAAGGAAAAAATGTTTTTCATTTTCCTGTCAATCTGTCAACCTTTACAACTCATTGATAACCAGTCTTCAAAATGTTAAAATCGCTGACAGGCTGACAACAATTTCATGTTATCTTCTCTTTCTCCCTTGGTTGTTATTGTTGTTTTTAATGACGTGATATAAAAAAGTTTTTCCGTGTTTATAATTTTTATGAATATCATCTGTCGCCGTCCAGCCCTATAATCCTCTCTCGGCCCAGTCGCTGCGGTCAAGATTTCGGTAGCCAATGGCTTCGGCGATGTGCTGCATCTGTACGGTGTCCGATGCTTCGAGGTCGGCAATGGTGCGCGCCACTTTCAGGATGCGGTTGTAGGCCCGGGCGGAGAGTTTCAGCCGTTCCATGGCATTGCGGAGCAAATCCATCGAGGAGGTGGACGGTTCGGCAAACTGATGAATCATCCGTTCGGACATCTGTGCGTTGCAATGTATGTGCCGGTAGTTCTTGAAGCGTTCGGTCTGAATGGTGCGCGCCTGTATGACGCGCTCGCGGATGGCAGCACTCGGCTCCCCCTGCGAGGCTTGGGATATGTCCTTGAAAGGCAGGGGGGCTATCTCGCACTGGATGTCTATGCGGTCGAGCAGCGGGCCGGAAATCTTCGAGAGGTAGCGTTGTATCTGTCCGGGCGAGCAGACGCAGTGGTGCGTCGGGTCGCCATAATAGCCACAAGGGCACGGATTCATGCTGGCAATGAACATGAAACTGCACGGGTAGGTAACGGTGTATTTGGCCCGCGATATGGTGATGTTACGGTCCTCGAGCGGCTGACGGAGCACCTCGAGGGTGTGCTTGTTGAACTCGGGCAGCTCGTCGCAGAAGAGAACTCCGTTGTGTGCCAGTGTTATCTCGCCCGGCATGGGACTGGCACCACCCCCGACGAGTGCCACTTCCGATATGGTGTGGTGCGGACTGCGGAACGGCCGCTGTGTTATCAGGCCCGCATCGCGCGGCAGCTTTCCGGCAATGGAGTGTATCTGCGTGGTCTCAAGGCTCTCGGAGAGCGACAGCGGAGGCAGGATAGACGGCAGCCGTTTTGCCATCATGCTCTTTCCGCTGCCCGGCGGCCCTATCATGATGAGGTTATGTCCTCCGGCTGCTGCCACTTCAAGGGCGCGTTTCACATTCTCCTGTCCCCTGACATCGGCAAAATCCAGCTCGAAGTCGTACTGATGTTCGTAGAACTCCTTGCGCGTATCGACGATGCAAGGTTCGAGCAGAGAGGGATTGTTGAGGAATTGAATGACTTCCAGTATGTTGTTCATCCCATAGACTTCGAGCGTATCGACCACAGCCGCCTCGTGCTCGTTCGCCTTGGGTACAATCAGACCCCTGAAGTGCTCGGCCCGAGCCTTGATGGCAATGGGCAATGCCCCTTTGACGGGCTGCAGACTGCGTCCAGACTCAGTTCGCCCACGAGCATATACTTGTCGAGATGGTCGGTCTGCATCTTCTCGTTGGCTGCAAGAATGGCAATGGCAAGCGGAAGGTCGAAGGCCGCCCCCTCTTTCCTGAGGTCGGCAGGAGCAAGATTGGCAGTAATGTCGGCAACAGGAAATCTGTAACCTGTATTGAGCAGAGCTGCCGCAATGCGGTCATGGCTTTCCTTGACAGCTGCGTCAGCAAGTCCTGTGAGATGGTACAGCACCCCGCGGGTGATGCTAACTTCCACCGTAACGGTAGTAACTTCCATTCCGTTGACAGCGGCACAATATGTTTTTACGAGCATTGGGTCATCAGTTGAAGTTGCTTAGCCGTTGCCGGAGGGTACTTTCCGTTATATTGCGTTCGGCAATCCGTCCGTTCTTTATGACGATATTATCGGGGATGGTTCTTAGTCCGAGAGTCCTGACGAGTTGGCTTTCCATCATCATTCCGTCGCAGACGTTCGGAAAGTGCACCTCATTGTTCTTCAGGGTCTGCTGTGCCTCCTTGGGACTTGCATCTGCCGAGATGCCCAACACGGTGGCATAGCCCTTTTCTACGGCCTCGCTGAGTGTCCGCTGCATATTGACGCTCTCGTAGTTCCATGTGGCCCAAAGGCTGATAATGACCGTCTTTCCCTTCAGGTCGGCTTGGGTAATGGTCTTGCCGTCGAGCGTCCGGGCAGAGAACCGGGGAAGCCTATCACCGACATTCCCACCTTTCATATTATTAAGGAGGCGTTTCAGGCGGACAAGCGCACCGTTCCTCGGCTGTTCTGCGAGCATCTTGTCTATCAGGCGCAATGCCTTCCTGTAGTCGGGAGCCTCGGTCTGGACAAAGTATTTGCTGAGCAGATAGACGCTGACGGCCGATTCGGGATGGTCTTCTATGAATTGGCCGGCATATTTCAGCTCGTCGGGAGGCGAGGCCGATGCTATCTGCCTGCGGAACTCCGTCATCAGCTCGTTGTCGTCCGTTCCCCCGACTTCCATTTCCTTCAGGTGGGAGGCGTCGGCCTTTATCTCCACCGCCTCGCCCGATTCGGCAAAGATAGGCTGGGTAGAGTAGTTGGGAAAGATAATGACGAGTGTCGCACGCTCCTTGCAGGGAATTTCGTAGGCAAACCGGCCACCCTGAATCTTGATGGTGTCCAGTCCTTCAAGTCCGCCGTCGGGACTATAGACATAAAGTTCTCCTTGGTTGATGTGCAGCAAACGTCCCTCCATCTTGAAGTGCCCACTGCGAGTACCACAAGAAACCAATAGCAGGGAGAATAAAAGTAGACTTACTATTTGCTTCATGTGTAGGTGTCTAAGAAAAAAAGTGCCGCGAGCGGGACTCGAACCCGCACAGCCATTACTGGCCAAGGATTTTAAGTCCCTCGTGTCTACCAATTCCACCATTGCGGCAAACCTGCGTGCAAAGATAAGGGTATTTCTTCGATTTGACAAAATATTTGGAAGTTTTTTGCCGTTACGGTACTTGCAGGAACCATACGGGGACATTAGCCCCATGACGCTTTGGGAATTAATATACCTGAAGGATTCCGAACGGCCCGTTTGTGGCTGCCCGGTAGCTGATGAGCTGCTTTCCCTTGTCTCCGCCGACGATGTTTCCGCCCGTGTTCATGTTGTAGCTGCGTTTGCAGTTTCGGCAGGTGGCTATGCCTGTCTGGCTGACTGACAGCTCATGGGAAAGGACGGGATACGCGTTGGGGTTGAAGCAGTTCGGGCATTGCAGGTCATAGGCATGGAAACTGACGGGACTTCCCACGTTGCCGAAGCCTATCACAAGCCCCTGATTCTGTCCTACGCGCCGATGGTTCTCCAGTCTTATATCTATGGCAGTAAACCTTTTCTCTGACGAAAGTCCCTGATTATTGTCAAAGGTATAAAAGTTCGCGCCGTTTTTATAGACAGTCCGGACGGTACAGAACACCCCGGGGGACAACTCGCTCATGGCACTTGCCAGCGTGGCATCCTGATGCGTGCCGTTGTCTATCGTAAGATTGCAATGATAGTCGCTGTAGGTGAACTCAATGTCGTTGCCGCACGACACGGCCAAGAGCACTGTTGCCAGTGCCCATGCCGCTTTTCGTGCTATAGGAAAGTTGCCCCGTTTATTCATACGGAATCATGGCCAATGCGTCGGCTATCTTCTCAATGCCCTCTTGCAGAGGCTTGGAGACCATTCCCTTGGCAAAGAAAGGAATGTCGGCATCGATGGTCAGCCTGATTTTCGACGACGTTTCGGTAACCGGCAGAATCTGAATCCAGAACTTGAACGACAGCGGCGAGTTGTCGCTCTCGAACTTTATTGTCTTCGGTTCTTCACGCCCGACAATCCGCATGGATATTTGTCCGACCGGGTCTACGCTGACCGAGAGTGAATCGTGGTCGAAAGTGAGGTTCTGTAGTTTCTCCTTTATCTTGTCTGCGTCTTCGTTTCCTGTCGTTCCTTCGGGCAGCCGGTCTTTCAGCCGCTGCACGTTGTTCAGGTCGCTCAGTGTGTTGTAGACACTTTCTTGGGTATGTGGTATCTGCTTTACGCTGCTTTCAAATTTTGTCATGCTTGGTTTCATTTATGGAATGAGAGAAGATGCAGGGCGTTGTCTTTCCGTGCCGTTGGCAGAGAGGGACAGGACAATGCTTTCGCGGTGTATATGCGGATAGTCTCCGTACACGTTACTTCCTGCCGTTTTCTTGCCCTGCTTTTGCCCTCTTGCCTTTTCTTTTCTCCGATTAGTCTTTCTTCCAGTTGGCAGGGTCTTTGCGCCATTCGTGCAGCATCGCTACCTCGTCCTGCCTGATGTAGCCCGTCTCCAGTGCTTTCTCCACCACGTGCTCATAGTCGGTGAGGGTTACGAGCTTCACCCCGGCAGCCCTGAACGCCTCTTCTGCCACAGGGAATCCGTAGGTATAAGATGCCACCATGCCCACCACCTCAAATCCGGCTTCGCGGAGGGCTGCAACGGCCTTCAGCGAAGAGCCGCCGGTAGAGATAAGGTCTTCCACTACTACCACCTTCGAGCCTTCGGGCAGTTCTCCTTCTATCTGGTTCTTCATGCCGTGGTCTTTCGGTTTCGGCCGGACATAGGCGTAGGGCATGGCCAGTTCTTCGGCAACGAGTGCGCCTTGGGCTATCGCTCCCGTTGCAACTCCGGCAACGGCAGTAGCCTCGGGGAAGTTTTCGAGAATGGCGTGGGTGAGTTCCAGCTTCACGAACGAGCGGACGTCGTGAAACGAGAGGGTCTTGCGGTTGTCGCAATAGAACGGTGATTTCCATCCGCTTGCCCATGTAAATGGGTCGTTGGGTTGCAGTTTGATGGCCTTGATGCCCAGCAGCTTGCCTGCAAAGGCTTTTTTCAGATTTTCCATTATTATTTATTCTGTAGTTTTTCGTACTTTGTCCGCCTGTCCGGCATTGGTTGCTTCTCATCTGCAAACTTACAAAAAAACTGCCAATATAGCCATTGTCGGACAGGAAAATATACCGATGATGCTTGTTATTGAATCTTCTTCCCGGTTTGGTCAAAGCCGGTGCGGATGTTCGCAACGGCTGTTCTGAGCCGCTCCTGACCTTTCTCCGTAGCGTGGGAAAGTCTCACGGGAGATTACATCTTGAGCAGTGCGCGCACCCCGGCCTCTACGTCCTTCATGTCGGCAGTAGGCTCAAACCGGTCTACTACATGCCCCTCGCGGTCTACGAGGAACTTGGTGAAGTTCCATTTGATGCCCGGATCCTTGTCGTAGTTGGGGTTATCCTCTCGGAATTTCTCATCGAGATACTTGCCGATGGGGGTGTTCGTGTCGAATCCCTTGAATCCCTGCTGTGCCTTGAGGTAGGTGTAGAGGGGCGATTCCGACTTTCCGTTGACGTCTATCTTGGCAAATTGCGGGAACGTGGTGCCGTAATTGCCAGTGCAGAACGAGTGAATCTCGCGGAAAGACCCCGGTGCCTGCTCCCCGAACTGGTTGCACGGAAAGTCGAGCACGACAAGTCCCTGTGCCTTGTAGGTCTCGTAGAGTTTCTGAAGCTCCTCGTACTGGGGAGTGAAACCGCACTTGGTGGCCGTATTGACTATCAGCAGCACCTTGCCCTTGTAGTCTTTCAGTTTGACGGTCTTTTCGTTTCCGTCTTTTACGCTGAACTTATACACGTTTTTCTGTGCCAGTGCCGGAAAGGCAAGCAGGACACAGAGGAGGGATAATAAAATCTTCTTCATATTTTCATTTCATGTTTTATGGGCGGCAAATCGGCTTTCGCCACCTGTTGATGAGTCTATGGCTGCAAAGTTACGTAAAAATGTCGGGAGCAGAAGATACAAACCGCGGAATAATCTGCATAATATGCTGAATTGGGAAGAAAAATAGAATCAGCTTTACCCCGCAGCCTTTCGTACTGCTGATTTTATAGTAGGGAAACCTGTAGGCGGCTTCCGCATGGGGCAGGTGGGCTGAAACCGTCTGACCACACAGGCAGGACTGCTTCCCCGCTGCCCTGAAAGGCATATACACACAAATGAGCCAGAATCGCGATGCCGACTATTCACATAGCCATACATAACGTTTTCTGGCTCGTACCTACCTTCTAAATTATCAACAGTATGAAACTTTTATATTATTGAGAAATCATATCGGGTTATAGCAATCGTACCGTGCTGTCGGTCATGCCGACGAGGCGGATGCGTTGGGCAGCCCCCAAGAGGAACACAGCTTCCTTTTGCGTACAATGATAAACGCGCTTAAGCTCTTTGAGGAAATCAGACCGGGACATCTCATCACCGTCATGGCCGTTGAAAATACTGACGATGTTCTTTTCCAAATCCTCCTTATTATAGTCCATCGTGTGTTTATGGAAGAACTTGAAAAGTACAACAGCAATCACAGCTGCCAGTATTATGAGAATAATAAATGTCCTTTGTTCCATAATATTCCTTGGTTTGGGGTATCATTCGTTCGCAAATATAATACAAAATAATCTTATCTGCAACTTTTTAGCTATATTTTTGTATCAAAGAAGTAGTTTTTTAATATTTTAAGCGGATAATCATAACTATTTCGTCTTTTATACCTGAATATCGTGCATTGCTCAAGTGGGGTGGCAAGTGTCGTGAAGTGCCATCTCCAATTCGGACAGACACGCGGTCTGTCCCTACATTTCCGCTTGCCCCAAACAGGGGATTCGCACCTGCAATCTGTCCTTTCTGCATCTTCTATCTGCATTACAGGCGAATCGCAATCAGCCCGTAGGGACAGGCCCCGTGCCTGTCCGCCATACTCGTATCGGACAGACACGCGGTCTGTCCCTACATTTTTGCTGCGTGCGATACCAACGTGCCTGTACGCTGCTGTTGGCTTGTCTGTCTGTCGCACGCAGAGCCACGGAGCCTCCGTCTTATCTTCACGCGACGAAAAGAGACGAAAAAGAACGCAAAAAAATCCATAAAAATTTGCGGGAGAGTTTATTTATACATACTTTTGCAGCGTACCATATAGATAGTACACCCACGATGAGGCAGAAGACGCCCCCACCCGGACAGGAATATCAAATAAACAGAAGAAGATATGACACTTACCAGACATTTGATGATAGCTGTATGGCTGCTGCTCTCGGCAACTTTCGCAAAGGCACAGACTACGACTATCACTGGCGAACTGAAAGACTCGCTGACCCGCGAGAGCGAACCCTACGCTACCGTGAGGGTCTATAAAAGCCGTGGAAAGAATGACAAGCCGCTTGCCATGTCGGTTACGGACGTCGACGGAAAGTTCGAGCAGAAGGTAACCGGTCAGGGGCGATACTACATAGTTTTCTCGTCGATGGGCCGCAAGGAGATTGTCCGCCGCGTAGAGTTGGGAAATGCTCCCACGCTCAACCTCGGCACACTGCTCGTGCAGGACGACGCCAAGGCACTGGAAGGCGTGGAAGTGGTGGCGCAGAAGCCGCTTGTGAAAATGGAGACCGACAAGATGTCCTACGACGTACAGAACGATGTCGATGCGAACACGAACACCGTGCTCGACATGCTCCGCAAGGTGCCGATGGTAACGGTGGACGGTCAGGACAACATCACGGTCAACGGACAAAACTCCTTCAAGGTCTACGTCGACGGTAAGCCCAACGTCATGTTTTCGGCAAGTCCGTCGCAGATATTCAAATCGATGCCTGCATCGGCAGTGAAGTCGATAGAAGTCATTACCAACCCCGGTGCGAAGTACGATGCCGAGGGTACCGGTGGTGTGCTCAACATCGTTATGAACCGCGCGAGCGGCCAGCAGAAGAAGATGAACGGCTATAACGGAAACATCAGCGTAACCGGCTCCAACAACGGATGGCGCGGAGGAGCATTTCTGAGCGGACAGCAGGGCAAGCTGACCTATAGTGCCAACGTCATGTATAACAACGGACGGAACAACGGCACCGAGACCTCCATAATGCGTACCGGCACCGACGGGTCGGTGATGGACTATTATCAGAAGGGCAATACACGCATGCACTTCACGATGGCCAACCTCTCTCTCGCCTACGAACTGGACTCGATGAGCAATGTCAGTGCGTCGCTGGGACTGACGGACTTCAACATGAAGAACGACGGACACCCCACCACATCCTTCTCCGGCGGCATCTACGGGCAGGGATTCTCCTACGGCAACGCGATGACGATGGAAAACGCGCACAGCTCTTTCAACGGGAGCATTGACTACCAGCGCTTTCTCAACAGGGAACGCACGAGCAGCATCACCCTCAGCTATCTCTTCACCGCCTCACCGCAGCACGACCGCAACCGCCGCACCTACGACCCTCTCCCCCCGGAAGTAACGATTCCGCTCACCGACCTCTATTCGGATGCCAGCGGACGCGGTACGGAACACACCGTACAGGCCGACTACACCACACCGCTCTCGAAGAGCCAGACCTTCAATGCAGGCGCGAAATTCATCGCACGGCGCAATTCGTCGGACTCGAAGTTCTACAACGTCGTCAGCGGAGAGGAACTATATAATGCCGGCAACAGCGTTGACTACAAGAACAGCCAGAGTATTCTCGCCGCCTACTCGGAATATAGTGCCACCCTCGGCAAGCTGGGGGCGAAGGCAGGACTGCGCTACGAGCACACGTGGGAGAACGTAGAGTTCGTGCTCGGAGCCGGAGAGAACTTCAAGAAACACTACGGAACGCTTGTCCCCTCGGCATCCTTTACCTATAATATTGCTGCCGCCACCAACTTGGGCATCAACTACAACATGCGCATCTCGCGTCCGGGCATCGGCTATCTGAACCCCTATATAGACCGTTCCAACCCTACCGCCCTCTCGTATGGAAATCCCGACCTTGCCGTAGAGAAGAGCCACAACGTCAGTCTGGTATTCAACACCTTCACACCGAAGTTCATGATGAACCTGACCTTGGGCGAAAACTTCGCCAACAACCAGATAGAGCAGTACTCCTTCCTCAAGGACGGTACGCTGAACACAACCTACGGCAACATCGTGCGCAGCCGCTGGACCAACTTCAACACCTTCATGAACTACGCGCTGACCGCGAAGACGCGCCTGATGATGAACGCCAGCTTCGACTACGGCGACATCCGGTCCGACCGTCTGGGCGAGCGCAACCACGGATGGCAGGCAAATGTCTTCTTCGGATGGCAGCAGACGCTGCCGTGGGACTTGAAGTGGAGCTGCTTCATGGGCGGAATGACGAAGCGGTACAACTTGCAGGGACATACGGGAGGATTCAATTTCTTCACCACCACCCTTGCCAAGAGCTTCTTCAACGACAGGCTCGACATCAGCCTTCAGTTCATGTCGCCGTTCACGGGCAAGATGGAAATGAAGCAATACAGCCGTGGTGCTGACTTCACGCAGGCTACCAAGACGACGATACGGCTGCACAACATCGGTCTGACCGTCAAGTGGAGCTTTGGAAACACCAAGAAGCAGTTCCAGACACACGAGAGCAAAATCTCCAACGACTTTCAGGAAAAGAAGAGCGGAAGCCAGCAGATGAACGGAATGGGCGTAGGCGGAACCAGTATAGGAATGTACCGGAAACCGGCAGAAAGGCATCCGCACAACGAAAGTGCCGTTTTCGTCTGACGAAAACGGCACTTTCGCATGGTGAAACGGGCTTGTCCGCATTGTGAAAGCGGCACTTTCGCAATGCAGTTGATTAAAGGCAATGAAGAAATGGCGAAATCTTGGGAAAATGACAGGCACAGATAAAAAAGACTGAAAGGCAGGCTCATTATAATCAAGCATATTAAGACTAATAATATATAAAAGGTAAAGAGAAAGTTGTTTTCTTCAAATAATTTGCATTATATTTGCAACGAAGAGAATCAAGGCAGTAAAATGGTATCGGGTAATTTTCCTTTCCATAAGATAGAAAATTTTTCGAGTGCATATTGTTATGATGTGCCAAGGGTTTCTGTCGTAAAGCATAAGGACTACTTTATTGACGACTCTATTACCATTGATGGTGATGCGCCGAAGAAGTTCATCGGGATTTATGATTATCGGCTGCTTGGCTCCAAGCACAAAGCTAACCGCAAGAACTGGATTCGCTATATTGCAAAGACCGGGCACAAGTGGTATCCGGTAGAATCCATAACCGAACTCTTGCTGAACCGGCTTGGTACAATCTTTGGACTGCGGATGGCAGATTCCCAAATAGCCATGATTGGCGGACAATTGCGTTTTCTTAGTCGCTATTTTCTCAATCCGTCGAAAGAAGAGCTTGTCCATGGAGCTGATATTTTAGCAGGTTTTCTGAACGAGGACTCTCCTCTGTTCGTAGAGGAAGTAGACAGGCAGAAACTGACGAGGGAATGGTTCACGCTTCAGTTAGTGGAAAATGCCATTTCCAGCATGTTTCTGTACCAGAAAGAGGAAATCATGCGGGAGTTGACCAAACTCATCATTTTCGATGCGTTGGTTGGCAATAATGACCGTCATTTCTTCAATTGGGGCGTCATTCGCTCCATTGACGGAAGTTTTCAACCCTATTTCTCACCGGTCTACGATACGGCAAGGGGATTGTTTTGGAATTATTCGGAGGCCAAACTGACAGACATTGTGGAGGTAAACAAAACAGTTGACAGTCATATACGAAGATATTGCAAAAGCTCACGTCCGAAGATAGGTTGGGAAAACGAGAAAAATCTGAATCATTTCAGTTTGTTTGAGAAAATCTATACAAATGAGTATTATATCTCGAAGGCAGAAATCAGAGCTTTGCTTGCACCGCTTGTTTTGGAGAAAATGCTTGCAGAAATCAGGCAAAATTTCCACTCTCTTATGTCCGTGAATAGAATCGCGATGATATGTAAATGTTTGGAACACCGTCTTAATGAACTGAAGAAAGTATTATGATAAAGTTGAAGAAAGAACTTAAACGTCTGTTCTGGTCGGAAAGCCATAATAATATGGTTGTGGCTGCCGATGATGATGCTACTTTTAATGTTAATTTAGGTAAGTTGCTCGTAGGTACACTGGTCTATGCGGACGGGATGTGGCATTTCAGTTATAGCAATGAGTTTAAGTCCCAGAGCCGCATTTTGCCGCTGACAAATTTTCCATCAAAGGAAAAGGAGTATTCTACCCGGCATCTTTGGCCTTTTTTTGCTTCGCGCATACCGAGCAATGCCCAATTGCAAATCGGCAAGGACAATCAGAAAGAAGACATTGTAACCCTGCTCCGCCGGTTTGGGCACCGCACAATATCCAATCCTTACGAGCTGCTCCCTGTCCGTGATTGAAAGTAAGATATATCTTTTTATGTAATAGCCTCGTCTCGTCAATTCAGAGATGGGGCTGTTGTGTTTTATCTCTGCTGTATATATTGATGGTATTCGGCAGCGGCAACTACTTTTCCCACCTTATTGGTCGGGTTTACGGAAAGTTTTCGTAATTTTGCAAGTCGGTAATTATCTACTGACGATAAGTGCTTTCCAAAGAAAAAGCAGAAGGGAAAGGGCGGCCGGCGTACCGCAGGACGGAACGGGGAATGGTGTCAGCTTCGTTGCTGTCGCCTCACGGTTCCGGCTATCATGGAGGGCGGTGTCTCCCCGTGGATTCCTTGGATTTCTGAAAGGCAAGGAGCAATAACGCCCTGTCCTTTACTTTATCTCTCAAAAACAAATAAATCATATATAGAATGGAATACAACTTCGGAGAAATCGAGAAGAAATGGCAACGGAAGTGGGTCGAGCAGAATACCTACAAGGTTGTGGAGGACGCAGACAAAAAGAAGTTCTACGTGCTCAATATGTTCCCCTATCCGTCGGGAGCAGGGCTGCACGTCGGCCATCCGCTGGGCTATATCGCCAGCGACATCTATGCCCGTTACAAGCGGCTGAAAGGCTTTAACGTGCTCAACCCGATGGGCTACGACGCCTACGGACTCCCTGCCGAGCAGTATGCCATCCAGACCGGCCAGCACCCGGCGGTAACGACGGAGAGGAATATCGCCCGTTACCGCGAGCAGTTGGACAAGATAGGCTTCTCGTTCGACTGGAACCGCGAGGTGCGCACGTGCGACCCGAAGTATTACCACTGGACGCAGTGGGCGTTTGAGAAGATGTTCAACTCCTACTACGACAAGCGTTTGCAGAAGGCCATGCCCATAGCCGATCTCGTGCGCCATTTTGAAGACGAGGGCACATTGGAACTCGATGCAGCCCAAGGCGAGGAGAAGATGTTCTCGGCACGCGACTGGAAGAGCATGGACGAGCGCGAGCAGCAGGAGATACTGATGAATTACCGCATTGCATACCTCGGTGAGACGATGGTCAACTGGTGTCCCGGACTGGGAACGGTGCTGGCGAACGACGAGGTGGTAGACGGTGTCAGCGAGCGTGGCGGCTATCCGGTGGTTCAGAAAAAGATGAAGCAGTGGTGTCTCCGCGTGTCGGCATACGCACAGCGGCTGCTCGACGGACTGGAGACCGTAGACTGGTCGGACTCCATCAAGGAAACGCAGAAAAACTGGGTGGGGCGTTCGGAAGGCACAGAGGTAGAGTTCAAGTGCCTCACCCCGGTTTCCTCTCCCAATGGTGGGGGGGAAGAGATGCGCGAAGGACATTTCACGATATTTACCACAAGGGCCGATACGATGTTCGGAGTTACGTTTATGGTATTGGCACCAGAGTCGGAACTCGTTGCCGGACTGACCTCCGAGGCACAGAAGGCCGAGGTAGAGGAATATCTGGCATACGTGAAGAAGCGCACCGAACTGGAACGCATGTCCGACCGCAAGGTAACGGGTGTATTCTCGGGTTCGTATGGCGTTAATCCGTTTACGGGCGAACGGATTCCTATATGGATTTCAGAATATGTGCTGTCCGGCTACGGTACGGGAGCCATCATGGCGGTTCCGGCCCACGACAGCCGCGACTACGCCTTTGCAAAGCATTTCGGCCTGCCGATTGTTCCGCTCATTGAGGGGGCGGATGTCAGCGAAGAGAGCTTCGACGCCAAGGAAGGCATTGTAATCAACAGCCCACGGCAGCCGCAGGAGGGCGGTTTCTCGCTCAACGGACTGACCGTCAAGGAGGCCATCGCCGCGACGAAGAAATATGTTACCGAGAAAGGTATCGGGCGCGTGAAGGTGAACTACCGTCTGCGCGACGCCATCTTCTCGCGTCAGCGTTATTGGGGCGAGCCGTTCCCGGTCTATTATAAGGACGGCATGCCCTACATGGTGCCGGAGGAGTGTCTGCCCTTGGAGCTGCCCGAGATAGACAAGTATGAGCCGACCGAGTCGGGCGAACCGCCACTGGGACGTGCCAAGGTATGGGCATGGAATGAGGCGGAGAAGAAGATAGTAGACAAAAGTCTGGTAGACCATCAGACCGTCTTCCCACTCGAATTGAACACGATGCCGGGCTTCGCAGGAAGTTCCGCGTATTATCTCCGCTATATGGATCCGCACAACGACGACGCTCTCGTTGGCCGGGAAGCCGACAGCTACTGGCAGAATGTAGACCTCTACGTCGGCGGAACCGAGCATGCTACGGGACACCTGATTTACAGCCGGTTCTGGAACAAGTTCCTCCACGACTACGGCTACAGCTGTCAGGAAGAACCGTATCAGAAGCTCGTCAATCAGGGAATGATACAGGGGCGGTCCAACTTTGTCTACCGCATTAACTCCGACGACCATTCCAAGGCCCCTGTCTTCGTCAGTCTGGGGCAGAAAGCCCAGTACGAGACGACGCCTATCCATGTGGATGTGAACATCGTCCATGCCGACGTGCTCGATGTTGAGGCTTTCAAGGCGTGGCGGCCGGAGTACAGCGATGCCGAGTTCATCTTCGAGGATGGCAGCCGCTCTTCGGATTCCGGCAGCACTCAAAGTCCGACAGCCAGCATCTACAAGTGCGGATGGGCGGTCGAGAAGATGTCGAAGTCGATGTTCAATGTGGTCAATCCCGATGTCATCGTAGAGCAATACGGTGCCGATACGCTCCGTCTCTACGAAATGTTCCTCGGCCCCGTCGAGGCGAGCAAGCCGTGGGACACGAACGGCATAGACGGTTGTTTCCGCTTCCTGAAGAAGTTCTGGAAGCTCTACCAACAGGAACTGAACGACGACGAACCGACGAAGGAGTCGCTGAAGAGCGTCCACAAGCTCATCAAGAAAGTAACGGGCGACATTGAGCAATTCTCCTACAACACGGCAATCTCCGCCTTTATGATTTGCGTCAACGAACTCGGACAGCAGAAATGCACCAACCGCGCACTGCTGAAAGACATGATCGTGCTGATAGCTCCGTTTGCTCCGCATATTGCCGAGGAGCTGTGGGAGCAGCTGGGCGGTACATCAACCGTCTGCGATGCCCGTTGGCCGGAATGGAACGAGGAGTATCTCGTTGAGAACGAGATACAGCTGACTGTCAGCTTCAACGGCAAGGCACGTTTTCAAATGACTTTCCCTGCCGATGCAGGCAAGGACGATGTGGAGAAAGCTGCTCTGACAGACGAGCGCAGCCGGCATTACATTGACGGAAAGACCATTGTCAAGGTCATCGTCGTGCCGAAGAAGATTGTCAACATCGTTTGCAAGTAGACTTTTCCATCCTGTCTCAGACCTCCCGGGAAAGGGAGGTCTGAGTTTACCGGGGTGTCCGGGACACGGGCATATCCCTGTCCCTCACGGGTCATCAATCCCTATAAAACAACCAATATGAAAATAGTATTTGCTACAAACAATGCCCACAAGCTCGCTGAAATAAACGATATTCTCGGCGACGGCTTCGAGATAGTGTCGCTGAACGACATCGGCTGCCACGAGGATATTCCCGAAACGGGAGCTACCTTGGAGGAAAACGCCCGTCAGAAAACCGCCTTCGTGGCAGGGAAGTACCATCACGACTGCTTCGCCGACGACACGGGACTGGAAGTGGAGGCCCTGAACGGAGAGCCGGGTGTGCACTCTGCCCGATATGCCGAGGGGACAGACCACGACAGCGAGGCCAATATGGAGAAGCTGCTCCGCAAATTAGGAAACAATAACAACCGAAAGGCAAGATTCCGTACCGTAATCTCGTTAATACTAAATGGTGAGGAACACCAGTTTGAAGGCCGTGTCGACGGCACGATAGCCTTTGAAAGACAGGGCAGCGAGGGCTTCGGCTACGACCCAGTCTTCGTTCCCGACGGCTATGACAAGAGCTTTGCGGAACTGGGCGAAGAGATGAAGAACAGGATTTCGCACCGTGCCCGTGCCGTGGCAAAGCTGGCGGAGTTTCTGAAAAGCCGTTAGCCTACCGGGACGACAGGGCGTATTGACATCAGCAGCCCGAGCAGTCCGACGGCCTCCACCAAGTGTTATATCCCCCTAAAATATGTGATGACAATGAAGAAGAAAATCATATCTCTCCTCCTCTTGGCAACTCTTTCCGTAGCGGAAGCCGCTGCGCAGGGAGTCGGTACGTGGAAAGCCTATATGGCTTACAGCGACATAGAATGGATAGAACGGGGCGGCAGCATGCTCTATGTGCTTGCCTCGGATAATCTCTATACCTACAACGAGAAGGACAAGAGCCTGCAAACCTACGACAAGGTAACGGGGCTGAACGACTGCGACATTGACTATATAGGGTGGAACGCTGCGGCCCGAAGACTTGTCGTAGTGTATGCGGACTACAATATCGACCTGCTCGACGAGAAAGGCAACGTCGCGAGTCTGCCCGACTATTATCATAAGTCGATAACGGCAGACAAGCGCATCAACGACCTCGCGATGTCGGGCAGCTACTGCTATGTCTCTACGGGCTTCGGGGTGATGAAGATAAACGTGGCGCAGGGCTATATCAGCGATACTTATAACCTCGGCTTCAATGTCGACTATACCTACACGGAGGGCAGCTATGTCTTTGCTGCCAGCAAGGAGAGGGGGCTCTACCGCGGACTGACCACTGACAATCTCCTCGACAAGAAGAACTGGGAAAGGATAGGGGACTATACCGCGCGTACAAAAAAGATGGATGAAGAACTCGTCGCTTTGGCAAAGACGCTCAGTCCGGGTGGTCCGAGGTATAATAACTTTGCCTTTATGCGGTTCAGCAACAATCGCTTGTATACCGTTGGAGGACTTTTCAAATCGGGAAGCGTATCGATGAATAATCCGGGAATGGTACAGGTGTTGCAGGATGGCGAATGGACTATCTATCAAGACAATCTTTCCACCATTACCGGCTATTCCTATACGGATAACAACTGTCTTGCGGTTGACCCGGGAAATCCTGACCATCTGTTTGTCGGAGGAAAGACGGGGTTGTACGAGTTTCTGAAGGGGCAACTGAAAAACTATTATAATAAGGATAACAGTCTGCTTCACGGAGCTATGGACAGGGGACAGGAACTGGGCAATAGTTACGTTCTCATAAACGGACTGACTTACGACAGCAATGGCAGCCTGTGGATTCTGAACAGCCAGAGTAACGCGGAGACAATCTTGGAGCTGTCTCCCGACGGCAAGATGACCTCTCACCACAAGTCGGCCATGCTGACCGGTGGCGTCGGGCCGAGCGTATTGAGTAATGCGATGTTCGACAGCCGCGGCCTGATGTGGTTTGTCAATGACAACTGGGAGCCTGCCGCCCTCTACTGCTATCAGCCTTCGACGGACGGACTGAACATTTTCAATCGGTTTGTCAATCAGGACGGCACCACCGTGGCGGCTACGCGTGTGCATTGTGTGGCGGAAGATGCCAGTCAGAATATCTGGGTGGGTACGGATGTCGGCCCAATCGTTCTCGAGCCGTCGCAATTGGACAATGCGGAAGAGACGGTTTTCACTCAGGTTAAAGTTCCGCGCAACGATGGGACTAACCTTGCCGACTATCTGCTGTCGGGAGTCGACATCACGTGCATGGCGATTGATGGTGGCGGAAGAAAGTGGTTCGGCACCAGTTCCAGCGGTGTCTACCTCATAAGTGCCGACAACATGACACAGGTACAGCATTTCCAGACTTCGAATAGTAAACTTTTGTCTGACAATGTGATGTCAATTGCCATTGACGATGCCTCGGGTGAAGTCTTTTTCGGTACAGATAAGGGATTGTGCTCGTATGTCAGCGATGCTACGAAGCCTATTGAGAAGATGGACAAGGACGTTACATACGCCTATCCCAACCCAGTGAAGCCCGGATATACGGGACCTATCACGATAGTAGGTCTTACGCTCAATGCCAGTGTGAAGATTTTGACCACCAATGGCATCCTCGTTGCTGAAGGAACAAGCAACGGTGGCAGCTTTGTGTGGGATGGCAATGACCGGAACGGGAAGCGTGTGGCGTCTGGGGTCTATATGGTGGCAACGGCAGACGAGAATGGCGATAATGGCACGGTATGTAAAATAGCCGTCATCAACTGATAATGCTGATGTGGTAGTTCAACAAAAAAGGGATAGGTACAAAGACTTATCCCTTTTCTTTATTCGGGATGATGCGTCCTTTGGCTCATGGCAATGTGGCTATAGTCCAATAAAAAA
>NZ_BAKG01000007.1 GCF_000614065.1 Prevotella dentasini JCM 15908 | reverse complement strand
ACGCGGGCTGCCGGAGTGCCGCGGTGCGCATAGCCCACTGTCATGCCAGAGTTGCGGAAGGACATTCTCCGCGACTCCCCCTTTTTGTCCTATCGCGGCCCGTGGGCATGCCCCGGCCGCCAAGTGGCAGTGCGGCAAAGGCAGGTGCTGAAAGCTGTGGCTCCGCCGGGCGACTCCCCGCTGCAGGTCTTTTCCCGTCTTGTTCTTGGGCAAGGGACTGGGAGGGTTTGGTTGGCTCCGTGGCAGGCGGAGGAAACCGCTGCACTGATGCAGCGTGCCGGGCGGGAGGCTGCGGTAAGGGGCGGACTACAGCTTCAATCTGCATTTGCTTATCAATGACAAAGGGAAATCTACGGTGGTAGCTCACCCGGGGCGGACTACAGGTTCAAACTGCATTTGCTTATCAATGACAAGGGGAATCATACGGTGGAAGCTCACCCCGGGGGCGGACTTGCCTTGTATTTCAGTATTGTCCCATAGGGTGTGCAAGGTTATGCGTTGCTTGCCTGAATGTTCATTGATGAACAATTCGCGCTCATGAGACATCAGAGAGTCCGTGACTAAAGAGTCGCAAAACCCTCACCATTGCTTGTTTGATTTGAAATTATTTCTGAATTTTGTAGTTGAACAAGTTCCATTTTTTGCAAATACAAAGATAATAGAAATATGGGTTTACACACTTTTATGGGACAGTACCGATTTTCCGTGCTGTCAATCGATTCCATACAGGTTTAAAATCCGGATATTTTTCCGCACAATTTATGGTTGGAAACGATGCTTCTTGCCTTTGCCCTTTCCCTCATGAAATAGTTCTCGCAGGTAGTCTTCCCCCAAAGATATCTCCATTCTTGCATATTCTATTGGTGCAAATATACGTGAAAAACTCACATTTATAGTTTTTGTGAAGAAAACAACCTCCTTATTCTGTATCATTAGCCCCTCAATCATCCATTGTACACTCCGTCCTTCCCGACAGATTTCGCTGCCAAACGATAGGTTTGCCTGCGTTTTCTTGGCAGTATGAAAATACTTCCGTATCTTTGGAGACCTAACCCGACCAAGCAATAAAGCAGCAGAAGTTACGTTAGAAAAGCAATGAAAAAGATATATCTATTGTACATATTGCCCCTGCTGGCCGTCGTCGCAATGCTGACGGCCTGTGCTGACGACGACTCCTTCACCACGTCCGCCGCCCATCAACTCACGTTTTCCACCGACACGATACGGCTCGACACCACCTTCTCGAAAGTGCCGACAGCCACAAAGACCTTTTGGGTCTACAACCGCTCGGGAGACGGCATCCGCCTCACGAATGTACGGTTGGAGCGAGGCAACCAGACGGGATTCCGCGTCAACGTGGACGGCGTATTCCTCGGGCAGGAAAGCGGATTTCAGGTGAACAACCTCGAAGTGAGAAACAAGGACAGCATACGCGTCTTCGTAGAGCTGACATCGCCCCTGAACAACGGAGACGAACCGCAAAAGGTGGAAGACAACCTCGTCTTCACGCTTGAGAGCGGCGTGCAGCAGAAGGTAAACCTCAACGCATACAGCTGGGATGCCGAACTGCTGAAGTCGCTCGAAATCAAGCGCGACACGACCATCGCATCGTCGGGAAAGCCCATTGTCATTCAGGGAGGGCTGAAAGTAGACAGCGGTGCAGTGCTGACCATTGCCGAAGGAACTACCCTCTACTTCGCCAACGGGGCTGGAATAGACGTCTACGGACAACTACAGGCAAAGGGAACGGCACAGAAGAATGTCGTGCTGCGTGGCGACCGCATCGACCGAATGTTCGACTACCTGCCCTACGACCGCATCAGCGGACAATGGCAAGGCATCCGCTTCCATTCATCAAGCTACGGGAACATCCTTGCCTACACCGACCTGCACTCTGCCTATAACGGTATAGTCTGCGATTCGTCTTCCATTGAGCGACAAAAACTATTCCTTGCCAACAGCACCATACACAACTGTCAGGGATACGGACTCGTTTCCACCAATTGTACCATCGTAGCCAGCAACTGCCAGATAACGAACACGCTCAACGATTGTGCCGCCTTTTTTGGCGGAGGGGTAACGCTCATACAGTGCACGATAGCCCAGTTCTATCCCTTCGACGCACACCGCGGAGCGGCACTCCGCCTAACCAACTACCGTGGCGACTACACCTATCCGCTCTATCAGTTCAAAATGTTCAACAGCCTCGTTACCGGCGATGCCGAAGACGTAATCGTGGACGACTTCAAGGACGATGTCCGGGCCGACTATCTCTTCGACCACTGCATCCTCCGCACCATAAAGCCCGATTCCATCGACAATAATCACTATGTCAAAGTGTGGTGGGAGAACCCCAAAGACACCGTGCGGAGCGGGCGGAAGCACTTCCGAAAGATAGACGCCGACAAGCAATACTACGACTTCCACCTCGATTCCGTTTCTTCCTGCATTGACTCCGCACAGGTATGGCAGGTTCTCGACTTCGTCATCGACCGCGACGGAAACGGCCGCGACGGCAAGCCCGACATTGGCTGCTACGAGTATCAGAAGCCGTAAAATCCCGATAAAACCGTTCTTTTTCAGTACATGAGCCTATGAAGACCATAGATTTAAGCATCAAAATCGGCTACTGCCAGATGGAAGAGCTGCCGGCCGACGAACAGCAGCTGGTAGAGGCAGCCGTCCGGGCTACCAAAAACAGTTATTCGCCCTATAGTCATTTTGCAGTCGGAGCTGCCCTCCGGCTCGAAAACGGTACCGTGGTAACAGGTGCCAATCAGGAAAATGCCGCCTACCCCTCGGGACTATGTGCCGAGCGCACCGCCATCTTCTCCGCACAGGCACAATATCCCGACCAGCCCGTTACGGCCTTGGCAATAGCCGCACGCAATGGTGGAAGTCTGGTAAAAAGCCCCATCGTCCCCTGTGGGGCATGCCGGCAGGTAGCCGTAGAGATTGAAGACAGGTACAAACATCCCATCCGTGTGTTCCTCTATGGGACGGACGGTATCTACGTCGTCGACACTATCAAGGACCTGCTGCCTCTCTATTTTGTAGGCGACGCCATGAAATAGGCTGCCGCGGCCTGCCTTCCGCAGACGGGACTTTGCCCTCGCCCGACCGCCTCGAATCTTGGATGCTTGCCCCATCACATCATTTCTGCCTGCACTCCTTGCCGAAAAGGCACTGCATCAGTCCCCTTTCGGAGAAGGAAATAAAGGCGCGTTTTTTACCCACACCACATGGAATATTTACCCAAAGACCCTGCCATCCTCGTCAGCAGCGTGAACATGCTCTTGCGCGACGAGGAGTTTGATAGTCTCGAATCGCTATGCTACAGCTTCGGCGAAGAACCCAACGGGTTGAAGGCCCGTCTCGCGCAAGCGGGATATGTGTATAGCGAGGAGCAGCGGCAGTTCCGCCCGACAGGCTACGACAAGTAGCCGGCAATGCTTTCAGCGCAGGCAGACGGACAGAACGCTGACGGCTTCATTGCGAAAAACATTTTCCTTGCGCTGCTTTATTCTCTTTCCCCATGCCGATTCCGTGCAGTTCGCCGCCCGAATCGGCATGGGGAATGTTTCAATTGTAAATCCCTGATAGTCAAAGTCGTTCGGACAGCTATGCGAAAGTGCCGCTTTCGCCCTGCCAACAAGCCCGTTTCGCAGGGTCAAAGTGCTGTTTTCGTTTTGTGGCAGCGGCTTGTTGGCAGGATTCCCTCCCTTTGCCTACGCCACAGGAAGCAACTGGCAACGTAGGGCAAAGGACAAGAAACCTGTAGGGACAGGGCCCGTGCCTGTCCGCTTCTCTTGTTTCGGACAGACATGCGGTCTGTCCCTACATTTCCGCTTGCCATAAACAGGGTATTCACATCCGGAATCTGTCCTTTATGTATCTTATTTTGGATTGCAGGCGGAGCGCAGGGAATCTGTAGGGACAGGCCCTGTGCCTGTCCGCTTCTTCTGTTTCAGTCAGACCGCAACCTCTCCCTGCACCCACTTGTGGCATAAAAGGAAAATTATTTCTTGAAACTTACTCATTATACTCATCCTGTCTAAGCACTCATACATTTCGCTTAAGGCATGTAAAGGCAGACGCACAGACTGCATATCCTTGCATTTTGCATGGTATATTAATAAAGACTTAGAATCTTAAACTTCTTTCTTAAAAGATGGAAGAAACAAGGAAATTATACCGCAAAGAGTTAATAAAACAAAAAAAATAGCGATTATGTTAATAAAAAGCTTTTTTCTCTTACAGAATAATCGTATATTTGTGCACTTCGCTTCCCAATCATAAAGCAAAATTCTGTGAAGAACCATTAAGGGAAATGCCAAAAACGGAAAAAAGAAAAGATTAGAATCATCAGAATAAAACAATATACCTGAACAATTAGTATAGTAATCTAAACAAATCAAAACTTATGGAAAAAAGGCTATTAATGTTTATCGCCTCCCTATTCCTCAGCTTAGGAGTAGCATTGGCGCAAACGCAGATTAGCGGTACCGTATTTTCCTCAGAAGACGGACAACCCGTAATCGGCGCTTCCATCCTTGTTGTCGGAACACAGAATGGAACGGTTACCGACATGGACGGTAATTTTACCCTGTCGGTAAAAAGTGGTGCGAAGATAACAATTTCATACGTCGGCCTCAAGACAAAGACGATCGAGGCTAAGCCAAACATGAAAATCATGCTCGACCCTGACGGAAAAGCACTTGACGAAGTAATGGTAGTGGCCTTCGGAACACAGACCAAATCGTCGTTTGCAGGTTCTGCAGCCGTTGTCAATGCCGGTGAACTCGACAAGAAAATCGCCACCAACGTGGCCGACGCCCTTGTAGGTTCGGTGCCGGGATTGCAGCTCACGGGAGGTTCAGGTGCACCGGGAGCAAGCGAGGGAAACATCCACATCCGTGGCATATCCTCCCTCTATGCCTCTACACAGCCGCTGATTATTGTCGACGGTGCCCCCTACACGGCCTCGTTGAGCAACATTCCGCAGAACGATATCGAGAGCGTAACCGTTCTTAAGGATGCTTCGAGTGCAGCCCTCTACGGTGCGCGCGGTGCAGCCGGCGTCATCCTCATCACCACCAAGAAGGGCACATCCCAGAAGGCCAACATCAACGTGGAGGCCAAGTGGGGAGGTACGAGCCGGAGCGTGCAGGACTACGATACCTTCACCGACCCGGGCGCGTTCATGGAAGCCTACTACAGCCAGTTCTTCAACTATGCCTTCTACAAGCAGGGCATGAGCCGCGAGCAGGCAAACATCTGGCCAACAAGCGGATGATTACCGACGGCTCCACGGGACTGCAGTACAACCCGTTCACCCTGCCCGAAGGCGAGAACCTGATAGGACTGGACGGCAGGCTCAATCCCAACGCCACGCTTGGCCGCACCTACAACTATGACGGCGTAGACTACTACATCACGCCCGACAACTGGAAAGACGCAGCCTACCGCCACGGCTTCCGTCAGGAATACAACATGAACATCAGCGGTGGCGACTCAAAGCTCAGCTACTACTCCAGCCTCGGCTATCTGAACGAGAAGGGCGTGCTTGAGAACTCCGGCTTCGAGCGGTTCACCGCCCGCCTGAAGGCCGACTATCAGGCAAACAAGTGGCTGCACGTATTCTCCAACGTAGGCTACGTTCACTCCAACCGCGAGTCGAACCCCAATCTGAGCAATACCAGCACCAATGCAGCCAACATGGGCTACTTTACCCAGTACATCGCCCCTATCTATCCGCTCTATGTAAGGCATCTCGACGCCAATGGCAACCCGGTCATCGCTACCGACAAGTACGGCCATCCGATGTACGACTTCGGCGTACCGTCCACCAACTACAGGGGAATCGGTGCGCGTCCGTTCTCGACAACGGGAAACCCGATTGGCTCCAATAAGTACAACGAGGTAATGGTAGGCGGAGACCAGTTCCAAGGGCAGTTCAACTTCGACGTTACCCTGACCGAATGGCTGAAGTTCACCTCCAACAACTCGCTCAACCTCGGGCTGACTCGCTTCTCCCACTACGAGAACCCGTATGTAGGCAATGCAGCCGCTACCAACGGAAGCATTGATAAGTATACCAGCTACTCCTACCGTCAGAACTACGTTCAGACCCTCAACGCGCATAAGGTATTCGGCAAGAACGACTTCCAGCTGATGCTCGGCCATGAGTGGTACAAGCAGAAGATAGGTTATCTTGAGGCACTCGCACGCGGAGGATTCTCTCCCGACATCAAGGAAATAAATGCCTTTGCTGACCGCTACAACAGCTACTCCTACCGCAGCAGCTACAACGTGGAAGGCTACTTCGCCAATCTGCTCTACAACTTCGACCAGAAATACTTCGCACAGGCTTCCTACCGCCGCGACGCATCGAGCATCTTCGCCAAGGAGAACCGCTGGGGCGACTTCTGGAGCATTGGCGGCGCATGGATTGTCAGCAAGGAAAACTTCTTCCAAGCCCTCAATGCCAAGTGGATAGACAACCTGAAGCTGAAGATTTCCATCGGTCAGCAGGGTAACGACGGCATACCGAGCTTCAACTATGTAGAACGCTACAAGCTCGTCCGCGGCGACGGCTTCATGCTCCCCTCCTACTATTCAATGGGCAATAAGGACATCACTTGGGAGACAACAACCAACTTCAACGTCGGTATGGAGTTTGCCTTGTGGCAGAACCGCATCAACGGAGAGTTCAACTACTACACCAAGAAGACCACCGACATGCTCTTCTGGCTCAGCGTTCCCGAGAGTATGGGCGTGCGCGGCTACTACGGAAACCTTGGAAACATCCGCAACAGCGGTTTTGAGCTGAGCCTGAGCGCAGACGTTATCCGCACGAAGAACATCGTATGGAACCTCTCCGGAAACATCTCCCACTATACGGCGAAGATTCTCAAGCTCGCCCCGGACAAGATTGCACAGTACGGAGGCTTCTCGCAGGCTGATGTCAACGCAGGCTTCAACATACCGATGTGGTATGCAGAGGGCGGCGAGCTTTACAACGGCATGATGGTAGACTACGCAGGCGTCAACGAGCAGGGACAGCCGCTCTACTGGGTAGACGAGGACATCTACAAGGCCTACAAGAACGGAGAAATGTCTAACAGCAGCATGCCGGGTACGAAGCACTCCTTCACGACGACCAACTGGAGTGAGGCAAGCAACTATACCCACTCCATGCTGCCTGCTGCCAGCGGTGGCTTCTCCACGACCCTGAAGGTGTACGACTTCGACATCAGCGCCATCTTCGACTATCAGATTGGCGGAAAGATATACGACTTCGGCTATGCCTCCCTGATGAACCCCGTTACGAACAAGGCCAACGGCTTCAACTACTCTACCGACGTACTGAAGGCATGGACGCCTAACAATACATCGACCAACATTCCACGGTTCATGTACACTGATCAGGACATCACGGCACAGACTACCCGCTTCCTGACCAGTGCGAAGTATCTCAACTTCCAGTCGTTCACCATCGGCTACACGCTGCCGGCATCGCTGACGCGCAAGGCCTACCTCAGCCGTGTCCGCTTCTACATTCAGGGCGAGAACATCTGCTTCTGGTCTGCGCGCAAGGGTCTTGACCCACGCTACAGCTTCCAAGGCACACAGAGTTCAGGTATCAACGCTTATGCCCCGGTACGTACCATCCTCGGCGGTGTACAGCTCTCTTTCTAACCTAATTAAACCAGAAACAATATGAAAAAGATATTATCAAGCCTACTCGTATCGGCCATGGGAGCAGCCATGCTCACCGGCTGTATCGAGGAAACGGTACCACAGAATGAATATGTTACGAAGCAACAGGTTCTCGATGCACCCGGTGCTTTCAAGAATATGGTTGCCAACCTGACCAGCAACCTGACGGGACAGCGCAACTATCAACCCAACAGCAACAACGTTTGGGACTATGGCTATCCAACCTTCTTCCTTACCAGAGACGTGGAGGGACAGGACATTGTCCCGGCAGGGAGCAACAACTGGTACAGTACATGGTACAGCAACGTGAAGTATATGTCGGCCGGATATGCCGTAACGCAGCTGCCGTGGACCTACTACTACTCATGGATCAGCGACTGCAACAAGGTGCTGGAAAACGCCAGTGCCATCGACTATGCCGAGCCTGAGGCTGCCAAGCACAGGGAGCGGGCATAGCCTATGCCATGCGTGCCATGTTCTATCTGGACTTGGTAAGGATGTATGCCGCCAAGCCATACGCCGTGGACAAGAACGCCCTGACTACAATCAAGGCCGACGAGAAACGCACGTTGGCACAGGCACTGCACAACGAGCGAATGACATGGAATGAGGCGTTCGACTTCATACTGAAAGACCTTGACGCAGCCGAGAAGTATTTGGCCGACTACCACCGTGCCGACAAGTACACGCCTGACGTAAGTGTCGTTTACGGCCTGAAGGCACGTACCTATCAGGAGATGCAGGACTGGGCCAATGCGGAGAAGTATGCGAAGATGGCACAGCAGGGCTATCAGATGATGAGCGAGGACGAGTTCCTTAGCCGCGACAACGGCTTCAACTCACCCAACAGCTCATGGATGTTCGCCACGCAGTTCAAGGAAACCGACCCCAACATTATGGGCAACGACGGTGATGACTCGTGGGGCTCGGTAATGATAATGGAGAATGGCTTCGGAGGCGGATACGCACAGAACTATGGCGGCGTGAACGTCATTGACCGCCATCTCTACTCAACCATTCCCGAGACCGACTTCCGCAGAAAGTGCTGGGTAGACTTCAAGCTCGACGAAATGGGCAAGGAGGAGGCCATAAAGGCTCTGGAAGACTACTCCGACTATCCCGAACGCGTATATGCCGGCGGCAGGGAAAATGCACAGTACGGACTGGGCGGTCTGTGCCTGAAGTTCCGCAATGCCGCAGGTAAGGCCGACGTGAAGTATGCTGCATGGTGCGTATCCGTTCCGCTGATGCGCATCGAGGAAATGAAGCTCATCGAGATTGAGGCTGCCGGCATGCAGGACGAAGCCCGCGGTGTTCAGCTCCTCACGGAGTTTGCCAAGAGCCGCGACCCGCAGTTTGTCTACGGAAAGCACAACGAAGGCTACTACAACAACACGACCTCTGCCTTCCAGAACGAAGTGTGGTGGCAACGTCGCATAGAACTTTGGGGAGAAGGCTTTGCTACATTCGATATCAAGCGTCTCAACAAGGGTATCATACGCAGCTATCCGGGTACGAACCACCTCGAGAACGCCCGGTGGAATACGAATACCCTGCCTAACTGGATGGTGTGGGCCTTTATCGGCACCGAATCCGACTACAACGGCGGCATGACCCAGAACCCGGACCCAATACAGCCGGCAGGTGACTCAGAACCGTATAACTGGTAATAGTAAAACTCTAAAACGTAGAAAAGATGAAAAAGACTATAGAAACTTTGCTGATGATGGTTCTCGCCCTGACAGTCTTTACAGGATGCACCGAGGACGAAGGCACTGAACCCGGACACGACGGAACTCCCGTTGCCACGCTCTATCAATATACGGCCAGCGGAGAAGACATGACAGAAAACGACTGCCTCTTCCGCATTGCAACCAATGCAGCCGTCAGAGAGGTCTACTATATGGCAGAACTGAAAACGGCCAAGGAGGAACGCAATATGAGCGATGACCAATATGCAGAGCTGGTGGTTACTCAGGGAACTAAGGTGGAAATCAATGCTTCGGACACGAAGGAGGTCATTATAAAAGATCTGCACGGAGTCTACGACATTACGGTAGTGGCTGTAAACGGTGGAAGTCGCACCGCGCAGACCATCACCTTCGCTGGTCCTGACTATAAGCCGTTCGGGACGGGTACCTACACTTCAGACTTGTTCGGAAACATAGGTAAGGTAGACATCGAGTACTCCGCCATTGGCAACCGCTACCGCATCGTGAGCATCTGGGCCGCGAACCATGGTTTCTCGTTCAGTCCGGACGGAACGAGCGTTACCGTATTCCCATCGCAGATGGAGACGGGCTTCAACGACAAGAATCACGGTATGGTCAGCGTTACCGACCAAGGCAGCAGCTACGACGAGGCTGCCAAGACCTTCACTTTCCTGTTCAAGTTCTCGGCCGAGGACGGATATGTTTACGGAGTCGGCAACGAAACCCTTGTAATGGACTAACAGATTCCCCTGACCTCGATTCATAGAACATCGACCATCCCCACGCCATTCCGTTCGCGGAAGGTGTGGGGATTTTCTTTTCCGAGTCCTGCTCCGGTCATTGTCGGAGGCCGGGCTTTCCCTACTTTGCGCAGGTTTGCTCATGGCTTTCCGCCCATGCGGCAGGATAGGAAGACTATGTCGGGAAGTACCTTTTGTACCCCACTCGTAGGATATAAACGTACCCCACTCGTGGGATATAAACGTACTCCACCCGTTGGGTATAAGCATGCCTCACCCGTGGGCTACAGCCTCCGTGCCTTACCCGTCGGGTGCGGGCTTTATTCGACAACGGACTAACACACTGCTACATCTGCCATCCAACCCTATTCCGGCTCGCCAGTCGTCCGGCAGTTTCTGTCCGGGAATCGCTCTCCGTGGAGCTGCACTGCCGTCAGTCTGTCATTGGTTTTTAACACTTCGCCCACTGCATGTCAGCACATTACCAAGGCTGACAGAATGACAGAAGAAATGGAAAACAAAAAAGCTCCCCTCTATATCCATAGAAGGGAGCTGCCGTTATGATGAATTTCTTATGCGACTATGTTAGTCAAGCCACTTCACGTAGGAGAAGTCCTGACGGTGCGGCAAGAGTTCGTTCTTGGGATACATGCGGACGGCGCACTTGTAGGCACCTGCCTCGCCCGGCTCAAACTCTACGTTAAACGTATGGAGGTTGCCCTCGGTCTTGGCGAGCTTGAACGGGATGACCTCGTGAACTGATATATCGCCTTCCGGGGCTGCGTTGAGCACTACCAGCTCCAAGCCGACAGCATCCTGCAATCCCTGCTCGTCGATGGTATAGCTGAGCCGAGCCTTCTGCCCAGTGATGGCGTCCTGCAGGGCGTCAACGTCCTTTCCTGCAACGCTGATGCTTTCCCAACGTTCCGCAACCGTCTCCTTCCAGAGAGCAATCTCCTTGGCGAGCTTGTTGTCGTTGGCGGCAAGGCGGCTGAAACGCTTCGCCTCCTTCTCGTAGAACTTCTCGTAGTAGTCGTCGAGCTGACGTTTCATCGTGTAATGGGGAGCGATGGTAGCGATGGAGTTCTTGACAACCTTTACCCAGCCTTCCGAATAGCCCCTCTTGGCATCCTTGTTGAAGTAAAGCGGGACAATCTCGTTCTCAAGCAAGCTGTAGATGGTAGCCGCGTCAAGCTGGTCCTGATAACCCTGATTTTGATAGGTGCGCTTCTCGGGAAGTGCCCAGCCGGCACCCTCGCGATAGCCTTCTACCCACCAACCGTCGAGTACGGACAGGTTGACCACGCCGTTCATCTCAGCCTTCTCGCCCGACGTGCCGCTTGCTTCAAGCGGACGGGTCGGTGTGTTCATCCAAATATCAACACCCGAGACAAGGCGGCGGGCAAGCTGCATGTCGTAGTCCTCAAGGAAGATAATCTTGCCAAGGAACTGCGGCATGCGCGAAATCTCGAAGATGCGCTTGATAAGCCCCTGACCTGCACCGTCGGCCGGATGGGCCTTGCCGGAGAAGAAGAACAGGACCGGGCGTTCCGGGTTGCTGACAATCTTCTCCAGACGCTCAAGGTCGGTGAAGAGCAGGTGCGCACGCTTGTAGGTGGCGAAGCGGCGGCAGAAGCCAATCATCAGCGCGTTCGGATTGATGCGCTCGAGAATGGAGACCACCTTGGCCGGGTCGCCCTGATTGCGGAGCCACTGCTGCGTGAACTTGTCCCTGATATACTTGATGAGTTTCTGCTTCAGTGCCATGCGCGTCTCCCATATTTCTGCATCGGGAACGTCGTAGATAGCGTGCCAGATGCTCTCGTTGCTCTGGTCTTCCATGAAGCTCTTGTCGAAGTACTTGTCGTAGAGCTTCCGCCACTCGGTAGCCGTCCATGTCGGCAGGTGTACGCCGTTGGTAACGTAGCCTACGCTGTTCTCCTCGGGGAAGTAGCCCTTCCACAGCGGGGCAAACATCTTCTGGCTGACCCATCCGTGGAGCCTGGACACGCCATTGATTTCCTGACTGGTGTTGCAGGCAAAGGTACTCATGCAGAAACGCTCGCTGTGGTCTTCGGGATTGGTGCGGCCCATGCCGATAAACTCGTCCCAAGAGATGCCGAGCCTTGCAGGGTAGGCACCCATATACTTGCCGAAAAGTTCCTCGTCGAAGTAATCGTGTCCGGCCGGTACAGGAGTGTGGACGGTATAGAGCGAGGATGCGCGTACCAACTCCATCGCCTGATTGAAGGTAAGCCCTTCGTCAATATAGTCGCACAGACGCTGCAGGTTGCAGAGGGCAGCGTGGCCCTCGTTGCAATGGTAGATGTCTTTCTTTATGCCGAGCTTCTTCAATGTCAGCATACCGCCGATGCCAAGAAGTATCTCCTGCTTGATGCGGTTCTCCCAGTCGCCACCGTAGAGGGCGTGGGTGATGGGCTTGTCAAACTCGGAGTTCATGTCATTGTCGGTATCAAGCAGGTAGAGCTTGATGCGGCCTACATTGACAGCCCATACGAGGGCATGCACCTGATAGTTGCTGTAGGGGACATCTACCACCACCTGATTGCCGTTCTCGTCAAGAACGCGCTCAATAGGAAGCGAGTTGAAGTTCTGGGCGTCGTACTTGGCTATCTGCTGGCCATCCATGGAGAGGCTCTGGCGGAAATAACCGAAGCGATAGAGGAAACCGACTGCGCAGAGGTCCACATTCGAATCGGATGCCTCCTTAAGATAATCGCCTGCAAGCATGCCCAAGCCGCCAGAGTAAATCTTGAGAACCTGATTCAGCCCGAACTCCATGCAGAAGTAGGCTACAGACGGACGCTTCGCATCAGGCTTCACGCTCATATAGGCAGTGAACTTCTTGTAAACGTCCTTGACATTCTTCATCACGGCCTTGTCCTTAACAATGGCCTCCTTGCGGTCGTAGCTCAAACGCTCCAAGAGGAGTACGGGATTATGGCCGACCTCTTCGTAGAGGTCTTCGTCAAGGCTCTTGAAGAGATTGCGCGCTTCGTAGTTCCATGCCCACCACATGTTGTGAGCTATTTCGTCGAGGCAGGCAAGCTCTTTCGGAAGGCTCGACTTGATATTCACCTCTTTCCAACGGGGTTCGTTAGAATAATCAGATTTAATTTTCATAACTTATGATTTGATTATATTATCTGTTTGTAAAAAGGACTCGACCGCCTGATGCGGAAAGGCAGGACACCTTCCGCCGGCAGAGTCGGGAAACTTATATATGGTTCATTCTTTCATTCTTGTGCGTGAGGGCAATATGGTATGCTTTCTCGTAATACCTGATAAACTTGCTCCAAAGGGCTTTCTTGGAAAGTTTCTCCGCATTGGAACGACATTTCGCAACCTTTGCCTTCGGAAAGGAAGAGTAGGCGGCAATGGTATTCTTGATGTCGTCGGCTACATCGCAATAGTTGTAATCGGTGCGGTGGACAACCTTGACGCCATCTTCTATCTCGCTGCCTCCTCCCTTGACACCATTTGCCCACAGGCCGAAACCAGCGAGGTCGGTCGTAATGCAAGGCACCTTGAAGCTGTCGCCTCAAGAGGAGTATATCCCCAAGGTTCGTAATAAGACGGGTAGACACAGAGGTCGTTACCCAAAACCATATCATAATAAGGCAGATTGACAATGCCGTCATCTCCGATAAGATAGCAGGGAATGAATATAATCTTCACCTTGTCGTCGTGGCTGTTCCTGATATTGAGATTCCGGAAGAGGTTCATCACATTGTCGTCAGACATATTGTTGAGCCAGTGGGTCAGCATCGGTGTCTCAAGCGGTGTGTCGAAATGCTTTCCGCTTTCAAGCCGTCCGAGAAGGTCTTTGCGCGGCTCACCTGCCCATCCCGGAACTTCAATGAAAGCAACGACGTCTTTCTTCAGATTGCCGTCATAGTTGAGCCGGTTCATTGCTTCGATAAAGACATCTATGCCCTTGTTCCGAAATTCATAACGTCCGCTAGTTGAAACAATAAGAGCATCGTCGCTGATGTCCGTACCCATGAGAGCATTGGCTATATCAAGCAAACGCTTACGCGCAGCCTTGCGCTTCTTGGTGAAAGCAGCACCCTTGGGAACAAAATCGTTCTCGAAGCCATTCGGGAGAACAATATCAACCGGCTTGTCAAGAAGTTCCTGACACTCGTGGGCGGTAATGTCGCTAACCGTCGTGAAACAATCGACATTGTGGGCAGTTTGTTTCTCTATGGAGTGCTTGCTCTGCATATTCAGCTCACTGGCCATCTGGTCGCCATTATACGCCCATAAGAAATCGTAAAGGGGCTTGTTGTTGCCTGCAATACTTCGGCCTATGCAAGTAGCATGCGTCGTAAAGACGGAAGCCACCTGAGGGAGCAGCTGCTGAAGAATCAGTGCGGCAAAGCCTGTCTGCCATTCGTTGGCATGGAACACCACCTGCTTCGTATCGTCAAGAAAGAACTTATAGAAACTTTCAACGACCTTGGCCGTCGCGTATGCAAACATGGCTGATTCGTCATAGTCGCCGTATGCGTGCAAGCTGTCAACCTGATACAGCTGCCACAGGCTGCCATAGAGTTCGTTTTTCCGGGCGTATGCTCCCTGATAATCCACAAGAATGGCAACAGGTTGTCCGGGGATATTCCAACGTCCTGTTTTGACAAAGATTCCCTGCTTGGCTGCATTATCTTTCCAAGCCGGGAAAAGTTTCTTGTCTTCAATGAAAAATGGATTAGACTTCTCGTGCCAACAATCAGGACCCAAGAATATAACACGATCCTTCATCTTGTCTTGTAAAGTCTTTGCTCTGGTTGAGAGAACGGTATAAATCCCACCTACCTTATTACAAACTTCCCAACTCGTCTCAAAAATATAATCCGGAAACAACATCTTTATCCTTATAAACCACTATTCAATCGCCACAAAGGTAATATAAAAATGATGAAACAACAACAATAAGCCATACATTTTTATCTGACAATGCCGAGAAATTGAGGTAAATCATTAACTTTGCACATATCAAACACTTATGAACATGAAACAACTAATATTTATAGTCATGTCTGCTATTTTGCAGTCTCCTGTGTTCGCATCGGGAGGACAGGCACTTTCTCATATTTGCAATACAGGCCAACTCCAAACGGGAACAATCCCTTCAGGCAACGACAGCACAACCTTTCAAGGGCATTTGGAGAATACAGAATATCAGGTATGGATGGACATTAACTTCAACAAGAAGAATATTCTCGTTCCCAATCAGGAAATATTCGGAGAAGTTCCCGGCTACTTTGGTGCAAAAAGAGATACACGCAAATGGATTATTTCCGACGTAACCATATCAGAAAACTCTGCAACGCTTACTATCATCAACGATTACGGAAGTGAAGACCTGACCGCAAGACTTACCTATGCCCCTGACGGCTCCTACATTCTTGAACAGCTTTCTGGCAGCACCATAAGAATTGTCGTCAATAAGAAATGGGTTAAGATTCCCAAAAAACTCATATTGGTCAAGCAGCAGAAGAAGTAAAGTTTGTGTCCTATAAAAGCGTGTAAGCCTGTCTTTTTGTATGCAGGTATCTCCGCCACCAGTTTCCCGAAGTCGTCTCGTATAATGGTTTCGTCGGCAGAAACCTGTCCCAAAGGCTGTTTGTGGATGGCATACGGCCCATTGCCAACTTGAAAGGCAGCATGAGGGGGCATTGATGAGTAGCAGCCATCTTTCTTTTTTGTCTCTGTAATCTAAAAACTAAGTGTTTCCATCACTTTGAGCGAAATGTTCTGATATGTTTCCATGGCATCGTGGTCGTTCCGTTCCCACATATCCTTGAACGCCATGAACTCGTGCGTCAGCCGGGAAGAGTATTGGTTGAGATTGAAAGTGTGAGAGTCGTCTGCCGTATGCAGTTCTACGGAGGCAAATTCGTTGGGTGTTCCTGTCATTTTCAGGTAGCCTTTTTCGCCTTGAATGGTCAGATAGGAGGGGCTGGAAGAGTCTTTTGCCGCCGTGCAGACGGCTTTCTTGTCGCCATAGTCAAGGAGGACAACCCCCGAAGTATCTATGCCGTTGTATCCGCGGTTGGGAAAGTAGGCTGTGTGTTGGGGTTTCCCGAAGAGTCCGATGACGGCATTGAGATTGTAGATGTTCAGGTCCATCAGTGCGCCTCCGCCGCATCCGGGATTGAATGATGGTGCTATGTCGCCACGGAGATAGCGGTCGTAGCGGCTTGAATATTGAGAGAAGTTAGCCTGTATCAGCCGGACGGGGCCGACTTTTGGGAGTTGCGACTTCATCCATTCGAAGTTGGGCGTGTGCAGGAGCGACATAGCTTCGAAGAGAAACAGCCCTTTCTCCCGGGCGAGACCAACAAGTCCGGCAGCTTCGGGGTAGGTTATGGTGATGGGCTTCTCCACTATCACGTTTCTGCCTGCCTCCAGTGCCGCCTTGGCATGGGCATAGTGGGCGGTATTGGCAAGGGCGATGTAGACGAAATCGCAATCGTCTGAACGGAGCAGTTCAGCGTAGTCGTCGTACACCTTATTAATATGGAATTTGTCAGCCATTTGTATTGCCCTCTCCGTATTGCTGTGGGCACAGATGCTGCTGATGGTGATGCCCCGGGCTTCGTGCCGTAGCACGCCTGCCGTCTCGTTGGCTATCATGCCTGTTCCTATTATGCTGATTTTCATAAGGGGTTGTGATTGCGGAATTATTTTATGGAACAAATATAGTGAAAATATTGCAGGAAACAAGGGAAAAGTCTAATTTTGTACCATGGAAGCCAAGCGGAAGCATGATAAAGCGGATGAGATGGAGGCCCAAATCACGAGAGGTGGCCGCGTCGGGATTCGTCTGTCAGCTTCTGCCGGCATACCTGTCTGTCATCAGAAACGGCATAAACTATGAAGACTTGGAAACAAATACTGCGACGGGAATCGAAGAATGTCAGGGAGAGCTTCGGCTATTGGTCGGAGCTGATGCACGCTTCCGTTGAATTTTGGCAGCTTGACGGTGGATTCGACATTCATACCGAGAGCCACTGCGACCGTGTCCTGCTGCTTTGTCTGAAGATAGCCGAAATGCGGGGACTGAATTACTGGGAGACACTGCCGCTCTGTCATGCCGCCATCTTCCACGATACACGTCGTAAGGACAACTATCTCGACCACGGACATGGCTTGCGCGCTGCCGAATACTATTGCGATTATTGTGCCGGCAGCCGCCTTCACTTACTGCCCGAGACGTACACGGCCATCCGTTTCCACGACTGCAGCGATGAGGAGGGACTCGCCTATATTCAGGAGCATTATTCCGAACAGGCTGATTCCTTCCGTCAGACATACAACATCTTCAAGGATGCTGATGCACTCGACCGCTTCCGCCTCGGCCCGTGGGGGCTTGACCCGACCTTTCTCCGCACGGACGAAGCCCGGAAGCTGCTCCCCTTTGCATGGAATCTGGTAGAATGGACAACCGAACCCAAAGACATGCAGCGATGATGGAGCTGACCGCTCCCTTTGCCGCCCAGTTGCGGAAGGGAAAAAATAAGGGGTGGAACCTAAGGAACAACCGAATGAAAACCTATTATAGAAAAGAAGCTGTTGAGAGAATGAACCAGTTGGCAGAAGCCGATAGGGCTTTTGTCTTCATTATCAGCTACGACGGGCAACGGGCCTACGTTGAACCTGCCGACGAGGTGGACAGCGAGGAGCTGCTCTATGCCTTCCCCGGCATGGAGAATGTACCTGTGGGGGCTGTCTGCAAGGATGTTGCCGTGGAATGGGACTTCGTCCCCCCCTCTCGTGAAAGCTATGAGCGGAGCATCAACTACGTGAAGAAGAACCAGCGGGAGGGAAACAGCTATTTGGCCAATCTTACCTGCCGTGTTCCCGTGTCGACGAATCTGTCCATGCGCGACATCTTTCTGAGGTCGAAGGCTCTTTACCGCTGTTGGGTGAAAGGGCAGTTTGTCTGCTTCTCCCCCGAGATATTCGTCCGTGTAAAGGAAGGAACTATCAGTTCATATCCGATGAAAGGGACGATAGACGCCACACTGCCTGATGCGGAATTGGCACTGATGGAGAATCCGAAGGAGGCTGCCGAGCACGCTACGATAGTAGATCTGATACGCAATGACCTCAGTATGGTTGCCGACCATGTGCATGTGGACAGATACCGGTATGTAGACCGGCTGAAGACTAACAAGGGAGAAATACTCCAAACCAGTTCGGAAATATCGGGAAACCTTTCTGCCCATTACCGCAGCCACGTCGGCGAACTGCTGTTCAGGCTTCTTCCGGCAGGTTCGATAACGGGTGCGCCAAAGCCAAAGACGGTGGAAATCATTGCCGAAGCGGAAGGTTACGACCGCGGTTTCTATACGGGCGTGATGGGATATTGCGCCGATGGCGTGATAGACAGTGCGGTGATGATTCGCTTTATCGATTTGGAGGACGGGCAATTATACTATAAGGCCGGTGGCGGAATCACTGCCCAAAGCAACAACGACGACGAATACAGCGAGGTAATAGAAAAGGTTTATGTTCCCATTTATTGAGACTGTAAGACTGATAGACGGTGTAGTGCAGCACCGTTCCTGCCATGAGGCAAGGGTGGCACGCACCCGGTGGCTATCCGGATGGCAGGAAGCAGCGGTTCCTTGGGAGGAGCTGATGGCGCAGGTGGAGATTCCGAATGGCACAGCAAAGTTTCATTTTGAATATGGCGAGAATGGTTTCGGCCGTGTAGACTGCCGTCCGTATAGGGTCAGGGACATCCGTTCGCTCCGTGTGGTAGCTGACGATGACATAGCGTATCCCCTGAAACGGGCAGACCGCTCGCAGCTTGACCGTCTGGCAGCGCAACGCGGAAATTGCGACGAAGTCTTAATCGTCAGGAAAGGATGCGTTACCGATACGTCGTATACGAACGTGGCGTTCTTCGACGGCAGCCGATGGATTACTCCGGATACCCCTCTGCTGTCGGGCACGATGCGCGGACGGCTGTTGGCGGACGGCTCGATTGTTGAGCGAGAAGTACGGTTAGAGGACATTTCCTCGTTCCGTTCGGTCAGCCTATTCAATGCCATGATGGATTTGGGTCAGCTGATAGTCCCTGTAGAACAGATTATGACAGCTCTGCGATGAGCGTTTCCCTGATGACGATAATTCTGTACCGAAAGGTTCACTTTGTGTTTGTACCTGCCCCTAAGTGGCGAAACAACAGCAGTTTATGGATGCTCTGAATGTTTGCCGGAGTTATTTTGGCACGATTATGGAGTAAAAAAGATATGGTTTATACAAAAGTTTTTCCTGAAAAGTTTGGCGGTTCGGAAAAATCATGCTACCTTTGCAACCGCTTACAAGGGAAAGCAACACTGCTTCAGTAGCTCAGTTGGTTAGAGCACCTGACTGTTAATCAGGGGGTCGTTGGTTCAAGCCCATCCTGGAGCGCACGAGAAAAGGAATTACTTCGGTAGTTCCTTTTTTGTTTTATATCCCCCTCCGGGCTTGTCAAATACAAGATGCAGGCAAAGCGGAAATGGGGCGGAAGAAATAAGAAAGACGGTTTCCCATGTTGTATTCTGCACGGGAAACCGTCTTCTTTGTTGTATGGCGGTGAAGCCTGATGCTACGCCTTCTTCTTCGGCAGGAGGAGCTGGCGGTATTCTTCGGCATTGTTGAGCAGCTCGACGGCCCTCTTCCATTGCTTGTCGAACTGCAGGCTGTTCTCCAGTGCACCACGCTGATAGTAGTAGGCGGCAACGAGGTCGGCCGTGAGCACCTGTCTCAGGGTCTTTTTATTATACTCCAAGTCCTTCGCCAGATTGTGGCTGAGTTTCTTTTCCAAGGCGTCGAACTCTGCCTGTGCGTCGTCATAGTAGCCTTCAAACTTAGCCAGCTTCACGAGCGTTTCCATCAGCTTCTTGCTTTCACGGTCATACTTGAAGCCGCTCTTCAGTACAGCCTGCTTGAAGTCTTCGTAGTCTTCATCCGAGATGAGGAAGTCCTTGGCAGGAGCGATGGTCGGGTGGTTCTTGATGTACTTTAGTTCCCAGTTCAGCATCACCTCCGTAGAGTCTCTTCCCGTTGAGGCGAGGTAGTAGGCTATGTTCGGAAGCGAGTCGGGCTGTACCTCAAGGTCGGGCTTGATGCCTCCTCCGTCGCGCACCTCGCGCCCACCGGCTGTATAGAAAACCTTCGTCAGCGAGTCGGGCACGTGTTCCATGTATCCTCCGCGCGTATGTTTGTAGTTGATAGCCTGTATGCAGCGTCCGCTCGGAATGTAGTATCTGCCCGTCGTCAGCTTCAGATTGCCGTTGTAGGGCAGGTCTACCGGGGCCTGTACCAGTCCCTTTCCGTAGGTTCGTGTTCCGAGTATGACGGCACGGTCGAGGTCTTGCAGGCTTCCGCTTGTTATCTCGCTGGAGCTTGCAGTCTCGCCATTGACGAGCACTACTATCGGCATCACCGTGTCAATAGGCTCTACCGTGGTCTTGTAGTCGCGGTTGGTGCGGCTCAGTTTGCCGATGGTCTTCACGAGGGTCAGCTCCTTCGGCACGAACATGTTGACGATGTTGACGGCCTCCTGCAGGCTGCCGCCTCCGTTATTGCGCAGATCGAGCACGAGCGACTGCATGCCCTGACGCTTCATGTCGAGGAAGGCGCGTCGTACATCCTTGGAGCAATCGGTCGTAAACGAGTTGAGGTTGATATACCCGATGCCGTTCTCCTGCATGCCATAGTAGGGCACGGCAGGCAGCTGAATGGCGCGCCGGGTGAGTTTGAACTTCATGGTTTTGCCGGTGGAGGGCCGTTGTATTTTTATGATAAAGCTCGTCCCGGCATCTCCGCGCAGCCGGCTGCTGACGTAGCTGACGTCCTTGTCCGTCATCGACGAGTCGTTGATGGACAGAATAATGTCTCCCATCCTGAGTCCGGCCTCGGCAGCCGGCATGTTCTCGTAGGGTTCGTCAATGACCACGCGCTTCAGTGCCAAGTTGTAGCGGATAATCGATCCGATGCCGGCATACTTGCCCGAAATCATCATGTTCAGGTCTTTCACGTCTTCGGCAGGGTAGTACACCGTGTAGGGGTCGAGCGAGCGGAGCATTGATTTTATCCCGTTGCCGATGGTTTCGTCGGCATCCAGCGTGTCGACATACATGATATCAAGATACTTGTAGATGGCGGTGAACGTCTCAAGATTCTTTGCCACCTTGAAGTTATGGTCCTTGTCGTCTTTCGTCTGTGCCGTGGCTGTGATGCCGAAGCCAAGTAGCGCGATGGCGAGGGCTAAAAAAAGTCTTTTCATTCTTTACTAATTGCTTGGATTGCAAAATTACATTATTATTATGGAATAGAAAGGAATAATGCGTGAAAATTAGATAAAATCATCCCCGTTCCGTCCCCGTGCGGTTTCTTCCCCTCTCTCCTCTATCCCTGTCCATGCCCGGAAAGTCCTGTTTGAGAGGCTGGAAGACTGCCCGTCTTGGTGTTTTTAAGGGTTATGTGCTCTGTTTCCCGTCGTCGCTTGTTGCGGTTTTCTTATCAGGCATGGGGATGGTAATTGCCTCTCCGTGGCATGGTAATCTTGTCATTTGTAAGTCCTTGATAGACAGGAAATAAGAAATGCCCATGCGAAAGTGCCGTTTTCACAATGCGAGCAAGCCCCTTTCGTGCGGTCAAAGTGCCGTTTTCGCATTGCGATAGTGGCTTGTTGGACGGGAGAAGCAGGTTTTAAGACAGAATGTGCATGGGGAAGAGATTTATTCATTATGCCCATTCTGTCCAATTCATAAGGAAGTACCCGGCAGCGATTGGCAAAGAGCTATCAACCCGTAGGGACAGGCCCCGTGCCTGTCCGAAACATGCGGATGCGGACAGACACGTGGTTCGTCCCTGCATTTTGCTTGTCATAAAAAGAATATCCAAGCTGTGAAACCCGTTTATTCTGTACATTCTGACAGAGACGTTGCTCCTTTCGTTCCTCCTGTCTGACGGACGTCGGTCTCGTTCATGGGTTGCAACTTTATTAAAAAAGGTTGTATAATTGTAGAATCCTGACAGAAATGCCTACTTTTGCCACCTGTTCCCTCTGTCAGTATGTCCGAACCGTCTGTCTGACAATGAAAGGGAGAAAACTCAAAAGCATCAATTAAGAAATCGCGAATGACGACAAAAAAGATATTGCTCCTCCTCTGGACAATGATTGCTCTGACCGTCCATGCACAGCAGCCGCGGTGGGTAGGCACGTGGGCGTGTGCGCCACAAACCGTCGACAAGCGGTACATGCCCTACAACAACAATATGTCCGACCGCTCCGTCCGTCAGATAGTCAAGGTCAGCATTGGCGGAGAGGCTGTCCGTCTTCAGTTGAGCAACGTCTTTTCGTCGCAGCCCGTCGAAATCCGAAGCGTATATATAGCCCATTCCACTGACTCTTTCTCCATTCACCGCCTTTCTGCCCGGTATCTCCACTTTTCGGGCAGACGATCGGTAACGATACCTGCCGGGCAGTCGGTATTCTCCGACGAACTGAAGTTCCGCCTCGAGCCGATGGAGCGCGTCGCCATCACCATCAACTACTATCGCGCACCGGCACTGCCCACCGTGCACATGGGGTCGCGCACCACGTCTTATATCATGCGTGGTCTGACGACCCCTGCCACCCGTTTCGGCAAGGCGTTCCGCGAAGACCACTGGTTCAATATTGCTGCCATTGACGTAGTGCACGCCGAGGCGGCATCGGTAGCCATCATCGGCAATAGCATCACCGACGGGAAAGCCTCAACCACCAACGGGCAAGACCGATGGCCCGACATCATGTCGGACGTTCTCAATGCTCCACACCGCAAGGCGAGACCTACGGGCGTGCTCAATCTCGGCATCGGCAACAACCGCGTGCTGAGTGTCGGACTGGGCGAGGCGGCCCGAGACCGCTTCGACCGCGACATCCTCGCGCAACGGGGCGTGCGCGATGTGGTCGTCTTCGAGGGAATCAACGACCTCGGTACTACGGCCAATCCCGGTGAGACGGCCCGTCAGCTCATTGCCGAGTATCAGAAGATGATACAGAAAGCCCATGCCCGCGGGCTGCGCGTCTTTGGCGGTACGATCATGCCCTTCCGCGGATGCAGGGGATATTACACCGAGGCACGCGATGCGGCGCGCAGGCAGGTGAACGACTGGATTCGCACGACAGGCGAACTGGACGGTGTCCTTGACTTCGACGCCCTGATGCGCGACCCCTCTGCACCCGACCAGCTCCGCCGGGAATGGCAGTGTGGCGACTGGCTTCATCCCAACCCGCTAGGCTACCGGCAGATGGGAGAATATGCTGCAAGGGTGTTGGCGGCCGACAATTGACGGCCCGTTATTCTTTCCGTTTGATTGTCAGAGGCTTGTTCTCGTGGCAGAATGACCTATGTTAAGTTTCGGAGACGCAGGCTAATTATTTCCGTTTCCCGTTTGGCAGGTCAGCGGAAAATACATACCTTTGCAGAAAGATTGTATATTAATATAATAAAAACTGAAATAGAATAATTATGGCAAAGAAAGCTCTATTGATGATTCTCGACGGTTGGGGAATCGGAAAGCATGGTGAAGGCGACGTAATCTATCATACACCAACTCCTTATCTTGACTACCTGAATGCGGTTTCGGCTCATTCGCAGCTCGAAGCATCGGGCGAGAACGTGGGTCTGCCCGACGGACAGATGGGCAACTCGGAGGTAGGGCACCTCAATATAGGTGCCGGCCGTGTGGTTTATCAGGATCTTGTGAAAATCAACAAGGCCTGCGAGAGCGGCGACATCCTGAAGAATGAACAGGTAGTCAATGCCTACAGCTATGCGCAGAAGACGGGAAAGAAACTTCACCTGATGGGACTGACCTCTGCCGGTGGCGTACACTCTTCGCTCGACCATCTCTTCAAGCTCATTGAGATAGGCAGGGAATATAATCTGAAAGACGTTTACGTTCACTGCTTCATGGACGGACGCGACACCGACCCGAAGAGCGGTGCAGGCTTTGTTGCCGACATCCAGAAGGCATGCGATGCGAATGGTGCGCACATTGCTTCGGTCATCGGACGCTTCTACGCCATGGACCGCGACAAACGCTGGAATCGCGTCAAGGAGGCATACGACCTTCTCGTCGAGGCTAAGGGCAAACAGGCTGCCGATATGGTAAAGGCCATAGAGGAAAGTTATGCCGAAGGGGTTACCGACGAGTTCATCAAGCCTATCACGAACTCTGCCGTTGACGGTACGGTTCAGGAAGGCGACGTCGTTATCTTCATCAACTTCCGCAACGACCGTGCCAAGGAACTGACGCAGGTGCTCACGCAACAGGACATGCCGGAGGAAGGCATGCACACCGTCAAGGACTTGCAGTACTACTGCATGACGCCGTATGATGCCAACTTCAAGGGTGTTCACGTCCTCTTCCCGAAAGAGAACGTGATGAATACACTGGGCGAATACCTGAGCAAGCAGGGTAAGAAGCAGCTCCATACTGCCGAAACCGAGAAGTATGCACACGTTACATTCTTCTTCAACGGTGGACGCGAGCAGCCTTATGAGGGCGAAGACCGTATCCTTGTGGCTTCGCCGAAGGTGGCAACCTACGACCTCAAGCCGGAGATGAGTGCCTATGAGGTGAAGGACAAACTCGTCGGTGCCATCAAGACACAGGAGTACGATTTCATCGTCGTGAACTTTGCCAATGGCGATATGGTCGGCCATACGGGTGTCTACCATGCCATTGCCAAGGCGGTATGGGCGGTAGACCAATGCGTGAAGGAGGTCATTGAGACCGCAAAGGCCAACGACTATGAGGCCATTATCATTGCCGACCACGGCAATGCCGACAATGCCGTCAATCCGGATGGTTCGCCCAACACGGCCCATTCGCTGAACCCCGTTCCCTTCATCTACGTTACCGACAACAACTCGGCACGTGTCAGGGATGGCCGCTTGGCAGACGTGGCCCCCTCCATCCTCCATATCATGGGCTTGGAGCAGCCGGCCGACATGACGGGCGAGAATCTGATAGAGGACAAATAATCTCTTCAGAGAGACTATATGGGAAGGGCGGAGCTGTAGGCTTCGCCCTTTTTCGGATACTTTGTGGCTATATTTTCCGGTTTTTCTTGCGAAGTGGGAATATGAGGCTCATAGGCGCGCTGTCCGGTAATTCCTTGAAGAAGGAGCAGGAAAAGTTCCCAAGTGTGTTCCCAAAAGCTTCCGGGTTTGCAAAAAAACTATTTTCGGCAGGAATTGGAGACAGACGACAATCGTCGGTAGTGGATAAGAGAAAGACGGGCGAGGCGGGCATAATGTTGAAATGTGGTGGTTATTCTACTCCGCTTTTCTTGCCTGTCTCGCTGCTTTGTCGTATTTTTGCAGCAAACAAGATACATTGCCCTATGAAAGTAGACATCGAGCCTTCTTGGAAGGAACATTTGGGGGCGGAGTTTGAAAAGCCCTATTTCAGCCAGCTTGCAGCTCTTGTAAGGCAGGAGTACAGGCAGCAGACCTGCTATCCGCCGGGCCGGCTCATCTTCAATGCCTTCAACCTCTGTCCGTTCGACAAGGTGAAGGTGGTCATAATCGGACAAGACCCCTATCATGAACCCGGTCAGGCAATGGGCCTGAGCTTTTCCGTTCCCGAAGGAGTTATGTTGCCGCCATCTCTCATTAATATATATAAAGAGATAGAGCAAGACCTCGGTAAGCCCATTCCGCAGTCGGGCGACCTTACCCGTTGGGCGTCGCAGGGCGTGTTGTTGCTTAATGCCACGCTGACCGTGCGTGCCCATCTTGCCAATAGCCATCAGCGTATAGGGTGGGGTACGTTTACCGATGCGGCCATCAGGCACTCAGCGACGGGCGCGACCACCTTGTGTTCATGCTGTGGGGGGCTTTGCCCGTTCCAAGAAATACCTCATTGACCAGCAACGCCACTTAGTGCTCGAAAGCGTACACCCTTCTCCGCTTTCCGCCAACCGTGGCGGATGGTTCGGGCAGCACCAGTTCTCGCGTTGTAACTCTTATCTGTCGGAACAGGGGAAAGTTCCCATAGAGTGGTAGGTCGTAACGCTCATGCCGCCTGTCCGTTTCTCGGGCAGGCAGCATGATGTTATGGTTTGTGTTGAAAGGAAGTCTCGGGCATGCTGTATTAATGAGGCCGGCTGTTTTTTTGATGGATGAGGCTTTCTATTTCCTTGTTTTTAGAAAGCTAATGAGGCGGCAAAGCCTTTTACCCCTATGAGATGGTAGAGCAGTGCTTTCGCTTTGTAGGGGCTATGCCGTATGGAAAGGCGGTAATTGATTTCTTCGGGTGGGTCGCCTGTGAGCAGATGCTCCTGTAGCTGAATGTTCAGCAGGTCGGCATAGTATATGGTCTGTTCGGCAGTGGGGTAGTTGGCAATCTGTTCGGATATCAGGCAGTAGCTGTCAAGATGAGCCTTTAGCAATACACGCCACTCCTCGCCCTTGGCCGAACCCGTGATGCCGTTGGGATTGATGCAGTAATGATAGAAGCCCAACGGGCAGGTTTTGACCTGTCGTGCGCGTTTCACCAAGTACGGAAGAGTCAAGATGTCCTCAAAGACCTTTCCGGCCGGATAGCGGATTTCGTCGAACAGGCTGCGTCGGTAGATTTTGTTCCATGCGTAGGTGTGCTGATATGCATGCCCCATGAGCCAGTAGTCGGACAGGGAAGTGAAAGTTTGTGTGGTGAAGGATAGCTTTTCCGTGCCGTTCCCTTTTTCCTTAATGACGCCGAACTCAAGAATATCTGTATCTGGCGTTAGCAGTCGGCGTGCCTGTTCGTATATGCCCTCGTCGACATAGTCGTCGGAATCGATAAATGTAATGAACTCTGCTGTTGCCCGTTCTATCCCTGCATTGCGTGCCTCGCTGAGTCCGCCGTTCTTTTGGTGTACTACTTCTACGCAGGCTCCGAGTGCCCTTTGTTTTGCTGCCCATTCGTCGCAGATGCGTCCGCTGTCGTCGGTTGCCCCGTCGTCTACGAGAATAGTCTGATAGTCTGCTCCGTACCGGGCAATGCTGTTCAGGCAACGGGGCAGTGTCGGTGCAACGTTGTAGACGGGAATTACGATGGATAGGAGATGGTCCATATATGTATGACGGTTTATTACGGTCTTTTCTTCGGCAGACTTTGTTGGCTTGCCCGGAGAGTTTCTGTCCTCTTTTAATGGTGGCCTGTGGAGGCTGTCCGATGATATTGCCCACGCAAAGGCTCCTGCCTTGACGGTTCCTGCCAAGAACGGTGGCAGTTGGATGTTGCAAAGATAACGTTTTTTCCTTGTATATTTTGTTTTATAGGTGATAGTTTCTCCTGATTTTTTGTTATCTTTACTGATAGATATGTCCGGAATGTGCCGATTCAGGTATATTTGGGGAAATATCAAAAGAAAAGCAAACAAAGATTTGGAAAGATGAAGATTTATTCGTAACTTTGCAACGTTCAGAGGAATGAGGGGCTTTGCGAAAGTCCCTCATTTTTCATATTAAAACGCGTATGATAGATAAAAACGTTGTAAAGAAGTTAGTTGACGAATGGCTGGAGGGCAAGGAGTATTTCTTGGTTGACATTCAGCTGGGTTCTGATGATAAAATTGTCGTAGAAATTGACCATGCCGATGGGGTTTGGATTGAAGACTGCGTAGAATTGAGCAAATATATTGAGGATCATCTCTCTCGCGACGAGGAAGACTACGAACTCGAAGTGGGGTCGGCAGGTCTCGGGCAACCTTTCAAGGTTCCTCGCCAGTATGAAATCTTTGTCGGGAAGGAAGTGGAAGTACTTGACAAGGACGGAAAGAAGGTGAAAGGTATTCTCAAGAGTGTTGACGGCAACAACTTTGTCGTGTCGGTCAACGAAAAAGTACAGGTGGAAGGAAAGAAGCGGCCGGTAAAAATGGACGTAGACCATCTGTACAAGATGGATGAAGTAAAATATACAAAATACATAATAAGTTTCAAGTAAAACTATGGCAAGAAAAGTAGAAGAAGAGCGTCCGAATATGATTGAGACCTTCAAGGAGTTCAAGGACACCAAGAGTATCGATCGTACAACGTTGGTGAGCGTGTTGGAAGAGAGCTTTCGCAACGTGCTTGCAAAGATATTCGGCAGCGACGAGAACTTCGACGTCATTGTGAACCCTGACAAGGGCGACTTCGAAATCTACCGTAACCGCGTCGTCGTAGCAGACGGTGAGGTGCAGGATGAAAATAAGGAAATCAGTCTGAAAGATGCACAAAGCATAGAACCTGACTACGAGGTAGGAGAGGACGTGAGCGAAAAAGTGGACTTCAACAAGTTCGGCCGCCGTGCTATCCTCAATCTTCGTCAGACATTGGCTTCGAAGATACTCGAACTGGAACACGACTCTCTCTATAACCGTTATAAGGATCGTGTCGGTCAGATTATCTCTGCCGAGGTTTATCAGACTTGGAAGCGTGAAGTGTTGCTCGTGGACGATGAAAACAATGAGCTGATTTTGCCGAAAAGTGAACAGATTCCCCACGACCAGTACCGTAAGGGCGAGACGGTTCGTGCGGTCATTCTGCGTGTAGATAATGAGAACAATAATCCGAAGATAATCCTCTCCCGTACAGCCCCGGAATTCTTGCAGCGTCTGCTTGAAGCCGAAGTACCTGAAATTAACGAAGGACTTATTGCCATCCGCAAGATTGCCCGTATGCCGGGTGAGCGTGCGAAGATTGCTGTAGAGAGCTTCGACGAACGCATAGATCCAGTAGGTGCCTGCGTAGGTGTGCGCGGTAGCCGTGTTCATGGTATTGTGCGCGAACTTTGCAATGAAAATCTTGATGTCATCAACTGGACTGACAATACAAAATTGTTCATTCAGCGTGCATTGTCGCCGGCAAAGGTCAGCAGTTTGAACATCAATGAGGAAGAGAAAAAAGCGGAGGTGTACCTTCAGCCGGAGGAAGTCAGCCTCGCTATTGGCCGTGGCGGTATGAATATCAAACTTGCCAGTATGCTGACTGGATATACCATTGACGTGTTCCGTGAACTCAATGAACAGGATTCGGAGGAAGATATTTATTTGGACGAATTCTCCGATGAAATTGACGGATGGGTTATTGATGCCATCAAGGGCATCGGTCTGGATACTGCCCGGCAGGTGCTTAACGCTCCTCGTGAGATGCTGATAGAAAAGGCTGACTTGGAAGAAGAGACCGTTGATGGCATACTGAAGATACTGAAGGCGGAGTTTGAACAATAGGTGACAGCAGGTGGGTGATGGCTGTTGAGGGGTGGCTAACGGGTGTGACCGTCCCCAACTCCCATGTTCGGAACACCAAAACCACATAACTCTTCAACACCCAACATCCAACACCCAACACCGAAAAATAAAGTTAATGAGCATCAGATTACACAAAGCAATTCGAGAATTAAACATAGGACTCCAAACGGCAGTGGAGTTCTTGGAGAAAAAACAAAGCCTGGGCGAAGTCAAGGAAGATCCTAACTTCAAGCTCAATGAAGCACAGTATGATGCACTCGTGAAGGAATTCAAGAGTGATCAGGCTGTGAAGAACGATGCGGCAAAGATATTCCAAAAGAAGCAGAAAGAGCCGAAGAACGCTGACCATCGTGCAGAAAACCTGTTGAAGCAGGCACGCGCACAACAGCAGTATAAGCCGATGGGCAAGATAGACCTCGAACAGCTCAATAAGCCGGCGGTCAAGCCGGCTGCTCCTGCTGAAAAGAAAGTGGAACCTGCACAGGCTATTGCCGTCAGCCCAAGTCAGGAGACAACTAAAGGGGGCGTCGAAAATCTCATTGTGAAAGAAGAAAAGAAGGAAGCTCCTAAGTCTGCACCTGCACAGGCAGATAAGTCCGTTGAAACTCTGAAGACGGATATTCCTGCTAATTCAAATGCGGAGGCTGTGTCTGGCCTTGCTTCAAAAGTAGAGGCATCGAAGCAGGATGCTACTGGGGAAGGGGCAGAAAAGAGTGGTGAAGTGAAGGATAACGGTATTTTCCAGACCAGTAATGAGAAGAAGATGCTGAATCAGCCGAAGATGACAGTCCTCGGGAAGATAGACCTTAGCACACTCAACCAGAGCACCCGACCGAAGAAGAAAAGCAAGGAGGAACGCCGCAAGGAACGCGAGGACAAGTCAGGACAGACTGCCAATGGTAAGAAAAAGCGTGTACGTATTAATAAGGAACGTGTAGATATTAATGCGGCTGCTAACCAGCAGGGAAGCAACCAACAAGGTGGCGGAAAGAAAAAGAACAATAATAACAACAATAATAATAGCGGAGGGGGCAAGAAGCGCAACCGTAATCAGAAACCGCTGGAAGTGGATGATGAGGCTGTAGCACGTCAGGTTAAAGAGACGCTTGCACGCCTGACGAGCAAGAGCCTGAACAAGAAGGGCGCAAAGTATCGTAAGGAAAAGCGCGACGCTGTTCAGGAGAAGCTCAATGCAGAGGCAAAGGCGGAACGTAAGGAAAGTAAGACCCTGAAGCTGACCGAGTTCGTTACCGTCTCCGAACTGGCAACGATGATGAACGTGCCGGTAACGAATGTCATTTCTACGTTGATGTCTGTCGGTATCATGGTGTCGATAAACCAGCGTCTTGATGCCGAGACTATCAACCTCGTGGCTGATGAATTTGATTTCAAGACGGAATATGTCAGTGCCGAGGTACAGGAAGCTGTCAGCGAGGAGGAGGACGACGAGACCGATCTCGTTTCGCGTGCTCCTATCGTTACGGTGATGGGACATGTTGACCACGGTAAGACTTCCTTGCTCGACCATATCCGCAACACTAACGTTATTGCCGGTGAGGCTGGCGGTATTACTCAGCACATCGGTGCATATAGTGTAACGTTGGAGAATGGCCGCAAGGTAACGTTCCTTGACACGCCGGGCCATGAGGCCTTTACTGCCATGCGTGCCCGTGGTGCTCAGGTAACGGATATTGTGATAATCATTATTGCTGCCGATGACTCGGTGATGCCTACCACCAAGGAGGCTATCGCCCATGCGCAGGCAGCGGGCGTCCCGATGGTGTTTGCTATTAATAAGGTGGACAAGCCGGGAGCCAATCCGGACAAGATACGCGAAGACCTGTCGCAAATGAATCTTCTTGTAGAAGAGTGGGGCGGCAAGTATCAGTGTCAGGAAATCAGTGCAAAGAAAGGTCTGGGCATAGGCGACTTGCTTGACAAGGTATTGCTCGAGGCGGACATGCTCGACCTTAAGGCGAATCCGAACCGCAAGGCAACGGGTACGATTATAGAGTCGTCGCTTGATAAGGGACGCGGCTATGTCAGCACGGTGCTTGTATCAAATGGTACGTTGAAAGTCGGCGATAATGTGATTGCCGGAACTTCTTGGGGACGTATCAAGGCGATGTTCAATGAGCGTAACCAGCGTGTTGAAACCGCAGGGCCGGCAGAGCCGGCTATCATCCTCGGTCTGAACGGTGCACCGACAGCCGGTGATACCTTCCACGTGATGGAAACCGAACAGGAAGCACGCGAGATTGCCAATAAGCGTGAGCAGTTACAGCGCGAGCAGGGCTTGCGTACACAGACCCGTCTGACCCTTTCCGACATATCGCACCGCATTGCCCGTGGAGAGTTCCATGAGATGAACATCATCGTAAAGGGCGATACCGACGGTTCCATCGAGGCATTGTCCGATTCGTTCATCAAGCTGTCTACCGAAAAGGTGAATGTTAGTGTCATCAGCAAGGCGGTAGGACAGATTTCCGAAAACGATGTGATGCTTGCATCGGCCTCCGATGCCGTTATTGTCGGCTTCCAAGTTCGTCCTTCTGCGGATGCACGCCGTCTGGCCGACCGTGAGGGGGTAGACATCAATACCTACTCCGTCATCTACGACGCCATTGACGACGTCCGTGCCGCGATGGTCGGCATGCTCGACAAGGTGAAGAAGGAGATTGTTACCGGACAGGTGGAAGTCCGTCAGGTATTCAAGATTTCCAAGGTGGGTACGGTTGCCGGCGGTCTCGTTACCGAGGGCAAGGTGCACAACAAGGACAAGGCGCGCGTTGTCCGCGACGGTATCGTCATTCACACCGCACCTATCGACGCTCTGAAACGTTACAAGGACGACGTGAAGGAGGTTGTAACCGGATTGGAGTGCGGCCTTTCGCTTGTCAACTACAACGACATTCAGGCAGGCGACATCATCGAGACCTTCACGGAGATTGAGGTAGAACAGAAACTATAGCAAAGCAAGAAGCCGTCTCTTCTCCCGGAATGGAGAAAAGGCGGTTTCTTTCTTTTGCGGTAACAAATGTTTCCGCAGTGCCTGATGGCATGCTATTTGCGAAATCACTATATATAGAAGGTATAGAGACTTGGAACGTGCAGTGCCTTCCATGTGCAGGGGCGGCCTAACTCCCGCAACACCCTCGTTTCTCTAACTCCTTAGTTAATAATGGGGCTTTCAGGTGTCGGCCAAACTCCTACGGCTCCTTCATTCCTTTAACTGCCAATATATGTCAGACAACAACAACAACGAATATGTGCGCAAGGTAGCGGAGCAGAAATACGAGTTCGGCTTCACGACCGACGTGCATACCGACATCATACCGAAAGGCCTGAACGAAGATGTGGTCAGGCTCATTTCGGAGAAGAAGGGGGAGCCGCAGTGGCTCCTCGATTTTCGTTTGGAGGCGTTCCGTCATTGGCAGACGCTCGAAATCCCGACATGGGGACACCTGCATCTGCCCGAAATCGACTTCCAAGCCATCTCCTACTATGCCGACCCTCTGGCAAAGAAACCGAAGAACAAGGAGCTTGACCCCGAGTTGGAAAAGACTTTCGACAAGCTCGGTATTCCCTTGGAAGAGCGGCTGGCCCTCGGCGGTGTGGCTGTAGATGCCATCATGGACTCCGTATCGGTAAAGACGACTTTCAAGAAGCAGCTTGCCGAGAAAGGCGTCATATTCTGTTCCATCGGCGAGGCGGTGCAGGAGCATCCCGACCTCGTGCGCCGGTATCTCGGCAGCGTGGTGCCCTATCGCGACAACTTCACGTCCGCCCTCAACTCTGCCGTGTTCAGCGACGGTTCGTTCGTCTATATTCCGAAGGGTGTCCGCTGTCCGATGGAGCTGAGCTCGTACTTCCGCATCAATGCAATGAATACGGGGCAGTTCGAGCGCACGCTCATCGTTGCCGACGACGATTCCTACGTCAGTTATCTTGAAGGCTGCACCGCTCCGATGCGGGATGAAAACCAGTTGCACGCTGCCATCGTCGAGATTGTGGTGATGAACAATGCCGAGGTGAAATACTCTACCGTCCAGAACTGGTATCCGGGCGACGAGAACGGAAAGGGTGGAGTGCTCAACCTCGTAACGAAGCGCGGCGACCTGCGCGGCGTGAACTCCAAACTCTCTTGGACGCAGGTGGAGACCGGCTCGGCCATCACGTGGAAGTACCCCTCGTGCGTGCTCCGTGGCGACAATTCGCAGGCGGAATTCTATTCCGTTGCCGTAACCAACAACTTTCAGGAGGCCGACACGGGGACGAAGATGATTCACCTCGGGCGCAACACGAAGAGCACCATCATATCGAAGGGAATCTCTGCCGGCCGCAGCCAGAACTCCTACCGCGGCTTGGTGCGCGTGGCTCCCAATGCGGAAAATGCGCGCAACTACAGCTCGTGCGACTCGCTGCTGCTGGGCTCGGACTGCGGTGCGCATACATTCCCCTATCTTGACATCCACAACGACTCTGCCATCGTAGAGCACGAGGCCACGACGTCGAAAATCAGCGAAGACCAGCTCTTCTACTGCAACCAGCGCGGCATCCCCACCGAGGATGCCATCGGGCTGATAGTGAACGGCTACGCGAAGGACGTGCTCAACAAGCTCCCGATGGAGTTTGCCGTAGAGGCGCAGAAGCTCCTTTCCGTCTCGCTCGAAGGGTCGGTGGGATAGCAGCGTGCGAAAGAAGACATGAAGACGGCGACAGCAATCATGGCCCTGATGCTTGCCTCCTCGGCGCAGGCCCAGTCGTGGCAGCCGGAGGCGTGGCGGAAGTACATCATCGACAGGGAGGTGGCAGCCGACACGGTGCGTCCTGCCCGTTCGCTGATGGGCGAGCCGATAGAGCTGGCCAAGCCTTTCGACCCGCGTCTTTTCCGCTGCGTAACGGGTACGGACTTCATAAAAGACCTGCCCCGGCACAGATACGGGAAACCGAAGCTCTCCGTCGGCAGCGACGACAGGGAATCGCTCTTCGCCGAGCAGGATAGGCAGATGGAGGCGCAGCGCGCAGCCAGCGGAGACTATCACGCGTCGGACCTCCTTGGCGACATTCTCTTGGACATCGTGAACATTTTAATATTCAAAAACAAGTAAAATCAAAGGATATGCTGGAAATAAAGAACCTGCATGCTACCATCGCAGGAAAAGAAATACTCAAGGGCATCAACCTGACCATCAGGGACGGCGAGGTGCACGCCATCATGGGGCCGAACGGCTCGGGAAAGTCTACGCTGAGCGCAGTCCTCACGGGCAACCCGCTCTACACCGTTACCGAAGGCTCTGCCTACTTCAACGGCAAGGACCTGCTGACGATGAAGCCCGAAGACCGTTCGCACGAGGGCATCTTCCTCTCGTTTCAGTACCCCGTAGAAATCCCGGGCGTAAGCATGACCAACTTCATGAAGGCTGCCATCAATGCAAAGCGCGCATACGAGGGACTGGAGCCGATGAAGGCTGCCGAATTCCTGAAGCTGATGAAGGAGAAGCGCGAACTTGTGGGCATCGACAAGAAGCTCTCCCACCGCAGCGTGAACGAGGGATTCTCGGGCGGCGAGAAGAAGCGGAACGAAATCTTCCAGATGGCCATGCTCGAACCGAAGCTGAGTATTCTCGACGAGACCGACTCGGGGCTTGACGTAGACGCAATGCGCATAGTGGCCGACGGTGTGAACAAGATGCACACGCCCGCGACGTCTACCATCGTCATCACCCACTACGAGCGTCTGCTCGACATGATAAGGCCGGGCACCGTCCACGTGCTCTACAATGGCCGCATCGTGAAGACTGCCGGCCCGGAACTGGCCAAGGAAATAGAGCAGCGCGGATACGACTGGATAAAGCAATTGTCAACTGACGACTGACGATTGGCGACGGAGGTGTGGGTGCGCCATCCCGGCTTCCGGCTCTTCCGCCCTGCCTGACGGCAAACCTCGCTCTTTGAAAATTGTTTACACCGTGAGGCGAAATGAAAAAGAGTGCGCACACTCTTGAAATTGTCTTATAGGAGAGTTGAAATTGTCTTATAAGAGAATTTGAAAAGTCTTATAAGAGAATTTCGTCTCCCTCACGCCCGTTGATTATCAATTAGTTGCAAAACGCGATTTTGAGACGGGCGAGAAGTAAAAACATTTTACGCAAGGCCGGGAGATGCCTGTTCGCCGGAACGGCAATCCGGCTCCGTCATTCCGAATCTTTTAACTTCCAAACGAAAATGCAAAGCGAAAAACAATATATCGACCTCTACAACGAGGCGCAGGCCCTTGTCAAGCGGTATGCGGCCCCCGTGCTCAACACCGTGCGCGACAAGGCCTTCGAGGACTTCAGGCGGCTTGGCTTCCCCACCAAGAAGGAGGAACGCTACAAGTACACGGACATCCCCCGGCTTTTCGAGCCGGACTACGGGCTGAACCTCCGCAGGCTCGACATACCCGTAGACCCCTACGAGGCGTTCCGCTGCGACGTCCCGAATCTGAGCACGTCGCTCTATTTCATGGTCAACGACCAGTTCTATGCCAAGTCCCTCCCGAAGGCGCAGCTCTCCGGGGGAGTTGTCGTAGACAGCCTGAGCCGCGCAGCCGCGCAGCGTCCCGGGCTGATTGAGAAATACTACGCGCGAATAGCCAAGACCGGGGACGACGGCATAACGGCCTTCAACACGATGCTCGCGCAGGACGGGCTGTTCATCTACATTCCCAAGGGCGTGCAGGAGAAGCGCACCATTCAGGTCGTCAACCTGCTCCGCTCCGACGTCGACCTGATGGTGAACCGCCGCGTGCTGATTGTCGTTGAGGAGGGTGCCGAGGCCAAGCTCCTTTTCTGCGACCATGCCACCGACGACCGCCGCTTCCTCGCCACGCAGGTGATAGAGGCATACGTGGGCGACAACGCCGGGCTGGAACTCAACTGCCTCGAAGAGACGCACGCCAAGAACGTGCGCATATCCAACGTCTACATCGAGCAGCAGCGCAACAGCCGCGTCAGCCACAACGTGATAACGCTCCACAACGGCATCACGCGCAACAAGCTCGACCTCGTCTTCAAGGGCGAGGGCAGCGAGTGCTTCTGCAACGGATGCGTCATTGCCGACAAGCGGCAGCACGTGGACAACAATACCGTCATCGACCATCAGGCAGGGCACTGCACGAGCAACCAGCTCTACAAGTATGTCCTCGACGACCATGCCGTCGGTGCGTTTGCCGGGCTTATCCTCGTCCGCCACGGCGCGCAGAAGACGCTCTCGCAGGAGACTAACCAGAACCTTGTCGCTACCAAGACGGCCCGCATGTACTCGCAGCCGATGCTCGAAATCTATGCCGACGACGTGCAGTGCAACCACGGTTCCACGGTAGGGCAGCTCAACGACGCAGCTCTCTTCTACATGCAGCAGCGCGGCATCGAGCTGAAGGAGGCGAAGCTCCTGCTGGAATTTGCCTTCGTCAACGAGGTGATAGACAAGATGCAGCTCGAGCCGCTCCGCGACCGCCTCCACCATCTCGTGGAGAAGCGTTTCCGCGGCGAGCTTGACAAGTGTCAGGGCTGCAGGCACTGCAGGTAGTGCCTGCAACGGAAGCCGCAGGGACGGCCGTCGCCGCAGGTCCGTCGCCGCCGTAAGTTTCCGGCCGGACGCGCGGCCCGGTTCCCGCGGCATGGATAATTCACGCATACTATCAACCAAGCCCTCTCCGCCTGCAGCCCCTCCCGTCTTGGGAAGGAGCCGGCGGAGGGTTTCATCTCCCTGCATAGGCAGGTATGGGTATCATGTATAATATATCACAAATCAGGGAAGACTTTCCCATTCTCTCCCGCACCGTCTACGGCAAGCCGCTGGTCTATCTCGACAATGCCGCCACCACGCAGAAACCGCTTTGCGTGCTCGATGCCATGCGCGGGGAATATCTCAGCGTCAACGCCAACGTGCACCGTGGCGTACACTGGATGTCGCAGCAGGCTACCGACCTGCACGAGGCGGCGCGCGAGACGGTGCGCAGGTTCGTCAATGCCAAGTCGGCTGCCGAGGTGGTCTTTACCCGCGGCACCACCGAGAGTCTCAACCTCGTTGCCTCCTCGTTCGCAGAGGGCTTTATGCGCGAAGGCGACGAGGTGATAGTCTCTGCCGCAGAGCATCATTCCAACATCGTGCCGTGGCAGCTGCAGGCGCAGCGCAGGGGCATCGTGCTGAAGGTAATTCCGGTGGACGACGGGGGCATGTTGCAGACCGGCCGGCTGGAAAGTCTGATAACGCCCCGGACGAAGATAGTCAGCGTCGGCCACGTCAGCAACGTCATGGGCACAATCAATCCCGTCCGCGAGATTATCAGCATAGCCCACGCACACGGCATCCCCGTGATGGTGGACGGAGCACAGAGCGTTCCCCATTTCAGGGTGGACGTGCAGGAGCTGGACTGCGACTTCTTGGCGTTCAGCGGACATAAGGTCTATGGCCCGACGGGCATCGGCGTGCTGTACGGAAAGGAGGAGTGGCTCGACAGGCTGCCGCCCTATCAGGGAGGCGGCGAGATGATAGAGCGCGTCAGCTTCGAGAAGACAACCTTTGAGCGGCCGCCGCTGAAGTTCGAGGCAGGTACGCCCGACTACGTGGGTACCCATGGTCTGGCAGCTGCCCTTGACTATGTATCCGCCTTGGGAATGGACAATATAGAAGCCCACGAGCAGGCCCTCACCCGTTACGCGCTCGAACAGCTGTGCAGCGTCCCCGGCATCCGCTTCTTCGGCTGTTCGCCCGGGACGGAGGCCCGCCACGATGCCGTCATCAGCTTCCTCGTCGGCAACATCCATCCGATGGACCTCGGCACGCTCCTCGACCAGCTCGGCATCGCCGTCCGCACGGGGCACCATTGTGCCCAGCCGCTGATGGACCGTTTCGGAATCCCCGGTACGGTCCGTGCTTCCTTCGCCCTTTACAACACGAAGGAGGAAGTCGACATGCTCGTGGAAGGAATACGACGGGTGGTGGCGATGTTCTGACAGGCTTCTGCCCGGCGGATATAAATCAGGGGCACGGAGAACCGGCAAGGTTCTCCGTGCCCCTGAAGTCTTTCATGCCGCGTCGTGGAATATAGGTGTGCAGTATGTAAATAAAATTCGTTTCGCTCTGTCAAAGTCCTGAAACGGAGAAGCGAAAGGGGCACTTCCACAACATGGAAGTGCCCCTTTCGTCTTATGAAAGTGCCGGTTTCGCCGTGCGGAAGTATTCCCTTCGCGGTGCCGCTTGATGCCGCCCTGATAATCAGTCTGTTGCAATCGCCGTTTCAATGCCGTTCATGCACATCCGGCAGCGTGTCGGCAGATTTGCTTGTAAAAGAATTTCGCGGCAGGGTGCTCCCGTAATCCGCATTTCAATATGCTGATTCGGCAAAGCCGCTCATGCCGCCCTGCGCTATACTTTGCTCTCGTGGCAGCGGTAAAGGCTTACGACAAACCAGCCGATGCAGGCAGCGTGCAGGGCCACCGATGGCAGCGCGGGGAAGGCTGCCAGCACGAAGGCTGCGACAGACTGGGTGATGAGCGATGCCTGATGGTGCGTAACCTCCTTCTCCAAGACGTGGCTGTAATATCTGCGCAGCCATTCTGCCGGGGCGTGAAGCCAGAGCCGCAGCTCGTGGGCGAAATTCGCGATAGTATCGCCGGGCATACTCCGTTCGTTTTCTCTTGCCGATAGGGTCATTTCCTTTTTCATATCTTCCTGTTGTTAGTTGTTTCGTATATGTTGTATAGGGTATAGGCAATGTTCCTAACCTTTACGGCTGCAAATTTAGAGGGTGTTTGTGCACAATAAGTTCACTCGCTAAAATTTATTCGTTATATAAAGTTAATAAATTCTTTGCTCTCTTCCGATTATTTATTACCTTTGGCGTGCCGAAGCCGTTGTGCTGCGATTTCTTTGCCTGTGGGGACAGATGCTCCCGTCTGCCCGGGGCAGGGAGAGGTCCGGCGGACGAGGCTGGTTGCAGACTATAAAGGAAATAACTATGCTGAAAAGCCATTATTACGACGGAAGGATAGAGGCCGGCTGCGACGAGGCCGGCCGGGGCTGTCTGGCAGGCAGCGTCTATGCGGCTGCCGTCATCTTCCCTCCCGGTTATCACAACGACGAGCTGAACGACTCGAAGCAGCTGACCGCCAGACGGAGGTACAGGCTTCGCGAGATTGTGGAGCGCGATGCCGTGGCGTGGGCGGTGGGAATAGTTACGCCGGAAGAGATAGACGAGATGAACATCCTCAATGCTTCCATCCTCGCCATGCACCGTGCGCTCGACCAGCTTTCGGTACGTCCCGAGGCCGTCATCGTAGACGGAAACCGCTTCAAGCCCTATCGCGGACTTCCCTCTGCGACCATCGTCAAGGGCGACGGTAAGTTTCTTTCCATCGCTGCCGCCTCTATTCTTGCCAAGACCTACCGCGACGACTATATGGACTTGCTGGCCAAGGAATGTCCGGAGTACGACTGGCTCTCGAACAAGGGCTATCCGACGAGGAAGCACCGGGCCGCCATCAGGCAATACGGTGCGACGAAGTACCACAGGAAGAGCTTCCGGCTGCTGCCCGAGGAGGAACTGACCTTGGATTTTGAGGAGTAGTGCAGGGGCTGCGTCCGGTATTGTCTCTTGCCTGAGGCAGACACGCGGCCGGGGCGTCCCCATATCTTCAACAGGCTGTGGCGGGGCTGCGGTATGACTCTGCAATTGCTCCCTTGCCTACAGCGGCAATCACCATCATCCCGAAACCCGTTATTCATTACCGAGCCATGCGCTTCGACAAATTAAGGAAACAGCTCGAACTGATTTTGCTCCTTGCCGACACACGGGGCTATACCATTTCTGAACTCTGCGACCGTATGGAAGTGTCGCGGCGGAGCGTCTATTACCTGTTGGATTTCCTGAAGAGTGCAGGCTTCGTCCTCTTCAGGCAGGGCGACGGCTACCACATCGACCGTCGTTCGCCTTTCTTCGCCCGGCTGCTGAAGACCATGCAGTTCTCCGACAGCGAGATGCGCACCATCTATAGTCTCCTCCTTATGGCAGGAAGCAGCAGCGAGACGGCAAGCCAGCTGCGGCGGAAGATAGACCGGGCATATAACTTCTCGGTGGAGATGAACGGCCCGCAGCGTCAGCAGATGGACAGTCTCGCAAAGACGCTCACACAGGCCATTCAGGCCAAGCGGATGGTGCGCATCGTCGGTTATTCCAGTCCGCACAGCCGTTCGGTGAAAGACCGCATCGTCGAGCCGTTCCTCCTGATGAACAATAATAGCGACATCCGCTGCCACGAGATACTTTCGGGAATGAACAAGACTTTCCGCCTGAACCGCATGGAGCACGTAGAGGTGCTCGATACGCCGTGGATTCATGAAGACCGCCACCGCCAGATGTTCACCGACATATTCATGTTCAGCGGTGAGGAACGCTATCCTGTCCGGCTCCGCCTCGGGCAGCTGTCGCGCAATATCTTCCTTGAAGAATATCCGCATGGGGCAAGGAACATTGTGCAGGAAGACGAAACTCATTGGCTGCTCACCCTCGATGTCTGCGACTTCCGCGGTATCGGACGGTTCGTCATAGGGCTGCTGCCTGATATGGAAATCTTGGGGAGCGATGCTTTCAGGGATTATGTCCGGGCAGAAGTAGCGGTGCGTTTCCGCCGTGTCTCCGGGGAGGAGCCGCAGTAGCCTTGCCCTTCGTTCCGCTTTCCTTTTCCGTCTTTGTTCCGTGTGCCTTGTATTGACTGCCTTTGCAGCATCTACCCCGCGATGTGTAGGAATCAGCAAAAATTTTCTACATGTAAATAAATTGACGGGAAGCGGATGCTTTCCGTCCGGCTTCCTTGGGAAATACAAGTCTTTTTCCTGTTTTCGATGCCAAAAAGTGTCGGTTTTTATTGTATCTTTGCACCCTGTAAACGAACAAGACAAATATACGACGATGGATAAACGGATGATGCCTATCCTGCAGGTGGGCAATGTGCTGGTCTCTCCCGACATTCTGACGGAGAAGTTCTGCTGCGATTTGGAGAAGTGTAAGGGCGTCTGCTGCATCGAAGGTGATGCCGGCGCACCGCTGACACTCGACGAGACGATGGAGATAGAGAACGCGCTCGATGTCGTCTGGGGCGACATGAGTGCGTCGGCACAGGCCGTCGTCGACCGGCAGGGCGTGGCCTATACCGACCGCGAGGGCGACCTCGTGACGAGTATCGTGGGCGGCAAGGACTGCGTCTTCACCTGCTACGAGGGCGGCTGCTGCCTCTGTGCCTTGGAGCGCGCCCACCGCAGCGGAAAGATTGGGTTCGTGAAGCCCGTCTCGTGTGCCCTCTATCCTATCCGGGAAAAGAATTTCGGCAATGGCACGGTGGGTATCAACTATCACCGCTGGGAGGTCTGCAAGGATGCCGTGCGGAAGGGACGGGAGCTTGACCTGCCCGTCTACCGCTTCCTTGAGGAGCCTTTGGTTCGCCGCTTCGGCCGGGAGTGGTATGAGGAACTGGCGGCCTTGGCCGTTCAGTTCCGGGAGGAGGGCCTGCTGTAGCGTCCTGTCCTGCCCCCGCCGGGGTCTTGTCTTATTCCTTTTCGGAGTATTCTATCAGTATGGCCTTTTCCTTTGACTGGCCACGGGTAGACTTGGTGGGCTTCCATCCCTTTATCGCAGCCACCATGCGCGTAATATCTTCCACTTCCATTCTAAGAAGCTGCTCCATCTTCTTCGGTTCAATCCACTCTGTTTTCTTTTGGTTCAGGCTGAAGGCCTCGCCTGTCGCACGTTCCAGTTTCCTACATTCAAAGGAGAAATTGCCGTCTGCCGTCGTCGCCTTGAGTATCAGCCCGGGCAGTCCGCACAGCTTCCACGGGCCGTCGGAGAGCGGAATGTCCTGCGTGTACCATGCCGTCCAGATGTGTCCGCGGAATGTGGCCTGTGCCTTCTGGCAGGCATATTCCGCTATCGTCGTGTCGCCTTCGAGCAGTTGCCACCGATAGTCGGGCACCGGCTCGCGGCATCCTGTTTCCTCGTCCATGAACTGTCGTATGTAGAGCAGGGTGCCCTCTTCGGGCAGGTTCTTGTAGACGAAGTAGTGCTGCCCCGTCTGCGAGTGTCTCTGCATGGAGGATGAGGCCGACATGACCATCGAGAAGTCGCCGCCGGTATGGCGGACGAGGCTGTCGAGCAGTGCCTGCTGGCGGACGGCCATTGCCGAATGGAACTTGCTCGACCGCTTCCCGATGAGCAGCTCCATGTCGTCCGTTTGCAGATTACCGCCTTCGCGTGAGCGGAAATGCGTCTCGTAGCTGATGCGGTACTGCACCGTGTCGGTCTGTGCATCGGCTGGCTGCAGTGTGCCGAGGGCTGCGAGAAGTCCTAAGAATATCTTTTTCAGGTGTTTCATGTCTCTTCCTTGTTTATGGTTCGTTGCCGTTCGTGTTTCCGCCGGCGGGCTGTCCGTCCGGTTGCCACGGCCTGAGCAGGTCCAAATTCATCTTCTTTCCCAACCGGCTCTTGATGGAGCGGAGAGCCTGACCTGTGCAGCTGAAGGCGGCTGCTTTCTGTTCTTCGGTCATGCCGCGGTGCTCCATGATGCAGTAGAACGTCTCTTTCGGCGTTAGGGCGTATCGCGGATGGTTGAGTATGCAGGCGAGGTCGTAGTCGATGCTGCCCATGACGGCTGCCACGGCCTGCTGCTCTCGCTTGCCCATCTGCGAGAGGTTGCCTCCCGAGACGATGGCATGGAGCGTGTCGATTCCCAGTTTGGTCTGTGCGATAGAGTCGGGCAGCCGTCCCCCGTTGCTGCGCTCTGCCATCCTGCCTCGCAGTTTTTCCATTTCCTTCACCCTCTGGTCTATCTCCGTTTTCATCTCTTCGATAGTCGTGTCGCGCTGCCGGAGGGTCGCCTGTATGTTGTCGTCAATCTCGCGCATGCGCTGCTGAAACTTCTGGAACAGCTGCCTCATCTGCCATCGGTACCAGACGACCGCCGCCACGGCCGTTGCCACCAGCAGAAGGAGCGAATACAGGAAGTTGAGCCGCTGCCGGAGGGCGTCGCGCTGTGCCACGGCCGTCTCGAATCGGTCTTGTATCTGCACCATTTCCACGTCCTTGTAGGCCGGGACGGCCGCTACCTGCCGGTGGGCAATCATCGTTCGCAGCCGGGCTATCCGCTCCGTCTGGTCGTGCCGGATGCGCGGACGGAACGCTTCGGCACGCTTCAGGAGCAGCAGTGCCGAGTCGCGCCGCCCCATCTGGTTGTACGCCTGTGCCTTGCCAATGAATATGTCTGCCAGCCGGTGGCTTCGCTTCACGCCGGTGGCATGGTGCGAGGCGCGGTCGAAGTAGGTCAGTGCGACACGGTAGGCACCGCTCCGCTCGTTGAGCAGTGCTATGCGATAATAGGTGAGGAAGCGCAGCGAGTCTTCCGAGACGCCCTGCAGATGCCGCTCGGCAGCCTTCAGCTGAATCATCGAGCGGTGTGTGTCGCGTCGTTCGGCAAAGTACCGGGCACTGTCGAGCCGCATCCGCGTGATGCCGTCGTCGCCTGCCGGGTAGCTTGGGGCGGCCCGGTGGGAGCACGAGGTCAGGATAAGGAGGAAGAGAAGATAGATAAGCGTCCGTTTCATTTCGGAGACAAAGGTAGCGAAAAGAAACGAGAATTGCAAGAGGGGGACTTCCCAAGTCCTCCCCGGGAGAATGGATGTGCCTCACGGAGTACCCGTTGCCTGTGCTTCGGTGGCTCGCGGCTGTGTTGCAATATCTTCACGCTTGTGTCAAAAGCGGTGGCTGCTGATATGCAAACTGCTGATTATCAGCGTTGCGGATGAGGGAGGCGTGTCAGCTCTCTGCTCCCTGTTGCAAATCTCAAAACTCCTTACTACCTTTGCATTGACAAAAGATTCAATGTTTGTCATCTGCATTTCATAAGGCCGTGCCGCGGCGATTTGTGCTAAACCGCGACACGGCTTTTATACAGAATGGTACAGCTGGCGCGATGGGGACTGAAGGTACATTGCGAGCATGCAAGCCGAACAGTAAGCAACAATAGAACAACACCATGACTCATCTTAAAGTTCAGAATATGAAACAGAAAACTATCATCACTTTGTCCGTGCTGTTGCTGACTGCACTGGCAGCCCGGGCGCAGGCCGTGCAGCCCGACACGGTTGGGACAGATGCCTCTGCCCGTGCGGAGCTTTCTGCCAATCCGGCGCGGAAAAGCTTCTCCGGCTATGATCCTATGCCCTCGTTTCCGGGCGACATCAGGGAGTTTATAGCCACTCATTTCAGGTATCCCAAAGGATATGACGACTGTATCTCAGGGCGCATCGTCGTTAAATTCTTCATCAAGCCCAACGGGAAGTGCACCAAGTTCACTATTGTCCGCTCGCTTGACCCGCGTCTCGACCGTGCTGCCATCGAATGTCTGAAGAAGATGCCGCGGTGGAAATGGCCGGTGAAGGCCAAGGGGGGCGTATGGTTTGCTGTGCCTGTACGCATAAGAATGTAAGTAAATATGATGGAAAAAGGCATCCTCCCGGAAGGGGCAAATAGAGTGCGTAGGGCGGAAATACGCCGGTGAAACCGCTTCAAAGGCCGGACGGGAAAACGAAAACGGCACTTTCGCACCGCCAAACCGGCTTGTTGACCATGCGAAAGTGCCGTTTTCGTTTTATCCATTCTTCTTTTTGGTTGTTTCAAAAAGGTACGGAAGTGGCACTTTCACGAGGCCTTTATTTCCCGTTTCAGGCGCGCTTCTGTTAGCGATAGTCATAAATAGCTTATTATAAGGCTTTTACAGGAGTAGTTGTTTTGCGCGTATTTGCAGGCAGAACGGTGAGCGATGGATTTCAAGCCAGCCATGCGGAGGTGTTTGTCAATATGTTTCGGAAGCTGTCAGACCCTTTCCTGCCTGTTCGTTCCCATTCTGTCTGCCTGTTGTTTCCATCTTCCGTATCTCACGGGCAGACGGGATGTCTGCTCTTGCAACGTGGAAATGCGCTGCCGCCCTCTTGTAAATGTTTTCCGAAAGTGAAGGCAACTTTGCAAGTGCGGGGGAAAATGCAGTCGCGGTCTCAATTTTTTTATTCATCCGAAGATGAAATCGGAGATTTATATGTAAATTTGCAAGCAATGATTCTATTCAGTTAATTAAGAGAGTTAGACAAATGAGAACCGCTTTAACAAGTCTATGTAGACAGGAGTATTTTGTACGGGCACCAACGTTGGAGGATGATAAGACCGCGGATGTTCAGACATGCAGATTTTCAATTCCAGTATTCGTATGTTGCAGGATGCCATTGGGCGTGCCAGTCGGCGCAAACCATTGCAGGTTTATGGTGTTGAAGAGCCATAAGGCGATTCCCGGCTCCGAATGATTGTGAAACAGAAACAAAATGTGTCTTTCGTCCTTTTGGAACGGCGAACATGTCGTTCCGTTTCCATATTATGGTATCAAAGCATTAATCAAAAACGAATACTAAAAGCAATAAACTATGAAGTTTAGATTTATTTTATCGTTTGCTTTGCTGCTTCTCTCCCTGACATGTCTGGGGGAGGGCAGCGAAAGAGCTTATGGCGTCCGGGTTTTTGACCAGACAGGTGCTCCCAATGCCATTGTCTCGTTCTATACGGATAATCCTTCCTACATTGTGGAGGAATATCCTCTCGAAGGCCTTACCGTGCGTGCCGCTGCCTATGCCAACGGGGCGTACTATCTGATGATTGCACCCTCCTACACCTGCGACTCGTTGGTAAGGGTAGATATGGCGACTGGGCAGCGGCAGACGGTTGCAGTCTACAGACTGAAGAAGGATTTGGCCGTCCGTCTGATTGTAACCGACATGACCTACGACAGCTCTACCGCCCAGTTCTACGCACTGGCCGTGGACGTTGAAGGCGTGGATACGCAGAATCCAGATGCCGAAGTTAATTTGAATCTCTATACCATCGACCCTGCCACGGGCGAGGCGAAGCTCGTCGGCGGTCAGGCGGCAGTCAACTTGGTAACCATAGCGGCCGATGCCAATGGCTACCTGTATGGCGTTGACACCAATGGTACGCTGTGTCGGTGAGCAAGCGCAACGGAAAGCCGGAAGAGGAACTGGCCATGGCTGAGGTTGATGCCGCATCGTTGCAGTCGGCTGACTTCAATGCGATTGACGGAACCATGTATTGGACGCGGTTCGCCCAGTCGGGTCAGTCGGAGCTGTGGAAGTTTGTGTTTGGCGAGGAAGAGATAGTCCCGTCAAGAATCGGAGAGATGGGCAATGGTGCTGAAATCATCGGATTGCATATTGACCCACAGGCGGAATCGCCCTCGACACCGGCTGCCCCGACCGGCATAAAGGCTGTGGCAGGCGGCAATGGCGAACTGAAGGCTGCCCTGTCGTGGAAAAACCCATCGGTCGACCAACGCAATGAGGCATTGCAGGGAAACCTGACGGCCAAGGTGTATCGCAACGGAGAACCTGTTGCTACGTTAGACGGGATGCAGGCCGGACAGATCTGTGAATGGACGGACAATGCCGTGCCCCAAGGGTTGGCTTCCTATCAGGTGGCCATAGCCAACAGTCAGGGAGAAGGCAGGAAAGCGTCGGCTTCTGAAATCTATGTAGGCGAGGACGCTTTGGGCAGCGTGGAAGAGCTTAAGGCGGAACGGCGGGACGGAAATGTTGCCATCAGCTGGAGCAAACCCCGGACGGGTGTCCACGGAGGATGGATAGGCAACAGTGCCGTCAGCTATAAGGTGGTGCGGACAAACGACGGTCTTGTCATTGCAGAAAGTACGGAGAGCACTTCAGTGATTGACACCAACATCAGCTTGCAGGACGGATACACCTACTCGGTAACAGCCTCAAACGGTATGGGTGCAGGGTTTACGGCTAATACCAACAAAGTTGTTGCTGGCCCTGCGGCTTCCGTTCCCTATCAGTGCGACTTCAGCACGGAGCAGCAGGCCCGGCTGTGGACGGTAGTGGACGGCGACGGTGACGGCGAAACGTGGTATCGTGATGAAAACTATGCCGGAACGTCAGACTGGTTTATGAAGTACATGTCGCAAACGCTGCTTGACCCTAAGGTCGAGACCAACGACTGGATTATCTCTGCTCCCATTCATCTGGAGGCAGGCAAGTATTACACTCTCGGCTATTCCATTCGCCTGATGAGCCAGAACGGACTCTTCCCGTGCAACTACTCCGTAACGTTGGGAACGGACAATACGGTTGAGGCGCAGAGCAAGGTACTTTCCACAATAGACGGTGAGGAAAACATGATGGTGTTTACCCCACACAGTGTTGCCGTGCAGGTAGAAAAGGACGGAGACTACACGCTGGGCTTCCAGTTGCGGAACCGTGTGCCTGCGCAAATCACCGGCATTGAACTGACTGAAGCAAGCGGACTGGACCTTGCCCTCGGCAAGCTCGACGGAACACGCGTGCCCATGCAGGGAGCTGCGGAGACCTATACGGTCAATGTAATCAACCGGGGTGGCCGGGAGGTTGCTGCCTACAGCCTGTCTCTCGTAGACGAGACGGGGGCAGTGCTGGCCGTGAAGAAAGTCAGCAAGCCCTTGGCTGCCAAAGCCACGGCGCAGAAGAACTGGTTTGGACACCTGAAACGAAGGGCAGCAGAAGACTGGCCTGCAAGGTCGCGCTGTCTGAAGATGCAGACACCGGCAACGACATGAGCGACACCATCAAGGTGGTCGTAACAGAGCCGGGCGTTTGGAAGCCCGTGGGTACGGGCACCAACACTTCTTACTATATTCCGTTCGGCTGCTATTCCAATTATACGGCTGCCCAGACTATCTATCACAAGGAGGCCGTCGGCATTGCAGAAGGACAGAAAATAGAAGGTGTGATTTATCCTTATGGCAGAGGAGCAGGAGCCAATATAGCCGAATATGACCTTCCCGTAAAGGTACTGGCAGCCCTGACCGACCAAAGCGACATGGCTGCTGCGTTGGATGAGGATGCCTTCTCCACCGTGTACGAAGGGACTGTCTACCTCTCCCCCGACAGGCAGCAGACGGAAATAGTATTCGATACGCCCATAGAGTATCGCGGAGGAAACCTCTGCCTTATGACCATTAATAACAATGGCAGTATGGTTCCGGGTTATGTGTTCCTGAGTACAAAGACGGCAGACGTGGTTTCTTCGCAGTACTATCAGGGAACTACGCCTTTCGACTGGGAAATGGCAATGAAGGGCGAGCAGCTTTATGCCAATGCCACTTTCCTGATAACGGGACAGCCGACCGGAGTGAGGGGCATTGCAGATGCAGCTGACGAAGCAGGAGTGGCTGACGTGTTCAGTATCAGCGGTCAGTTGATTCGTAAGGGCGTGCCCTTGCAGTCGGCTACGGACGGCCTCCGTCCGGGCATATACATAGTGGGAAATAAGAAAATAGTAGTCAGGTAACGTGAATGGCGATGGTGCGTCGGAACGATGCACCATCGCTTCTTTTAGTGGGAATCCTGCAAGGCAATGGACAGGTTATGGCAGCTAATTGTTAATTTTTTAGTTAAAGAACCGTTTCCTTGTCCCATATCGTCTTTTTTTTATTTTCTTTGCACTGATTTTGCTTAATAGAAGTATTTATTCAGACAAACCAAACTTAATTTTCAAACAATGACTAAGTTTACTTTTAGGAGAGGCTCTCTTGGCCTCTTGGCGGCTGTTGCCGCCTCGGTAGCCGCTGTTCCACAAGACTTGGCAGCGCAGAATATCCTGTTGTCCGAAGGCTTTGAAGCCAAAGGGCTTCCGCAAGGTTGGTCGACACTCGACCAGGACGAAGACGGGAAGACGTGGAAGGTGCAGTTCCGCGAGACGGGTGTCTATCCCCATACGGGCGAAGGAATGGCTACGTCGGCTTCTTTCCAAGGGAAGGCACTCCATCCCGACAACTATCTCATTTCGCCGTTGGTAGAAGGCGTGCGGAAGGTATCGTTCTATGTATGTGCGCTCGACGTCAACTCTATTGCGGAGCACTACGGCGTCTATTATTCTACGACTGACACAAAGCCCGAAAGCTTTGTACTCGCCTATCAGGAAACCTTGGGAGACCACGAGGAGCAGGCCGATAAGAACTCCCGTCCGCCCCTGATGCTGCAGTCGGCGTGGCTGGGACGCAGCGTAGAGCTTCCCGAGGGAACCAAGTATGTGGCCTTCCGCCACTTTGATTGCAGCGGACAGTTCCGTCTGAACCTTGATGACGTGGTCTTCTATGGTTCGCAGCAGGCGGCTACGGAGTATGGCATCAACATTGGGGAGAAAAAGATTACGAGCGAGAACGCCGGCGATGTGCTTGCCGACGGAGGCAGTGTGCGCTACGATGCCGAGACAAGGGTGCTGACGCTGACCGATGCGCATCTTACAAGTGCCGGACAGCCGGCTCTCAAGATAGAGAAGAGCGGTACGACGGTTCTGCTCAATGGCACCAGCAAGATAGATGGAACAGGAGAGAATGGCATCGTGATAGGCAAGGATGTCTCTACCGTCGTGTCGGGCAAGGGAACGCTCGAAATAAGCGGAAAGGAAGGCTGCGGCATCAGGCTTGAGGAGATGGCCCATCTGCATCTGACCAAAGGCTGCGCGGTGACGGTGAAGATGGAGGACGGCTATGGAATATTGGGCGGAACGGACACGAAGTACGGTCAGCTGACGGTAGACAGTGCCGCACTGGATATTGCCACACCAAAGGAATGTATCTATGGATTGAAGAAGATAGCCGTCGTTTCCAGTGCCATCACGCAGCCCGGGGACGCTATCCAAGCTATGGCTCCATACTCTCAGGAGGTAAGGAGTGCAAGGGACGGCTCGTCATCATCCCCGTAAAGGAATACGGTATTCAGATAGGCGGCAGGGTAGTGAACTCCTACAATGCAGCTGACGTCAGAAGCTGTCTGAAGGAAGGAAAGGTATCGTATGATGCCGGAAAGAATGTCCTCACGCTTGAAGACGCATACATTCAGGCCATGGGCGACACGCTGGCTGTCGTGTCTGACACTCCCGGCCTCGTACTGGAGCTGAAGGGAAAGAACTTCGTCCACTCCGAGAAGCTCAAGGCCCTTTCGCTGAACGAGTCGTGTACGATACGCGGCGAGGGGTCGCTGACGGTGGAAGCTCCCACGAATGTGGCCATCGCACTGGACAAGTCGACACTCACCATAGAAGGCGGTGCCACGGTGGAGGCAAGCGGCTACTGGGGCGTATCGGGCAATGCCGGTGCCGAGGCCGAGGTGCTCAGGGTTGTCAGCTCCACCCTCAAGGCAAGGGGAAGCAGCGGTGCGGTATGCGACCTGAAGGATTTGGAGATGGAGGGCTGCGGCATCCTCTCTCCCGCAGATGCCTATTTCGACAAGGAGGCTCATGCTATTGTAGAAGAGAGCTTTGTCCGCGTTGCAGAAGTACTTATCTCCATCCCGACGGGCATAGGCAAGTCGTCTGTTCCCTTTGAGGTGGAAGGAGTTGAAGGTGGCATAGTCGTTAGCGGACAGAAAGGACACGTCGGCATTTATACGCTGACGGGAAGTCTGGCAGCGAGCTGTTCTGTCAGTGGTTCGCCGGTTCGCGTGTCGTTGCCGACGGGCGTCTATCTGGTAAAGTCGGACAGCAAGACAGCCAAGGTTGTCGTCAGATAAGGACTTGCCCGTTTTCTCTCATCCCTTGTCCCGAAGCGGATGAGGCGACTTGAACAATCTGCCCGAGCATTGCCGTAGAGGAATGTTCGGGCAGTTTTTTGTCTGACTGGGCAGCGTGGCCGGATGGCGGATGCTGACGTATGCTGTCGGTGGTCGGATAAAGGCCGTACCCAGTGGGTAGGGCAGGTGTGTTTATACCCCACGGACAGGTGCGTTTATACCCCACGAATGGAGTGCGTTTATACCCCACGAATGGAGTGCGTTTATACCCCACGAGTGGGGTGCATTTATACCCCACGAGTGGGGTACAAAAGGTACTTTCCGATACCGATTTTTTTGCTTGTCAATATAGATGCAGACACTATATTGAAGTCTGTGTAATATGTTGTAATTCAGACGATTGCGATTTATTGGCTTCGCGTTGCCATATAGCAGCGACGGCGTGCCGGGAAGGCACGCCGTCGCTTGTTTTTGCAGAGGGTAAGATGAAACGTCGCGGACTAAGTCCGCATGCCGTTACATGACGACCTTCACGGTCTCCTTCGTTCCGTCGGAGTAGGTCGTGGTCTTCAGGTAGATGCCGTTCTTGGGGGCAGCTGCTACGCAGCCGGAGAGCGAATGGTAGATGACGTCCTTCACGCGGCGGTCTGCATGCGTTCCGCCAATGCCCGAAGTGCCCGGCGCAATCGTTATCTCGCCCTTGTAAACCTCGTCGTTGAGCACGTAGTTGAGGTCCTTCAGCTCTATTCCTTGCGGCTCCTTGATGGAGCAGCCTTCAAACTCTACTGCGGCAAAGTTGACGAATCCGCCCTTTATCTTCACGTTCGAGCTGATGAACTTGACGTAGCCGGGCCATTCGGAGAATCCGGAAAGGCCGGCATCGCCGTCGAGCATGATGGTGGGCTGCCCGTCAATGGTGAGCTGCACGCCGTTGACGACCATTGCCGAGCTGTTGCTCTGAATGGTGAGCGTGCCCGTGCCGGTGATGGTGGTGTTGCATGTCATGGAGATGCCGAAGTAGCCGGTTTTTATGAAATTGTCGCCCTTGAGCACGATGGTTACGTTCTCCAAGCCGCCACCCAAGGCAACGCCCTGTATGAAGTCTTCCGGCTCATAGCGGAAATTGTCGAGGGTCAGCACGTGCTTGTCAATGTCGTAGGAGGCGGTGCCGTTGCCGAGAATGTCGTCGCAGTTGGCAGTGCTCACCTGAACGTTGCATACGTGCAGCGGATAGTATTCCGTCAGGCCTATTACGGCCTCGCCCTTGTATACGGCTCCGCCCTGCGTAACCTGTCCGTTCTCTGCCTTGGCGTCCTTGGGGCTGTATATCTGGCATCCGTCGAAGACAATGGCCTTAAAGCCGCCCATGCAGCTTCCGTTCCCGTTACCTTCAGCTTGGAGTGTGCCAGCTTCAGCTCTGCATCTCCGCCTTCTCCCCAAATGCCCTGCTTGCCCTTCAGCTCGCCTGACATGCCCGTAATCGACAAGTTGCCCTTCGCGCGGATGGCTGCTCCGCCTTGGGAGGTTGCGCTGACGGTGCCGCCGTTGCACGTCAGGATGGTCTCGCCTTCAAAGTTGAATACGTCAACGTCCGACGAGAGGGTGTTCTCGCCCCTGAACAGCACTGCCACGTCCGACTTGGCCTCGATGGCGGGATGCCCCGTCGCGGCAATCGATGCACCGTTCATGGTGAGGGTTCTTGTCTTGGCATTGAATACGACTTTGCCGTCTCCGAGTACGTTTCCTGCATTTCCAGCATCTACCTTTACGCCATTGACGGTGAGGTCGTAGTCGGCGTCGACCTTGCGGATGACAACCTGCTCGAAGATGTCCCCTCCGTCCTTCAATATGCGCATGTGTCCGTTCTCGTCGGTTACGACTTCTGCCCCGACGGGGTTCGTTACGGCGCAGTCTTCGAGATAAATCTCACCGAAGTCGCAGATGGAAGGCTGGTCCTTGCCCTTGGCCTTCACTACGGTGCCGTCCTTGCCGTTGATGCGCAGTACGGTGCCATAGACGTTGTCGCCCGTGATTCCCCACTCGCCTTCGGCTTCGACGGTGCATCCTCCTGTAATGATAAGTTCAGAGCTGTTTACCTGAAGGCCGGGAGCAGGCTTGGGAGTCGAGATGCGCAGTATTCCGCCCTTGCCCGTAATGGTGTTCTTCTTTGCGCCAAGCTCCATCTGTCCGAGGCTTGTGGTGATGATGTTCTCGCCTTTCAGCTGAAGTATGAAGTGGCTTCCTCCTTCTACATACACGGGCTTGTCGTATTTCTCGCAGGCCATCTTCACGTTTTCCATGGTAAGGGTATGGCTTGCGTAGTCGTAGGAAATCTTGCCGGAGGCATTGTCTATATACTTTGTCAGGTCGGAAGCGTTTTGCTTCGTTACTTCTACACCGCCCACCATGACAAGCTGTGCATTTGCGAACAAAGGTATAAAGGCAGAGAGGAACGTTAAGATAATCGTTCGTGGTATTTGCATATACTTCATATTTTCTTTAATTAAGGTTATAAACAATATTTGTCAAAATAAAAAGAGAATCTATGATAGCTTTCCGACCGATAGCCCGTGTATGGGCAATTCGGTCAGAAAGCTGCTGTGCAATGCCTATCTGGCAATCTTGATGCTCTTTTGCTTGCCGTCGGCAAATGTTGTAACCTGTATGAACAATCCGTTGGCAGGTTTGCTTACCTGCATGCCGGAAAGCGTATAATAGGTTACGCTCTTTACGTTGTCCGAAGTCTCAACGGCTTTGAGACCGTCGGCAGTTACTTCATACCATGTTGTCTCAGACATGTGGGTTTCGCCACCGCCCTTGTATATTTCTGCGATACCTACACGGTTGAATGTCTTCATGAGGCTCACGATATAGTGAGTCCCGTTTACGTAGAAGAATGACGTGCCGTTGACATAGTTGCATGGTATCTCGGTCATTTGGTTACCGTCGGCATCAACGAAGGTGTAAGGCTCGGAGTCTTCGTCGAAATAAACACAATAGTAAAGTTTCTCTTGCGAAATGTAATTGCCGTCTACGTCTTCGGCCTTGATGATGTATTCAAGAGAGCCGCCCCATCCGGTCTCGTCAGGTGTTGCGCTACGGATGATAGGAGCTGCCGGAGTGGCAGGTTTCTCTGTGAATTTGGTAAGTACGGGATTGTCATAGGCAGCCAGTTTGTTGTTGGGAGTAAGAACCTTTCCTGCGCAAACGAACATGGAAGTTCCTTCAGGGGCTGTCAATGACTTCTCCCCGGCATTATAGTCAAACGTCAGCTCTTCAGCCTTTTCGTAGTTGCTGTAATGGTTTACCAAGGTAAACGTTGTAGGGATGAAGTAGACATGGCAGTTCTCCTTCTCATCCCGTCCGAGATATTGCTGTTTGAATACGGCCTTGTTGCCCATAATTTCACCCTTTACCACTCGTTGCCTTGGCTGAGATTGGATATGTATATATTCTTGTCATCGAAAGCTACTTTGACCATTTGGCTGCTTAGGGTAGAATCTGTTGGTGCATAGCGCAGCTGGTAGTCTTCTATGGTAAGGCCTTCGGGCAGTGTTGTGGCAGTCTCCTTGATTAGCGACCATATTTCTTCGTCGTCTCCGAATCCTGTCCAATAGCCATCTTCGGACATCTCTCCGAGTATGGTTTTGGGACGGCCGTATTGTTCTTCTTTGCCATCACTTAGCTGTATGATAGAATCATTGCGCATGATGAATTTCATATCAGATGCAATAGTCTTGTCGGACAATGTATCGGGAGAATAAGTGAAATGCTCGTCATCCAACATCTTCATTACCATGCGCATGGCAAAAGTCTTTTCTCCGTTTTTCGTGTCAATGGCCTGCGGAAGGCGTGCGATAAGGGTGTCGCCACTGAGACGTTCCAGTTTCAGATAAGAGTTTGTCCTTTGTTGGCTGAATGGATTTTTAATGTACACATTGTTATCGTTGCCAACGACATATTCTCCTAACGTGCAGGTGTATTCTCCAAAATCAACTCCAAGGACGGAGTTGTAATAGCCACGGCCGCTTCGGTTCACATTGGTATAGTTGGTTCCTTCGGGCTGTTGGGTGATAGGGTTGTCCGAGGGTGCCTTGAATATGTTGGCCATGCTTTGCCCCTGCTGTAGCAGGATGTTGTCTACAGGGAGGAATCCGTTTTGTGAGACAGGTCTGGTATTTGTTGGGGGAACGACCTGTGCCATGGATATGGTTGCGACAAATGCCGTAAGCAGTAATAAATAAATCTTTTTCATATTTTTACTTTAGGTATAGTCAATATAGGGTGTTTGTATTAAATGAACAAAGAGCTATAGCGCAAGAGAAACGAAGCTGCTTGCGTTATAACTCTTTTGGTTTTATTTCACGACGAACTTCTTGCCGTTGCAAATATAGATGCCGGAGGCAAGCTGGACTCTCTTTGCGTGAGAATAGCTGTCTGCAACTTTCTGTCCCATCATGTTGTAAACGGGAGCATCGGGAGCAGAAATATGGTTCTTGACCCCATCCACTCCCAATGTCGGGTCTTGGAGGATGGCCTTCACTTCGTCAAGGAACATTCGTTTGGCAGGCTTAATCTTTACACAAACTTCGTCGTCGCCTTCGATGACAGCCTTACATTCAGTCCACTGGTTGGCCTTCAGCGAGAATGTTGATGGAGTAATCTTGCATTGCCGCTTACAGTAACGGTTAGCTCCGTGTCGTCGTAGTCGAATGGGGCTGCGATAAAACTGAAATCGGTCTTGCCATATACCTTGAACCTTGGTGTCTGGGCATTGCCTGACTTGGAATTGGTTCCGAACTTGGCACACTTGTTTGCACCGAAAGATGCTTCGGAAATCCAGTCCTCATAATCGGGATAGAAGGTTCCTTGTCCGGCATTGCCGCTATAGAAGTCTCCGTCATTGCCTCCAACGCCCTCGCACTCGTCGAAGGACTCGTAAAAGACTATGCCGGGGATGTCTGGCAGAGTATGCGGGACATTGGAAAAGTCGGTAAAGGCAAATGAAGCTGTTCCATCCTCGGCAATGGCCATATTGCGGATGTTTACGTTCAGTTTGCTATGCCCATTGAAGTTCTTGTTATATAGCATGGCAGCAGGAAGAGACTTATTGGACAAACTGTCATTGTCATCGTAGGGGTAAGTGTCGCCTGCCTCTGTGCTTATCATGTGCGTGTGCATCATTTCACTCCAATATTCGGAATCATCATCGTTATCGGCATGGACTACCGTATAGCGTTGGTGGTCGTTCTTGACACCGGCGAAAGATGTGAAGTCGCCAATAGCGTTTACCAGATTCTTGGCAAATATCTCTTTGTCATAATCTATGTGGGTTACCAATATTCCCGTACCGGGCAAATAGGCGTCCCAGCCGACTCTCTGACGGTTTTCCAAGAGGTAATACTCGTCTTTGTTGGCTTTATTGTAGATAATGTATGTTTGTCCGCCCAAAGAAATGGGTTTAATTCCCGTAACAATGGTGTCTCCAAGCAATTCTACAGGGGTAGTCCAGCCGCACAGCATTTTTTCATAGGCTGTGTAGCCAACGGGGACAAAGCCATTTCCTGCATAGTTCCCGTTATCCATCAAGTCCCAGTTCCCCATACCGAAGCTGCCACCATAACTGACATCATAAGCATCGGGGAAGCCTATACAATGAGAGAACTCGTGGCAAATAGTACCGATTCCTTCAATAGTGCCTTTTGAAGTAACCTCGTTACTTGTGGCAAACTGATCAACTATAACTCCGTTTAGGGTTACTGACTTTCCATAATCCGATTCAGAAAGTGTCCATGAACACGGCCAAATGGTATTGTTGTCCATGGAGGCATGTGCGCCTTCTCCAGCATAGATTACATATACCTGCTCGGCCTTGCCGTCTCCGTCCCAGTCGAATTGTTTGAAATCAACTTCGTTGGCCGCAAGCTGACAGGCTTCCGCAATCATTTGTCCGACATGGGAGTCTTCTCCTGATTCGTCGTCCTTGCCGTAATATGCGTAGGATTGTGGCAAAGTTACCGGGCCGACAACCTTGAATTGCAAATCAAAGATTCCGCTACTCTGGGCGTAGAAGTAATCACGGATACTTCCTTTGAAGCCATTGTCATCAGAGAACCCACGTTCGTTGGCAATCTTGTCGTAATAAGTCTTGTCATTGCTTGGCTTGAACTTTTTATCGGGGTATTGTGCCAAGATAATCAGACCTTGTTTTACACCTTTATAAAGTTCTGTATTGGCAACTCCGAAATCCCCAGCCTTTTTGCGCACCTTTTGTATTTTCGCCATGCGCCTGCTGCGACTTTGAGCAAATTGTTCATCGGTTATGGCTCGGTATCTGCCTGTTTCCTTATCTTGGACATATCGTGTGCCTTTTTCATCCTGAAAGTAATGAAAGTGTTCGTCTCCGACGATTTCTACTTTAACAGAAGCTCCGTCAATGAGTTTCACTGTACGCCATTGCCCACGTTTGGCAGGAACGGCAGATGCACTCAGTGCGAATGCACAACATAGTATAAAAAAAATCTTTCTCATATCGGTTATGGCTGTTAACAACCTCCCCCTATGCCATTCCCTTATAAAAAAGGGGGCATAGAGTGAGGTTAGGGTGTTTTATTTAACTACAAATTTCTTTCCGTCTTGAATTACAATACCCTTATAATCGTCTGATACTCGTTGACCAGAGATGTTATAACGATAGTTGCCTTCATTAGAGCGAATATCAGAATTGATATTCTCTATACCGTCGTAATGGTCTTCGGGTCGGAGAAGTTAGATTCGCCTTCTTCGTAGAGTGCAGTTACAGTATATACTCCGCCTTCACCGGCTTCGTTGTCTGTGTAGTTGGTGTTTTCTGCTCCATCCAGAGTCTTTACAAGTTTACCATCGCGGTAGATTCGGTAGCCCTTGAGAACGAGTGGGGCAGGACTATATGTAACGTCGTCAAGCATGAACATAAACTTGTTCTTCGAGTTGCAGTGTATTGCGAAATATTTAGTTCCGGCAGGTAACGTTACGCTGTAGTTCTTCCATTGGTCGGCAGGAACTGCGTTGTCTGACAATCCTGCTGCTTTAAGAGCTGCAATGGTAGGCTCTGTCGTTGAAGCAAGAACTTCAAAGCTCTCCAAGAGAGAAGCTGTGTCATTCTTCTCGAAAAGTGATTTAGCCCAGAAGCTGATAGTCTGTTCGTTGCCATTGAGCTTTGGAGATATGATATAATCGTCGTTAGGATTTATCCGTTCCATTAGCTGCAATACTGCAAACGATGCCATGAACTGGCTTCCGCTCTTAGGTGCTATTTCCGGATCTTCGTCAAAGTTCAAGCCTGCCTTTTGAGGATTGAATACAATGTATGCCATTGGGTCGCCATGGTTGGGGAACTCAAGACCGCTAATACCGTATGTCTCTTGCTTGTCGTTATCAATGAGCGTCCAGTCGCCTACATAGTTGATGCTCCAAGCATTGTAAGTGTCAAATGTTTCGGTTACTGTCTCTTTTTGCTTTGGGGCAGTCCAGTTGAGTTTTGCAGTTCCGTTGCTTATTGTTCCGGAGAGGTTGGTTGGGCGTGCATAGATAGAGTTCTTCACAACTATATTCTGTACCATACCCGACTTGTTGTTGACTTCGTTGTTGTCTTCTGCATATACGAGTTCAGCATGTATGTTCACCGTGTCGTTCCATGCGGGGGTAGCCTCGTAAGAGAAAGTTATCTTCTGGTTTTCATTCGGATTTAATTCCATACCTTCCTTGGTGGAAACCTCATCGTCATTTATAAACAACTTGACGTTGTACTTGCCAGTTTTTTCTATACCAACGTTGGAAATGGTAGCTGTAATATCCTGTACTTTGCCAACTTTTGCATATTGGGAGCCTTTAAGAGCTATGCTCAAATCCTTTTTGCTCAAGTTGGTAATTTCCACCTTATCTATATAGAGAGGGTTAGCTTCGGACTCGCAGGTACCCTGTAGTCTAATCACCACATAACCATTCTTGTCTTTTAGGGGCAAAAGCGAAGCATAGAAAGTCTGCCAGCCTTCCTTGCCAACGGTAGCGTCGTTTATGTCAAGGAGTTCCATCTCCTCTTTCTGCATCTTGGAACCAATCACTTTCAGGTGATTCTTTGTGTTGGGCTGTACATAGTAGGCGAAGCGTATATATGGGCTAGCCTCGTTTTTGAGAGATATTTTGTTTGTATTGACAACGAAAGTTCCTTCTTTGTCAAGACGGAAACAACCTCCGTCGTTGTCAACGCTCTTGTCCGATGAGCCAAGCCAGCTCTTGGTGTCTGTCCACCAGCTTATCTCCTGATTAGAAAAGCCTTTGGGGAATGAGTCATAAAGTGGCAGGTTTACTACTTTGCCAATATAAATTTTGTTGGTCATTCCCTTCGTGCTTTCTCCGGCACTATTGGTTGCCGTAACATAATACTGGATAGGATTGTTAAAGGAGGTAACATCAATATCGTCATCAAGGAAGTAGTTCCGCGTGATGTCGTTGGATTTCAAGGACTCTGTATAATCGTATACGTTGTACTTGATGGCTTGTGGGTCAACATAGCCACCGTGCACACCTTCTCCTACAGGAGCTTCCCATGAAACGGAAAGTGTAGTTCCATTATCAATAACTTTGACGTTTTTAGGCTCTTGTGGAATATCCACTCCAAGCCACAGGCTGTCTTCTGCTTCGGCACCGTCTCCTGTGCTGTTGGATGCAATTACCTTAAATACATTCATACCCTGATTACCACCTTCAAAAGTCTGGCTGAACTTAAGTCCGGTAGCGGGGGCGTCTATAGTATGTATCACCTCACCGTTGCGCATGATTTTCACACTTGTCAGTGATGAAAGAGGATTGCCGTCCTTGTCCTTTGTCGGGGTTGTAAAGTTGACAGTAGCAGACAATTTACCCTGTTCTCCAGCTACAAGGGAGAAGTCTGAAACCTTGTCGGGAAGATTACCCCCAACTCCTGCCTTTATCTCAATATCATCGACAACAATATAAAACTTGTTTGCGTCGCTGATGGCATGGAATGCCATACGGTAATCTCCTGTTTTTGTAGGGGTTATCTCGTATGACTTGTCAAGGAGATCGTGGTTGGAAATGTCAAAGCCAGCATCCAATACGGTATAATTCTCTGCCGGATTTTCTCCCTGCCCGTATGCTATGGCCATGCGGTCTGTGCCATAGCCGTTGCGGTACTTGAACGAGAAGATGTAAGTCTTTCCCTGTTCAAAGTGTATGACAGGGCTAATCAGCCAGTCATCGCCGGGATTGTTTTTGTTGTAAGTGTACTTGGCATACTGGTCGCTTTCGCTATAGGCCCATGTGCTGCCGTCATGATTGTTGTCAATAACCTTGAACTCGTCGAATTCTTCCTTAGTGTCGAACGAAGTCGCATAAGGAACATCATGTACAGTCTGTGCGTCAGCTTTCAGCATCGGTAGGCTGAGCATGGCTGTCATCAGAAAATAATGAATCACTTTTGGCATAATACTGATTTTATGGTTTATTTGAATTACAATATCCGCTTATTTTACAATATTTGGCATTGTCTTTTTATTCTGTAACAAATTTAGTCATTAAAAACTTTAATTCCTGAAAAACGACGTTAATTTTAGGTTATCTTTTACCAATTCGTTTTTTTTGCTTAACTTTGTAGTGCTTTTAAGCAACATGTTTTATATGGCTACTAATAGCAAGTATCTGACGGTCGTCTCTCTGATGATTATCATAATTCTGCAAATCGTATGGATTCTGTACGCATGTATTATGATGGACGGTACACCCGTCAACGGCAATGAAGCTGTGGGAGAGGTGCCCCTGTTTGATTTTGATATGATAATAAAAGCCATACGCCGCATGTGGATGGTAGTAGTTGCTACCATTTTTGCCTGTGTCCTGTTGGTTGTTGCGTTGCTTGAACAACTGAATGAGATAGATAAGCAGCGGCAAGTAGCGCAGTTGAAAGACGATTTTTCCTATTCTATGGTACACGACATGAAGACTCCTTTGTCTTCTATTATGATGGCTTCGCATCTTTTGGGTACAGGAAAACTTGATGAAAAACCTAAGCTGCGCAGCGATTATTTCCGTATACTGAACGAAGAAACTCAGCATCTCATGCGTCTTGTAAACAGACTGCTGACCATTTCTAAACTTGAGAACGGGCGACTGACACTTTGTCGTTCCGAGATAGACCTTCAGGAGCTTTGCGATAAGCTGGTAGCCAAATGGAAGTTAAGTTGCAGTAAGCCTTTCAGATGCGAGATGGACTTAAAGGCCCCGATGGTATTTGCTGATAGAGAATACTTGGAGGAGGCCATTGACAATCTGCTTGACAATGCTGTAAAGTATTCTAAGGAAAAAGTTTGTGCTGTGATTTCTTCGCAGCAGGACGGAAAAAACATCTTGCTTTCTGTGTACGATGAAGGTATCGGCATATCAAAGGAAGAACAGGCATACGTGTTCGATAAGTTCCATCGAAGCCTGTCTGGTACATCGGAACGGCGTAGTGGAGTCTCGGGATTTGGACTTGGCCTCAATTTCGTTGCGCTTGTCATGAAAGCCATAGGGGGAATGTTAAAGTGCAGAGCAGGTTAGGTGAGTGGACACGATTTACCATGAGGTTTCCTTTAAGCTCCGGCAATGGGGAGTGAATCATTTAAGGAATAGTTCTTTTCTCAGTTAACAACCATTATATAATAATATGAGAGCAAATAACGAAAAAATACGTCTGTTGATAGTAGAGGACGATGAGAATCTCCGCTTTTTGGAAAAGACAGAATTGGAGGAAATTATCGGGGGGTATGAAGTGTTTACGGCATCGAACGGAAAGGAAGGCCTTGAGCAATGGATTAGTTGCAAGCCCGATATTGTCGTGGCAGATATTGACATGCCTGTGATGGATGGGTTCGACATGGTTGAGCAGATACGCAGAAAAGACCCGGTGTGTCTTATTCTTTTTACGTCCGCACTGACCTCTCCCAAAGATATAAAGGCCGGTTATCGTCTCGGTGCCGACAATTATATAAAGAAGCCCTTTATGCCCGAAGAGCTTGATGCCCATATACGTGCCATGCTGCGGTTGCGCAATTCCATGCCGGCCGGCCGGCAAGAGGCCTCCCTTGCGATAGGGGCTTATGTGCTTGTTCCTACTGAGGCTGTGTTGCTTAATACCCATGACGACAGCCGGACTTCGTTGTCGCTGCGTGAGTGTCAGATACTCGAATTGCTTGCACAGAATATGGGAAAGACGGTAGAGAGAAATGTTATCCTCGAGCGATATTGGCCCAATGTTGATATACATTTCGCATCACGTTCGCTTGACGTGTTTGTCAGTAAGTTGCGCAAAATGGTCAGCGGAGACCCGAAGGTTGTCATTCGGAGCTACGCGGAATCGGACTTCGAATAGAAGTGGCAGACTGATAACGAGTATTGCCGCCGCCAAGACGGTGATGCCTGCGGAAGGCTGATAGCCTGCGGCAACTACGAGAAGAAAGTCTGTTATAATGAGTGCTGCCGTTCCGGGAAAGATTGTTTTTGTGTTGGCAAAGACATTCCCTATAATATAATAGGTGGCAATAGTCGTAACGAATGAAGGCCACGAAGAAGCTCCTCCTGCAAACTCGCTGATGGACAAGGCTACCGCCCAACCGAGAATCACCATCCTGTGTCTTTTGGTCGAAGCCAACAGCTCTTTTAGTATGCCGCCAACGAATACCAATTGTGTTACCGTATATATAATAATGTATAGGATGAGTGTAGCTATGGGCATGCTGCGGAATGTCAGGAGCATGATTTGGTTTCCTGTTCTGTTATCCGAGATAAAGCTGCTATAGCCATATCCCACAATGTTTATGCTCATCAGTATAAGGAGGGTCAGTATGGTTGTGCGCACCATGCCGCCTTTTGATAATGTCCCTTTGCCGAAGTCGGCCATGCGGAAATGGATGAATGTCCCCATGATGGCAACCATCCATAGCGCGGCAACTATCACCGTGGCTATCAGGGTAACCTCGCTGTATGAGATTCCCGTGGCATTTGTAATCTTGTCAAACAGCATACCTGCGACTAACAGACTCAATAATATGAATATCAAGGTAATGCCGGAGAATAACAGGAAATATATCAGAGCCTTTTTCATCTCGTTTCAGTGCTTTTTATATCTATTTCAATTCAATGTTTTTGTATGCATTTCAAAAGTAGTAATTAAATTTCATTATACGAACATCGGTAACGTTATTTTTACCTTAATTTTTAGTTTTCGCCTTGTAACACAGTATGTTTCCATTGGCAATGTGTGTTTGTTGGTCAGTTCTCCATCGGGATGCAGTGTACCCGTGCAGGCGTAAGGCTAACCGAAAAACCCGTCGGATTGACAGTAGGAGTGCTGCCGCCCCGACGGGTATTGGAAGTTGATGTTTGGCTTGTCTGTGCTTTGCCATACGTTTGTTGTATGGTGGCAAGGAAGGCAAAACTATGGGAAGATACGACCTGAGCCTTATTTGTATCGGACCATGTCAATGTCAATCGTCGTGTTTCCTTGAATGTTGACGGCGAGTTGGTCGAATGTGGGGAAGGCGTGTAGTTCCGGGTTGTTGCTCATTCCCGTTGGTTCTGTAGGTATGCCGTTGCCGTCCATGTCAGGCCGATGGTTCTTGTTTTCGTCGTGCATTACCAAGATGGCATACTGTCCGTCGGGAAGGTCGGCTGTTACGGTGGTCGTTCCCTTTATTGGTCGGTGAGTGTAGCCCAAGTGGGATGGTCTGTCTTCATGTAGTTGTCTTTCCCGAAAACGACTACGCCTATTTGTCCACGTTCATTGTCTACCTTGTTAATGCGGATGACGACTTTGTGTGCATTCGTCAGAGTTGCTGCTCCTGCGAAGGCGAGCATTAAAAATAACTTCTTCATCACTTTTTGATTTTGATTGTCTTGTGGAATTATTTCCAATGCAAAGGTAGGGTAATGGCAATCTGCCTGCAAATAATAGGGACAGACGGCCGGGGTTTGTGATGAATGGCAGTCGGCGAGTGATAAACGGAGCAAAATGGGACGGTTGTTGCTTATCTGCTGTTTCTTACCCGCCCTACAATATCTTTCCGATAGCTTCGAGATACGGGAACGGTCTGGCGGAGTTCGTCGAAGTGGAGCAGACATTCCTGCACGTTGCCCGTTACCATTTTAACCTTGGAAAGGTTGACGAAAAACGAGCGGTGGCACCGCACAATCTCCGCGCAGGACTCCATTTTCTGCTCAATGGTCTTCATCGTGCAGCGCAGCATCTTTTCCTTGCATTGTCCTTCTTGAAAAAAGACGACGTTCACATAGTTGCCTTCCGAGCAGATGAAGAGTATATTTTCCGGTGAAACGGTGAAATCCGAATTTCGTCCGTCCGGAAATGTAATGGCCTTCTTCGATGAATCCGCCTCTTTTGGTCGCTTCTCCTCCGATAACTTCTCCATGATTCGCTCGTTCAGCTCATTGGCAAGCCGGAGATTTCTCTGCAGTTCAAGATTACGGCTCCACATTAGTCCAAAGGTCAGGGGGAGGGGTGTTATAAGTAGAAAGATGAAAACAAAGTAAAAAAGAACAGGCAACGATACCGGCATGCGAAAAACAACGACGTAGAAGGCGTAAATGGAAGTGGCTATTGTCAGCAGCATCGCCATTGTTGACAAGACTTGCTTGCCCACTGTCCAGTACTGTGTGTCGTGCCACCGGGGAAAGAGCCGTGGCAGCAGATAGTAGTGCGCGGTTTCGCCCATGGCGGAGACGAGTCCGGACAAGAAGGCTATCCGCAGATTGGTCGCCCAGTCGAATTTGCCCCAAGGGTGGGAGAGGAACAGGCATAGGACGACAATGGCCGTCGTAAACGGAATCGTTTTCCAAGGTTTCTCTGCCATATAGGCAGGCGATTTTATGATTTTTGCCAGTTTCATAAGCTGTGTTATTGTCGGTGTATGTCAAAGGCGAAGAGCTCGAAGTTTCCCTATGTCCGCCTAAGCGAATAGCTCTTGCAGGATTGGGAAGCTTTTCAGTTCGGGCATGTCGGGTACGTGAAGGCGGTAATAGAGTAGGGTCAGTGTGGCAATGCGGTTGCGCTCTGAATGGGAAAGACGGAAGAGACGCATCGTTTCGTAATCCATCCGCATCAGTTTTCCCACCCGTTCGGCCTCTTGTGGCATCAGATAGTCCGTGTGGAGGGGGACATTCTGACAGAAGCTGCCGCTCCGAAGGTCGAAAAGACAGCCCGGCATAAAATCATCGAAGTTAGGGAAAAAGCCCACAAAGCGAGACAGGCGCATCATAAAGACAAGGTGAAAGCTCGCAAATCCCGACGACGCCCCGTCCAGCCATGCCAAGCTCGACTCCACGTAATTATAAAGAGGTGTGTTCTGCTGCTCGTCGCGTGTAACGTAATACAGAAACTCGGCAAGGAAAATCAGAATACACGATTTGGCAGGCTCAAAGGGTATGGAGGTGTAGGGCAGGGCGATACGGACATCCCTGATATGCTGTAGCTGCGACCGTTGGCGGTGGTCGAACTCCAGCTCGAGTATCGTCAGGGGCTGAAAAAACTGCTTCTTCACCTTTGCCTTTGCCGTCTTGGGAATCCGCACTATGAACGAGACTCGCCCCATCGCCTCGGTGAGGATGTCGGCAATGAGCGACGAGTCGCCGTATTTGATGCAGCGTAGCACGATGGCTTTGGTCTTTATTAGCATATAATGGTGCGCATTGATGGCGTGCAGCGGCGATTGCAGCCTTTGCGAGTGCAATCGGGACCACTGGGTGAAGATAATGATACAAAGATACAAAAATAAAGGGTCTGGAGAAAAAATATTCAAGAATATTTGGTGGGATAGAATAAAAGGGTTACCTTTGCACCCGCAAAATGCGACTATGGTCCCTTCGTCTATCGGTTAGGACGAGAGATTTTCATTCTCTAAAGAGCAGTTCGACTCTGCTAGGGACTACTAACAAAATAAAAAAGAAGAAACTTAAAGATGGCAAATCACAAATCATCACTTAAGAGAATCCGTCAAGACAAGGTTAAGACGCTGCATAATAAGTATTACGCAAAGACAATGCGTAACGCTGTGCGCAAGTTGCGTGCGCTTACTGACAAGGAAGAGGCTGTCAAGCTTTATCCTTCGGTTCAGAAGATGTTGGATAAGTTGGCTAAGACAAACATTATTCACAAGAACAAGGCGGCTAACCTGAAGTCGGGCCTTTGCAAGCATATTGCTGCATTGGGCTAAGGCAATTAGGAGAAATCATAGCTAAAATGATATAAAGGGTTGCAATCCATAGGGTTGCAACCCTTTCTTTTTAAGTATTTTTTGACCCTATTTCTTTCCCTGTATGCGGTATTTTTCGTATCTTTGCAAAATATAGGCGCGCTCGGGAACGGACTCCGAAGCCTCGGAGAATGCACTTGTGCCGTGTCTGCAAAAATTTCAGAACAATCTAACTAAGAATGGCAGATATTCAAGAAAACGAGAGTAACTACTCCGCCAGTAACATTCAGGTTCTTGAGGGACTTGAGGCTGTGCGCAAACGCCCGGCAATGTATATTGGCGATATTAGTGAAAAAGGACTTCATCATCTCATCAACGAAACGGTAGACAACTCTATCGACGAGGCGATGGCTGGTTTTTGCCAGAACATAGAGGTAACTATCAACGAAGACAACTCCATAACCGTCGAGGACGACGGGCGTGGTATACCTGTCGATGAGCACAAGAAGCTGCATAAGAGTGCGCTTGAAGTCGTAATGACCGTGCTGCATGCCGGTGGTAAGTTCGACAAAGGTTCCTATAAGGTCAGCGGTGGTCTGCACGGCGTAGGTGTCAGTTGTGTCAATGCGCTCTCTGCCCACATGAAGTCGCAGGTTTTCCGCGATGGCAAAATCTACCAGCAGGAATACGAGAAAGGAAAGCCGCTCTATCCTGTGAAGGTGATAGGCGCGACCGAAAAAACGGGTACCCGTCAGCAGTTCTGGCCCGACGGGGGCATCTTCACCACTACGGTCTTCCTGTGGGACATCGTGGCCCGGCGCATGCGCGAGCTGGCTTATCTAAATGCCGGAATCAGAATCACGCTCACCGACCTTCGTCCAGACCCGGAGACAGGCAAGACACGCACGGAGGTTTTCCACGCCAAGGATGGCCTGAAGGAGTTTGTCCGCTATGTCGACCGGCATCGTCAGCATCTTTTCGACGACGTTATCTATCTCAAGACCGAGAAGCAGAATATTCCTATAGAGGTAGCGGTGATGTACAATACCGACTATACGGAGAACATTCATTCCTATGTCAACAACATCAATACCATAGAGGGCGGTACCCACCTGACGGGTTTCCGTGCAGCCCTCACCCGGACGCTGAAGGCATACGCCGATGCCGACCCTGCCATCTCGAAGCAGATAGAAAAGGCAAAGATTGAGATTGCCGGCGAAGACTTCCGCGAAGGTCTGACGGCAGTTATCTCCATCAAGGTAGCCGAGCCGCAGTTTGAGGGTCAGACGAAGACGAAGCTCGGCAACAGCGAAGTTTCCGGTGCCGTGCAGCAGGCTGTGGGCGAAGCCCTGTCCAACTATCTCGAAGAGCACCCGAACGAAGCCAAGCAGATTTGCAACAAGGTGATACTCGCTGCCACGGCCCGTATCGCAGCCCGTAATGCCCGTGAGAGCGTGCAGCGCAAGAACGTAATGACGGGCGGCGGACTTCCCGGCAAGCTCGCCGACTGCTCGAAGAAAGACCCGAAAGACTGTGAAATCTTCCTCGTCGAGGGCGATTCGGCCGGTGGCTCTGCCAAGCAGGGGCGCGACCGATACACGCAGGCAATCCTGCCGCTGCGCGGTAAGATACTGAACGTGGAGAAGGTGCAGCGTCATCGTGTCTTCGAGGCTGAGTCGGTTATGAACATCATTCAGTCCATCGGGGTGCGCTTTGGTGTTGACGGTGAAGACGACTTTGAAGCAAATACCGACAAGCTCCGCTACGACAAGATTATTATAATGACCGATGCCGACGTCGACGGCTCTCACATCGACACTCTTATTATGACGCTCTTCTACCGCTATATGCCGAAGGTCATAGAGGAGGGGCACCTATACATTGCTACGCCGCCGCTCTACAAGTGTACCTATAAGAAAATCAGTGAGTATTGCTATACCGAACAGCAGCGGCAGAGGTTCATTGACAAGTACGCCAACGGCGTGGAAGACGGCAAGGCCGTACACACCCAGCGTTACAAGGGTCTTGGAGAGATGAACGCAGAGCAGCTTTGGGAAACCACCATGGACCCGAAGACCCGTCTGCTGAAGCAGGTCAACATAGAGAACGCTGCCGAGGCCGACGAAATCTTCTCCATGCTGATGGGCGACGACGTAGAGCCGCGCCGCGACTTCATTGAGAAGAACGCCACCTACGCCAACATCGACGCCTAACATGAAGCTCTGTCCTTTCAGGGCTAAGGACAAATAACTATACATCCATCCCCTCCGCCGGCCCTAAACAAGCTGTCGGAGGGGATTGCCGTTAACGCGAGAACAACCGGCAGGCAGATTCGTATTCTGCCGGATATGACGCAAGAACAATCAATCGGATTATACAATGAGAGAAATCAGCATTGACCAGACGCTGACACAATATACGGGGGGCTACTACCTCGACAAGGACTTTCTGCTTTTCGACAGGGTGGGGGAGCTGCCCTTCCCCGACGAGTCGGCCCGTACCACCTGCCTGCTTCTGGCCATCTGCACGGCAGGAAAGATAGAATATACGGTCGATACGAAGCTCCACGAGGTAGGGCCGGGCGACATTATCATCGTCAGCGAGGGGCAGGTGGTCGGCGACTATAATCTGTCGCCCGATTGCGAGGGGGTGGCGTGGATGATTTCCACGGACTTCTTTCAGGACATAGTCATGGGTATTCAGGGCTTGTCTGCCCTGTTTCTCTTTGCCCGTACCCATCCCGTGTTCCATCTCAACAGCTTTGAGACGAAGGAAATTCTTAACTATGTCGTTCAAATCAAGCGCAAGATACTCGACACTGGGCACCGTTTCCGCCGCGAACTGGTCTGCACCATTCTCAAGGTGCTTATTTATGATATGAGCAATATCATCTACCGGGTTCAGCAGCGGGAGAAGGAAGATAACGGGAGACCCCGGGGTGAGGCTATTTTTGCAGATTTTATAAAGCTGGTAGAGAAGAATTTCCGCACCGAGAGGCGTGTCAGCTGGTATGCAGACGAGCTTTGCATCACTCATAAATATCTGTCGCAGACTATCCGCAGCATCAGCAAGCGGACACCGAGCGACTGGATAGACTATTACATCGTGCTCGAAATACGTACCATGCTCCGCAACAGCGACATGAGCATCAAGGAGATTTCCCAAGCCATCAATTTCCCCTCGCAGAGCTTCCTTGGCAAGTTCTTCAAGGACAAGGTCGGTGTCAGTCCTACGCAGTACAGGAAGGAAAGGGGATAAATTGCGGTTTTGAAAATTTAGAATTTTCTTTACAAAGGTGTCGTTATGGCTGGCTTAAAATCCATCAGGTACGACTTCGCTTCTGAATATGCAAAATATGGCAGTTCTATAGTGGCTTGATTGTCAGGCGGTTGCTTTTTGCCACCTTTTGTATGGTTCCCCGTTGATGAATGAATACGATGTTTTCGCGTTTTTTTGAAGTCGGAAACGCGTCGCGATACTACTATTTTTGTTCGATGAAACGGGCACTTTCGTGTGGTCAATAATGCTTTTTGACCGAACGAAAGTGCCCGTTTCGTTTCTCAGTTTGTCCTTGCGCGTGTCATCATAGTGTCTTGGGTGCGATTTCGTTTCTGTTTGCCCTGTTTTCAAGAGCCTGTTTTTCTGTTGTTTTTATTTACATTTCTGTTCTGCTGACCGTTTGCCGGGACAGCCGTTTATTGTCTGTTCGGTCGTCGGTATAATCGTTATGATGATGGTAAGGATATATCTTTGCCTTCCACATAGCGAGCCGGCAACTGATGTGTTGCGGGAGTCGGCTCGTCTTTTTCTGTTTATGGGTAAGGAGAGCAATGCCGAATAGAGCCGTATGCTTCCCTTTGCGTGATTATTTGCCCCAAAGAGTCATGCCGTATTCGTAAATATTTGTTATTGTCTTAGTGATATTTTGTAAAGTTCTTTTTGGAATATTTGTCAGCGTGAGGCTGCCCGTTTCCCGAAAATAAATCCCGGTTCTATCCGATACGGATGAAGCCGGGATTCTATCTCTCAAATTGTTCCTGTTCTTTTCTCAAGGTCAGGCGGTCAGCTTGTTGTTGACGTTTATTGCCTGTGCTATTGCCGCTGCTACTACAGCTACTACTAATACCAATGTCATCATCTTTTCTTTACCTTTAATGGAGACCGTTTGTCTCCTGTTCCTAATGTTATCCTAAATCTTAATTGCAGTGCAAAGGTAAGGCTATAATTGTTCGTGTGCAAGACTATGGAGGGAGAATCGCCGTATATTCGCTGCTTTATTGCGATGCGTCAAGACGGTTGATGTTCGTCAACGTTTTGTTTCGTGCCCTTTGCCGTCTCGGCTTTTTTCAGTAATTTTGCCTTTGTTTTAGGCCAATATAAACGATATAGCAGAATGGAGAAGAATCAGGAGCTGCGCAATGCGTGGGAATTTGTAGAGCATACGGGGATGAGCGTCTTCCTGACCGGCAAGGCCGGGACGGGCAAGACCACATTCCTGCGTACCGTCAGGGAGCACAGCAGCAAGCGGATGGTGGTAGTGGCCCCTACGGGCGTGGCGGCCATCAATGCCGGGGGCGTAACGATTCACTCCTTCTTCCAGCTGCCCCTTGCACCCTTTGTGCCCGAGACGCAGGTGAAGACACGCTTCGACTTCAGCAAGGAGAAGCGGAAAATCATCCGCACGCTCGACCTTCTGATTATCGACGAGATAAGTATGGTGCGTTCCGATACCTTGGATGCCATCGACTCCGTACTGCGACGCTTCCGCGAGCATGACAAGCCTTTTGGCGGCGTGCAGCTCATTATGATTGGCGACTTGCAACAGCTGACGCCTGTCGTTACCCCCGACGAGGAGCCGCTGCTTCAGCGTTATTATGAGACACCCTACTTCTTCAGCTCCCGTGCCCTCCGCAGCATCGATTATGTAACGATAGAACTTACGAGAGTCTACCGTCAGCACGACGACAGCTTCATCACTATCCTGAACCATATCCGCGACGGCCATGCGACGGTCGGCGACCTTGCGATGCTCAACGCGAGGTACCGGCCAGGCTTCTGTCCCGAAACGGGAAGCGACTATATCCGCCTGACGACGCACAACCGCATGGCCGACAGCTACAATCAGGACCGTCTGCACGCCCTCGGAGGCAGAAGCTGCACCTATACGGCCGAGACCGACGGGCAGTTTCCCGACTACAACTATCCTGCCGACTATCAGCTGACGCTCAAGGTGGGCGCGCAGGTGATGTTCATCCACAACGACAGCAACGGAAAGTACTACAATGGAAAGATAGGGCACGTAACCTACGTGGACGACGAGCATATCCATGTGCTCTGCCCTGACGACATGGAGGAGATAGACGTCGCGCCCAACGTGTGGGAGAATACGAAATACACGCTCAACGAGAAGACGCGGCAGATTGAATCTGAGGTGCAGGGCACGTTCAGGCAGTACCCTCTGCGGTTGGCATGGGCAATAACGATACACAAGAGTCAGGGACTGACCTTCGAGCATGCCATCATCGATGCGCAGTCGGCTTTTGCCTCGGGACAGGTCTATGTGGCTCTGAGCCGCTGCCGCAGCTTGGAAGGACTTGTGCTCGCCACGCCCGTCGTGCAGGAAGCCATCATCAACGACAACCGCGTGCGCAACTATATGGACGGGCAGGCGGAGCGGACGAACCGAAGCATAGAGAGTTTGCCGACGCTGAAGGAGACCTACTACCGCAGTCTGCTCATGGATATGTTCAGCTTTGCAGAGCTTCAGCGGCTGGAGGCCGCGCTCTTCCGCGTGCTCTCGGAGTTTTTCTACAAGTATCCCAAGGTGAACGCCCTGCACAAGATGACCCTGTCCGACCTTGACACGCGTATTGTGGCGGTGGCAGACAAATGGATTCGCGTTATCGGAAGCCTGCCTGAGGCCGACCTGCACGGTGAGGAGTTCATCGCACGCGTACGCAAGAGTGCGCTCTACTTTCAGAGCAGCCTTGTCGAACTGTTCGACCGCCTCATTGATCTTACCAAGGGGCTGGAGACAGGAAACAAGGTGGGCATGAAGCGGTACGGCAATGCCTTTTCCGACTTGCAGCAGGCCTATCTTGCCAAACGCTATCTGCTGGAGGACATGACGGAGACCGATTTTACGGTTGCCGGCTATCTGAAGGCGAAACAGGATGCCATTCTTTCGAGTATGGGCGAGGGAGATGCACCGAAACGCCGTCGCGAACGCAAGGCAAAGGCTGCCAAGGTGCCGAAGGAGCGCACGGACGAAATCAGCTATCGGCTTTTCAGGCAGGGAAAGTCGTTTGCCGAGATTGCCGCGGAACGGGGACTGAATGTCTCTACGGTACAAAACCACTTTGTAAAGCGCGTCCGCACAGGTGAGATGAAGGTTGAAGAACTCATAGGCAGGCAGAAGTCGGAACTCATCCGCCGTATCGTAAAAGGTGTAGGCAGCACGGAGGGAATGAAACCTATCAAAATGCTCTGTCCGGCCGACGTTACATACGGCGATATTGCGCTTGTTTTGGCGAGCTTCGTCCGCTTCGGCAAGGTGAAAGGTAGCTGTATATTATGTTTTACAGGCAAGGCGGATTGTCCTTTGTTTCAGTTTTTGCTTATAATTTTGTCTGTTTTGCCGTAAGGTGTGCCGTAAACAATTAAAAAAGTGTAATGAGAACATTTTTTCAGTGAAAGATGCTTGTATTTATCAGGAAAGTTACTACCTTTGCACTCATCAATTCAAACTATTTGATTAACAGAGAATAGTTATTAGTAAGTTAATAGTCAAAAAAACAATATTGATGTGCTTTCGTGAAGAAAGTGATCAGTACGAATTGAGTCAAGTAATTTTTTGAGTTATTTAGTTAAGTGGCACGATGTCCGACTGCGTGAGCAGTTGGACATCTTTTGTATGGTATGAAGGGTGGGTATGTATTGTGAGGTGGCATCTGCCGATGAGGATAAACCATGGGGTAAGTGGAAAGCCAACCTTTGCATGCTGTCCGTTGGTGCCGGATAGTTGCATCTGTTTCTGACGCATGCGGTGCCGGGCTTTCATCCAGACGGGAACGGCTAAGGGCAATAATGCCTCTGCACTTCAGCGACAATCGGCAGAGGTACTAAATCGGCGACGGGCATGCCGTTCTTTACCCTTTCGCGTATTTCGGTACTGCTGACATTGATGAGCTCCGACTTCAGCAGGCGCACACTGCGGGGTAGCGAGCGTTCGTCAATATCGTTGTCCTTTCTCGGGAAAACGACAATCGGGTAATGGGAAAGAATGTCTTCGGAATGATACCAACGGTCGAACGACTGCCAGTTATCGCCTCCAATGAGAAGCGTAAAGCGGTGATGGGAATAGTCGGCAGACAGATGTTGTAAGGTGTCCCAAGTGTAGGATGGTTTCGGGAGGGAGAACTCATAGTCGGAAGCTACGATGCGAGACTGCCCGGCAAGTGCCTTCCGCGCCATTTCGAGGCGTAGGCGGTCATCCAATAGGCGGTCGCTGACCTTGAATGGGTTTTGCGGTGAGACCATCAGCCACACCTCGTCCAATCCTGCCTGAGCGAGAAACGTCTCTGCAAGGGCGATGTGCCCGTTGTGAATGGGGTTGAATGTTCCCCCGTAGATGCCGATGTTCATTTGTCTATGCTTGTTTGTGGGAAGGAGAACAGGCGGAGCCTTTTCGGTGTGGCGGCTATAGCCGTCAGTCTTTTGTGTTCCGGAGAATTTCCGTGATGCGTTCTGCACGACGCCTGTGGCCTGAATCTTATTTAGAAAGGCTGCCCTGCCGGCATAGAAAAGGTAAAGGTGGAATGTGCCGGGTGGAACCCCTGCCTTGCCTCTTCTGCGCGTTCAGGGAGTTTCTTTCCCAAAACACACCGTCGGCATAGCCTTGGATAGAAGTGTCTTGAGCAGAATTGAGGAGCCGCTTGACTGCCCACAAGCAATACTCGCGGTTGATTTCCACACCGAAAAAGCGTCTGCCCAGTTTCTTGGCAACCACTGCCGCCGTGCCGCTTCCGAGGAACGGGTCGAAGACCCTGTCGCCCTCACGCGAGGAGGCGAGCATGAGCTTGGCATAAAGTTTCTCGGGTTTCTGCGTGGGATGGTCGGTATTCTCGGGCATTGACCAAAAGGGGACGCTTATATCGTCCCAGAAATTGGACGGGCAGGTGATGCGGAAGTCGCCCGCCTCTGTCTCCTCCCAGTCCTTGGGCCGTCCGTTGACGCGGTAGGGGGCAACGACTCGCCGCTTCATCTTGACGGCCTCGACGTTGAAGTAATAGTCTTTCGGGTTCTTGACGGCAAACCATATATCCTCCATGCTGTTCTTCCAGTTGGTCTTTGCGCCTCGCCCTTTCTCCCGTTGCCACGAAATCCTGTTCAGAACCGTCAGCTTCTCTTCTATGACACGCTGCATGGACGACGTGCATTTCCAGTCGCCGCACATGTAGAGCGTCCCGTCGGCTTTCAGCTTGTCGCAAACGGGGTAGAACCAGCTCCGCAGATAATCCTCGTACTGGCCGGTCCGCATGGCGGAAAACTTGTTGCCATGGAAGTCTTTGTCCAGATTGTAGGGCGGGTCTATTATTATCAGGTCGAAATATCCGTCGGGAATGTGGCTCAGACAGCTCATCACATCGCCATTGACAATCATGTCATCACGAAATTCACGGCAAAGGGCAGCCTCGGAGTCTATCATCGACTCCAGCAGGGGGCGTTCTTCTGCCTCAATGGTTAAAGTACGGTTTCTTCCTGCTCTTTGTTTTCTTTCTTCATTCATTGTTGTCATGCAGATGGATATTAGGCTTGTCGTGGAGCATCCTATGCGGTTCCCGTGTTCGGGCAACGTGCATGGGAAGCGGATAGGATGCTGTGGAGTTGCCCATGGCTATGCGTTCCTTCCCTGTGAAGGTTTCGGGGAGGACAGAAACGTCTTTATCGCCTCGTATGCCTCCTGCTTTGCCTTGTCCAAATCGTCGTTGACGACGATTCTGTCGAACTTACCGGCAAAGGTCAGTTCGTATTCCGCCTTGGCGAGACGGTTCTCTATGGCCTCGGGCGTATCGGTCCGGCGGCCTTCGAGACGCCTGCGAAGCTCGGCTACCGAGGGTGGCTGGATGAAGATGCTGAGGGCGCGGCTGCCATAATAATCCTTGATGTTGCAGCCGCCCTTCACGTCTACGTCGAAGACTACGTTCTGTCCGGCAGCCGACTGGCTTTCCACCTGCGGCTTCAGCGTCCCGTAGAATCGGCCGGGATAGACCTCTTCGTATTCGAGGAAGTCGCCCGCCTGTATTCTCTGCCTGAACTCGTCGGGAGAGAGGAAGATGTACTCCACGCCGTTCTGCTCTGTTCCGCGCGGTGCGCGGGTGGTGCAGCTGATGGAAAAGGCAAGGTTGAGTTCGGGATGCTCCTGCATCAGCCATTGTACGATGGTACTCTTGCCCGAGCCGGAGGGCGCGGAGAAGATGATTAACCTACCCCTGCTCCTTTCGGGAGTCTCTCCCTGCCGCTCCGGGGAGGAGGTAGTGCCTGACGGAATGTTGGTTGATATGTCGTTCATGCTTTGTCTTTCGTGTTTTGGGAGGGGCTTTCCTACAGCGCGTTGAGCACCTGCTCCTTTATCTGCTCCAGCTCGTCCTTCATCCTGACGACGATGTTCTGCATCTCGGCGTGGTTGCTCTTTGACCCCGTGGTGTTGATTTCGCGCCCCATCTCCTGTGCGATGAATCCGAGCTTCTTTCCTATTCCGTGCCCGGTCTCCTTCATTGTCTCGCGGAAGTAGGCGAGATGGTTGGCCAGCCGCTGCTTCTCCTCGCTGATGTCGAGCTTCTCGATGTAGTAGATAAGCTCCTGCTCGAGGCGGTTGGCATCGTAGTCAACGGCCGAAATCTGCTTGAGTCCTTCGATGATGCGCTCCTTTATCTTCGGCACGCGGCTTTCCTCGAACGGCACGATGCTCTTCAGGAGGGCCTCGATGTTGTCTATCTTCTCGGTGAACTTGCGCTCCAGTGCGGCTCCTTCCTGCCGGCGGAAGTCCATGAGCCGGCTGATGGCCTCGCCGACGGCTCTCTGCACTGCCTCCCACTCCTCGTCTTCAAGCACTTCGGTCTCGGTCTTGGCCGTTACGTCGGGCAGCCGGAGGAGGGTGGCGAACCAGTCTTGCGGCTCGGGGATGCCCGACTTGCCGGCTATCTGCTTCAGCTGCCGGTAGTAGTTGTCTACCAGCGCGGCATTGATGGCGGCTGCCTCGGTCCCGGCTTCCTTCTCCGTCCAGATGGAGAAGTCTACCTTTCCCCGTTCGAGGTTCTTGGCAATGAGGTGCCGCATGTCCATTTCCTTCTCCCTGTAGAGGGGTGCGATGCGTACGGAGAGGTCGAGCGTCTTGCTGTTGAGCGACTTAATCTCTACGTTGATTTTCTTTTCCTTGTAGGCGACGACAGCTTTGCCGTAGCCTGTCATTGATAGTATCATTTGGCTTTATCGCGTTAAATTTCTGCAAATGTACGAATTTTGCAGGAAAAAAGACTAATTTTGCACGTTATTTAATGCGATATTCCCGAAATCATGTCTTGCATATTGAACATTGAGACGAGCACGGACGTATGCTCGATAGCCCTGTCGGAGGACGGCAGGTGCATATACCACGACGAGAGCCGCGAGGGCCACGGGCACACGGAGCGGCTCGGCACGTTCGTCGACGAGGCCCTCTCGTTTGCCGACAGCCACGCCATCCCCGTCGACGCGGTGGCGGTCAGCTGCGGGCCGGGGTCGTACACGGGGCTGCGCGTCGGCACTCGATGGCGAAGGGCGTCTGCTACGGCTACGGCATCCCGCTCATAGCCGTCCCTACGCCCGAGCTGCTCTGCGTGCCGGTGCTGCTCCGCCACGAGGAGATAGAGGACGACGCGCTGCTCGTCCCCATGCTCGACGCGCGCCGCATGGAGGTCTACGCGCAGGTGTTCGACCGCAGCCTCAGGGAAATACGGCCCGTTCAGGCCGACATCGTCGATGCGGAGACCTACAGGGAATACCTCGGCCGCGGGCCCGTCTACTTCTTCGGCAACGGCGCGGAGAAGTGCATGGAGACCATCGCCCACCCGAACGCCCGCTTCATCAAGGGCATAGAGCCGCTGGCGAAGAACATGATGCCCCTCGCGGAGAAGCGCATGCTCGACGGAAGACTGGAAGACGTCGCCTACTTCGTGCCCTTCTATCTGAAGGACTTCGTGGCCAAGCAGGCCCGCCCGCTGCTCTGACAGCCGGCAGCAAAGGACTGCCGCCATACCCCACGAGTACCCCTCCGCCCCCGGCCCCCGGCGGCGGCCAAGAGAGGGCACGAGACGGCGGCCTTGCAAAATAATTTATTTTGCAGACTACCCCACCCGTGGGGTATTCCGGTACCCCACGAGTGGGGTGCGGCGACATATAACCCGTGGGGTATCGCAGCCATTATTCACACCCTATCAGCAAAAGGAAAAAACATCAAAGAGATATGAACATAGACGGACTGGATTACAATACACAGCGCGAGAGGCTCATCCTCCCCGGATACGGCGCGAGATACAGAAGATGATAGACCACGCCATCACCCTCCCCACCAAGGAGGAGCGGCAGCAGTGTGCCGAGACCATCGTCGCGGTCATGGACAACATGAACCCCCAGAACCGCGACAATGCAGACTACATGCAGAAGCTCTGGGACCACCTCGCCATCATGGCAGGCTTCCGCCTCGACATCGACTATCCCTGCGACGTCTCCCAAGCCGCACAGATAGCCCGCAGGCCGGAGCCGATGGACTATCCGGCCGGCGACACCCCCGTGCGCCACTACGGCAGAATCATGTCGTCCCTCTTCGGCCGGCTCAAGGAAATGCAGCCCGGGGAAGAGCGCGACGAGCTGACCCGGCTCGTCGCCAACCAGATGAAGCGCAGCCTCATGCAGTGGAGCCACGGCTCTGCCGACAACGAGAAGGTAGCCTCAGACCTCGCCCGGTACACCGACGGCAAGATACAGCTCGACCTCAGCACCTTCAAGTTCAGCAAAATATCCGAGCGAGACCTCGTACAGCCACAGCAAAACAACAAGAAAAGACGATAGAACAATGGAATCCTTTATCATCGAAGGCGGACACCGGCTCAGCGGAACCATCACACCGCAGGGAGCCAAGAACGAAGCACTGGAGGTAATTTGCGCCACACTCCTCACCCCTGCGGAAGTCATCATCCGCAACATACCCGACATCCTCGACGTCAACAACCTCATCAGGCTCTTGCAGGACATCGGGGTCAAGGTCCGCAAGCTCGCCCCCAACGACTACTCCTTCCTCGCCGACGACATCAACCTCGGCTATCTCGAGACCGAGGAGTTCGTCAGCAAATGCTCCTCCCTCCGCGGCAGCGTGCTCATGTTCGGCCCGCTGCTCGGCCGCTTCGGCAAGGCCACCGTCGCAAAGCCCGGAGGCGACAAGATAGGGCGGCGCAGGCTCGACACCCACTTCCTCGGATTCAAGAACCTCGGCGCACGCTTCGGACACGTCGAAGACCGCAACGTCTACGAGATAAAGGCCGACAAGCTCACCGGCACCGACATGCTCCTCGACGAGGCATCCGTTACCGGCACGGCCAACATCATCATGCAGCCGTGCTCGCCGAGGGAACCACCACCATATACAACGCAGCCTGCGAGCCTTACATCCAGCAGCTCTGCCACCTGCTCAACTCCATGGGAGCACAAATCAGCGGCATAGCCAGCAACCTCCTCACCATCAGGGGAGTCGGAAGCCTTCACGGAGCAGAGCACACCATCCTCCCCGACATGATAGAAGTAGGCTCCTTCATAGGCATGGCAGCCATGATAGGCGACGGAATAAGAATCAAGGACGCAGCCGTACGCCACCTCGGGCTCATCCCCGACGCCTTCCGCCGCCTCGGAGTGCAGATTGTCGAGGAGGGTGACGACCTCATCATCCGCGGCAGGACCACTATGCCGTCGACACATTCATCGACGGAACCATCATGACCATCAGCGACGCACCGTGGCCCGGACTCACCCCCGACCTCATATCCGTCCTCCTCGTAGTAGCCACGCAGGCACGCGGCAGCGTACTCTTCCACCAGAAGATGTTCGAGAGCCGCCTCTTCTTCGTCGACAAGCTCATAGACATGGGCGCGCAAATCATTCTCTGCGACCCCCACCGCGCCGTAGTCGTCGGGCACGACCACAGCCTCACCCTCCACGCCGGGCGCATGTCAAGTCCCGACATACGCGCAGGCATCGCCCTGCTCATCGCCGCCCTCTCCGCGCGCGGAACCAGCCGCATCGACAACATCGCCCAGATAGACCGCGGATACGAAGACATTGAGCACCGCCTCAACGCTCTCGGGGCAAACATCAGGAGAGTGGAGCTGGCCTGAGAGACTCCCCGGCCTCCCTTAACCCCCAACAACACTAATGATAAGGAAAGAAGAAGTCTACAGAATAGGCCGCATCGGTAAGCCGCACGGCGTGCACGGAGAATTGCAGATGCAGTACTCCGACGACGTTTTCGACCGTGCCGATGCCGCCTACCTCGTCCTCGACATGGAAGGCATCCTCGTCCCGTTCTTCATGGACGAGTACCGCTTTCGTTCCGACGAGATAGTCCTGATGAAATTCTGCGACGTCGACACTGCCGAGCAGGCACGGCAGCTGACCGGCAGCATCGTCTACTTCCCCTGCCGCCTTGCCGAAGCCGCCGGCGGCGACTCCCTTTCGTGGGCGCAAATCGTCGGCTTCACGCTTCAAGATGCCCGTAGCGGTCAGGTCATAGGCGAAATCCAGTCTGTCGACGATACCACCGCCAATATCCTCTTCGAGGTCCGCACGCCGTCGGGCACAGACCTTCTCGTCCCTGCCAGCAGCGAGCTCATCACCGACATGGACACCACCTGCCGAACGATAAAGGCCCATATCCCCGAAGGTCTCCTCGAACTTTGACGGCGAGCATCCCCGAGGCCCGTATCGTCCTCCGTCCCATAACCGCCCATCGTCACTCATCCCCCATCATCCAACCCCCTCACCCTTCAAACGGAAATGAAACAACAAATCTGCATCCTCGGCTCCACAGGCAGCATCGGCACGCAGGCTCTCGACGTGATAGAGCAGCACCCCGACCTCTACGAAGCCTACGCACTTACCGCCAACAACCGCTGGCAGGAGCTTGCCGCACAGGCCCGGAAGTTCCGTCCCGCAGCGGTCGTCATAGCCAACGAGAAGTATTACGAACCTCTGGTCAGGGAACTCGAAGACCAGCCCGACATAAAGGTCTATGCAGGCCACGACGCGCTCGACCAGATAGTCGGTGCCGAACCCGTCAGCATGGTGCTCACGGCCATGGTGGGCTTCTCCGGGCTGACCCCGACCATCCATGCCATCAAGGCACGCAAGAAGATTTGCCTTGCCAACAAGGAGACCCTCGTCGTCGCCGGAGAGCTAATCTGTCAGCTTGCACAGCAGTATCATGTGCCCATCCTGCCCGTAGACAGCGAGCACAGTGCCATCTTCCAGAGCCTTGTAGGCGAAGACCAGAACGAGATAGAGAAGATTCTCCTCACCTGCTCGGGCGGCCCGTTCCGCCTCTACAGCCATGAGCAGCTCCAAGACGTTACCGCGGCCGACGCACTCAAGCACCCTACGTGGGACATGGGGGCGAAGATAACCATCGACTCCGCCTCGCTGATGAACAAGGGCTTCGAGGTGATAGAGGCCAAATGGCTCTTCGGCGTGCCTGCCGAAAAGATTCAGGTGCTCATCCATCCGCAGTCCATCGTCCACAGCGGCGTACAGTTCCGCGACGGCGGCGTGAAGGCACAGCTGGGCGTCCCCGACATGCGCCTGCCGATACAGTATGCCTTCTCCTTCCCCGAGCGTCTGACCCTCAAGGGCGACCGCCTCGACCTCTTCAGGCAGCCTTTGGAGTTCTTTGAACCCGACGTAGATAAGTTCAAGTGCCTCGCCATGGCCTACGAGGCCATAGCCAAGGGCGGCAACATGCCGTGTATCGTCAACGCCGCCAACGAGATAGTAAACGAAGGATTCCGCAAGGGCCAGTGCTCGTTCCTCGCCATGGGCGACATCATCGGGCAGACCATGCAGTGCGCCACCTTCGATGCCAACCCCGACCTCGACGTCTATCTCCAGACCGATGCCGAGGCACGGCGTATCGCCACCGAACTGATGGCAGGGCGATAAGGTATAAAACGATTATTCACAAAACCCTATAAACGATTAATGGAAACGATACTAATCAGAGTCCTCCAGTTTATTCTGGCCATCTCTCTGCTTGTCCTCCTCCACGAAGGCGGACACATGTTCTTCGCAAAGCTCTTCGGTATAAGAGTGGAGAAGTTCTTTGTATTCTTCGATATGTCTGTCGGGAAATGGAAGGGAAGCCTCTTCAGCTGGAAGCCCAAGAACAGCGAAACCACCTACGGCATAGGCTGGCTGCCCTTGGGCGGCTATTGCAAGATTGCCGGAATGATAGACGAGAGCTTCGATACCGAACAGATGAAGAAAGAACCCGAGCCGTGGGAGTTCCGCATCAAGCCGGCATGGCAGCGGCTGCTCGTCATGGTGGGCGGCGTGCTGGTCAACTTCCTCCTTGCCCTCTTCATCTATTCGATGATGATGTTCGCGTGGGGGCACAGCTACTATAAGGTGGCTGACATGTCGATGGGCATGCGCTTCAATGCCGATGCAAAGGCCCTCGGATTCCACGACCACGACGTGATGATAGGAACCGACCAAGGCCCGTTCAAGGAATACCTCAACGTGAACGGCGACTTCTTCCGGCAGATAGCACAGGCAAAGCGTGTCGACGTGCTCCGGAACGGCAAGAAGGTGAGCATTGCGCTTTCGGGCGAGATGGATATGCTCTCGATGATTAAGCAGCGTCCGCTCTTTGCCGAGCCTTATCTGCCCACGCGCATAGACAGCGTGGCCCAAGGCAGCGCGGCAGCCAAGGCAGGCATGCGGCCGGGCGACGTCATCAAGTCCGTCAACGGAAAGGTTGTCAGCACTTGGAGCGACTGGCACTACCAGATAGGCATACTCAACGACGTGATGACGGTGAAGAACACGCACCGTGATTCCATGGCTGTGCGCACCGCAACCATTGTCTTCCGGCACAAGGGAGCGACTGCTTCCGACACCGCCCGCGTCGTACTCACGCCCGACCTCAAGTTAGGCGTGGTGGAGAGCAGCCTCGCCTCCTACTACAAGCCGACCGTCGAGACCTACTCCTTCTTCGAGAGCTTTCCGGCAGGCGTGCGCTACAGCATGAACATCCTCCGCGGCTACGTGGGCAATTTCCGCTACCTCGCCTCCGCCGACGGTGTGAAGAGCCTTGGCGGATTCGGTGCTATCGGCAGCCTCTTCCCCCCGTACTGGGACTGGTACATGTTCTGGAACATGACTGCCTTCCTCAGTATCATCCTTGCGGTAATGAACATTCTCCCGATTCCTGCCCTTGACGGCGGACACGTCATGTTCCTTCTCTACGAGCTGATAACCCGCCGCAAGCCGTCCGAAAAGTTCATGATACGTGCCGAGTATGTCGGCATTACGATTCTTATCCTCCTTATGGTTGTTGCCAACCTGAACGATATTCTGCGCTGGCTGCACATTATGTAGGCATCGGGACGAATCTGCGCCTGCCCCGAAAGGGCCGGGCCACGCGTCCATACGACGGGCATGCACCACGCAGGGTGCGTGCCCGTTGCCGTTTTATGACCATGAAACATGCTGCCGTCGGGTACGCGGAAAGCAGGCAGCTTCTGTTGCAGGCAATCCCCTCTTCAAGTTCAAAATATGAAAGTGCCGCTTTCGCACCATGAAACGGGCACTTTGACCACACGAAACGGGCATTTTTGTTTTGCGAAAGTGCCCGTTTGGATTTGTTCCCCGAAAGGAATGGAACGAAGACGCTGTCTTCTCCTTGCATTGCCGGAGGCTCTCCCTATGCAAAGCTCGTGTTGCAGCGGATGGAAATCTTCACGGGGACTGGTTCTCCGGAAAGGATGCGCAGGACGGGGCTGTCTGCCCGACGGAGCCGTTTCCGCTCCGATACTCCCATATTCTTTTGGTCGGGTCTCTCTAAATTCGTATCTTTGCACGGACAAATCTATAGATGAAGGATGTCGTTATTTGATATTTTCAAGATAAAGAAAGAAGAACGGTGGCTGGCATTGGTCCTGCTGGCAGTGTTTGTGGGGTTCAACGCCCTGCTCATTGCCAGCCATTACCATGTCTATACAATGGGAGCGCACGGAGGATTCTGGACTATCTTTACCAAGAACTTCCGCATGTCGGGCTACGACAACTGGTCGTGGATAACCATATCGGGCATGCGCATCCACTTCGAGACTATCCGCCATCCGCTCTATCTTACCTTTCTCTATCCGCTCTACCTGCTCAACCACTGGCTCATAGATGCTGTCGGGATGAACTTTGCCGTCTATTTCATGGCGGCCATCATCGTTTTTTCGGCTCTCTATGCGGTGGTCTTCATGTATCGGGTATTCCGTGAAGTGATGGAGCTGAAGCGGTGCGATGCCACGATATTGACCCTCCTGCTTTTCTCTTTTGCCCACGTGTTGGTGCCGACGATGGTTCCCGACCATTTCATTATCTCGCTGATGCTGCTTGCCATGACGCTTTACATTGTCGGGATGAAGATGAAAAAGGGGCGGATGCTCGGTGCATGGCAGTCGCTTGTGCTGACGTTCTTCACGGCAGGGATGGCCACGTCCAACGGAGCAAAGACGTTGCTTGCCGGATTGTTTGCCAACGGCAGGCGTTTTTTCACGTGGAAGTATCTTCTTGTAGGCGTTGTCCTGCCTTTCCTCCTGCTGCTTGGTATTCAGCAGTCGCAATATTATCTGTTGGAAGTGCCTCAGCAGGCAGTTATCCACAACATAGAGAAGGTGAACAAGAAGAAGGATGCCAAGAAGGTGGAGGCCCGCACCAAGATGCGCGACGACTGGATGAAGGCGCACACGGGGAAGCCTGCCGGAGACGGAGCTATCGGGAAACTGATGGATATATCTACTCCGCGAGGCACGACACTGGTGGAAAACTTCTTCGGGGAGTCCATCCAGCTCCATCAGGAGTATTTGCTGAAGGATGTTTCGTGGGACCGGCCCGTCTTCGTTCAGTATAGCTGGATTGCCAATTACGTCGTTGAGGGGCTGATAGTCCTGCTCTTCTTGGTCGGTATTCTCTTCAGTTTCCGGCAGCGTTTCTTCCTGATGTTGCTCTCGTGGTTTGTCTGCGACCTTACGCTTCATCTAGTTCTGGGCTTCGGCATCAACGAGGTCTATATCATGACGGCAGGCTGGGCGTTCATCATTCCAGTGTCATTCGGCTATATCCAGCGTGTTCTTGCCTATACGCCACAGCGTATTTTCCGATGGATTCTGATATTTTTGACCGCCTATCTGTGGATTTACAATGGCGGACTAATAGCGATGTACCTGCTGAAATGAGAGGTTTTCTTAGCATAAGGAGAGAGGAGCGTTGGGCGGCCGGCCTGTTTCTGCTTTGGCAGGTGGTTTTGCAGGCACTTGTCATAGGAAAGTATTATCCTGCTTTCTCAAAGGTGGTAACAGACTACCGCAAGACCTTCATCGACGGATTCCACATTTCGGGCTTCGACCCCCTGACCTATTGCGTCGTCTCCGACTGGAGTACGGCTTTCGATGTCAACCGGCATCCGTTGCTGGCCTTCCTGTACTATCCTTTCTATCTGCTCAATCGGGGGCTGATTTATGCTACAGGCGTAAATTTTGCCCAATTCATCGTGGCTGCCATTCTGTTGTTCTGTTCGTTCTATGCCTTTGTCCTGATGATTCGGATAGGCAGGGAACTCGTCGGGATAGCCTTGGGCGAGGCGGTGATACTGGCTTTCCTGCTTTTCTCCTTTGCATATATTATGCTGGCAGCCGTGTCGCCCGACCATTTTGTCGTTTCCCTTTTCCTGCTTCTGCTGGTTATTTATATAACGGGAAAACAGATGAAGGAAGGCAGGCGGATGACGAAATGGCAGACCGTTCTCTTCTTTCTCCTGACGGCAGGCGTGTCGCTCAACAATGGGATGAAGGCATTTCTCGCCAGTCTTTTCAGCAACGGAAAGCATTTTTTCCGTCCCGGCCATCTTCTCCTTGCCGTGCTTCTGCCTGCAGCAGCGATATGGGGATTCGGTGAATGGGAATACAACACGTTTGTGGCAGACGGCGTTCGTGCGCAAAAGGTGGCACGCTCGAAGGCCGTGAGGGCCGAAAAGGCACTGATGCTGTCTCGCTTCAGGGATACGACGACGGTCAGCGACAATGCCGGGCAGGCAAGGGCTTTTAACCAAATATGGCGGAATCATCGGAAAAAAGTGCTTCGTGAGAAAGCGAAAGAGCCACAACATGCCCATGCCGGAGAACCTATCAGTCGCAAAAGGTTCCTGAACTGGACTGATATGTCTACCTCCCGTCTCACCACGGTGGTAGAGAATCTTTTCGGGGAGTCGCTGCAGCTGCATCAGCAACACGCCTTGGACGACGTGATGCGCGACCGTCCCGTTGTCGTCCGCTATAATTGGATATTCAACTATGTCGTTGAGGCCCTGCTCTTTCTCCTTTTTGCCGCAGGGGTGTGGGCTGGGCGCAAAAGTCGGTTGCTTTGGTTGACATTCTCGTTCTTTGCCCTTGATATGGTGCTCCATTTAGGACTGGGCTTCGGCATCAACGAAATCTACATTATGACAGCCCACTGGGCATACGTCATTCCTGTCAGTCTGGGATTCCTGTTGCGTGCTGCGACTGGGCGAAAGCGACTTGTTTTGGACGGTTTCATCGTGCTTATTGCCCTTTATCTGGCTATCTATAATACATCATTATTAGTCAATACCCTCTACACATAGGCTTATGAATCCAACCGTTTCTATCGTTCTCTGCACCTACAATGGTGCCAAATATCTGCGGGCACAGCTCGACTCCCTCCTCCGTCAGTCTTATCCGGTTCACGAAATTATCGTGCAGGATGACTATTCTACCGACGAAACATGGGAGATACTGGAAGAATATCAAAGTCAGAATAGTATTTTCAAGCTCTATAGGAATGAAGAGGAACACGGGGTTAACGGGAATTTTCTTTCCGCTATGGCACGGACGACGGGCGACTATATCGCCATCTGTGATCAGGACGACGTGTGGGAGAACGACAAGATTGCCCTTCAGATGGATGCCATTGGAGACAAGATGATGTGCAGCGGCCTCTCGCGTTCGTTCTCCTCGGATGGTTCGTTTGCCCATTTCGACGACCGGGTACACAATACGAGCATCTTCCGCATGCTGTTCCTTTGTCTTCCCGGACACACTCTGCTGTTCCGGCGCAGCCTGCTTGCGGAACTCCCTCCGCTGAGCCATCCAGTTTACAGGATTACGATGTACGATGCGGTTCTCTGTATTATTGCTTCCGCATACGATAGTCTGGTTTTTACCCCGTTCGTCTTGGTCAACTTCCGCCGCCATACTGCTGCCACGACCTACAAGGATTACAGGCGCAGTCTGCCCTCATGGCGGAACGGCCTGCACGAACTCTTGTGGGGAATCCGTCATTACCGCGAAGCGAGGTCGGTGGCTGTGCCTATTTATCGGGGGAAGTTGGCATTGTTGGAATATATCAATGCGGAAACAGCCGATTTCATCGAGGCAAAAAAGATGATGAGAAGGGAGGTTTCAGATACTCCGCTCGACTTCGTCCGCTTGCAAATCCTTCTTGTCCGGCACTCACGGCAGTTGTTCCAAACCGAGGGAGGAGGCATCGTCAAGAAGCTGAGAGCCTTTCTCTATCCTGTCATGCAGCTGTATATGTATCGCCAAAGTTGATGGACTGGCAGGAGAAAGGGTCGGTGTGCTGGCAAGTGAATGAGTAGACGGGTTGACCGTTTCTTGGGAATAGGAGGAGCATACGGGCATTTTGTTCCTGCCACTTCTTTAATATGATTATTTCCTTTTTCCTTTCCGGTGCAGGTAGTTCATACATTCCACTAAGATTTTAGAGCCTGCCAACTTCATTATGGTGAAGTAGAGGGTGGTTGCCAAGGCTACTCTTGCCACTAAAAGCAGCAATAGATTTTCGATGAAATCGGTAGAAAAATAGGTTAAGAACATCACTGCTGCCGATGCGAACAGGTATGGGCAGATGTCCTTTAGCACATCCCGGAGGCGCAGTCCTGTCTCCTTTCCGGCAAAATACTGCCAGACAAAGAGCCAGAGAATGGTGATTGCGGTATAAGCGGAGACCATCAGGACGATGCCCTCCCGGTAGCAGGCGACGACAAAAGCTGTCTGTGCCACTATCAGGGCGATGGTACACCACATGTAGACGGCCGACTTGCCGCGGCTGATAATGAGGTTTTGGTACATGGTATAGAAGGGCAGGAACGCGCCGCTAACGCAGAGAATACGCAGAAGCGGGATGCTGTCTGTCCATTTGTCGGAAATCAGAAGAACGATAAACTCACGTGAAACCATCGAAAGTCCGAACATCGCGGGGAAAGCAAGAAACGCCGTGAAGCGCAACATCTTTCGGAAGACGTTCGTCTGACGCTCCTTGTCGTCGTTAACCTCCACCAATACGGGTTGGGCAACCTGTGCTATTGTGCCCGAAACGAAGGTGCTGGCCATCGTGTCCCACTTGAAGGCCTGTGAGAAGTTGCCCACTGCCTTTGCCGGATAGAGACGTCCGAAGATGAACGTGAGGATATTCTGGCTCAAGGTGTTCACGACGGTGGTAATAAGAATCTTGTACGAGAATGAGAACATGGTACGCACAGGTGTGAAGTCAATGTGGAAAGACGGCCGCCACGGAATAATGAAGAATCGGCCGAGGCTCGTCAGCATGATATAAAGCACCTGCTGCCATGCCAGACTCCAATAGGCGTAGCCCCGGAAAGCCAAGACGATGCCGACAATGCCCGATATTGTCAGCGAAGAAACGCGGAGAAGCGTCGTCTCCCTGACCATCATGTTCTTGAAAAGATAGGCTGCCGGAGTGGTGCCTATTGAAGAAAAGAGCAGCGAGACGAAGATAAAGCGCGATAAATCGATGAGTTCCGCGTGGTGAAAGAAGCCGGCTATCAATGGCGCAGAGAAGAAAAGAACGATGTAGGAGACCCAACCGACGAGCGTGCTGAACCAGAAGACAGCGTTATAGTCGTTGTCTGACGGGCGTTCCATATTGGCCAATGCCGAGGTGAAGCCGCTTTCCTGCAATGCGCCGGCCACGGCCGTGAATACAGCGAGCATGCCCACCAGTCCGTAGTCGTCAGGCGAGAGCAGCCGGGCGAGGAATACGCCTATCACAATGTTGAGGAGCTGCATTGTTCCATTGTTCAACGCGCCCCAGAACAGTCCCTTTGCCGTCTTGTCCTTCAGTGTTTCTTGTCCCATTTTCCCTATATTCAAGGTTTAGAAGATGCGCTGTCTCCTTTCCATACCGCCACATAGCCGTGCGGAAAGATAGTCTGGAAGCCTCTTTTCTCATCCCTTGTATTGACCTGCAAAAGTAATATAATGGAGCGAGAATGCCAAGAAAATCGTTTCAAATACGCCAAATGTAAGTTTTATTCGGCTTTTTTTGTCCGAAATAAAATATTTTCCATATCTTTGTCGCAATAATATGAAAATGTTAAACTAATATTGTTATGAAGAAAATCATTACTTGCCACGCTCTGTGGATGCTGCTTTTGCTGGCAGGCGTATTCACCCTGACCTCCTGCGGAGACGACAATGACGATCCGGATAATCCCGTTGATCAGCAGAAAACTTCCATTATCGGCACGTGGGAACTGGAGAAAGCCAATATGGTTATTGATGTTCCCAATGTCGGGATGGGCCTAAGCGTCGACTTTAAGGTAGAGAACGGACTCATTGTTGCGTACATGAACGGCATGAAAGTCCCTCTTGAAAGCTTTGGAGCCGACATGGAACCTATGTCGGTTATCTATGCCCGTGCTGAGTTCAAGGACGACGGACACTTTGATACCTACGAGTACACGGACGGAAACTGGAAGTTCTTAGACAGCGGCAGCTACATCCTGATGGATGGAAAGCTCGTTATCACTCACTCTGGCGAGCAGCCTCAGACTCTCAAAGTCCTTGCCCTCAATAAAAACAAACTCGAGCTGGATCTCACGGATGCTATTTTTGCGGAGTCGGAAGGCTACGTGAAGTCGTGCAAAATGTCTATGAAGAAAGTGAAGTAGCGCAAGCCGGGACAATCGTAACGATGTCTTTGTCAGGACATGCCGCCGCTCATATATAGAGAAAACAGAACGACAATCGGGCAGGAAAGCCGTATTCGGTTTCCCTGCCCGATTCTTTTGTCGTCTTCTATAGTTTGTCTTTGTAGATGACGTTGTTGGCTCCGCTCGTGAAGTTGAGTGCCTCGGGATGTTTCTGTACGAAGCTCTCGATGTGGCGGATGCGCTTTTCCTCAAAAATCTCGTCCACGGCAATGAGGATTCCCGTCTCCTCGACATCGCCAAAGCCATAGTTGATGGCAGTGCCGAAGAGTTTCATCGTAGGCGAAAGGTTCATGTAGGCGTTGAGCAATGGCGGAATATTGTAGCCCAGCTGTCGTATTTCGTGGTTGAGAATCTTGTAGTCGTCCTTGAAATTATCGTGCATGAACAGGTTTTCGAGTTCCTTTTGGGGAGTCTCAATGATGAGCGGCTTTATCGGAAGAATCAGGTTCTCCCTGTCGCCGAAGTGCTTATTGAGGAAATATAGAATCATGTCGCGCCCCCGGCGTATGTAGGACGGGTACATGGTAACCTTTCCGAAGAAATATTTGCAGTGCGGATTGAGCACTGTCAGCGCACCCAGACCGTCCCAGAGGTTGTCGAGGGCGAAAATGCTCTTTGCGTTCTTGCGCACATTTTGGTAGTCGAGCGACACGAACGAGCGTCCTAGCTCTACCGTATAAGGCGCGTACTCCTTGAGAAACTTGTCGGAAAAGTGGAACATGTGGCTCGTGGCGAGTATCGGCTGCCCCTCGTCGTCGTACTGCCAGTCCTCTCCGAAGATATAGCGGTAGCCTCCGATAATCTCCTCCGCCTCCGGATTCCACACGATAAGTTGCTTGCAGCAACCCTCCATCGTGTCGAACTCGTCGATGTCGGCGGTCTTGCCGGTGCCTCCCCCGGCCGTGCGGAATGCAATTTCGCGCAGCCTTCCGATTTCGCTCATCACGTTCGGAGCCTCGTGAGCCGATATGATGTAAATTTCGTTGTGGCTCTTGTTCGTCATCCGAAGCATCCTGTCGGGGGTCAGTTCGCTCTTCAACAGCTCCTTGCTGACAGGTGCTATAATCTCTTCTTCCATACGTTCGGTTTATTGCGTGCTATGTTTGTCGGTCTGTCTGGTGGTTGTCCGAATCCGTCTTACAGCTCGTAGACTCGGTCTTCTACAAATTTTGCCCATTCCATCGGTGTTTTCGAGTGGTCGAAAGTCTGCCATGGGATGGGCTTCCCTATGGCGACCCGGAAAGTCTTTCCTACGTTCTTGTACATCTCGTCGACCAAAAAGAGCATGGCGATGTTCACCTTTCTGACGTATCGGTCGCTGAATCGGGCTATGCGGTAGAAGCGTTCGGAGTTTTGTCCTCCGAAATGGATGGGGACAACATCGCGCCGGTACTCCACGCTCTTGCTGATGAAAGTCTTCTTCCACGGCAGGTCGTGAATCTGTCCGTCTATCTTCCGGCTGTTCAGTCCGGCCGGGAACATGAGTATGTGGTTGTTGCTCTGGAATCCGGCTTCCACCATCCGTGGGAAGTCCCGGCTCTGCTTGCCCGTCTTGTTGATGCCGATGCTGACGGGTTTCAGGCCCGGCAGGTTCAGCAGCAAGTCGTTGACAAGGTAGCGGAAACGCCCGTCGTAGTGCTGGCCGATGATAGATCCGAGTGCGACACCGTCCTGTCCGCCGAGCGGATGGTTGGAGACGAAGGTGTAGAGACGCCCGTCGTTCTTGTCGGGCAGGTTTTCCAATCCGACGATGTCGAGCGTCATCTTCAGGTAGCGCACACATTCGGCAAGCCATTCCGTGCCCGAAAGATGCCGGCTCTCCCAGAGAAATGCGTTCACTTCGTCTTCATGGGCAATCGATTTCAGCATCTGACGACGAAGCCGGGCATGTACTTTGCCTTCTCGCCCATCTTTCCTGCCAGTATCTTGTCTATGTCTATCGTCTTTTCCATTGCTTTCCCTATACCTCTTCTTTCTCCTAACAATATGCAAAAGTAGGAAAACCTTTTGAAAAAAGTTGCGTTTTTTTCGAGAAATGTGCAATAAAGTCTCAAAAATACTTTATTTTGAAACACTTATGTCTTTTTCGCCATGAAGCAATGCAGGTAAAGTCCGTTATCCGGGTTGGCGGTGTGGGGATGCCGGTAGAGTAGTTTGCCTGCATCAAGGGCCTCTCTTCCTGCTCCACTTTGCGCCACGAGCCAGTGGCAAGGGTGCTGCATGGCAGAATTGTGTTGGGAGAGAGATATGCCGGAACTGGAGTTTTGATAATCTTCAGATTGTAAAATTAAATGATAGTAATTTAACTTTCGTTTACTCGCAAAGTAGAAATGAAAAGATGGTAACAACGTTCTGAAAGAGCCAGTAAGGGCTATTGGCAAAATGAAAATGCCACCTTGCCGATGCGAAAGTGCCGCTTTCACATCGCGGACAAGGCTTGTCCGATTTCTGAAAATGGCGGTTTCATGGCGTTAAAAGTATGGAAAGAGGATGTGATAACAGCCTTTTGGACAGGCGAAGAACCTGTGTAAAATTTCTTTCCGGACTTAAATCCTTGATATTCAAAGGCTTGCCAAGCATGCCTGAAAATCGCGTATTTGCGGCCGAAAGGGCAGTAAAAGGCGTTTGGACGATTCTCGCGGAAGTGCTTGTAAATGTTTTTCGTTATTTAGAAAAGTGCTGCTGTGCGTCGGAAACGTGTGCGTGGGCTGTGTGCCTGCTGCGGCTTCAGGCCGCGCCTCGGTATTCCCTTGCTGCACGGGTTGGCGTCATTGCGCAGGAGACAAGCTCCTTGGATGTTCCGGAAAAACTTCCGGCAGACTTCCTTTCTTTTGTTGTTGCTATAAAATAATATCCGTTAAAATAAACAAAAAACACTATTTCTTATAAATAATGAGGGGCATAGTGGTGGAATGTGGGGAATTTTCCTTAACTTTGAAGCCAAATTCGACTATTAGCAAGTGCGTATGCGATTTTTCGGAAACATAGAAGCCAAGGCCGATGCAAAGGGAAGAGCCTTTTTGCCGGCTGTGTTTCGCAAGACCCTTAATGCGTCTGGCGAGGAATCGCTTGTGATGAGGAAGGACGTTTTCCAGCCCTGTCTGGTGCTTTATCCGCAGTCGGTATGGGACAGAATGTTGGACAATCTGCGTGTCCGGCTGAACAGATGGAGCCAGCGCGACCAGATGGTCTACCGCCAGTTTGTGGCAGATGTCGAACTGATAACTCGACGGGAACGGACGTTTCCTCATTCCGAAACGCTATTTGAAGATGGCCCGTATCGACCAGCAGATAAAATTCATCGGCATGGACGACAGTATCGAAATATGGGGCAACGACGGTCAGCAGGCCTTCATGCAGCCCGAAGAGTTCGGAAAGGCCTTGGAAGAACTGATGGCAGAGCCGGGCCGGGACTCCACCACTACCAACAGCAATCCGCAGAAATGATAAAGACAGCCGAGACCTACCATGTGCCGGTGCTCCTCAGCGAGAGTGTAGACGGACTCAACATACGCCCCGACGGCATCTATGTAGACGTTACCTTTGGCGGTGGCGGACACAGCAGGGAGATACTTTCCCGTCTTTCCGGGGGGGGGCACCTGTATAGCTTCGATCAGGATGCAGATGCCGAGCAGAACATACACGGAATTGGCGGTGAGCGGAGGCAGTTGGACAACTTCACCTTCGTGCGCTCAAACTTCCGTTATCTTCGGAACTGGATGCGCTACTACGGTGTCGCCCATATAGACGGGCTGCTGGCCGACCTCGGCGTGAGCAGCCACCACTTCGACGACGAGACGCGCGGCTTTTCGTTCCGATTCGATGCTCCGCTCGACATGCGGATGAACAAGCGTGCCGGACAGACGGCCGCCGATGTGCTCAATAACTACGAAGAGGAGGCACTTGCCAACCTGTTCTACATCTACGGAGAACTGAAAAACTCGCGTCGAATAGCTGCTGCCGTCATAGCTGCACGCAGGCAGAAGGCCATCCTCACGACGAACGACTTTCAGGCCGTCGTCGAGCCGTTCTTCAGGCGTGAACGCGAGAAGAAAGAGATGGCAAAGCTTTTTCAGGCCCTGCGTATAGAAGTCAATCACGAGATGGACGCCCTGCGCGAGATGCTCCTTTCGGCTACCGGGCTGCTCCGGCCGGGTGGGCGTCTCTCGGTCATCACCTATCATTCGCTCGAAGACCGCATCGTCAAGAACGTGATTAAGGCAGGCAATCCCGAGGGAAAGGTGCAGCAGGACTTCTTCGGGCGGATAGAGACCCCGTTCCGTTTGGTCAACAGCAAGGTCATTGTCCCTACGCAGGAGGAGCAGGAAGGCAATCCGCGCAGCCGCAGTGCAAAACTCAGAATAGCAGAAAAGAAGACGAATGAACGACGATAAGAACAACAAGACCACCGAGGCGGAAGTTCTGGCAGAGCCTGTCGTCCCGGCTGATACGGAGGCCGGAGACTATGACGGCCATGTCGTCGGGTCCGTTCCCTTGGAGATTCAGTCCACGGCAGAACCTGAGGCAGAAGGGGAGTCAGAGCTTTCGTCGGCCGAGGAAAGGAAGCTGAGGAAGGAACAGGAAAAGGCTGCCGCGCACGCTGAGAAGGTAAGGCTGCGCGAGGAAGAGGAGGCCAAGGAGGCAGAGGTGATAAAGGCCGTCATTGCCGAGCATGCGAGGGAGGACGAACAGCCCCTGTCGCCCAATCTGACGCTGAAGAAAATCCTTGGCGGCGACATTCTTTCGGCACAGCTCTTCCGCAACAACATCAAGCTGATATTGCTGATTGTCGGTTTCGTCATCGTCTATATCACCAATCGGTACAGCGTTCAGAAAGACCTGATAGAGATAGACAAGCTCAACACGGAGCTGGAGGATGCCAAGTATCGTGCCCTTTCGAGCAGCAGTCAGCTCACGGAGAAGTCGCGTGAAAGCCATGTGCTCGAGCTTCTGAAGACAAATAAAGACAGCGTGCTGAAAATGGCCGCACAGCCACCTTATAAAATAGAAGTCCCGAAAAAGTAGTATGAGCAAGTTCAATAACAACAAATCGCTGCCCCGCTACAACGTCATTGCCTTTATGATGACGCTGATAGCTCTTGCCGTACTTGCCAAGGCAGGCTACACCATGACCGCCAAGCGTGCCTATTGGATGGATGTGGCGTCGACGCAGAAGAAGGACAGCGTGCCCGTCAAGCCGACCCGGGGCAACATTCTCACTTGCGACGGACAGCTGATGGCCAGTTCGCTGCCCGAGTTCAAGGTGTATATGGACTTCAACGCCCTCAAGACATCGGGTAAGGACACGGCCTTCGTAGATAGTCTGGGCCAAATCTGCAAGGGGCTGAACGATATTTTCCCGGAGAAGAGTGCTGCTCGGTTCAAGGCAGACCTCCTCGAAGGACTCCACAAGGAGAGCCGCCATTGGCCTATCTGGAAGAAGCGCATCGACTACAATACGTTCAAGGAGGTGCAGTCGCTGCCCGTATTTCATCTGAGGAAGAACACCAGCGGTTTCCATTGGGAGGAATTCAATGCCCGCCGCCGTCCGTTCGGCTCGTTGGCACAGCGTACGGTGGGCGACATGTTCGGTGCGAAGGATACCGCCCGTTGCGGTCTGGAACTGTCGTACGACAAGATTCTCCGTGGGACCAACGGTATCATACACCGCCGCAAGGTGCTCAACAAGTATCTGAACATTACCGACACGCCGCCGATAGACGGTGCCGACATCGTTACCACGATAGACGTAGGCATGCAAGACCTTGCCGAGCGTGCCCTGAGAGAAGAACTCAAGGAGATAAACGGCAATGTCGGCGTGGCCATCGTGATGGAAGTGGAAACGGGCGACGTGAAGGCGATAGTCAATCTCGACCGTTGCAGCGACGGAGAGTACCGCGAAATAAAGAATCACGCGGTCAGCGACCTGCTCGAACCGGGTTCCGTGTTTAAGACAGCGTCCATTATGACGGTGTTGGACGACGGGTTTGTTGATACCACTGCCACCATTGAGACGGGCGGTGGTGTGTGGAACATGTACGGAAGGGACATGAAAGACCATAACTGGAGGCGTGGGGGATACGGTGTTCTGACGCTTCCGTGGACGCTGAAGTACAGTTCCAACATCGGTGTAAGCCGTATCATTGACAGATTCTACCATAAGAATCCCGAGAAGTTCGTACAGGGAATCTACGACCTCGGTCTGGCGACCGACCTCAAGATACCCATTGTCGGCTATTCTCCGGCTAAGATACGTATGCCGCATCGCAATAAGCATGGGCAATACGACAACTGGAGTGCGACGGCTCTGCCGTGGATGAGCATCGGCTATGAGACACAGGTGCCTCCTATATCTACTTTGGCGTTTTACAATGCCATAGCTAACGGCGGCAAACTGATGCGTCCGCGTTTCGTCAAGCAGATAGTAAAGGATGGGGAGGTCGTTGCCGACTATCCGCCGGTCGTTCTCAAGCCTCAGATAGCCAAGGAGAGCACCATCAGGGAAATAAGCAGAATACTCACCGAAGTCGTTTCGGAAGGATTGGGAAAGAAGGCCGGATCGGACAAATTCCTCGTTGCAGGCAAGACGGGTACTGCGCAGATGTCGAAAGGTGCGCTCGGCTACAAGGCCGGAGGAACGAGTTACCTGCTTAGCTTTGCAGGTTTCTTCCCGGCGGATGCCCCCCGTTACAGCTGTATCGTCTGTATTCAGAAGACGGGGCTGCCTGCGTCGGGTGGCGGTATGAGCGGTGTCGTCTTTCATCATATTGCCGAAGGCATCATGGCACAGAGCCTGAAACTCCGCGTTAGCGATGCCCGCGACTCGTCGTCTGTCCTTATCCCGTCTGCAAAGAACGGTAATCTGCTTGCCTCCGACTATGTCTTGAACGCCCTCGGCTTCAATGTAACCAATGGGTGGCGCGGTGCCTATCCGTTCGGCAACCCTGTTTGGGGAACCGTTACGGGTAATAAGAGGTCGCTGACTTTCAACCGAGAGAAGGTCTACAGGGCGGGTCAGGTGCCCGATGTCCACGGAATGGGTGCACGGGATGCCGTCTATATGATGGAGAAACGGGGAATAAGGGTACGCCTGAACGGCCGGGGAAAGGTGTTGCAGCAAAGTCTTGCACCGGGCGACAAGGTAAAGAAAGGAATGGTCTGCAGCCTGCAGTTGGGATGACAGGGCAGTAGGGTGGCTTGGAAAATGGAATATCCGCCCTTCGGCTCCTTTAATCTTACTAACTCTTTCAGTCCCTCGGAGTAAATAGAAACAAAATATACGAGATATGAAATTAACCGAATTGCTCAAGAACGTCAAGCCGCTCGATATACGGGGCAGTCAGGACGTAGAAGTAGCCGGCATCAATATAGACAGCCGCAAGATAGAAAAGGGACATCTGTTTGTCGCTATCAAGGGTACGCAGACCGATGGCCACCGCTTCATAGCGAAGGCTGTAGAGCTGGGAGCGACTGCCGTGCTGCTCGAAGATATGCCGGCGGAATTGTCGGAAGGCGTTACCTATGTGCAGGTAGGCTCTACCGAAGAGGCGGTAGGGAAGGTGGCAACCCTCTTCTGTGGCAATCCCTCGCACAGATTGAAGCTCGTCGGTGTTACGGGTACGAACGGAAAGACTACCGTCGCCACCTTATTATATGATATGTTCCGCAAGTTCGGCCATAGGGTCGGGCTGATTTCGACCGTCTGCAACTACATTGACGGCAAGGCATATCCTACCAGTCATACAACGCCGGACCCTATTGAACTGAACCATCTTCTTGCCGAGATGGTGGCGGCAGGCTGCGAATATGCTTCATGGAGTGTTCCAGTCATGCTATCCATCAGCATCGTATTGGTGGATTGAAGTTTGCCGGCGGTCTGTTTACGAACCTTACGCGCGACCATCTCGACTATCACAAGACGTTTGAGAATTATCGCGATGCGAAGAAAAAGTTCTTCGACAATCTCCCCAAGGATGCTTTCGCCATAACAAATGCCGACGACAAGAACGGCATGGTGATGGTCCAGAATACCAAGGCAGTCGTAAAGACCTATTCCGTACAGCGGATGGCCGACTTCCGTGCGAAGATTTTGGAGTGTCATTTCGAGGGAATGTATCTCGAAATCGACGGCAGGGAGGTCGGAGTGCAGTTTATCGGCAAGTTTAATGTCAGCAATCTGCTCGCCGTTTATGGTACAGCGGTGATGTTGGGCAAGAAGTCCGAGGACATCCTTGTGGCTCTCAGCACCCTTAAAAGTGTCAACGGCAGACTTGAACCCATCCATTCTCCCGAAGGCTTCACGGCCATTGTAGACTACGCCCACACCCCTGACGCACTGGAAAACGTACTCGGTGCCATTCACGACGTGCTGGAGGGAAAGGGCGGAAAGGTCATTACCGTCTGTGGAGCCGGCGGCCACCGCGACAAGGGCAAGCGTCCGCTGATGGCACAGGAGGCGGTAAGGCAGAGCGATAAGGTCATCCTTACGAGCGACAATCCCCGGGACGAGGATCCGCAGGCCATTATTGACGATATGATGGCAGGACTTGACGATGCGCAGAAGAAGAGAGTGCTCTGTCTCTGCGACCGTCGGGAGGCTATCCGTGCTGCCTGCATGATGGCGGAGAAGGGAGATGTCATACTCGTGGCAGGCAAGGGACATGAAGACTATCAGGAGATAAACGGTGTGAAGCACCATTTCGACGACCACGAGGTAATACGGGAAATCTTTGGAATATAGTCCAAGGCCCACCGGGCTGCCCCTGTCGGCAATACCGGAAGGTCCGCCCCGTCTCCTCCAATACTAATTATAAAAAGCAGAAAGAATGTTATACTATATCTTCCGATGGCTCGACCAGTTCGGCATCAGTGGTTCTCACCTCTGGGGCTACATCAGTTTCCGTGCCATTGTGGCGATGATTCTCGCCCTTGTTATCTCGTCATGGTTTGGCGAAAGGTTCATCAAGTATCTCAAGAGCAAGCAGATTACCGAGACGCAGCGGGATGCTTCGATAGACCCGTTTGGTGTGAAGAAGATAGGAGTTCCGTCAATGGGCGGTATCATTATCATCGTCGCGCTCCTCGTTCCCGTGCTTCTGTTGGGCCGGCTCCGTAACATCTACCTTATCCTGATGATTATCACGACCATCTGGCTCGGCTTTCTCGGCGGCATGGACGACTTCATCAAGATATTCCGCCACGACAAGGAAGGGTTGAAAGGCAAATACAAGATAATCGGGCAGCTGACCATCGGCCTGATAGTCGGCATTGTTCTCTGGGCCTCCCCGGACGTAAAGGCGAACCTGAACCTCGAGACGGTGCAGCAGAACGGAAAGGAAGTAGTCGTCCAACATAAGGAACAGGCCGAAAAAACCTTGAAGACAACCATCCCGTTTGTCAAGAACCATAACCTTGATTACTCCGAAATCATGTCTTTCTGCGGCAAGCACAAGACGGCGGCTGGCTGGATTCTCTTCGTCATAATGACTATTTTCGTCGTTACGGCAGTCTCCAACGGAGCCAACCTTAACGATGGAATGGACGGAATGGCGGCCGGCAACTCTGCCATCATAGGCGTTGCGTTAGGCATACTGGCATACGTCAGCAGCCATATTCAGTATGCCGCCTACCTCAATATAATGTACATACCGGGTTCTGAAGAACTGGTGGTGTTCTTCATGGCGTTCATCGGTGCCCTCATCGGATTCCTGTGGTACAATGCCTACCCTGCACAGGTATTCATGGGCGACACGGGCACCTTACGATAGGCGGCATTATTGCCGTCGGGGCAATCATCATACACAAGGAGTTGCTGCTCCCGATACTCTGCGGCATCTTCTTCGTGGAGAGCCTGAGCGTCATTCTGCAAGTCTATTACTACAAACTGGGCAAGCGCAAGGGCATCAAGCAGCGCATATTCAAGCGTACTCCCATCCACGATAACTTCCGTACGCAGGACAGCCAGTTGGACCCGGAATGTAAATATCTTATAAGAGTGCCGCACACTGCCGTCCACGAGAGCAAGATAACTATCCGCTTTTGGATTATAACCATTATTTTGGCGGCATTGACCATTATCACTCTGAAGATAAGGTAGGCAAGGTCTTCCCAAGCATCCCCGAAGAAGGGAATGTGAGATGCCGTTAGCTGCCGGAAACGAAAGGCGGAAGAGCAAAGTCAGAAAGCAGCGGAGAAATAAAAAGAAAGAGACAACGGATATGCCGATTTGCAGTCGGGACCATCCGAAAGAAGCATAAAAACAAGATAATGATGAAGAGAATAGTAGTTTTGGGAGCCGGAGAGAGCGGTGCCGGAGCTGCCGTACTGGCAAAGGCAAAGGGATTCGACGTCTTCGTTTCGGACATGTCGGCCATCAAGGACAAGTACAAAAAGCTCTTGGACGACCACCATATAGAGTGGGAGGAAGGCCATCACACCGAGGACAGGATACTTTGTGCCGACGAAGTCATCAAGAGTCCGGGCATACCCGACCAAGCTCCGATGGTCAGAAAGCTCATTGAGAAGGGCACGCACATCATCAGCGAGATAGAATTTGCCGGCCGTTACACCGACTCCAAGATGATTTGCATTACCGGGAGCAACGGCAAGACGACCACGACGAGCCTCATCTACCACATCTTCAAGGATGCCGGGTACGACGTAGGCCTTGCCGGAAACATCGGAAAGAGCCTTGCCCTGCAAATTGCAGAGGAACCCCACGCCTACTATGTCATAGAGTTGAGCAGTTTCCAGCTTGACAACATGTACGATTTCCGTGCGAACATAGCCATCCTTCTGAACATTACGCCCGACCATCTCGACCGCTACGACTTCAAGTTCGAGAACTATGCCGACTCGAAGATGCGCATTATTCAGAACCAGACCCACGAGGACAGCTTCATATATTGGAACGATGACCCTGTCATAAGGAAAGAACTGGAGAAGTTCGACGTAAAGGCAGTGCAGTATCCCTTCTCGGAACTGAAGGAAAAGGGAAGCATCGGCTACATCGAAGAGGGACAATACACCATCGAACAGCCCACGCCGTTCAACATGGAACAGGAGGAGCTGTCGCTGACGGGCAAGCACAACATCTACAATTCGCTTGCCGCAGGCATTGCCTCGAACATCAGCGGCATCAGAAAGGAAAGCATCCGCAAGAGTCTGAGCGACTTCCCCGGTGTGGAGCACCGTCTGGAGAAGGTCTGCAAGGTCGCAGGCGTGCAATATATCAACGACTCCAAGGCCACCAACGTCGATGCCTGCTGGTACGCCCTCGAAAGTATGCGTACCCCGACCATCCTCATTCTCGGCGGAAAGGACAAGGGCAACGACTACGAACCGATAAAGGAGCTTGTCAGGCAGAAGTGTGCCGGACTGGTATATCTCGGTGCCGACAACCAGAAGCTGCACGACAACTTCGACGGCCTCGGCATACCCGTCCGCGACACCCATTCAATGAAAGACTGCATACGGGCCTGCTACGAGCTGGCAAAGCCCGGCGACACCGTTCTCCTGAGTCCCTGCTGTGCCAGTTTCGACCTCTTCAAGAACATGGAAGACCGCGGCGAGCAGTTCAAGACCCTTGCCCGTGCGCTGTAGCGGCGGGGAGATTGGGCGATGAACGCTGGGAATTGACGGCTTGCAGTCTGGCAGGTCGCCCTGTCGTGGCGACGCCCGGGGCAGGTAATTGTTCTCCGGCAGCCTCACGCATAAAGGACAAACAAAAAGCAAACATCGCAAAAACGGAAAACAAAAGATGAACAACAAATCGTTCAGCAACATCATCAAAGGCGACAAGGTCATTTGGATGGTCTTCTTCTTCCTTTGTATCATCAGCATCATCGAGGTCTATTCCGCTTCGAGTTCGCTGTCGTACAAGGGCGGAAACTACTGGAGTCCGATTATCAAGCACTGCGGTCTTCTTGCCTTGGGCACTTGCATGATGGTCGTCGTGCTGAACATCAAGTGCAAGTACTTCCGTCTGGCAACGCCGTTCCTCCTCTTCTTTGCCTTCATCACGCTCATTTGGGTGCTCTTTGCAGGCGAGACGACCAACGGGGCCAACCGGTGGACGAGCATACTCGGCATACAATTTCAGCCGTCGGAGCTTGCCAAGGGCGCACTGGTACTGGCTGTGGCGCAGATACTCAGCCGCATGCAGACCGACCATGGAGCAGACAGAAAGGCTTTCAAGTATATTCTGATAGTCTCTTTTTTCATGATAGGGCCGATAGTCCTTGAGAATCTCTCTACAGCCATGCTCCTTTCCGTCACCGTTCTTCTGATGATGTTCTACGGACGGGTGCCCATGAAGCAGCTCGGCCGCCTCCTCGGCATCTTCGCCTTGGGTGCCGTGTTGGCTGTATCGGTAATTATGCTGGTGGGAGGAGACAAGGGCGAGACTACCGAGAAGGAAAACCTGACCGAGCAGACCATAGGGCAGGAAGAGCAGGAAGACCCCAGCTTCGCCGAGAAAATATTCCACCGTGCCAGTACGTGGAAGGCGCGCATCCGCAAGTTTTTCGACAACAAAGAGGTGCCTCCCCATGAATATGACCTCGACAAGGACGGACAGATAGGCCATTCCAACATAGCCATAGCCTCGTCCAACATCGTCGGCAAGGGGCCGGGCAACTCTACCGAGCGCGATTTCCTGTCGCAGGCCTTCTCCGACTTCATCTACTCCATCATCATTGAGGAGATGGGCATAGAGGGAGCGGCGTTTGTCGCCTTCCTGTATATCTTCCTGCTGTTCCGTACGGGCATCATCGCCAATCGGTGCGAGAACGCTTTCCCTGCCTATCTGGCGATGGGCATTGCCCTGCTGCTCGTAACGCAGGCATTGTTCAACATGCTTGTAGCCGTCGGACTGGCCCCCGTAACGGGTCAGCCGCTCCCGCTTATCAGCAAGGGAGGTACGTCTACCATCATCAATTGCATCTACATAGGCGTCATTCTCAGCATCAGCCGGTCGGCAAAGAAAAAAGACCGGGGGCAGCAGGCCGCGAGCTCAGGCAAGGCTGCAGCCGCTGCAGCCGGAGCTTAGCTGCCAGTGTGGTCTGTCAGCTTTCCGGCGAGAATGTCAGACGGCAGGCAGGAAGCCATGCCCTTGTTGTAAAGACATTTCGCAATCAGATGGCGGACGGCTGGCCGGACAGGCTTGGCGGCATGGTCAGAGTGCCGTTTTCAGCTCTCTAAAGCGGCTCTTTCTCCTTGCGAAAGGGGCTTGTTCACTAAGCGAAAGTGCCACTTCCGCAGTGCAGTCCGATAAGTTTCTGTCTGACAACTGGTTGCGCTCCCGATGCGATAGTCTTGGTCTCGTCGTGCGAAAAAGAGCCAAGGAGATAATGGCAGTAAATATTTTTCCGGCCGAAAAAGCGGAAAAGGCAAGTCCGGCTCGCTTTAAGAGCCTAAAAATAAAGGGAAAATTGTCCTGTGATGAAAAAATTGAGTATCTTTGCAGAACACTATACGTATTAATATGGACGAAGATTTGAGAATCATCATCAGCGGAGGTGGAACGGGGGGACATATCTTTCCGGCTGTTTCCATAGCCAACGCCATCAGGGCGAAGCATCCCGAAGCCAAAATCCTCTTCGTAGGGGCAGAGCAGAATGGAGATGCAGCGCGTTCCGGCAGCAGGATACGAGATAAAGGGACTTCCCATCAAGGGATTCGACCGCGCACACAAGCTGAACAATATCTCCGTGCTCTGCAAGCTGGTGAAGAGTCTGCGCATGGCGCGCGCCATCATCAGGGAGTTCCGTCCACAAGTAGCCGTAGGCGTAGGCGGATATGCCAGTGGTGCGACGCTGTACGAATGTTCCAAGATGGGCATCCCTTGCCTGATACAGGAACAGAACTCCTATGCAGGCGTTACCAACAAACTGTTGGCCAAACGGGTCAGGAAAATCTGCGTTGCCTATGAAGGCATGCAGCGGTTCTTTCCTGCCGACAAGATAATCATGACGGGCAATCCTGTCCGTCAGAACGTGCTCGCTACGCCGATGAGCGTGGAAGAGGCCCGCCGGAGCTTCGGCCTGCAACCCGACAGGAAGACCATCCTCTTTGTGGGAGGCAGCCTTGGGGCACGCACCGTCAACCGTTCCATCATGGAGCATCTTGACTTGGTGGCAGGAACAGACGTGCAAATCATCTGGCAGACGGGCAAATACTATAGCGAGAGCATCGCCGGGTTTATGAGAGGCAAGGAGCTTCCGAACCTGAAAATTATGGACTTCATCAGCGATATGGGTGCTGCCTATAAGGCTGCCGACCTTGTTGTCAGCCGTGCCGGAGCCAGCTCCATCAGCGAGTTTCAGCTTATCGGCAAGCCCGTTATCCTTGTTCCGAGCCCGAATGTGGCAGAAGACCATCAGACAAAGAACGCCATGGCACTCGTCAATAAGGATGCCGCTCTCTGCGTGAGGGATGCCGAGGCTCCCGATACGCTGCTGAGGCTTGCCCTCGAAACCGTTGCCGACGATGCAAGGCTGGCAAGTCTGGCGGAGAATGTAAGGAAAATGGGACTCCACAACTCTGCCGACGTGATTGCCGACGAGGTGCTGAAGCTGATATAAAAACCTCTCCAAGTCCCTCGGGGGAGGGGTGCGGATTACCAAACGAGGGCGCACCCGGGCCGGAAACGGGCGGACGGCCGATTTAGTACCGTCAAGCCCCCTGACAAGGGCAACCGCGCTGTAGGGACAGACGCTCCCGTCAGTCCGCCCGGACAGAATCTTTGCCGGCAGCGTTTCCCGTATTCTGCGCTCCGGTCGCAGTGCTCACCCCCAAGCAAAAAGAAAGAAGTATAAACGAAACAATGGAACTCAAGGATATAAAAGCAGTTTACTTCGTAGGTGCAGGCGGCATCGGCATGAGTGCCCTCGCCCGTTATTTCCTGCACAAGGGGGCGGTCGTGGCCGGTTACGACAAGACACCGTCTGCCCTGACCCGTCAGTTGGAAAAGGAGGGAGTCTCTATCCATTACGAGGAAAACGAAGAACTCATTCCCGAGGCGTGCCGCGACAGCCGGTCGACACTGGTCGTCTATACCCCCGCCGTCCCGGCATCGCACAGCGAACTGGCCTATTTCCGTGCCGGCGGATTCGAGATAGAGAAGCGTGCCCAAGTGCTCGGCACGCTCACCCGTACCCATAAGGGACTTTGTTTCGCCGGCACGCACGGCAAGACCACCACGTCGGCCATGTGTGCGCATATCATGCACCAGAGCGCAGTAGACTGCAATGCCTTCCTCGGAGGCATATCGAAGAACTACGGCACCAACTATATACTCTCAGACCACAGCGACTACGTGGTCATCGAGGCCGACGAGTTCGACCGTTCCTTCCACTGGCTGCGTCCGTGGATGAGCGTCATCACCTCTGCCGACCCCGACCATCTTGACATCTACGGAACCAAGGAGGCTTATCTTGAGAGTTTCCGACACTATACCGAACTCATTCAGGAGGGCGGTGCGCTGATTATACGCACGGGGCTGGAGGTGCAGCACCATGTCGGCGACGGGGTAAGGGTGTACGGATACGGCCGCAACGACGGAGACTTCCATGCCGAGAATATCCGCATAGCCAACGGGACGATTGTCTTCGACTTTGTTTCTCCCGTAGAGAACATTGCCGATGTGGAACTGGGGCAGCCCGTGCCTATCAACATAGAGAACGGCATTGCCGCCATGGCGATGGCACAGCTCAACGGCTGCACTGCCGACGAGATAAGGAACGGCATGAAGACCTATGGGGGCGTCGACCGCCGTTTCGACTTCAAGGTGAAGACCGGCCAGCATGTCTTCCTCTCCGACTACGGGCACCATCCCAAGGAGGTGCTTCAGAGTGCACGGAGCCTGAAGGAGCTTTACAGGGGGCGCAAGGTAACGGCTATCTTCCAGCCGCACCTCTATACCCGGACGCGCGACTTCTACAGGGAGTTTGCCGACTCGTTGAGCTACTTCGACGAAGTCATCCTCACCGAAATCTATCCGGCCCGTGAGGAACCGATAGAGGGCGTTACCTCCAAGCTCATTTACGACCATCTGCGCCATGGGGTGCGCAAACTGATGATACGGAAGGACGAGGTTCTCGAATTTGTGAAGAAGCGCGATTTCGACGTGCTCGTCGTTCTCGGTGCCGGAGACCTTGACAACTACGTTCCGCAGATAGCGGAGCTGATAAAGGAAAAGGAATAAGCGAAGATGCGCGTTAACTGGAAGAAGATAATTATCTGTACGCTGAACGTCGTACTGGCTGTCTATCTTGTCATGGCGATAACCTCATGGAATAGTCCCGACAAGGGCAGCCGTGTATGCACGAAGGTAGACATCAACATATCTGATTCCAACAATGCCGGCTTCCTTAGTGCTGCGGAAATAAAGCATATCCTTGAGAAGGACGGGCTGTATCCGCTCAACAAACCGCTGAAGGCTGTCAGTCCGCGGCAGATAGAGGAAGCCCTGAAGGTAGGGCCTTTCGTGCGGACAGCCGAATGTTTCGTTACGGAGAACGGGCATGTCGACATAACCATCTCGCAGCGGATGCCCATTATCCGTATCAAGAGCGACCGGGGAGCCGACTACTACCTTGACGACAACGGGGGAATACTCCCCAACTCGAAGTACACGAGCGACCTGATTATCGCCACGGGAAATATCAACCGCTGGTTTGCCCACTATGGCATCGCCCCTCTCGCAAAGGGCATCAACCGCTCGGAGTTCTGGAGCAACCAGATAGAGCAGATACACGTGCTGCCCGACCGCGGCATAGAGCTGGTACCGCGTGTGGGAGACCACATACTCTTCCTCGGCTATCTGCCGACGAGCCGCAACAAGAATGTCAGCTACCGCGAAATCATTGCCTTTACGGACCGGAAGCTGTCCCGGCTGGAGAAGTTTTACCGGTACGGATTGTCGCAGGCGGGATGGAACAAATACTCCTACATCAGCGTAGAATTTGATAACCAGATTATCTGCAAGCGGCGCAGTGCGGAGGAGGAACGTAAGGAGGAAGAGGCTGTCAGCGACAGTCAGAAGCCCGAAAAGAAACAGGAGGAAGCCCCGGTGGAGCAGCTGACCGAATGATGCTGGGCAGATGAATACAAGAAACAAGCAAGAACAGAAAATAAAACAATATTCATAATACTCTAAAGTGTATGGCAGAATACGTCGTAGCCATTGAACTTGGCTCATCAAAGATAACAGGTGTAGCCGGCAAGAAGAACCTTGACGGCAGCATCACTGTTAATGCCGTTGTGCAGGAAGATGCTTCCCAGTGTATCAGGAAGGGGTATGTCAACAACATAGACCGCACCGCACAATGCCTGACAGGTATTATTAACAAGCTAAAGAAACAGCTCAAGTACGAGATTACGCAGGTCTATGTCGGCATTGGCGGCCAGTCGATACGCAGCGTGCGCAACGTTATTGTCAAGGATTTGCCCAACGAGACCATCATCACCGGCACGATGGTTGACAGCCTGATGGATGCCAACCGCAACATGGCGTACCCGGAGATGGAGATTCTCTACGCTGCCACACAGGAATACAAGGTAGACAAGCAGACCGCCATTGACCCTATAGGAATGACGGCAAGCCATCTGGAGGGCAATTTCCTCAATATCCTCGGGCGGAAGAGTTTCTACAACAATCTCAATATCAGCTTTGACAAGGCCGGAATCAACATTGCGGAACTCTATCTCGCCCCGGTAGCACTGGCAGACAGCGTGCTGACCGATGCCGAGAAGCGTGGCGGCTGTGCCTTGGTTGACCTTGGGGCCGACACGACCACCGTTATCGTCTACCACAAGAATGTCATTCGCCACATTGCCGTCATCCCTCTTGGGGGCAACAATATCACGCGGGATCTGACCTCCTTGCTCATTGACGAGAAGGATGCAGAGCGGATGAAGCTCAAGTATGCCAGTGCCTATACGGACTTGAGCGACATCGACAGCAGCCTGCGGTATTCCGTAGACCCCGAACAGAGCGTGGAAAGCCGCGCGTTCATAGACCTTGTCGAGGCGCGTGTGGAGGAAATTGTGGAGAATGTAGCCGTACAGATTCCGGCAGAATACCACGACAAGCTCATCAACGGATTTGTCCTGACGGGCGGCGGTGCCAACATGAAGAATATAGAACGTGCCTTCCGTACATACGCGCAGGCCGACAAGGTGCGCGTTGCCAAGTTTGTCAATCAGCCGGTTACGTCTTCCAATCCGGAGGTAAATGCCAAGAACGGTCGAATGAATACCGTTCTCGGACTCATAGCCAAGGCAGACATGAACTGCGTCGGTGCTCCCTACAACCCCAGCGAGCTGCCTTTTGCACAGGAAGACGGCGTGCAGGGCAACCGTATTGCCAAGGGCGAGCAGCTCGGAGTGGTGAAGACTCAGGCCGAGAAGGAGAAGGAAGAGGCCGAACGCCGCCGGCGCGAGGAGGAAGAACGGCTCCGTCTCGAAGAGGAGGAGCGTCAGCGCATAGCCAGAGAGGAGGAAGAGCGTCGCAAGCGTCGCGAGAACAGCCCGTGGGGAAAGTTCAAGCGCAAGCTGAAGGGCTTCGGCGATTCCATTCTGGAGCCGGAAGAATAATACGTGCGTTTCGTTACAGACTATCAAGAACAATTAAAAACCAACTACTGTTATGGCAGACAACAATATCAATAACAATATATTGGACTTCGACGACCTTGAACACGAGAACAGCATCATCAAGGTCATTGGTGTAGGTGGCGGCGGCGGCAATGCCGTCAACCACATGTACCGCGAGGGAATCCACGATGTAACGTTCGTACTTTGCAATACCGATGCGCAGGCACTCAACGATTCTCCAGTTCCCGTGCATCTTCAGCTGGGCAAGGAGGGCTTGGGTGCCGGCAACCGTCCCGAAAAGGCACGGCAAGCAGCCGAGGAAACCATCGACGATATAAAGAACATGCTCAGTGACGGTACGAAAATGACCTTCATTACTGCCGGAATGGGTGGCGGTACGGGGACGGGCGCAGCACCTGTCATTGCGCGTATCAGCAAGGAAATGGACATCCTTACGGTCGGAATTGTTACCATTCCGTTCAAGTTTGAAGGCACGAAGAAGATTGATCAGGCCCTTGATGGCGTGGAGGAAATGTCGAAGCACGTCGATGCCCTCCTCGTTATCAACAACGAGCGTCTGCGTAGCATCTATCCGGAAATGAGCCTTTTGGGAGGCTTTGCCAAGGCCGACGATACGCTGAGCATCGCCGCCAAGAGTATTGCGGAGATTATTACGGTGCACGGCCTTATCAACCTTGACTTCAACGACGTGAAGACCGTCCTGAAAGATGGCGGAGTTGCCATTATGAGTACGGGTTACGGTGAGGGCGAAGGCCGCCTGAAGCAGGCTATAGACAATGCGCTGAACTCACCGCTGCTGAGCGATAACGATATTTTCAACTCGCGGAAGATTCTCATGTCCATCAATTTCAGCAGTGACGGAAAGGACAATTCCGGGCTGACCATGGAAGAGATGAACTATCTCAACGACTTCATGGAACAGTTCAACGACGGCTTCGAGCTGAAGTGGGGTACGGCCATTGACCCCGAACTTGACCGCAAGGTGAAGGTAACCATTCTCGCCACCGGCTTCGGAATCAAGGATGTGGACGGTATGGACGACCATATCAAGGTGCGTACCAACGATGAGCGTGCCAAGCTCGACGAGGATGCAGAGAAGCGCGGACTCCGTCGCGACAGGTATTATGGTAAGGATACTCACCGCATGTTGCAGAAGCGTCGTCATCATATCTATCTCTTCACACCGGAAGAGCTGGACAACGAGGACATCATTGCCGATGTAGAGACTACTCCTACCGCCAAGCGGACCAAGCAGCAGCTGGAGAATATCCGCCACGCAAGCAATCCTTTGACTGGCGAAGAAGACGAGTCGGACAATGCCGTGCAGGGAGTTATAAGTTTTGTGTAGGGCATTACGGGTTCTAAAAGATAATTAAGTCATTTTCCTTCGGGCGCGAATCAGTTGGTTCGCGCCCGTCTTTTTATAGGACAGTACCGTTTTCCGGCAGGATTGGCCGTTGTTTTCCGGGCTTCAGGGAGGCCTCAAATTTATATACGGTTAGCGGAAAATTTCTATACGTATAGAAATATTTTT
>NZ_BAKG01000008.1 GCF_000614065.1 Prevotella dentasini JCM 15908 | reverse complement strand
TATAAATTTTCCGCTTGCCGCATATAAATTTTCCGCTTGCCGCAGGCGGCTTTCCGGCTGTCGTACTCCGGCTTTCTCTCCGTTGGCTTTCCGCCTGCCGGCGGCTTGGCTCGCCTGACGGAGCAGGGCCATCCCCCCGTCGGGAGACAGCCCTGCAATCCGTGTCGTCCTGTATGTCTGCCCGTATCCGTCTGTCGTAACGGAAGGGCAAAAAAGTTTTTAGGCTTTTCCTGTCAGTCTGTCAGCCTTCTGCAACTGTCTGATAATAAGAGACCGGGATGTTAAAACCGCTGACGGCCTGACAGCAGCTTCAGCCGCAGGCTGTTCAGCACGACGCTGACACTGGAGAAAGCCATCAGCGCACTGGCCCACGAGGGCGTTATCTGCCAGTCGATGCCGAAGAGATGGGGCAGCCCGGCGGCGAGGGGGATGCAGACGATGTTGTAGACGAACGCCCAGAAGAGGTTTTCCCCAATCATCCTGACGGTCAGCCTGCTCAGCCTGACCGCCTCGGGAAGCGTCGCGAGGTCGTCGCCCATGAGCGTTACCTGCGCCACGTCCATTGCCACGTCAGTGCCCTTCCCGATGGCGATGCTGACGTCGGCCAATGCCAGAGCCTGCGTGTCGTTGATGCCGTCGCCCATCATGGCCACGGTCTTCCCCTCGGCCTGCAGCTGCCTGACGAGGTTCTCCTTGTCCTGCGGCAGCACCTTGCTGCGGTAGTGGCCGATGCCTGCCTTCCCGGCCCAGTAGCGGGCGGCCTCCTCCCTGTCGCCGCTCATCATGTAGACTTCTATTCCCATCTGGCGGAGCGCGTCCATCGCCTCTCGCGCGTGTGGCTTCAGATGCTCGCGCGCTTCCGGCGGCAGGTCATCGGCCTTGGTGAAGTCTATGCTCTGGTTGGGTATGGTCAGCGTGCCGGTCTTGTCGGTGACGAGCGCGTCCACCTTGCGCAGGCGTTCCAGTGCGGTGGCGTCCTTTATGAGAATCTGACTCTGCGCCGCCCTGCCTATGCCCACCATGAGAGCCGTAGGCGTCGCCAGTCCCATGGCGCAGGGGCAGGCTATCACCAGTACGGCAACGGCAGACATGACGGCCTGCGGCAGCGAGGCACTTCCGCCTGCCGCCCACCACGCAAGGAAGGTAGCGAGGGCGATGCCTGCAACGACGGGGACGAACACGCGGGCCGCCCGGTCCACGATGCGCTGCACGGGGGCTTTGCTCCCCTGCGCCTCCTGCACCATGCGGATGATGTGTGCCAGTGCCGTGTCCTCGCCTATCTGCCGTGCCCGCATGCGGAACTTTCCCTGACTCGGGATGGTTCCTGCCAGCACCTTCGACCCTTTCCGCTTCTCTGCCGGGGTAGGCTCGCCCGTAATCATGCTCTCGTCCACGTAGGCAGCGTCGGCGGTCATGAAGCTCTCCGCCCGGACTACTTCGCCGTCGACGGGCACCTTCTCTCCCGGCCGCACTTCGAGCACGTCGCCTTTCTCTATCGTCGAGATGGGCACTTCCTCTATCCTGTCGCCGTCTACGATGCGTGCCGTCTTCGGTGCCATGCCCATCAGCTGGCGGATGGACGATGCCATGCCGTCCCGGGCTTTCTCCTCAATCATCCGCCCCGTAAGGACGAACGTGATAATCATTACCGAGGCGTCGAAATAGGTGTGCCACTCAATGCCGCGGCTGCCCCATACGCGCTCGCCCCAGAAGGTGTTGAACGCGCTGAACAGGAAGGCGATGCCCGTGGAGAGGGCAACGAGCGTGTCCATGTTGGCCGTGCCGTGCCGGAGCTGCCGCCATGCCGTGGCGTAGAACTGCCGGCCGCAGTAGAGCATGTTGGCCAAGGCCGTCAGCAATGCCACCTGATTGGCGACGGCGGGCGGCCCTGCCGGAATCCATCTCATGGAGACGCACATCACCGCAACGGCAAAGCCCCACGAGACGACCGTCCTGCGCCGGAGCAGCGTGTATTCGCGCTTCTCTATCTCTTCCGCCGAGCGGTCTTTCTCTATGATGAGGTCGTAGCCGATGGCGTTTATCTCTGCCTTCATCTTTTCGGGCGTAATCTCTTCCGGGTCGAAGTCTACTACGACGGAGCGTCCCGGCAGCGAAACCTCGGCCGTCTTTATTCCGTGCAGCGAGTTCAGTTTCCGTTCCACGTTGGCAGAGCACGCAGCGCATGCCATGCCCGTTACTGGTATGGTCTGTTTCATAAAGCGTCTGTTCGGAGCCTTTCCGTCGTCTCCGCGAGGGGGGGAGACGCAGGGAAGATGCTCCTTGATTGATTATTCCGTATGTTATCCCTGACAATCTGGGCTGTCCGCCCGATAATTCCGATTGTTCCCGACGGGAATCCTCCCCTCCTCCTCCGAAAGACGGGAGAAGACAGGGAGGATGATTCGTGCCTCGGCAGCGACGGGAGAGGGGCTTATAGTTCCATCTCGTATCGTCCGCTGTTCTCGACGGCATCCTTGAGCTGTTCCGGTGTAACGGCCTTCTCGTCGTACTCCACCGCCACACTGCCGTCGGCAAGGCTCGCCTCGGCCGAGCTGACGCCACCAAGACTGCGCAGGGCGTTCTCAACATTCGCCTTGCAGTGTTCACACTTCATACCGCTGACTGCAAATACATTCTTTGTCATAGTTCTTTCCTTTCTGTTTTATGTTGTCTTTTGTTCGGATGAGAGGTGCGGAGCCGTCCGGCGCGCATCTTTCCGACGACTGCAAAGGTACGAATATATTGTGTAATCCGTGTTACGTAATTATGGATAAGAGTTATGATATTCCGTCGCCGCGCTCCCTGCCATGCTCCGTAGCGCAGCTTGCTGACCATATTCCTGTCTCTGACATCGGCCTTCCGGTGTGGAGGGAAAACTGCTCCCGCACAGCGAAAGTGCCGTCCTCATGCAGCGAAAACGGCACTTTCACCACGTCAAAGTGCCGTTTTCGCAGGGCGATAGCAACGGTATGAAAAAACGGCAATAAAATTATGGCAAAGCCTTTGTGTTGTCGGAGAAAATCGCTACCTTCGCAACATAATGGCAAAGACTTCCGTCAGACGGCATGGCGACGTAGTGCCGCACGAAATATCACATTATCATAACTATATAATCAACTTGAAAATGAAACACATCAAAGCAATCTGGTTATTTCTCTTTGCCGTGCTCGTCTTGTCCGTACAAGGCGTGAAGGCACAGCAGAACACCTACAACTACACCCATGCCGTACAGGCATTGCAGGAGGGCGACATCGCCAACGGGCAGGCCTACCTGTTCAAGGAGCTGGCTATAAACCCGAAGAATGGCTATGCGTGGTCGATGCTGTCGGCATCCTACGCCATCGAAACAAACGTGGACAGTGCGCTGATAGCCATAGACAACGCCATCAGGTACTTGCCGAAGACCGACGAGCAGACGCTCGTGAAATGCTACAACGCCAAGACCAAGTATCTCTCTGCCATCAATGAGGACGGGAAGATACTGGAGACCATCAACGAGGCCATCAAGAGGCTGCCCAACAACTCCGACCTCTATGCCCTGCGCGGCGACTACTACACCAACCACGAGCAATACGACCTTGCGCGGAAAGACTTCAAGAAGCTGCTGGACATCGACAAGGGAAGCGTGGACGGAATGATACTGATAGGTCATGCGTTTCTGAATGAAGACAAATACACCGAAGGTCTGGAATGGTACGACAAGGCACTGGCTGCCGACGCAAGCAACGACGACGCCCGAATGGGAAGGGTGTTGGCCCTGTTGGCAATGGAGAAGACAGAGCCGGCACTCGACGACCTGCTGACGCTGCACAAAAGCGGAAACGAAACATCGGGAAACCTCCTCGTAGCATTGACGGACAGCATAGAGACGCGCGAAATAGTACTGACGAAGACAAAGGCCCGCCAGGCAGCCGAGCCGGCAGAGGGCATCTGGCCCTATACCTTGGGAGGGCTGTATGCCCAAATAAAGCAGCGCGACGAGTCTATCAAATACTATAAGCAGGCATTCGAGATATACAAGGATGCCGAGACGGCTGAAAAAGTCGGCAGGCAGTACTTCGCCGTCAACCAATACAAGGAGGCGGAAGAATGGGCAGACAAGGCCGTGGCCCTTGCCAAGGATTCCGACCTGTTGGTAGGAGACTACTACGAGTTCAAGGGCGATATTCTGAAAGACCAAGGCGACTATGACGGTGCCATCAGGCAGTATTCCGAGACCCTCAAAGAGGACGACGAGAGAGCCAATGCCTACTTTCAGCGCGCATTGTGCCATATCTATCAGGGCAAGAACGAGGAGGCACTGCCCGACCTTGATGCCGCTGTCAGTCATGGCGAGAACGGTGTGGCAGTCGCCTATGCTTGGCGCGGCTGGATTTACAAGATGTCAGGAAAGACGATGGAGCACAGGGCGACTTCCGCAATGCCGTAGAGAAAGACAGCGTGGGGACGCCCATCATGCCGACCTTCATGGGGCAGCACTTCCTCGGTATTGACAACATGGCCAAGGAGAGTGCCGCAAGATGCCTGAAAGAGAACGGTGAACCCGACGACTATTTATGCGTGGCCTGCCTCTATGCACTGATGGACGACAAGCCCATGGCTGTCCGCCATCTTGAATTGGCCATAGAGAAAGGCTTCAACAGCTGGTACGTGCTCCGCGACCATCCTTGGCTGAAGAGCCTGAAAGGCTATACCGACTATGAGGCGTTGCTGAAGAAATATCTGAAATAGTCCCCCCTATTTATGCCAAACAAAGGGATTCCACACGCAAATGGTGGAATCCCTTTGTTCTTTTGATGCTTTGATATTGTAAAATATCCATTACGCCTGAAATAATAGATTGGGTGTAAGTGACAAAAATCTATTTGCTCATCGCTTGCTGCTTGCATCTATCCCAAAAACAAAGCGAGTCCGGCTGCAAATGCAAACTGGACTCGGTTATATTTAATTTCATTTGGTTTCTGCCTATTGACAGAATAAAAGTTATAGAGGGATGTAAGGAAATACTTATCCTATTTCAGCAAATCCCCGGCAATGTCTTTCGTTGTATTTAAGAGTGCTTTTCGGACGCACTCCCTACTATCCGAGGCTACTTCTTCATTTCTTTCTTTCCGTTCACAATATAAATACCCGCGGGCAGACCGTCAAGCGAGACTCCAAGATACACGCCCTGTAGATTATAGACGCCCTTGCACTTTTGTGGTACGTCGGTAATGGTAGAGACAATGCCGGTTTCTCCTTTCTTGGTGAAATATCCTGTCGTGGGGTTAGCCATAGTTACGTCTGTTCTGCCCTCGTCGAATTCTACTGCCCCCACAAGTTGTCTGCACGCAAAGAACATGTCAGTGGAACTTTCGCACGTCCACGCATCATTACAGAAAATGGTAGTCAGGGATTTGCAATCGCCGAACATAATGTACATTTCGGTTACATTCTTTGTGTTGAAGTTTGTAAGATCAAGTATTGTAAGAGCTTTGCAACCGCCAAACATGCCTTCCATGTCGGTCACGTTCTTCGTGTTGAAGTTTTTGACATCAAGCGATGCAAGGGATTCGCAATTGAAGAACATGTTGCGCATTCTGGTTACGTTTTCCGTATTGAAATGCGTGACATCAAGCGATGTCAGGGATTTACAACCACCGAACATGCCTTCCATATTAGTCACGTTCTTCGTGTTGAATTTTGTAACATCAATCGATGTAAGGGCTGCACAACCGCTAAACATACCGTTCATGTCGGTAACATTATCCACCTTGAAGCTCGTGACATCAAGTGATGTAAGGGTTTCACAACCATAGAACATATACCCCATATTGGTTACATTCTTGGTGTTAAACTTCATGACGTTGAGCGATGTCAAGACTTTACAACCAAAGAACATGTAGCTCATGTCGCTCACATTCTCTGTATTGAAGTTCGTAATATTAAGCGATTCCAAGGCTTCGTCGAAACAGAACATACCTTCCATTTCGGTTACGCTTACCGTATTGAAATTTGATAGGTTGAGCGAAGTCAGAACTTTACACTCATAGAACATATAGCCCATGTCAGTTACGTTCCCTGTATTGAAACTTGACAAATCAAGTGATGTCAAGGATTTGCAGCTACCGAACATGTTTCTCATATTAGTCACATTTTCCGTATTGAAGTTCGTGACATCAAGCGATGTCAGGGATTCGCAACCAAAGAACATGAAAGACATGTCTTTCACTTGTGAAGTGTTGAGGTTTTCTATTCCCGAGACTTGCTCTAAGGCATTCATGTTATAGAAAAGCCGAAGGGTACTTGTGAGACGGAAGTCTTTGAACGAGGTATCGAATATGACATTGGTTATGGTCTTATTCGGTTCGGTATCATTTCCACTCCAAGCAGGATTCTGATCCGTTTCCTGCTTATCATCTATGCCACACACGGTACCTGTGCGCGAGTTTTGCTTAGTGTCGTAATAGAATGTGAGGGTCTTTTCATCGGTACTTTTCACTACATAGGCTTCCTTGGTCTGTGCTTGCGCCCGTTGCGGAAAGGCGAGTAGGGTGAAAAACAGCATGATAATAGCCACTACATGTTCTTGAGTAATCTTTGCTTTTTTCATGAGATTTCCGTCCCCCTGTTAAAATCCCCTTATACGGAGCAATGTCTTTAGAGGACTCGGACATTTGGTTTTGATAAATCTTTTATTTGAACAATACACAATTTAATCTATTTAGGCTATAAATAAACGGATATTTTTTGAGATAAATGCTGGATTATTGTTATTTTTTATTAAATAATAACACAAACATAAATATTTTTCAGGAAAGAGATGGATAGTTCACAATAAACACTTTTTTGCACTCTAAAATAAACAAAAGCCTTTAAAAGACAATAAAATATAGGCGTAATGAACATTTGACTGGCTGAAATCTCTCAAAGATTCTTTATTTATTACCTTTGCAACATTTGAAAACCCATAAATAACTATATTTTCCGTAGCAGCTCAAATGTTAAAAAGAACAACCATCGTCAGTCCATTCAAATGTACTTTATACACCGCTTGCGGTAAATAGTTTCAAGTAGATCACCGGATAGACAAAGTTCATTTGTGGCAAAGTTATCTTATAGAGAAACGTACCATAGCCGAGTTTTCTGCTTTCCACAAATGTGCAGAAAAAACAATACGGAAGAGACTAAGGCCAATCGCAGATAACGTTGTCGAATTCCATCCCATATCAGCCGTCGTTATAATTTATACGAGACGTAATAGCAATGAGACTGCCTCGCTTTTCGGAACTTTTTGCAGCGTCTATTTGTCCTTACAAGGCAAGACTCTTTGCCGCTCTTTGAGCATTACTTCCTAAGAGTCAAGAAAACTTCTTCATGTCAAGTTTTCCACACTGCTTAGAACTCACTCGTGAAGTGGAACTTGATGTGTTCAAAGTCCTGTTGTGCCATGCTCAGCACGTAGCCGGAATCAGCGAGAAACACGTCCCTGCCCTCATTATCCTTCGCCATATACTGGTACTTCCGCTTCTTGAAATTGTCCAGTTCTGCCTCGCTGTCGGCTTCTATCCAGCATGCCTTGTGAAGATGGACGGGTTCCCAACGGCACTTGGCGTTATATTCGTGTTCCAAGCGGTACTGAATCACTTCGAACTGAAGCTGCCCTACCGTTCCGACAATGCGGCGGTTGTTGAACTGATTGACAAAGAGCTGTGCCACACCTTCATTCATCAGCTGTTCGATACCTTTCATAAACTGCTTCGACTTCATGGGGTCGTCGTTCTCAATATACTTGAACAGCTCCGGGGAGAAGCTCGGCAGCCCACGGAAGTGGATGTTCTCACCTTCGGTCAGCGTGTCGCCAATCTTGAACACGCCACCGCTGTCCGGCAATCCGACGATGTCGCCGGGATAAGCCTCGTCTACCGTACTCTTGCGCTGCGCCATAAACTGCGTCGGAGAGGAGAAACGGAGCGTCTTTCCATTGCGGACATGCAAATAGGGCTGATTGCGCTGAAACTTGCCGGAGCATACTTTGCAGAAGGCAATACAGCTGCGGTGGTTCGGATCGATGTTGGCGGTAATCTTGAAGATGAATCCCGTGAATTTCTGTTCGGCAGGTGCTACCATCCGCTCCTCCGCCTTCGTGGGACGGGGACTCGGTGCTATCTCCACAAAACAGTTGAGCAGCTCCTGCACACCGAAGTTATTGAGGGCCGAGCCGAAGAATACGGGAGCCACTTCGGCCGAACGGTAACTCTCTACGTCAAATTCCGGGTAAACGCCGTTGACGAGTTCGAGGTCGTTGCGCAACAAGCCGGCAAAGTCGCTGCCTACCTGTCGGTCAAGCTCCTCGGAATCTACGTCCACCTCTATGGTCTCCGTAACGCGCTGTTTGTTCGGTGTAAAGAGGTTGAGCTTCTGTTCGTAGATGTTGTATACGCCCTTGAAGCGTTGCCCCTGCCCGATAGGCCACGACAGGGGGCGCACTTTGATTTTGAGTTCTTCCTCCAATTCATCAAGCACATCAAAGGGGTCGCGTCCCTCGCGGTCCATCTTGTTGATGAAAATAATAACCGGTGTGTTGCGCATACGGCAAACTTCCATCAGCTTTCGGGTCTGTGCCTCCACACCTTTGGCGGAGTCTACCACGATGATGGCGGAATCTACGGCGGTCAGCGTGCGGTAGGTGTCTTCGGCAAAGTCCTGATGGCCCGGTGTGTCGAGGATGTTCACCTTATAGTCCTCGTAGTCGAACTCCATCACGGAGGTGGATACGGAGATGCCGCGCTGCTTTTCGATGTCCATCCAGTCGGATGTTGCCGTCTTGCGTATCTTATTGCTCTTAACCGCACCCGCCACTTGGATTTGCCCACCAAAGAGGAGGAACTTCTCGGTAAGGGTCGTCTTGCCGGCATCCGGGTGGGAGATGATGGCAAAGGTTCTTCTGCGTTCTATTTCGTTCATTCCTGTTTCGTTGCTTATGCGTTAAGGTTTTTCATGCAGATCTTGAGGCTGTCTACCCAGTAAGGAATCCTGATGCCGAACGTTTCCTTAATCTTTGTCTTGTCGAGCACAGAGTAGGCAGGACGCTTTACGGGCGAGGGGAACTCGTCGCTATGGCATGGCTGGATGTCGCAGTCCCTGTTGCCGGCAAGCTCGGCTATCTTAATGGTGAAGTCATACCAGCTGCATACGCCTCATTGGAGAAGTGATAGATGCCGCTCTTACCCTCGTACTTTCGGTTTTCTACGATGTCAAAGATGGCATTGGCAAGGTCGCCGGCATACGTCGGAGTCCCACACTGGTCGAAAACAACCTTCAGCTGTGGCTTGGTAGCGGTAAGATTCATCATCGTCTTTACGAAGTTGTGCCCGAACTCGCTGTATAGCCATGCAGTGCGGAGGATGATATGGTTCACCCCGACAGCCTGTATCCGCTCCTCGCCATGCAGTTTGGTAAGCCCGTAAACGCCTGTCGGCGTACCTTTCTGGTCCTCCTTGCAGGGCGTGTTGTACGGATCGCCGCCAAAGACATAGTCGGTGCTGACATGGACGAGCAGTCCGTCGGCTTCCTTCATCGCCTTGGCGAGATTCTCAGGAGCCGTGGCATTGAGCGTCTCCACGATGTCTCCGGCCGTCTCAGCCTTGTCCACATTGGTCCAAGCAGCACAATTGATGATGCACTTCACATTGTTTTTCTTCACCACCTTGCGTATTTCGTCAAGGCAGGTAATGTCTAACTTCTCATAACCATCGCATACATCGGTGAAGATATAGTTGTCCTTGCTGTCTTTAGCGACTAACTGCATCTCGTTGCCGAGTTGTCCGTTGGCACCTGTTACAAGTATATTCATTTCTTTTCTCTTTAGTTTCGTTCATCCTTAATCGTCTTCAAACTTCAGCCCCTCGGTCTTATCCTTGATGTAATAGTCCGAGAGCATGCCTATGAGTGTCGTTATTTCCTTTACGGCATGGCTGGTTTCCTGACTGATTTCCTTTTTCTGCAAGCGCAGCATCATCACTCCGTAAAGCGTGTCGAAGCAGGTTTCTATCTCGCTTTTACCGAGTTGGGCAGCTACCGCCTTTAGTCTCTCGTCGTTCTTGCGTGCCATTTGGTCGGCCGCCTGTTTGGTCTTGCTGCGCAATTCCACTATATAGGGCAACACACGATAGTATTCGGCAGAATAGAACGGGAACTTTGACGATGCCAGCAACTGTGCATGAAGCTCCGTCAAGTCTTGTACGAGAATCTTATTGATTTGCAGGTGTCCGCTTTCGCGACATCCCTCCTGATTCATCATGCGTACCAAGTCGCCGAACCAGTCTTCCTCGTCTTCCTTCTGTTCCTCGGTGTAGTCGAAGCGGTCTATATACTCTTTGCGGATACGGGTCAACGAACAGCCGTAAACGCGTATAATGTCTTCTATCTGCCACATATAGAGCAGATATTCTGCTATGCTTTTCTTCCTGAGTTCTCTTGCTACAAACATAGATAAAACGATATTGAAATATTGGCTCCCCTGCCTGCTAATAGTAGGACGGCAGATGGTACAGGTTGAAGACCGTACCGACAAGAACAAGCAGCGAGAACAAGATGACGATAGAGCCTATCACCTTATTAATAATAAGGATACCGTTGACATCAAACTTCTCCTTTACCTTGTCTATGACCCACGTCAGCCCATACCACCATACCAAGGCACCCAGCGGAATACTCGCAAAGCCGACTATCATCTCCAACGGCCGCGATGGCTGCACAAAGGCAAACTGTGCGAAAGTGGCATGATGAGGAAGATGATAAGCGGATTTGAGAAAGTTACCAGAAAGGCCGTGAAGGTGTTGTGCAGCAAAGTCCCCTTGGTGTTTCCGCTCTTATGTATCTTCTTCATGGGATTTGACACGAAGCAATATATGCCGAAAAGCATTAAAAGAATACTTCCCGAAATCTGTAGAATGAACTGATAGGCGGGGTTCTGCAAAGGTTCCATAATGAAACTCATGCCCAGTCCTACGATGAGGGCATAGATAAAATCACTGGCTGCGGCACCGATTCCTGTAACGAAACCGTACCATCGTCCTTTATTCAAGGTTCGTTGGATACATAATATACCAACCGGACCCATTGGCGCGGACGCAATGATTCCGATTAACATACCCTTAAAGATAAAGTCGAGGATATCCAGCTGGATGGGAAATGGCATGTTCATAATTCGGGTGCAAAATTGCAAAAATAATACGGAATAAGCAAATTTCGCTAACAAAACTTTGTCGAATTGCGAGTTTTTTCATAACTTTGCCAGTATAAAGTTAAATCAAAAACTTATTATTTCATGGATATATTAGAACCACGGCCTTTCGTGATAGGCTTAGACTTAGGGGGAACTAACTCAGTCTTTGGTATTGTTGACCAGCGCGGTCAAGTTATAGCTACTAACTCAATCAAAACGCAGACTTACAAGACCGTAGAGGATTTTGTAGATGCAGGAGTCGAGGCCTTGAAACCCATTATAGCCAAGGTGGGGGGATTACCCAAATCAAGGCCATGGGCATCGGTGCGCCTAACAGCAACTTCTACCGTGGCACAATAGAATATGCTCCCAACCTTACATGGGCACATACGGGCGTCGTTCCTTTGGCAGAGATGTTCTCGACACGCCTGAATATTCCCGTAGGACTTACCAACGATGCCAACGCTGCGGCCATCGGAGAAATGCAGTATGGCGTCGCACGCGGCATGAAGAACTTCATCATGATAACATTGGGCACGGGCGTAGGCTCCGGCATCGTACTTAACGGGCAGATGGTATACGGTTCCGACGGCTTTGCCGGAGAGTTAGGGCACGTTACCATGGTTCGCAGCAGCGAAGGCCGGACGTGCGGATGCGGCCGGACCGGCTGTCTGGAGCCTATTGCTCTGCAACCGGCGTTGCGCGCACGGCCCGCGAGTTTCTGCTAAGCTCGGAAGAACCGTCCGAACTCCGCAATATCAACCCCGAAGACATTACTTCGCTTGATGTTTCCATTGCTGCCGGAAAGGGCGACAAACTGGCCTTGAGCGTCTACGAGTTCACAGGCAAGATGCTTGGCGAGGCCTGTGCAGACTTTGCCACCTTCGCATCGCCAGAAGCATTCGTCTTCTTCGGCGGTCTGACAAAGGCAGGCGACTTGCTGATGAATCCCATCAAGAGGGCCTATCACGACCACGTCATGCCCGTGTTCCGCGACAAGGCCAAATTCCTTATCAGTTCCTTAGACGATGCTTCAGCCGCCGTGCTGGGTGCATCTGCCATAGGCTGGGAACTCTGACGGACAATATTGCACTACGGGGTAAGGCGAAGCGTTTTTCGGTTCCCCGTTCAGAACATATAGGCATAAAGAAACAAAGACCTGTAGGCAACCACCTACAGGCCTTTTTGTTTGGACGTATCTTATCAGCTTATGCCCTCCCGGAGTTTGCCCATGAGGCAAACTCCGGGCAGTTGCTTGATGCCGGAATAGCGAAAGTGCCACTCTGACACTGCGAAAGTGCCGTTTTCGCTGTATGAAAACGGTACTCCCATGGTACGAAAACGGCACTTTCGCCTGACGCCTTCAAAAGTTTGTATATCAGACAATTACGGGCAGGCTATCTTAAACGGAAAAGGCAGCAGACCAAATGGCCTGCTGCCTTTTTACCATTCTGCCGTACAGGCCTAACGGCGCGTACCCTTCTTGCGCTTGGCTGTCGGCTTACGGCCAGTCGAAGCCGGCTTGGCGGTAGTGCCGGGCTTGTAGTATCGCATGGCCTCCGGCATCCATCCCTGAATGTTCTTGATACGCTTGGCATCGGAGGGGTGGTCGCTCAGGAAGTCGGACGTACTGGTGTTGCCCGACGACATGCGCTGCCAGAAGCCGACAGCGTTCTGTGGGTCGTAGCCCGCCATGGCTGCAAAGATAAGTCCCATGTGGTCGGCCTCGTTCTCATTATCGCGGCTGTACTTCAGGTTTCTGAAGGAGAAATAGGTGCTGGCTATCTCTCCGCCCGTCTTGGCAAGGCCGCTATTGCCCGTGATGGCACCGAGTATGCCTGCCCCGAGCTGGATGCCCGTCTGCTGATTCTGCTGCTTGGTCAGCTGCTCTGCGCTGTGCTTGGCTACGGCATGGGCTATCTCGTGCCCGAGAACGATTGCAAGACTTGCCTCGTTCTGGGTATAAGGCAGCAATCCTTCGTAGACTACAATCTTTCCGCCCGGCATACAGAAGGCATTGGCCTGCTTATCCTGCACGAGATTAAACTCCCAATGATAGTTCTTCAGGTCGTCGGCAAATCCGTTGTTGCGGAGGTAGGTCTCCACGGCAGTGGCAAGCCGGCGGCCCACGCGCTGTACCATCTGGGTATTCTTTGTATCGGCCGACTTCTTGACAGAAGCCATGAACTTGCTGTATTCCTGCTGACTAAGGCTGAGAATCTGCTCGTCCGAAACACTGATTCTATGAGTGCGGCCCGTGAGGGGCACCGTGGAAGTAGTGCCGCAGGCGGCAAGCGTGGCAACGAAAGCAGCCACCAAAACATACTTAATTTTCTTCATTGAACTTTTATTTTATAACTTTCTTGGGGCAAAATTACAAACTTCCCGGGACAAAAGGAAAGGTTCGGGACTTTTTTTAGTTAAAGCAAGGGAAGTATGCACTTATGTTGCTGGCTGTGAAACGGGACAACACCAACCATGACAGCTGCACCTCCGAATTGTTGTGGACAACTGACAAGCCGAAGAAAATGAAAAGGCTGACTTCGCAGCCAGCCTTAATCCTTACAAAAACATTATGAAATAATTTTATTTCGCGAACAAGATTTTCATTTAATAAATTAACGTAGCCGCTGCCATCGTCATATAGTTTGGTCCTTTCTAAGGCTTACTGGGCACGCTGACAGGTACGGCACTTACGCTCGCAGTAGCGTTCGCATTGTACGCGTATGTCATATCCAAGCATCGCACCAAGGATAAAGTCTTCCTCGGGAGACAGCTGATTAAGCGGCTTCGTAACCATTAGCTGGATGGCATCGAGACATTCGCGCCTTCCAAAGAAAAGATTCAGACGGTCGTTTCCGATAGGACGGACGATGTAGGGGATGTTCTGGCGTGTAAGCCGTGCGGTGGCATATTCCTCATACTTCTTGTTACAGGTGAAGAGTACCATCTGCCGGATGCCTTTCTGAAACTCGTAGATGTGGTTCATCAGAACCTTCATGTCGGTCGGTATCATTTCCTTATTCATTCCCCTTGTCGTTCGTCATACATTAGTTCAGCCCCCTGACGGGGCAGGAAGGGCGGTTACAATTCGCCCTTGATGTTCTCCAGCCATGCGTCGATGCGCCCTTCGGTCTGGTCTTCCTCGTTCACATCGTCGAGAACAAGTCCTACGAAGTTGCCGTCTATCACGGCTTCGCTGTCGTCGAAGGTATATCCGGCCGTTGAAACTCCCGGAAGGATGTTGGCACCTTGGCAGGCATCGTAGATTTCCTTTAAGGCTCCGCAAAACGTATCGGAGTAGGACTCGCTGTCGCCACAGCCGAAGAGAGCTACGGTCTTGCCTGTGAGGTCGGCCTCTTTAAGGACATTGATACCGTCGTACCAGTCGTCCTGCAATTCGCCTGCGCCCCAAGTGGAGGTTCCGAGGATAAGATTGTCGTTTTCAGCAACCACGTCTGCATTGAAGTCTGCAACGTTAACAGCTTCTGTACCGAGCTTCTCGGCAATGGTATTTGCTATATTTTCGCATGTGCCGGTTGAAGAACCGTAAACTACAACTGTTTTCTTCATTTTCCTAACTTTTAGTTCTTGTTTGTTTAACTTTCGATTGCAAAGATACGATGATTGTTTTATCCTTGCAATACCTAAAAATAGTGGTTTCGTCAAAATACCTAACTATAGGTAGTTGAAAATAAGGAAGAAACAGCCTGTAGGCTTGTTTGCCCCGTCGGGCAAACCGGGCTTATCGGAACAACCGGGCCAGACCGTCCAATTACTCCGATAAGCACGACAAGCGAATCAAGGTTTCACGAACTTCCGGCCACCTCTTATATATATGCCGGAAAGCAGTTTCCCCGTATCGGTTCCGCAATATCTGCCATCCAAGGTATAGACATGCAGGCCGTCAGGCCGCCCTGCCGTAGCTGTCATCTCTTCTATACCCGTTGCCAAGCGCAAGGCCTCCTGCAAGCCGGCATAGACGTCTATCTGTCCGTAGCCGTAGAGATTATTGGGCACGGGCAGCGAGCTGTCGTATCGGGTACAGGTCTTTCGGAAGATGGATATGCAGTCTTCGGGAGTCAGACGGGGATTGACTTGCAGCCAAAGGGCTATTGCGCCGGCCACAACGGGCGACGACATAGAAGTCCCGGCATTGGAATTCCATGCAAATGTACGCCCGTTGAAGTCGAAATGACGGACATCCGACGAAAGCGCAGACAAGGGTTGGGAAGGATTGGAAATAAAGAAAGAGCTGTAAGACGAGATGACATTCTGTCCCGGAGCGACCACATCGGGCTTCACCCGACCGTCGAAGGCCGGGCCTACTCCAGAGAAAGGTATGCGCTTACCGTCCGTCCCGTGATTATACACCTTTGTCTCGCCTAAGTAATTGACAAACTGCGTGCGGTAGCCCGTGGCCCCTACAGAGATGGCACGCGGCGCACTCGAAGGTGAATGGATGCTGTACGAATTGTCGCCGGCATTGAGCTGAGGGTCGAGCGGCCGCTCAATGAGATAGCCGCTCATGCGGAACAGCTCAACATCGGCATCGCTGCCAACCAGCTGGAGCGACGCATAGACACCGCTGCCCAGCCTGTCAGAACAGGTCAGCACAAAGTCGTAGGCAGTCTCCGTGGGTTCGTAATAGTTCGGATAGGCCATAATCTGCCAGTCGTAGCGTCGTCCGCCTATCGTGATGGTGTCGGCAAAGAGGGAGTCCGGAGCCGAGATTACTCTGCCGGTGGGAATATCTACTACCGTGGGATGAAGCTCGTCGGCATAAATAGTCGTCCGAAAGACAAAGGGACGGGAGGACTTGCAGGTGAAGAACGCTTTGTCGGGATTACCTATGATAAACGATCCGGCACTCTCCTGTCCCTTTGGCTTATGGATATGGTTGACCAAGTTACCGTCATTTCCTGCCGAGGCAACAAGTATATGTCCCGGACCTAACAGTGAGTCAAGCACTTCATAGTAGAGTGGATCATACCCATGCAGGTCTTCATGTCCGCCCTCGCTGAAGTTGATGACGCAGGGCTGACGGTGGCGGTCGGCATAGTCGAAGATATATTTGAAGCCAAGTGCATCCGTGGCATAGGTGTACTTATAGTAGTCGGCAGAATCAATGAGGGCAGCATTATTGGACGTTGCGTTGGCTACCATCACTATATCGGCATCGGGAGCCATCCCCTGATAGGGCGACACCACCCCGTTGCCCTCGGCTCCACTGCCTGCCGCAATTCCCGCGGTGTGCGTTCCGTGTGTCTGGGTCAGCCCATCGAGCGGACAGCCCACGCCAAGCAGGGCATCCTCACCCACATAGTCGCGCCCCACCACCAGCGTAGAGGCTATGGTATCGTGAGAGAGCTGATCCCACATGGCCTTGATACGATAGCGGCTCATATCCTTGCTGAAGAAGTTGGGATGGGTCAGGTCGAAGCCAATGTCCTGTACTCCCACAACAACTCCTTTCCCCGTATAGGCTTGCGGCAGCCGGTAGCTTCGTAAACGGGCTGTGCGTTGACGACAAGAATGGTCGTATCCATCTGCACCGAGCATGGCTTCCCGGCTTCAATCCGGCTTACCTGACCGTCCAGAGAGAGCGAAGCCAACTGCCCGAGGGGGATGGAGACAATGCTGATGCTGCCAAACTGCGCCCAGACCCGGCAACCATGATTGGGCCACAAGTCATCAGCATTGCCCGTTGTCCGCACAAAGGCGGTCAGAGTCCCTTGACGGGGCAGCGTAGAGGCTGAGGAGGGGCTTCTCCGTCCCTGCACCATCGTTTCGAGAACTGCCTGCCGCACGAGGGGCGACATCTTGTAGAGGCAGGGGCGTTGTGCTGCTGCCACTATCGGAAGAATCAGAAAAAGAAGATTGCTAAAGGCTCGTTTCATTGGCTAAAGTTTTTCCCGAAACGGTCATTGTCCCGTTGCCGGCATTTCATCCACAAAGAAACGAAGAAAAAACGAGATATACAAATAAAAGGACTGTAAATCAATGAAGTTCACCTTACAGCCGCTTCGCATAGCAGGCGACTCTTAAAGACTTTTCTGCCATTCTGGCATGCCACTTCCGGCAAACAGCACCCAAACTGACACAAAGCAACAATAAAACTGCCTTGCCAGCCATATTGCTGCCTGCAAACTGCCGACCCACTACCTCACAAAAGGAAAATTCAACAACGTATATGCCTGATTTACATATAAATTAATTAACTTTGCACTTCTGTAATCAACAATATAAAGAGGTAATAATGGAGAACAACATTCACAGACTCATCGTAGTAGACTACGAACTATACAGTGTAGAGAACGGCAAAGAGACTTTCATAGAAAAGACCGAAGGCCAGAAGCCCATGCAGTTTTACACCGGCTGCGAGATGACTATTCCTGCCTTCGAGGAGGAAATTGTCCGTTTCGAGACCGACAGCGACTTTGCCTTCTCACTCGAAAAGGCACGCGCCTATGGCGAATACGACCCCAAGAGCGTGCTGGCACTCGACAAGACCACCTTCATCCGCGACGGTGTGTTCGACGAGGAGACTATTTGCAAGGATGCAGTCATCCCATTGCAGAATCAGGAGGGACAGCATTTCCTCGGCAAGGTGCTCGACATCGGCGACGAGAAAGTTACCATTGACCTCAACCATCCCCTTGCCGGCAAGGACCTTCACTTCAAGGGGCACGTCCTACAAAACCGTGAGGCGTCGGAAGAAGAAGTTCGCGACTTCTTCGAGCAGATGAACCAACACCATTGTAGTGGCGGATGCGGAGGCTGCGGAGGCGACTGCGGAGAACACAAGCACGAACACGGAGATGGCGAACACTGCTGCGGAAAGCACGGACATGGAGAAGGAGAATGTTGCGGAGGCGGCCACGGAGAACACAAGCACGAACACGGAAAGGGCGAACACTGCTGCGGAAAGCACGGGCATGGCGAAGGAGAATGTTGCGGAGGAGAGCATTAAGAAGGCTCTCCCCCGCCCTCACGCCCTCACATCCGCCATATCACTAACCGGCATCCCCGGTTCTGCATCCTGCAACAGGACCGCAGGCTAATCGGTCATCCCCCATCCTCAACCCCAAACCCCTACGCTTATGCGCAATACATTTGGAAATCTCTTCACGCTGACGACCTTCGGCGAGAGCCACGGAGCCGCCGTGGGCGGCGTAGTAGACGGTATGCCTGCCGGCATCGAGATAGACTTGGACTTCATACAGGGCGAACTGGCACGACGACGCCCCGGACAAAGCCACATCACGACCGAGAGGAAAGAACCAGACCAAGTGGAACTGCTCAGCGGAGTCTTTGAAGGACGCTCGACGGGAACGCCTATCGGATTCATCGTCCGCAACACCAACCAACACTCAAAGGACTACGACAGCATCCGCGACCTGTTCCGCCCGTCGCATGCCGACTATACTTACTATAAGAAATACGGCATCCGCGACCATCGCGGTGGTGGACGCTCGTCGGCCCGCATCACACTGGCAAGGGTCGTAGGGGGGGCGTTGGCCAAACTCGTCTTGCGACAATACGGCATCAGCATCAGTGCCTACACGTCGCAGGTGGGCGACATCCGCCTCAACAGCGACTACCACCGCTACGACCTGTCCCTTGCCGAGACCAATGCCGTGCGCTGTCCGGACCCTGAGAAAGCTAAGGAGATGGAGAGCCTCATCGCCCAAGTCAAGCACGAGGGCGACACCATCGGGGGCGTGATAGCCTGCGTAGTGAAAGGCTGTCCGGTAGGACTGGGCGAGCCGGAATTCGACAAGCTCCACGCGCGATTGGGAGCGGCAATGCTCAGCATCAATGCCGTCAAGGGATTTGAATATGGAGAAGCTTTGCCGGTAGCTCGTGGCGAGGAAGTCAGCAGAACGACACCTTTGTCCCTTCAGCCTCCAGTGCAGGGCATCCGTCGTCCATCGCCACCCAGACCAACCACAGCGGAGGCATCCAAGGTGGCATCAGCAACGCCGAGGACATCTACTTCCGCGTAGCCTTCAAGCCTGTGGCAACCCTCCGGAAGGAACAGCCGACGGTAGACAAGGAGGGCAATTCCACGACGATAGACGTACATGGGCGACACGACCCCTGCGTATTGCCACGGGCAGTACCCATCGTCGAATCGATGGCGGCCATGACCTTGCTCGATGCGCTGTTGCTTTACAAATCGGAAACAAGATAGTACAAAGTTGAGAGCAATACTCAAAAAACAGGGCAAACAGGCCTGTAATCAATATTTTTATACTATTTTTGCACTGCGATAGGATGGTAGTTTGCGACAAATCACCCCTCATCGTTTAGTTAAGTCTAATTTAGTTTTTGTGTTGGTTGAGAGCAATCGTATGATTGCTCTCAAATTTTCATACCTCCCTTTCCTCTCCATCATGGCGTTTCAGAATTATTTTTATAAACAGAGTCCTCGTGTCTTACTTCCCCAAAAACATCCGTTCAGAATCCGACATGACAGACCTTTGATAATCAATAAGATACAGGAAAAGTACAAGATTGGCGTTTTTTCACGGCAAAAGCATCGTTCTCGTCTGGCGAAAACGGCACTTTGACGTGGTGAAAGTGCCGCTTTCATTTCATGGTTAACCCGAAGTCAATCACCGGGCTTTGCACAACCCGGTAATTTCCCTTATATCATTGCAGAATGATGACGGAGAACCTGAATCTCCCATGAGCCATAGACGACTTCAATCGCCCTGCATCTGCCTGTGGCATTGCACAATTATCGCTCTGCCTGCCCCGACACGTCTTTCCTGTCCGTAGGCTTAGTCCTCCGGCAAAAGGGGTGCAAAGGGATGAACCAAGTGGCGCATGGCATGCCCACCCCACTCACTGTCGTTCACATGGCGGAAACCGATGCGCCGGTAGAGACGCTCTGCCCGTGGATTCCCCATGTCTACAAGAAGCCCGGTGGGCAGGTTCATCCCCCGGCCTTTCTCAATGGTTGCCTGTAGCAATCGCGTAGCAATGCCCTGCCCACGAAACTCCGAGGCGACACAAAGCGAGTCTACATAGAGTTCACCCGGCTGCGTTTCGTCCTTCATATCAGAGAAATCTCTCCCAAAAGCCTCCAATGCCCCATCTATGAAAGCCCGGCGAAGAGGACGGAGCAATGCCCCGTCATAGCTGATGCAGATACCTGCCACCGAGCCGTCTTCTGTCCGTGCCGCCAGCGTGTTAAGGTAGGAATATTGGGTGTCTTCCCTTTCCACAAGGCCTTTCATCAGCCGGTGAAAGTCATCCAGTGTATGGCGAGGTCCGGCAAACCACTGACAGCACTCGTGGTTCATAGCCTCCATTACCAAGCTCGCAATGACGGCCGCATCTTCCTTCCGTCCCCGTTCTATTATTATCATTGTTTTAAAATAAAGAAATCTTATATCTGCCTTGCCTGAAGCAGGAGCCGATACGGCAGCATCAGGCGGACAAGAATCAAAAAGAGGACATCCCGGCCTGCGAAATGTCCTCCCTCTCTTATCCTCTGCTCCACCAGTGCTTCTTCCTTGGAGGCTCGTGGTCTTCAAACGAAGTGTTGTTGAATCCCCGGCTCATCCAAGTCTCGTGGTTCTTTATCATCTGATAGATGGTCCCCCAGTCGGGCAGACCTCCCATATTTCGGTCGTCGATAAACATGTCTGCCTTTATCTTACGGGAAAAATTCCTGTTTTTGGACTCTTCCTCCTCGGGGTAATCCTTGTTGACGGCCCAGAACTCCACGCCACGGGAGCGGCACCAGTCAACGGCTTCCTGTAGCAGTCTGCCTTCGCGTACACTCCAGAGTATGAGCTGATGTCCATCCTGAATCAACATCTTTAGCGTCTCGGTAGCAAAAGGAACCTCCTCGCCGATAGCGGGATAACGGTGCTCGACAATCGTACCGTCAAAATCAACAGCTATAACCATAACTTCTTAATCTTTCATACGGGCATGCCCCTGCCCGGCAACAATCCGGCAAAGGCACGGCCACTTAAATACTAACGTTTAATAGAATTGTCTTTCTTGTTGCCGTAATGGCTGTTGCTATAGTTGCCATAGTTACCATAGTTTCCATACTGGCCGTATGAGCTGTTACGACGGCTGTTTGCCTGTCCGTAACGGCCATACTTGCCGTAATTTCCGTAACCATAGTAATAGCTATACTTGCGCTTGGACATATCAATGCCGTTCAGCACGATAGACATGTTAGGCAGCTTCTTGTCGTTGGCCAAGCCGTTGATCATGTCGAAACTAGACTTCGGCGTATAGTCTGCGCGACACATGTAGACCGAAGCGTCTGCCACACGTGCTATCTGCAACGTATCGGTTACCAGACCTACAGGAGCCGTATCGACAAGAATGTAGTCGTAGTGCTTCTTCAGCTGCTCGAAAATGATTTCCAAAGACTTTCTCGCAGCTAATTCTGCCGGGTTCGGCGGCACAGGGCCTGCCATCAGCAGGTCGAGATTGTCGTTTACGCCGGACGGCAGAATCTGCTCCATCAGCTCTTCCTCCGTAGGGTTGGCTTTAACAAGAAGATTTGTGATGCCGTGCTTGTGGTCGTTGATCATGAACAACTCTGCCAGACGCGGCCTACGGATATCCAGACCTACCAGAATGACCTTCTTGCCTAACAGACCAAAGCTGACGGCAAGGTTGGCAGCGGTAAACGTCTTTCCCTCTCCCGACGTGGAAGAGGTGAAAAGTACCACCTTCTGGTTTTCCTTCAGCATGAACTGCAGGTTGGTACGTATAGATCGGAATATTTCCTCCATCTGATTGTTCTTGTTCTCATGCACGACAATATCGGCCTTTCCCTTAGCTGCATTGCTGGCAACGGCAACATCGGCAAGAATCGGCAGCTTGGTCAGACGGGCAACGTCCTCATGTCCCTCTATCTTATAGCGGAAGAACTGAACCAAGAACACAATAAGGGCCGGAATGGCAAGGCCTATAAGCAATGCTATCAGCATAATCATGGAAGATTTTGGGGAAATCTTTCCAACATATTGCGGCTCGTCAATCAGCTTACCCTTATCGACTGTAGCAGCCAAGGAGATACTGTTCTCCTCTCGCTTCTGCAACAGCATCAGGTAAAGGCCCGACTTGACTTCCTGCTGACGGCCAATCTGTGTCAACATGCGCTCCTGCTCGGGTGTCTCGGCAACTTCCTCATTGTATCGGCTCAACCGCTGTGCCAACGCATCGCGCTGTGTTTCCAGATTGCGCTTGGTGGTATTGACAGTGCGGCGGATGTTGACGTTCATCTCGCGAATCTGTTCCGTCAGCGGTTCTACGACAGGAGAGTTTTCCGAAGCACTGCGGAGAAGGCGATTGCGCTCCAAAACGAGTTCGTTGTACTTGACAATCAGTGCGCCCGTACTTTGGTCGTTCAACCCTATATTGGCAGGGAGCACCTGCGTAAGGTTGCGTGCCGAAGACTCAAGCTCGCCGGCCATCGTTCCGAAAAGCTCTATCTGGGTCTCCAAGTCCATCAGCTTCGCATCGGAAACGTTCTGGTTGCTGACCGAGTTGGAAGCGTTTATCTTCAGTTCTACCATTCCGTTCTTCTGCTTGTAGTCCTGAAGCTCGCCCTCGGTCTTTCCAAGCTCACTGTTGATTTTCTCCAAACGGGAGGTGATAAACTTCTCCGTCCGCAGGGCAATGGTGTTCTTGTCCTGATTGGCCTGACGGTTATAGACTATCGCAAGCTGCTTAAGGTAGTCAAGGGCACGCTGTGGAACCTCATCCGTCATCTGAAGTTGGGCAATGGTTGTCGTCTTTGAGGTCTGGGCAACCTGCAACTCTTTCACGTACTTATTGGATGTCATCTTAGGCGACTCAATCTCGACGAAGAGCGTTTCACCGTCGTGAAGCATGCTGCTGCCGCTTGAACTGATGGTGATAATACCGGCACGGGTAGCGATGGTAGCCGGCAGAGATGTAAACCTGCGCGTAATGGAGAAAGGACCTTCGGCTGCATTTTCGTCGATAGGCACAGAATAAGTACCATTAACAATATAGGAAGCCCTTTCGCGGGTAATGGTCAGCGAAATAGGACGGTTGAGGCGATTAAGGTGGGCAAGGTCTACATCTACGAGAAGAGGCTTGTCCAAATAGAGAATCTGCGCCTTCACGCGTCCCTGTCTGCTGTAGTTCACATACAGCTTCAAGTCCCTGATGGCATCCTCTGCCAAAGAGTGCGAGGTCAGAATCTCCATCTCATTGTCAATACCATTGGAATTGGAGATAATTCCCAAGTTGGCCATATTCTGTAGGCTTTGTCCTCCTCGGCCGCTGCTATTGTTCTCGTCCTTGATAAGCAGCTTGGCTACGACTTGGTATATCGGCGTCGTATATCGAAGGTAAATAGCCGCCAGACCGCCACAGATAATCAGCGAGAGGATAAACCAATACCAGTTGAGGATAACGGTACGGTAGATGGCCTGAAAGTCAAGAGAAAATCCCTCATCTTGCTCCTGCACATTGTCAGGCGCAATATTCTTGTTTTCTTCCATTATGTTTTTATTTTGTTATTTTCCCTTTAGTCGTTCTCCACAAGGCCGATAAGATACTTTCCATAGTCGTTCTTCGCCATCGGACGGGCATTTTCCAACAGCATTTCCTTGTCTATCCAACCTTTCTTGTAGGCAATTTCCTCAAGGCAGGCAACCTTCAGTCCCTGTCTCTTTTGGATGCACTCTATAAACGTGCTGGCCTCGGAAAGGCTGTCGTGGGTACGTGTCAAGCCATGCAAAGCCCCTTTGGAGCGTCTGAACCTTCAGGCTCTGCCTCGAGAGATAGACCTGATTGACCGTCGTTATTTCCAATTCGCCGCGTGCGGACGGCTTGATGTTCTTCGCAACGTCCACGACGCTGTTCGGATAGAAGTACAATCCCACCACGGCATAGTTGCTTTTAGGATGTTCCGGCTTCTCTTCAATACTCAGGCAATTGCCTTTCGCGTCAAACTCTGCCACTCCGTAGCGTTCGGGGTCATTGACATAGTAGCCGAAGACCGTAGCCTTGCCTTCCTCCTCGGCCGCCCTGACACTCTCGCGCAGCAATCCGCTGAAGCCGGCACCATAGAAGATGTTATCTCCCAATACCAGACAGACGCTGTCGTCTCCGATAAACTGCTCGCCTATAATAAATGCCTGAGCAAGTCCGTCAGGCGAAGGCTGCTCGGCATAATCAAAGTTTACGCCCAACTCGTGGCCGTCTCCGAGAAGCCGGCGGAATCCCGGAAGGTCATAAGGAGTAGAGATGATAAGAATATCCCGGATTCCTGCCAACATCAGGGCAGAAATAGGATAATAAATCATAGGCTTATCGAAAATGGGAATCAGCTGCTTGCTGACACCTTTGGTGATGGGGTAAAGACGCGTGCCTGAACCTCCTGCAAGTACAATACCTTTCATATTATATATGTCTTTGTTATTTTAATCTATGGGCATCAGTAAGCATGCCTGTCGGGACGAATGATACTGACAGCCGTCATAAGCATTATCTTTATGTCAAGCCAAAAGCTCCAGTTCTCAATGTACCATATATCCCTGCGTACACGCTCCTCCATCTGCCACAGCTCTTTGGTTTCGCCACGGAATCCCGTTACCTGCGCCCATCCGGTAATGCCCGGCTTGGAGAAGTGGCGAACCATATACTTGTCTATTAGTTCCGAGTAGACTTCCGTATGGTACAGCATGTGAGGCCTCGGACCGACAATGCTCATGTCTCCTTTCAGCACATTCAGGAACTGGGGGAACTCGTCTATGTTGGTCTTTCGCATCAGTTCGCCGAACGGGAACTTACGCGGGTCGTTCCGGGTGGCCTGCATCTTGTCGGCATCCTTATTGACGTGCATGCTGCGGAACTTGAGACAATAGAACGTCTCGCCGTTCATGCCCGTCCGCTTCTGCCTGAAGAATATAGGGCCGGGACTCTGTATCTTGATTATCAAGGCTATTATAGGAATAAAAGGAAGCATGCAAAGCAATATAATACCGCTCACCAATATATCAAACAAACGTTTTTGGAACCGCTTGGATATATCCTGCAACGGCTCGGTATGGTTCGTGAACAAATCAAGAGACCCCACCCGTTCTGCCGTCAGGTTCAGACGATAGTTACCAAACATACGGGGAACATAGTAAAAGTGGATAACGTGCTTGTCGCAGAACTTCATTATCCTTACAATCTCTTCCGAATCACCATGCGACATACAGCAAAACAGCTCATCGGCAATCCGCCTGTCGTCTATGGAAGTATTTTCTTCCTCTTCCTTCATCAGCTCATCAAGGTCAGCAATGCTTCCCAACCGAACCAGTTTCTCCGGTGCCCCATCGAGCGTATGCGCCGAATAATAGCCTCTCACCTTGTATCCCGTGGCAGGATTTTCCGATAATTCATGGTAGACCGTAAGCAGGGCAGGGTCGTTTCCCACGAAGATGACCACACGGGTATTTCCTCCTCGCTGCCGATACCGCCTCAGCATGAAAAGCTCCAAGACACGGCTGAACAGCGTAACTGCAAATAAGATACAGAAAAAGACTAAGGCAAAATGAAACAGACCGCCTGTATTGCGGATGAGGCGAAACAAGACAAACGCCATTCCCACCTGCATGCCAACAAGACTGAGCGTCTGCTTTACAACGTCAACAATACTTGAATAACGCAAATGGATAACCGTCGAAAAGAAATACTGCGCAATTACCATTGCACAATTGGCTACGAAGAAGAATAATTTAGTCTCTTCGTATACTATACAAGGCACCCAATCCCAAAAGGAAAGGACTAATAAAAGCAAGATAGCGTTTAATATGACAAAGTCAAGAAACACCACCAACCACTGTATAATTTCGTTACCGTTATGTTTACGCATTTCCAAGTTATCACTATAATGCAAGCAAAGGTAATCATTTTAGTTGATATAACTGAACGTAGATGAAAAAAAATACACTTCAGATACAATTTCTTATTTTATTTTATTAACTTTGCAATCAACATCACAAACAGAAGCGATCATAACGTATAAAACAAACAGATAAATAAAGAAAACAAAATGAGTATTCTGTCAAAAATATTCAAGAGAACAGAAGGCGAAGAAAAGGTAGGCGGAATGAACGACTACATGACTTTGGTCAGGGTCTATTTTCAGGCAGCACTGGCAGCCCGGCTCGGCATAACCAATCTGGGCATGCTCCCGGACCTGCGCACCTACAAACAGACATTCCACGTTCCGACCGTCAACAACAAGCTCGGAATCGGCGAGAAAGCCAGTCTGAGGAAGACAATGAAAAGTATCTACGGGCTGGAAGACAACTTTTTTGACGAGATAGACACAAGTATCAAGAAGAACTGCAAAAAGATACAGGACGTGCAACCCTATCTCTATCAGTTCCAAGGCTTCACGCAGGACATGATGATGCTCATCGGAAACCTCATGAAGTTCAAGCTCCGCATACCGGGATTCTTCAAGAAAGCCATCTATGCCATGACGGAAAAGACCGTCAACGACATTTTCGACAAGAACAATTTCAGCGATGCAGGAGTCATAAAGACCGTCATGTCTATCCGCCAGCTCAATCAGAGACTCGGATTCTCCCGCAAGTGGATAACCGATTTCGTCTATCAGATTATCCTTTTGGCCAAGAAAGAACCCCGGCAGGACGACGACCAGAAGGCATAACCCCTTGCGTCAACAGACTGCGCAAGACTGCCTGCTCTATGAGAAGAGATAAATATTTGGTCAATAATTTTGAGAAATCGGCAGATTAATGTAATTTTGTAGCCAAAAGACCGTAAGTATATGGAAGCGAATGAGAAAACACTGAATACGTTTGCCACTCGTGTTAGACAAATGATACTCCAATATAAGGAGGTCAAAGCGGAAAACAACGAGTTGTATACGCTTGTGGACCAGCGCGACCAAGAGATAAAGCGGCTTCAGGAACAGCTCAATCAGGCGCAGGAAGAGTACAGACTGCTCAAAATGGCAAAGATGCTGGAAATCACCGACGGCGACATGGAGACTACTCAGAAGCGCATTGCCAAGCTCATCCGGGACGTTAACAAATGCATTACCCTCCTCAGCGATAAATAATCTTACATAAATGGCAGACGAAAAACTACATATCAAACTGCATGTCTACGACACAGACCTTCCCGTAAACGTACCGCGCGAGGACGAAGCATACTACCGTTCCGCGTCAAAGCTCATCACGAAAGTAGTCAACACCTACTCCAGCTATTTCAAGGGTAAGAAGAGCGAAAAGGAAATATTGTACATGGCCATGCTCGACATTACCCTCCGATATGAAAAAGAAGAGGCGCGCAACGACACGGAGCCATTCAACGACATCCTCCTCAAGCTCACTGCCGAGATAGAGGAGACACTTAAGAAATAATGAATTTATCAATCAATCACAAAGAATAAATGACAATCATTGGAACAATCGTAATAGCCGCCCTATGCCTTGTGGCAGGATGTGCGGGCGGATATGCCATCTTCCGCTATGTAGTCAAGGGAAAATATAACGAAGCCTTGGACCTTGCGAAGAAAGATGCAGAAGTAATAAAAGAGAAAAAGCTACTCGAAGTAAAGGAGAAATTCCTCAACAAGAAGGCCGAACTCGAAAAGGAAGTACAGCAGCGCACGCAGAAAATACAGCAAAACGAGAACCGCCTGAAGCAGCGAGAGATTTCCCTGAACCAGCGACAGGAGGAACTCGGCAGAAGAAAACAGGACGTTGACCAGCAGCAGCTGCGCATTGACAACGAGAAGAAGCTCCTGCAAGTAAGGCAGCAGGAACTGGAGAAGATGCAGGGACTGGAGCGCGCCAAGCTCGAAGAGCTGTCTGGGCTGAGCGCAGAAGAAGCCAAGAACAGACTGGTAGAAAGTCTCAAGGACCAAGCCAGGCTCGACGCGGCATCCTATATCAACGAAATCGTAGACGATGCAAAGCTGAACGCCAATCAGCAGGCTAAGAGAATTGTCATCCAGACCATTCAGCGCGTTGCCACCGAAACCGCCATCGAGAACTCTGTCAGCGTCTTCCACATTGACAACGACGAGGTTAAGGGCCGCATCATCGGACGCGAAGGACGCAACATCCGCGCACTGGAGGCAGCGACGGGCGTAGAAATCGTCGTAGACGACACGCCGGAAGCCATCGTCATATCCGCCTTCGACCCTGTACGCCGCGAGGTTTGCCGTCTCGCCCTGCACCAGCTGGTAGCCGACGGACGCATCCACCCGGCACGAATCGAGGAGGTTGTAGCAAAGGTAAAGAAACAACTGGACAACGAAATACTCGAAACCGGCAAGCGGACAGCCATCGACCTCGGCATACACGGCCTGCACCCGGAACTGATACGCATTGTAGGAAAGATGAAGTACCGTTCATCATACGGTCAGAACCTCCTTCAGCATGCCCGTGAAACGGCCAATCTCTGTGCCGTCATGGCCAGCGAGTTGGGTCTGAACCCTAAGAAGGCCAAGCGCGCAGGCTTGCTCCACGACATAGGCAAGGTGCCCGACGAAGAGACGGAGCTGCCTCACGCGCTGTACGGAGCAAGATAGCCGAGAAATTCAAGGAGAAACCGGACATCTGCAACGCTATCGCCGCCCACCACGACGAAGTTGAGATGTCGACCCTGCTGGCCCCGATTGTTCAGGTGTGCGATGCCATCTCCGGTGCACGCCCCGGTGCACGCCGCGAAATCGTAGAGGCCTACATCAAGCGTCTCAACGACCTTGAGGCAATAGCCATGAGCTATCCGGGCGTAACGAAGACGTATGCTATCCAAGCCGGACGCGAGCTGCGTGTCATCGTCGGTGCCGACAAGATGGACGATGCAGAGAGCGAGAAGCTCAGCACGGAAATTGCAGAAAAGATTCAAAACGAAATGACCTATCCGGGTCAGGTGAAGATTACGGTCATCCGAGAGACACGCAGTGTGTCTTACGCCAAGTAGGCCGCATAGAGAGGCTGACGGCGCGTAACCTCTCCATTCCAACCACAAAAACGGTGCAGATGCTTTCCCATCTGCACCGTTTTTTGTTGTCTGCAAGCTGTCTTCCGCTGATTTCCGCCCCATCTCTTCTAACACTATAAGCCTTACACGTCCTCCTTTACCTTTCCGTTCCATACGTTGCCACACTATCCCAAGCCTTTAGTTTTCCCACATTTAACATTCAGAAGAATCTTTACAAGCTCTTCATCAAAACTCGCTCAAAACCAACCGACACCAATCCTGCTTGCAAATAATCGATTCTCGTGCCATCCGCGCAACCTCCTCATCATCAACCAATTAAAAGAACACTAAGTGAAAACCGCCTGAAAAATTGCTTATTTTTATTCATAAATTCCGATAAAAATACGTATTCAAGAACAGAATTGGAAAGATATGCAAGCCAAGTCTCTTTTCCCTTCCAAGCGAAAGTGCCGTCCTCATACGGCGAAAGCGGCACTTTCGCATAACGGGAAAGGCTCTTTCATCTTGCCAAGGCTGCAGAATGGCAACACGGGCAGGTTTTTACAGGCTCACAAAGCCTGTCCTCCGCGTTATCGAAAGTTAAATAACCGTCAACAAATATGACAAAAAGACAATGTTTTCCTGACAAGAACCGGGAGGCTGTCCCTTATGGGAAAACTCTTATACAAGGCTTCCGTCATCGCAGCGACGCGACCATAGCCCGACCAAGACAGCATACCCGACTATCCATCGGCAAAGCTACCCTACGCGAAAGGGGATTTTCCGTGAAAAGCCAATTCATCATTTCCCATGCTGACTTCGCCAGTCTGTCCTTCCATCTGAACACGACAGCCGCCTACAGGCAAAGTATCCGCCTCATGAATTAAAGTGCACAATTGTTTCCAAACAACCATAATATTCTGTATCTTTGCAGCTGACAACAACCGAACAAGGCGGGACGGGTGGTCTGTCCTGCCGAAAGAGCTGCATTTTCGCACACAGAAATAACATCAAATGAAGAGATTGCTTTTATTGTCGTTTATTGTTTTGGGTGCTCTGAACGCCCGTGCACAGATAGTAAACGAAAGAAACAAGGAGAAGATTTCACAAGCCGTCAAGGATGGATACAAAGAGGTCATGCAGACCATCAAGCAGGATGCACACCCGACAGGCGTACACACGCAATGGGACTTGTACGTAGGGGCACGGCTGGGACTCAACGCCTCCAACCTGCCGGGACTCAACGGGAACATGAAGACAGGAATCACAGGGGGCGTCTTCATGGAGGTCTTTGTCTTTCCGAACCTTGCAGCAGACATAGAGGTGGAATATTCGCACCAAGGTTCCGGCAATGTCTACCACACGGTAGCTACGGATGCCGATGCCGTCTTCCGCAGCGGACCTTACGACTACAACATCAAGTATATCAATACCAACTATCTGGCAAGATGGTATCCTTGGGCCGACAAGCATGGAGCTTCTACACAGGACTCCACATGGCACGTGCCATCAGCATGCACACACACCTCAAAGGGGGCGAAAAGAAGGACATTACCGACAAGATACACCGGGGAGACTTGGCAATCCCCGTCGGTGCAAGTTTTGAGTGGAAGCAATGGCAGCTTGACATGCGCTATAACATCTCCTTCAGGAGACTTGCCGACGACAGCGATGCCAAGCGGTTGCTGGGTGCGGCACGCAACAGCATGCTGCAGCTGACCATCGGCTACAAGATTCAAATGTGGTAAACGATATGGGCAGAGGACTTCTCACTTTTCTTGTCATGCTGTCGTTCGGCTGCACAAAGGCATTTCCAAGGGCGCAAATCCTGCCGGATTCCTGCCTCAACCATTTGGGAGCGGAGGTCAGGATAGCCCCCGGGCGTGTACTGGCACTCGACGAATATACCAAGAAGTGGCTGAAGACGAAAGACGTATATTCCGTTTCCGCCCAACTGAACATCATTCCTCCCAACGACGAATACGCCAAAGACTACGGCTACCCGACCTTCGCTGCCGGACTGCGCTACAACTTCAACCACTCCGTAAGGATGCACCGCGAGACCGACCCGGCATGGGGCGACCTCGTCCCGGTAGACTACGACAGCCGGCTGGGCAACGTTCTCACGCTCTACGGCACATTTTCGCGTCCGCTGCTCCGCCTTCCGAAATGGCAGGCCGGCTACTATCTCGGCACAGGCGTGGGCTATTCCGCCGTCAAATATAATACGGAAGACTGCATAGACAACGAGTTCATCGGCACGCACTGGAACATCTACTTCACGGCAGGGCTATACGCCCGATACCGTCTGGGGCGCAACATCGGCATAACAGGCGGACTGGACTTTGCCCACCACAGCAATGGTGCACTCTACCGTCCGAATAAGGGAGCAAACTATCTGAGTCCGTTTGTCGGCATAGCCTATATGCCGCAGACCGACAGCCACACCCAATCCAAGAATCACTCAAAAGACTCCGTCTTCCACCGCCATGCCTTCATAGAATTATCGGTAGGCGCAGGCGCAAAGACACTGTTGGAAGACTGGCAGCATACACAGTTTCATACGCCAATGGGGCAACCCGGCTACCGGACATCCAAGTTTTCCGTATATGGTGCCTGCTCGTTTCAGGCATCGCTCATGTACCGCTATGCCCGACGCTGGGCATCGGGCATAGGCATTGCCGCCTTCTACGGCGACTATTCGAGCAAGGTGGAACGACTGGACAGGCAAGACGGATATACCGACGAACCGCACAGCCCTTGGTCGGTGGCCTTATCGGCAAGGCACGAGGTCTTCTACGGGAGATTAAGCGCAAGGATGGGCGTAGGCTATTACCTTTACCGGCATGCCGGGTATTCTGCCCGGGAGATAGAGAAACCTTATTACGAATGTATAGGTGTGTTCTACTCTTTCCCCAAGCTGAATGGTCTGGCCGTCGGGTTTAATGTCAATGCGCATGCCACGAAGGCCGATTTCACGGAGCTGAGGATTGACATTCCCTTCCGGCTGGGCAGCAAGAAATAGTTCAGAACGGCACCTGACAGAGGGCACACGACTGTCTTGCCTGCCCAAATTCCCCCTTGCCTACGCGGATGCAACCATCTCTGCCTGCCGGCATATCCTCACGGATGTTCCTCTTTCTTATGGCCGCGACAGCAAGCGATAGGTTTCCAAGTCGTGGAAACCATTCACGAACGAACGGGCATCCATCCGCTTCTTGCCCGTCAGCTGAACCTCAAGCAGCTCGAGCAGGCTGTCGGACGTGCAGACATAGAGTCTTCCCCTCTCTACAAGCAGTTCACCCGGCTCTGCAACGGCCTTACGGTCGGTCTTTGCAGCCTTGTAGACTTTCAGAACCGCTGCCTTCTCTTTCCCGTTTGCTCCGTCCCGGACCATCTTGCACCACGTACCGGGATAAGGACTCAATCCCCTCACAAAGTCATAAACGCGCTTGGCTGGCTGGTTCCAGTCTATCCGGCATGTCTCCTTGAATATCTTGGGGGCTGATGGTAAGGCTATGTCTTCCTGTTGGGGTACGCTGACAGCTTCGAGCAACTCGCTGAAACTGCCGTACTTTTCTTCCGACAGCTTGGAGGCAATCAGGTCAATGGTCTCCACGGCTATGCCGGCTCCCAGACGCATCAACCGTCGTACACATATTCCACATCGGCATCGTCGGGAACAGGAAACCGCTTCTGCATAATAACACGCCCGGTATCTATGTCTTTATCGAGGAAGAACGTAGTAACCCCTGTCTCGGTCTCGCCATTGATGACCGCCCAGTTGATGGGAGCAGCACCGCGGTACCGCGGCAGCAGAGCGGCATGCACATTGAACGTGCCCAAGCGCGGCATGGACCACACAGCCTCGGGAAGCATACGGAAAGCCACCACCACCTGTATGTCCGCACGGTACGAGCGCAGCTTCTCCATAAAATCAGCATCCTTCATCCTGACCGGCTGCAAGACCGGCAGACCCGCCGACAGGGCATATTGCTTCACGGCAGGGGGCTGCAACTGCTCCTGATGCCGGCCTACGGGCTTGTCTGGCTGTGTTACTACCGCTACCACGTTATAATCGTTCTCTACCAGTGTTTTCAGGGATTCGACGGCAAACTCCGGCGTTCCCATGAAAACAATGCGCATATCCTTACTATTCATAGACTTTACTTCTAAATTGGTTACTGAACAAATGCCTTTGCCGCAACTCCATTGCCATCATGCCCGCAACTCCGTTGTGGCAACGGGCGTTGCGTCGCTGCCTTTCCATAACAAAATTGAGGCTCTGTAATTACTCCGTACTGAAATCGGCAACCGTCTGCCTGTACATGTTAAACAGCCTTGTCCGGGATATATACCCGACCAGCTCTCCTTCCAGTCCTACCACGGGAAGATTCTTTGCACCCGTTTTTTCGAAGGTCTTCATCACCGACTCCATCGGGTCATTGACCCCAATCGTTCCCAACGGAGGCACCATCAGCTGGCTGACGTAGAAGCGGTGATACAGCTCAGTACGGAAAACAATGTGCCGTATCTTCATAATGTCTATCTCGCCCAGCAGCGTCCCGTTGTCATCCACCACCGGTATATAGGTGTTACGGCTGCGGCTGATGGCGTGTATCAGCTTACCCAGCTCCAAGTCAGGCCCGACGAAGGTATAATCCTTGTCTATAATGCTGTCCATGCTCATCATCGTGAGCACCGAACGGTCAGTATTGTGCGTCAGCAGCTTTCCCTGCCGCGCCAGCCGTACCGCGTAGATGCTATGATGCTCAAAGATATTGATAGTCAGATAGGAGCAGATGGAAACTATCAACAAGGGAATGAAGAGCTGATAGCCGCCTGTAAGCTCGGCAATGAGGAACATTCCCGTCAGCGGAGCGTGCATTACGGCCGCCATCACGGCTGCCATGCCATACAGGGTGAAGTTTTTCTCGGGAATATACACGCCTATCTGGTTGATGTTCCAGACACGCGCAAAGAAGAAACCGCCAAATCCGCCAATGAAGAGCGAAGGTGCAAAGGTTCCGCCGCATCCCCCGGCCCCGTTCGTGGCACTGGTGGCGAAGACCTTCATCAGCGTAACCAACCCTACATAAAGCACGAGAAACTTCGTCTGTCCGGCAAACATAGACCCTTGGAGCACCCGGTTCCAGTCGGCCTCGGTACTCCCCTCTATCAGGATACCCAAATTATTGTATCCTTCGCCATAAAGAGAGGGAAACACGAAAATCAACGAAGAAAGCACGATTCCGCCAACAACAAGTTTCAAATAGGGATACTTCGAGAGCCTGCCATACCCATCCTCGCACCATGACATGACACGCATGAAATACAGCGAAAGGAATCCACAGCCTATTCCCAAGAGGATGGTTGCCGGAACACGCTCCAGACTCCACAGGTAATCCATTTGGAAATTATACATGGACGACGAGCCCGTGAAGAAATACGAAAAGCAAGTCGCCGTTACCGAGGAGATAAGGATAGGCAACAGGGCAGCCATCGTCAGGTCGACCATCAGGATTTCCAACGTGAAGACAAGGCCTGCAATGGGTGCCTTGAATATCGCGGACACCGCAGCCGTAGCTCCGCAGCCGACAAGCAGCATCATCGTCCGCTTGTTCAAGTGGAAGATACGACCCAGATTGCTGCCGATGGCAGAGCCGGTGAGCACGATAGGAGCCTCTGCACCGACAGAACCGCCAAACCCGATAGTAATAGCCGAGGCCACGATAGACGTCCACGTATTGTGAGGCTTCAGCTCCGACCGCTTCGAGGCAATGGCATAGAGCACGCGCGTGATACCGTGGGAAATTTGGTCGCGCACAATATATTTGACGAACAGGCTTGTCAGCCAGATTCCGACAACGGGATAGAGCAGATAGAGCCAGTTGATGGTCGTCAGATGAAAGCCCGAAGTAATCAGCTTCTCTATCTCCCTGATGATAAGATGCAGCACAAAGGCCGCGACCGACGCAAGGAATCCGATGACAAAAGCAAGGATATGAACAAACTGGCGATCAGAAACGTGTTTCTGTCGCCATTGCTCCAGCTTCTCTATAAAGCCAATGTCCGCCATTCCCTATAAAAGAACTATAAAAACAATTATTTCCTTATGATGGTTACCTCTCCGTCGCTGCCCAACTTGATGATGCTCGACGGCTCGTGGGGCTTGTGCTCCTGCCGGCGTGCCTCGCAAACGTAGTCTACCGCCGAAAGTATCTCCTCGGAAATATCGCAGTAGTTCTGCGCCGCCGGCTCTCCGCTGACGTTGGCAGAAGTGCTGACAACCGCCTTCTGAAAACGATAGCACAACTCCTTCGAGAACGGTTCCTTGGTAATCCGCACACCGATGGAGCCGTCTTCGGCAATAAGGTTCGGGGCAAGGTTTACCGCACCGTCAAGAATCAGCGTCGTAGGCTTCGTAACGGCATCTATCAGCTGCCAAGCCACATCCGGCACGTTCCTGACATACCGCTGCAGACGGTTGTCCGAGTCAACCAGACAGATAAGGGCCTTCGAGTCGTTCCTGCGCTTGATTTCATATACCTTGGCAACAGCGTCGGGATTCGTAGCGTCGCATCCGATTCCCCACACCGTATCGGTCGGGTACAGTATCACGCCGCCTCTCTTCATCACCTCCACTGCGTTTCTTATATCGTCTTCCTGCTTCATGTCTATGGAATGTCGTTTGTGTATTTATGTTTTATGACACGCAAAGTTAGACTAAAAAAACGAGAAACCAAAACAATTGCACCAAAAAACGGAAAAGAGCAGCACAAAGCGGAGGAGAGCAAGACCAAGCAGACGGCCGCAGGCAGACGGCAACAGGGCTACCACCGGCCCGGCAGACATTCCTCCAACGCCGCCCTACCAGTCTTCGAGCCATCGGGACAGCCCAGTCCAACCACGCTGCAAGACCGCCGCCAGAGCCTGACAAAACGTCCTCCGGGAACAGGATTTAGGCCCTCCAAAAGGCAATCTCACAACATTCAGGTTATCAGCCTTTTAGGGAAACGTGGCGAAAACGGCGTTTTCAGCAACCGAAAGTGGCGTTTTCACACCGCGAAAGTGCTGCTTTCATGTCACGAAAGCGGCACTTTCACCATGTCATTTATAACCTATTGATAATCAGACTTTTGCTTTCTTTCATTTTCTCTCACTTCACAAGGGGGCAATACAATCTATTGGGGCAAACAAGGGAGCGTCCGAAAACATACGAGCTGTTGAGAAAGAATAACGAAAAGAAGAGGTCCGGATACGGTGTCGCTTAACGACGGCATTTTCTTTCCGGCAAATTAACAACAGAAGACTGAAAGAACAAAAAGGGCAGACTCTTCCTATTGCGCTAAAGGGACATTTCACCAAGGTTTCTCCATGAGTTATACTTCCCTGCGAGAAATCTTCAGAGTGGGTATTTGCAAGGGTCGGTAAGGGTCTGCGCACCCCGACACAAACAAAACAAGGCATTTATTTTGATTTATGTACGATTTGATGTAACTTTGCCATCAAAATAAAAAAGATTTCTGTCTATGAAATGTCCAGAATGTCATACTGAAGTAAACGACAACCAAGAATACTGCCCGAACTGCGGCTCTCCGCTCCCCCACTCCCAGCACAGCGTTCAGGACGACGAGCCGACCATCGGACGCGGACTGGTCGTCTTCATCATTATCGGAACCATCTTTCTGGTGGCGTTCGGCTTCGCCTACTATGCCAACCACAAGAACGACCCGGAATATACCCAGACTGCCATTGAGCCAGACTCTAACCTTGCCGACAAGAACACGGTACACTTCGATACCGTGGCACAGGACACCGCAGCCAAGGACTCCATTGACAAGATGGAAAACAATCAGGCGGAAAAAGTCTTCAACAGTATCCGCGGACGGCACCGCAGCCGCCATACCGACAGACACGACGATGGCGGACTGGAAAGTCAGACGGCAACGGAAAGCAGCAGCGAAAACTCGGCCGGAAGCAATGCCGAAAGCGCACCACCAAGCACTCCGACGGCACCCAAGCCACATGTAGAATCATTGGAAAGTGAGTAATGAAGATATTCCGCACCCGATATTTTCCGCCCAAGAACTTTGACGCCATCAACGTTCTTGGGTGTCTTTTTGCTCATCCCGACGTGCCACTAACATCGGAAATCATCAACCACGAACGCATACATACCCGTCAGATGACAGAAATGCTTGTCCTTCCCTTCTACATCTGGTACGTCGTCGAATGGCTGCTGCGACTGACCATGAAAGGACGCGCATACTATAATATTTCATTCGAGCGCGAGGCCTACCGCAACATGCACGACCTGACGTATCTGCGCCGCCGCCCGCCCTTTGCATGGGTCAGATACCTGTGCAGGAAAAGCAAGGTGCACCGAAGATAAGGCTAATCTTGCAACAGAACATTTTCTACCCGTCTGCCTCCTTGTTGCACATAAAAAACACAGCACATCAACGCAGGGGGAGGTTTCTCCGACCCGACATGATGAGCTGTGCCCGTATAGTCTGCGCCTTCCCCGAACGGAGACAGGCGGTACAGAACAAGACTGAGAAAACGATTACGGCATGCAGGGAAATTCTTCCCGTACATCCATAAACGGAGACAAGAAGCCGCAGCAGGCTACTTCTCTTCGTTGAGGCTGAAAGCCTCGGTTACAGCTGTTGCCATAAACGCGAAAACAGAGAGTATGATTGGTGTTACCATTTTTGTTATCCTTTCTTGTCAATAGAGTGATGCAATTCATCACTGGGGTTGATACTAACTTTTAATCTCAACGCAAAAATAGTAAAAAATATTCAGATTAGAAAGGAAACGCGAGCTTTTAGGTGTATATATGACGTTTATTTAGTTTATATTAATGTTATTATTGGCCTTTTCACACTATTTATTCCGATACGCCGTCGTTTCTCCGTCTGTGAATCTTCATGGCAATTCGGCTATATCCACAATCGTCAAAACACCGTCTTCCACCTTGAATCTGACATCCTTTCCTGCGAACGGCATACCGTAAACACGGCGACTGTCGTGTTGGTAACTGGGACGGGGGTCTTCGGCAAGCGTCGCTGTCAGTGCGGCACGCTCGCCCTCAGAGAAGACAGCCTGAAATTTCTCAGGATACACCACAGAAAGGGCGTGCCAGCCACACTGGTCTGTAAATCCGCCCCGTGCTTCGGGATGGCTGTCGGCAGATGGCAGATAGGGCTTGATATCATAGATGGGCGTGCCGTCCATCAAGTCGGCCCCTGCCACTTCTATTGTTCCTTTGCCGATGCCGACAATGCGCACCGACGACAATCCCAGCCCGTTGGGGCGAAAAGGCGAGCGCGTGGCGAAGACGCCCATCCGCTCGTTTCCGCCAAGCGCGGAGGGCGCACGGTGAGGCTCTGCCCGTCATTGCGTGTAGCGCGGTTAGCAGAAAATCCCCAGATAAGCCACAGATAGTCGAAGCCATCCAGTCCCCGGAGAGCCTCTTCCTTGCTGTATTTCGGCACAAAAACTATTTTCCCGTGCAGTTCGCTGACAATCCCGCTCTGACGGGGAATACCAAACTTAGAGGTGAAAGGAGAATGGAATATGGCTATGGGTTCTATTTCTTTCATACGGCAAAGATAGTGCTTTCCGCTGAAAATGCTATAAAACGACGGCAAAATGTTTACGATAACTCCATGCACGGCATACTTTCAAGAGCATATCTACCATGCACGAGATACTTAATATCTGCAAAAGCTGCTGTCAGCCCGTCAGTCGTTTTAACATTTCAACCCCTGATAATGAGACGGTTGCAAGGGGCTGACAGACTGACAGCAAAAACACGGAACTATTATACGGACGTTTAGCCACAGCAGAAGAACCGTTTCCGCACCGGCCCGACAGGCACAGGGAGAGGCGTATAACAGCAGCTGAGATTCCTGATAAATGACATTCGGGATGAAAGAATGGGAGTTTTTTGCGTCAATAGGCTTATAATTTCAAAAAAATATATAAATTTGCAATCAGAAGTAATACTATAAAATAATGGAGAATAAAGAAAAACAAAACTTCGATTTGCCCGAAAACGCTTTTCGGGAATTGAAAGACGGTGAGGAATACGAGCCGGTCATGAAATCAGGGCAGACCTATCGTGAGGTAAGCCCTTGGTCGGTAACATGGGGTATTCTGATGGCTGTGCTGTTCTCGCAGCCGCAGCCTATCTGGGACTGAAGGTCGGTCAGGTGTTCGAGGCCGCCATTCCGATTGCCATTATCGCCATCGGCTTATCGTCGGCCACCAAGCGCAAGGGCGCACTGGGCGAGAACGTGATTATCCAGAGCATCGGAGCCTGCTCCGGGGCAGTGGTTGCCGGCGGCATCTTCGTAATGCCGGCCATCTACATGCTCGACTTGCAGGCCGACTTCTTTCAGGTATTCATCGCGGCAGCACTGGGCGGCGTACTGGGCATTCTCTTCCTGATACCGTTCCGAAAATATTTTGTCAAGGATCAGCACGGCAAGTATCCTTTCCCCGAAGCGACGGCAACGACACAGGTGCTCGTCAGCGGAGAGAAGGGCGGAAGTCAGGCCAAGCCACTGCTGCTGGCCGGACTGGTGGGCGGCCTGTACGATTTCGTTGTGGCTACCTTCGGCTGGTGGAACGAGAGCGTAACGAGCCGCATCGTCGGCTTCGGTGAGACGATTGCCGAGAAGGCCAAGCTCATTTTCAAGGTCAACACGGGCGCAGCCGTGTTGGGTCTGGGCTACATCATCGGACTGAAATACGCGTCCATCATCTGCATGGGTTCGTTGGCAGTATGGTGGCTGATTGTCCCGGGAATGGCACTCATCTTCCCCGACAGCGTGCTGAACCAGTGGGACCCGACCATCACGACGGCCGTAGGCGACATGTCGCCTGAACAGATATTCAAGTCCTACGCGCGCTCCATCGGTATCGGCGGCATCGCCATGTCGGGCATCATCGGCATCGTGAAGTCGTGGGGAATCATCAAGAGTGCCGTCGGACTGGCTGCACGCGAGATGAAGGGAAAAACTGCCGATGACAAGGCCGTGATACGCACCCAGCGCGACATCTCGTTCAAGATTATAGCCTTCGGCAGCATCGCTACGCTGCTGCTGACATTCGTCTTCTTCTATTTCGGCGTGATGGACTTCAATCTTCTCCATGCCGTAGTGGGTATCCTTTTGGTTACGGTCATAGCCTTCCTCTTCACGACGGTGGCTGCCAACGCCATCGCCATCGTAGGCTCAAACCCCGTGTCGGGCATGACGCTGATGACGCTCATCCTTGCCTCGGTAGTAATGGTAGCTGTCGGACTGCGTGGCAATGCCGGCATGCTGGCTGCACTGCTGATGGGTGGCGTGGTCTGCACGGCACTTTCCATGGCAGGCTCGTTCATTACCGACCTCAAGATAGGCTACTGGCTCGGTACGACACCCAAGAAGCAGGAGACATGGAAGTTCCTCGGAACTATCATCTCGGCCGCCACGGTGGCAGGCGTGATGATTGTGCTTGACAAGACCTACGGATTCAATTCCGGGAAACTCGCTGCACCGCAGGCCAACGCCATGGCTGCCGTCATCAAGCCGCTCATGAGCGGACAGGGCGCACCTTGGGCACTCTACGGGATAGGTGCCGCTATTGCGCTGATACTTGACCGCTGCAAGATTCCTGCACTTCCCTTCTCGCTCGGCATGTTCATCCCGTTGGAGCTGAACATTCCGCTCCTTGTCGGCGGAACCGTCAACTGGTTCGTTACCAGCCGTTCAAAGGACGCCAACGTAAATAAGGAGCGTGGCGACAAGGGTACGCTCATAGCCTCGGGCTTCATTGCCGGTGGTGCGCTGATGGGCGTCGTTTCGGCCCTGCTGAAGTTCGGCGGAATTGAGTTCGACTATGCAGACTGGTGGAACAACCATCTTTCCGAGGTATTCTCCATCGTCGCCTACGCGGCCCTGATAGTCTACTTCATCCTTGCCACCAAGCCGGGCAAGAAGACAACATAAGGACAGACATCCTTCCTAAGACAAAGGAGCGGCAAGTTTTACTTTCGTAAACTTGCCGCTCCTTTCTTATTTTTCACGCTTTACTCCAAACCGGCTATTGGCAACAGAACAAAGTCAGGAATAACCGAATCGGACACTGTCAGCCAGCGTCTCCCCACACTTTTTTGAACAAGAGACGTACATTGTAAACTCAAGTAACGTGCAGGGAAGAATCAAGTACGGAGCATTTGGAATTTCCCAAGGTGTGGGAATCACTTTCCCAACTGATGGGGATTGTTTTCCCAAGCGACGGGAATCCGTTTCACACGCCTTGGGAATTTTACGGCCGGCAGGTGGTAGTCTGACAATCGTCCTACCTTCTGCCCCGATAGCTCGTCGGGTGCAGCTCGTCGTGTCGGAAACGGGTCGTATAATCGGGCTTTTCAAGCTCAAGAATATTCCCCAACGCCTGCGTCCGGCTCATCCACTCGGCTATCGCATCCGCCCATCCGGCTGCGCCCTGCCTTGTCGGATGCACGCCGTCTACACGCGAGCAGGCCGTGAAGCTGCTGTCGAAAAAACGCTCCTCGCCCGTACAACCGCGTATAACGTCCACTATAGTCCTGTCCTTCACCTTGTTCCAAGGCAGCGGTCCTATCCATGTATAGGGAATGTCGCCCACACGGCTGAGTATGGTTCTTACGGCCTCCTCACGACGGCCGTAGTCTCGGTAGCCCAAGTCGTTCGTCCCAAGGCTGATAAGGATGTAGGTAGGGTGCAAACGCTCTATCTGGTACTGGAGGTCGGAGGCTATTGCCCAGTCGCGGGTGGTGCTTCCGTTCCACACAATGGAATGGAACTCGAAGTCGTTCTTTACCGCATAGTCGTTAAAGCGTGCCCCCAAGCCGCCCACCATCGAGTCGCCTATCAGCAGGACGACCTGCCTCGCCACCCCAACGGACGCGACGGGGACGGCAGCTGATTCGCTTCCTGCAAAGTCCATCGCCCCAGAAGCGGCAGACACCTCACACCCGTCAAAGTGCATCACTTCAGCAACGCCACTGGGACGCTCAGGCGACATTTGCCGCGGCATCGCATCGGGCTGCCTCTCCGCGTCATTGCCCTCACCGGACAGAAAACCGTCCTGTGCGGATACCGACACGCAGGCGGCCACAAATATCCATGTCAATATACTTCTATACATCTTGTTCTATGCTATTCGGTTCGCAATGGTGCGCCATCTGTCAGGCCGCACGCAACTTTTCAGCCTCCGTCTTCTGATGGTGCCATATCTCTGCTGAATTAATGATGTTCTGCCAGAGAATGTAGCAGCCCGGTCCGATGGACGAGAGAGGGTTCAGGTAGGTATAGGCTACCCAGATGGCAAACGTCGTATTCTTCTGTCCCAATGCCTGTCCGGCATTGACGGTGCTGTGAAAGTAATGCCCTATATATCTGCCTACGGCAAACTGCACGAGGCAGGTCAGCAGTCCCAGCAGGGCAATCAGCAGCAAAAAGCCGGCGGGAGCATCGGCATGGACAATGTTTTTGACCGTTGTGCCTGTTACAACCAGCAGAGAGCCGCCCCATAGATAATAGCTCAGGTCCTTGACACCGACGACCCACCGATGGAAACGACGGAGCAGCCCGACATGCTTCGTAATGTAGGCCGCCACCATCGGTGCGACCAAGACCGTACATACCTTATATAATATGGCCCAAAACGCTCCGAAGAAACTGATGCCCGCCCCCGGCTCTATCAGCGGAAAGCAGAGCGGGATAAGCAAGGCGCAGACGAAGTTGGACAGAAAGGTATAGGTGGTCATCTCCTCAAGGTTTCCCCCGAGCTTCTGCGTAACGACCGGAGCCGCCGAAGCACAGGGTCCGATGATGCACGTCAGCACTGCCTCGAGCAGAATCAGTCCGTCCCCGGCAATGTGAAAGCCGAGTATGGCAGCCACGATAACGACGACCGAAAGCATCTGGAACGCTCCCACCCATCCGTGCCACCCAACCGGCATCAGCTTGCGGAAGTCTACCTTGCAGAAAGTGACGTAGAGCACAAGAAACATGAACATCGGCAGCATCCCGTTCAGTATCGGGTCGAAAAAGACCGCGGCCGCATCCAGCTGTGGGACGTAGGCAAAAATCAGATAAACAATGGCCCCTGTGGCAATGGAAACAGGCAGAGTCCAGTCCTTTAAGAATCTTATAATACTCATCACATCGTAAGTTGCGGACGCAAAGTTACTAAAAATCAACGGGATATGAACAATGGTTAGCTAACTTTCACATTTCAGGGGCCTGTCCGGCAAGCTGCTGCCCCTCTCCCATCCAATTAAACTCATCCCACAATCCACACAGCAAACAGGCACCTTGACGGCTGCACGGAAGGGCGTTTTCGTCAAAATCCGCAAGCAGTTCAACCGCTTTCAGTCCATCAGAAAGACTTCATCTTCATACGGCCTGTGTGGCTTTGCGTTGCAACACCATATAGACGGGAAAACGAAAGTGCCGCTTTCGCTGTGTCAAAGTGCCGCTTTCATGGCATGAAAGCGGCACTTTCGTTTTCCCGTCAAGCCTCGGCCGAAGAACTGAAATAACAAAATGAAAGATTACTTTCCCCTTTTTGGCCATAACTCCACAAGGAGAAAGCCCATTCCGAAGGGCTGTAGCCACTAAAAAACACAATTTGTTCAACATTCCTTGAAATAAAGTTGGAACATTCAATTTTAATTCGTACATTTGCCCTTACCAAACAAGCAACAACTTAAGCAATAAAAACATAATGGAAAACAAACAATTCAACCGCTATGCCAACAAGGTGGAAGCACACCTCGGCAAGCCATCCTGCGAGTTTACAAAGGCAGATATTCTGCAAGTGGTAGAGGATTTGGACATCCGCATGCTCAACCTGATGTATCCGGGTGGCGACGGCAGACTGAAGACCCTGAACTTCATGCTTCAGACTCCTGACTATCTCGAAACCATACTGACCTGCGGCGAACGTGTAGACGGCTCATCCCTGTTCAGCTTCATTCAGGCTTCGAGCAGCGACCTTTACGTGATGCCACGCTTCTCCACCGCATTCATCGACCCGTTTGAGGAGACCCCGACGCTTTGCATGCTCTGCTCATTCTTCAACCGCGACGGCGAGCCGCTCGAATCGGCTCCGGAGTACACGCTGCGCAAGGCCATGGAGGCCTTCACCAAGGTAACGGGAATGGAGTTCCATGCCATGGGCGAACTCGAGTACTACGTTATCCGTCCCGACGAGCACGTATTCCCGGCAGTAGACCAGCGCGGCTACCACGAGAGTGCACCCTTCTCCAAGGGCAACGACTTCCGTACCCGCTGCATGAAACTGATTGCAGAATGTGGCGGCAAGATTAAGTACGGTCATTCCGAGGTAGGTAACTTCTTCGAGAACGACCTCTGCTACGAGCAGAACGAGGTAGAGTTCCTGCCCGTTGCAGCCAACGAGTGTGCCGACCAGCTCCTTTTGGCCAAGTGGATTATCCGTAATCTCGGCTATCTGGAAGACCTCGACATCACCTTCGCACCGAAGATTACCGTGGGCAAGGCCGGTTCGGGCATGCACATCCACATGCGCATGATGAAGGACGGCAAGAACATGATGCTCAACGGAGGCCAGCTGTCAGACGAGGCTCGCCGCATGATTGCCGGCATGATGGAGCTGGCTCCGAGTATCACGGCTTTCGGCAACAAGAATCCTACTTCCTACTTCCGTCTCGTTCCCCATCAGGAGGCACCGACGAACGTATGCTGGGGTATGAGCAACCGTTCCGTACTCGTCCGCGTACCGCTCGGATGGACTTCCGGCAAGGACATGTGCCACAAGGCTAACCCAATCGAGCCTCAGACCGACCGCGACTATACAGGCAAGCAGACGGTAGAGATGCGCTCACCGGACGGTTCTGCCGACATCTATCAGCTCCTTTCAGGTCTGTGTGTGGCTTGCCGCCACGGCTTCGAGATGGAGAACGCACTGGAGGAAGCCGAGCGCACATTCGCTGACGGCGACATCCACGACCCGAAAAATGCAGAACGCTACGCCACACTGGCACAGCTGCCCGACAGCTGCGCTGCTTCTGCCGACTGTCTGGAGCGTCAGCGCGCTGTCTTCGAGCAGTACGACGTATTCTCTCCTGCCATGATTGACGGCATCATTGCCCAGCTCCGCGCCTTCAACGACCGCACCCTGCGTCAGGATGTAATCGGCGACAACAAGGCTGTAGCCGCGCTCGTAAAGGAATATTTCCACTGCGGATAAGCGTCAGAATCGCATTTATCCGGGCAGACGCCCATTATCCAACGGCCGTACCTCCTTTATGGGGATACGGCCGTTGCCGTTTCAGACAGGGAGTCCCACTATATTTTTGCATCAAACTTTGCACGATTAACAGAAAAAACGCTACCTTTGTCTACAGAACAGAAACAAACAGATATGGAAAACAATCTTAAGATAGCCGTTGCCGGAACGGGATACGTAGCCTCAGCATTGCCACGCTGCTCAGCCAACACCACGACGTAGTGGCAGTGGACGTAGTTCAGGAGAAGGTAGACCTCATCAACCACCGCCGTTCTCCCATACAGGACGACTACATTGAGAAGTATCTTGCAGAGAAAGAGCTGCGCCTGACTGCCACCACCGACGGGGCAGAAGCCTACAGGGATGCCGATTTCGTCGTCATTGCCACTCCGACGAACTACGACCCGGTGAAAAACTACTTTGATACGCGCCACGTCGAAGAAGTAATAGAACTTGTCGGCAAGGTGAATCCGAAAGCCATTATGGTCATCAAGTCCACCATCCCTGTCGGATATACCGAAAATGTACGCCGGAAGTACGGCTACGACAACATCATCTTCGCCCCCGAGTTTCTCCGCGAGAGCAAGGCCCTCTACGACAATCTCTATCCCAGCCGCATCATCGTGGGCCGCCCCGATGGCGACAAGCGTCTCGACAAGGCAGCGCACGACTTTGCCAGCCTGCTGCAGGAAGGGGCTATCAAGAACGACATTCCCACGCTGTTCATGGGACTGACCGAGGCCGAGGCCGTGAAATTGTTTGCCAACACCTATCTTGCACTCCGTGTGAGCTATTTCAACGAGCTGGACACCTATGCCGAGGTGAAGGGACTGGACACGGCACATATCATTCAGGGTGTCTGCCTCGACCCGCGCATCGGCTCATTTTACAATAATCCATCGTTCGGATATGGTGGATATTGCCTCCCCAAAGACACCAAGCAGCTCCTTGCCAACTATAAGGATGTGCCCGAAAACCTGATTCAGGCCATTGTTGAGAGCAACCGAACACGCAAGGACTTCATTGCCGACCAAGTACTGCATCAGGCCGGATATTACGACTACTTCGACCGGGGTGACTATAGTCCCGAAGAAGAGAAGGAATGTATCATTGGCGTCTACCGACTGACAATGAAATCGAACAGCGACAACTTCCGCCAGAGTTCCATTCAGGGCGTAATGAAGCGCATAAAGGCAAAGGGAGCACAGGTCATCATCTACGAACCGACGCTCAAAGACGGTGCAACGTTCTTCGGAAGCATGGTGGTCAACGACCTCCAGACTTTCAAGCAACGCTGCCATGCCATCATTGCCAACCGATACGACCAGTCTCTCGACGACGTGAGGCAGAAAGTGTACACGCGGGATATCTTCAAACGCGACTAACCACATGCACGCCCTATCAGCATCATCAGGCAAAAAGAAGACAATGAACAAACAACGACAAGAGTCTGAACGCATCGAAGCCCTCTCGGTTTTTGAGGGAACTGAGCCGGCAAGACATTTCCGCATGCAGGTGAAGGTTACGGCTCCGCGTATCGACACCATCAACGAGGTAGTCTATGCGCAACACTTCCACAACGGCACACGCTCCCTTCACATCACGCTTTTCGTACCCAACACGAAAGAGCCCAAGCCCTGCGTGGTCTATTTCCCCGGTGGCGGCTTCACCACCTCCGACTACGGGAAATGGAGCCGGCTCCGAATGTCTCTCGCACTCGAAGGTTTCGTGGTGGCAGCCGTGGAGTACAGGGCCATTCCCGACCCGTTCCCGGCTATCCTCATCGACGGAAAGACAGCCGTGCGCTATCTTCGCGCCCATGCCGGGCAGTTCGGCATTGATACCGGGCGCATCGGGGTAATGGGCAATTCTGCCGGCGGCTATCTGGCGCAACTGGTAACCATGACTGCCGACGAAAAGGAGTTCGACGTCGGCGACTTCCTTGACCAGTCGTCTGCCGTACAGGCCTGCTGCGACGTTTTCGGTCCAACCGACTTGGCATCGCTGGACGAAGGATTCCCTCCCGAGGCCCACGAATACCACAAGTCGCCCAGTGCAACCGAAGCCCTTCTGCTCAACGGCGTAACCTATGGGCACAACCAAAGCTACGACATACACGAAGACTTGGAACGGGCACGGTGGGCAAGTCCGATGGGACATCTTAAACCGGGGCTTCCGCCCTTCCTCATCATGCACGGAACAGCCGACAGAATGGTCTCAAAATGCCAGAGCGACCATCTTTTCGAAGCCCTGAAAGGTCTCCATGTACCTGTAGACTACATAGAATTGGAAGATGCCGGACATGGCGACGACCATTGGTTTCAGCAGCCTGTCATTGATATCATCGTCAATTGGTTCAGCCGGCAGCTACAGAATAAAAGATTTTAGATATGGCTGCATATACAAAACACATCACATACACTTCTCTCATCATTCATAACAAAAAGCCTTTAGCCGGACGAATGGCACCTCATGAAAAGAAAAATTCACCTTACTAAGATTATTTTTTTCAGGAACCAAACATTTAACCAGGAATTTTATTTATCTTTGCAGTTGAACTTCCAGTACACCTGCGTGCAGGTGTATGCCATAAAGAGTTCTACTTTTAAAAAGAGCGTTTGATATATTGTCCCGTGTTCAGAATCTGCAAAATTCAACTACCGGGGATGATAGACAGTACGCTCACGCTTGGGACTATTGTACCCTTTCCCAAGGGCATGATATACCTCAATGCGTGGGCTATTGTTTGTTGTTTAGGTAGTGGGTATTGCAGAACCTTGAACACAACAACATTCAGTAGTTCCCACGCTTTTCCATTTAATATAATTACCAGCCGCTTGCTTCAGGGAAACAGTCAGCAAACCTATAAAGCCCAACTAATTCATATATGTTGATGCTATTATTAAAGATTTCATTCAACTTAAATAACATTCTAAAGCAAGTACATTATGAAAAAGAATTAAATTATAACTGCTCTTTCTGTTATTGTAACTCTGTTGATTGGTTATATCATAGGGGATAGGTTTCATTTTACAAAAACAGACAAGGGAAATAGTAAGTATATTCGGCAAGATGATGACAAATATAAAAACAACACAAAAGCCGAATCTCCTAGAAACACTGCAATAGATTTTTCTGACGAAAGAACCTACCAAATAAACGAAGAAACTTTTCTCACTTTATTTTCAGACCATACCGGCATGCTTAATGATGATGACAATATAACATTAAACTGGAAGATAATCGAAGATAAAATTAACGGAGAGATGATTCGCTGCATCTATATATTCCGTAACAGAGATACCTCCGACTCGGCTTTCATAATCTCTGAGGATGGACGCATACAGAGATTGTGGTTGGGGCTAAATGATTTTATGATGGGAACAATTGGAAAAGTTGAAGGAAGAATTTCAGCAAGGATATTTTGTAAGGCTGTAAAGGTTTCACTTAAAATACATCCAGACAACTGGATGAAATGCAAATATAAAGACGGAGTAAATACATAATAAATAATATTTTTCTTTTACCAAAATACAAAATAATGAAAACCAGATTACATTCTGATTATAGACGATGGCCTTCGTCCCCATATATCCGTCCATAGACAAAACTTCAACACCTTTTTATTAATCATGGAGAAGACTTTCCATGCTAATCATTCTTTTATTTCATCTTTTATTCCGATATTTGCAGCCTCAACAACGACCTGAACATATATGGAGATATACATAATACGAAAGAAATCAGGGAGCAGAAAGGAATTAGGCAGACAACTGATTACACTTAACAGCGACCCGGAAACATTATTTGACATCCTTCACGACCTCACCCGGCAAGGCCTGATAGCAGCACAGGCACAACCAGACAATACGGCCTTTACTGATGACGAGATAGTATCGCAGGCAGAAGAGGGACGCATCAGACTTGCCGAAGGCTATGGAGAAAATTACGATACGTTGGAAAAAGCCTTGCAACGCACCTTGCAGGCATACGAGGACAGTCTCTTCCGCGTATTCATCGACGGCGAGGAAGCCGACTCACTGGATGCCCCGATAGCCTTGGACGACGGTTCCGAGGTGGTTTTCCTGCGGATGACAATGCTGACGGGGCTGTATTTCGCGTTCTGAACGCTTGAGGACCGAACTTTAAGAATGGAAGTCCGGCCTTTGGACATTGGCCTTTCCTCATTGGGATATAAGGCATGGCACATGCCCCTGCCGCACATGCAGAACCCCGGAAAAGACACGGGAAAACAGGGCTTCCCGAAGGCCTGAAATTTACATACGGTTAGCGGAAAATTTCTAACCGTATATAAATTTTTTTCTAACCGCTTCCCCGTAAATTTCTAACCGTATATAAATTTTCCGCTAACCGTATGTAAATTTTCCGCCCTCCGCAAACGCTTTTTCCACTCGCCGCAAACGGCTTTCCGGCCGGCCCGAACCCGGCCTTTTTCCGCCCACGGGCAGCACTCCCCCGGGCGCGCGCCCCCTGCGGCATGGATGACACATCCGCGCCCCGACCACCTTCCGGAAAGACAGAGAAAGGCTGATTATGAAAACCAGCCCCGACCTGCCGGCACGCTGCCGTTACCCCCCGGATGATTTTCCGAAAGAACAGACGACGCTCCCCAGCAGGCTGTTATCGTAGAATTATACCCAAAACAAATAGTCAGATTTCTTTTTTCTGCTAAAAACGGCAGAGATATGAAATAATAAAGGAATTTGTGTTATCTTTGCATTAAATAAAACAAAAATCCGAATGGAACAGAAAAAACGTATAGACTGCTTCCTGCCTTGTGCCCAGACGGGCGATGTGTTGCCATTGGTAGCACAGTTGCAGGAACAGGGGTCGGTCAGCCACATATACCTCATAGCCACCACGGCAGAAGCAGACGACAGCCTCCTGCCCGAGAATGTCAGCCTGCTGACAACCGACAGCCTGCTTTCTACACAGACGATGAAGCAGATGGCGGAACAGACAACGGCAGACTACGCCCTCTTCTATCTGAAAGCAGAACCGCTCACACTGGGCTACCATGCCCTTGACCGGATGCTGACGGTAGCCGACGACACTCAGTCGGCAATTCTGTATTCTGACCACTATACGGTCAGGGACGGACAGACGGAGCGACATCCCGTGATAGACTATCAGCAGGGCAGTCTCCGCGACGACTTCGACTTCGGGTCGCTGCTACTGATTCGGGGCGAGGCGATGAGAGAGTTCGGCCGTGAACATTCGCCCATAGCCTACACATACGCCGGATGGTACGCCCTGCGGCTTTGGCTGTCGCGCCATGGCCGACTGTTCCATCTGAACGAATATCTCTATACAGAAGAAGAAAAAGACCTGCGCACGAGTGGTGAAAAGCAATTCGACTACGTAAATCCGCGCAACCGGGAAGTGCAGAAGGAAATGGAATGGGCGGTTACCAAGCACCTTGAAGAACTCAATGCACTCATTGACACGAGACAATATGCACAGCCCGACTTCGACAGCGAGACTTTCTCCGTAGAGGCTTCGGTGGTCATTCCCGTCTTCAACCGAGAGAAAACCATCCGCGATGCCGTTACCTCCGCCTTAAGTCAGCAAACATCGTTCGGCTATAACGTCATCGTGGTAGACAACCATTCCACCGACAACACGACTGCCATACTCCGTGAGTTGGCGGCACAGGACAGCCGCCTCGTCCACCTCATTCCCCGGCGCAGAGACCTCGGCATTGGCGGATGCTGGAACTACGCCATCGACGATGCACGCTGCGGACGCTTTGCCGTTCAGCTCGACAGCGACGACCTATACTCTTCCGGGGAGACACTGCAAAAGATTGTCAATGCCTTCCATGCCCAAAAGGCTGCAATGATTGTAGGCTCTTACAGGATGTGCGACTTCGACCTCAACACACTGCCGCCCGGACTCATAAACCATGCCGAATGGACAGAAGATAACGGCTGCAACAACGCCCTGCGCATCAATGGACTCGGTGCACCACGCGCCTTCTTCACGCCATTGGCGCGCAAGATTCAGTTTCCCAACACCAGTTATGGTGAAGACTATGCGATGGGGCTGGCCTTCAGCCGCCGCTTCCGCATCGGACGAATATACGATGAACTCTACCTCTGCCGGCGATGGGGAGGCAACAGCGATGCCGCACTAAGCATAGAAAAGATAAATGCCAACAACCTTTATAAGGACAGACTGCGTTCCGTAGAGCTTGCAGCCCGTCAGCGGCTCAATGCCAACGGAAAGGAGGAAGAAGGAGGTCGCCTCGACCGTTTTTTTCGTTTGCAGTTAGCACAATGGCAGGATGCCGCACAAAGATTCGACAATCTCCAACATGTACAGGTGCGACGGCTGAACAACCTCAGCGTGCAGTTCAATCCGGAACGGATTGTCAGCACGGGAGCAAAGACAGATAAGGCTGCGATTGCACAACGACCATGCTTCCTCTGTGCCAAAAACCGGCCACAGGAACAGATGGTACAGCCTTTTGATGATTGTTTTGACATTCTCGTCAATCCATTCCCCATCCTCCCCCTCCATTTCACCATTCCGGCACGACAGCATCAACAGCAGGCCATCCGGGGCTACTACATGGAGATTCACCGACTACTGGCTGCCTACCCCGACCTGATGGTATTCTATAACGGGCCAAAGTGTGGGGCCAGTGCACCTGACCATCTGCATTTTCAGGCAGGAACGAGCGGTATATTGCCTTTGCAGAAAAACTGGACGCAATTCAGCAAGCGTACAGAGACGCTTTGGCAGCTTAACAATGAGGAGTACATCGCCCGGCTGACGGACTACTCCTGCCCCGCCGTCGTCGTCAGAAGCCGCAGCGAGCAGACCGACAGTCTGCTGTTCCAAAAGGTTTATGATGCCCTGCCGATGCAGGATGGCGATACCGAGCCAATGATGAACATTGTGGCATGGCGCGATGGGAGCGACTATATCTCAGTAGTTTTCCCACGCCGCAAGCACCGTCCCGACTGCTACTATGCCGAGGGCGATGAACAATACCTCGTCAGTCCCGGTGCACTGGATATGGCGGGACTGACCATTACGCCCCGACAGACCGACTACGAACGTATGACGGCACAGCGACAGGAGGAAATACTGCGTGAGGTTACTCTGACCGAAGAGCAGATGACGGCCTTTACCCGTCGCCTTTCCTCCAAAAACAGAACGGAAACAAGCCACGAACCGACAATAACGGTCGGCATAGTGAGTGCCGACGAGCTGCATTTCCGCCTCAATGAAGCCTATACCGTCTCCCCGTCTCCACTTTCTCCACTCTACATGCTGCAACAGCAGGCCATTCTTCCGACCTCCTCTCACACCGTAACCTTTGCTGACGGACAACTGCAATGGGACGGGAAAGCCTATACAGAGCTGTATTTTGCTCCCCAAACGCCCGATGCCTCCTTTACAATTGACGACGTAACCATCGGTGTCAACTTTCATTGGGAGCGGAAAGAGGCACAGACTTTCCTCGGTGCACTCCGGCTGACGGTGGCAGACGGAAAGGTGCTTGCCATCAACGAGCTTCCTGTAGAAACCTATCTGACAAGTGTCATTTCCAGTGAAATGAGTGCGACCTCATCGTTGGAGCTTCTGAAAGCCCACGCTGTGATTTCCAGAAGTTGGTTGCTTGCCCAAATGGAAAAGCGGAAATCTCCCAACAGCTCTACTAACAAGAAAGTATCCATTATCCGAACTGACGACGAACTGACCCGATGGTACGACCGCGAAGACCATACACGTTTTGACGTCTGTGCTGATGACCATTGCCAACGCTATCAGGCATCACCAAAGCGGCCAATCCACATGTTGCCGAGGCAATCCTACAGACCCGGGGCGAAGTAATATATGCCGACGGAGCTATCTGCGATGCCCGTTTCAGCAAGTGCTGTGGCGGTGCAACAGAAGAGTTCCAGTATTGTTGGGAGAATATACGGAAACCTTATCTTGTCGCTTTCGCTGACAGCAAATCGGCAACTCGCCTACCCGACCTTGCCAATGAGGAAGAAGCACGCCGTTGGATTCTCGCTGCTCCTGCTGCTTTCTGCAACACCCATGATGCCAAAATATTGCGGCAGGTACTCAACGACTACGACCAAGAGACACTGGACTTCTACCGATGGACGGCAGACTACACCCAAACAGAACTTTCCCAACTCATAGCGAAGAAGACTGGTATCAACTTTGGCAGCATTGTTGACCTCATTCCACTTTCGAGAGGAAAGAGTGGGCGTATCTATCGCCTGAGAATCGTCGGTTCAGAACATTCGCTCGTCATTGGCAAGGAACTTGAAATCCGACGTGCGTTAAGTACATCGCACCTTTACAGCTCTGCCTTCGTAGTAGAAAAAGGCAATGTTGTTGATGGTATTCCCCAGTCTTTCCACCTCACGGGAGCTGGATGGGGACACGGTGTAGGCCTCTGCCAAATTGGTGCAGCCGTAATGGGCGAACAAGGCTATCGGTACGACGAAATCCTTCACCACTATTACAAGGGCGTAGACATCAAGGAAGCATATTAGGCAAAAGACCACGACAGACTTAACACCTCCGGACGACTGGAGAAATAAAACCGTTCTGGAGTCCCGAACAAATAACAACAACTATAATGGCAGAAGAAATCATCAACGGAATACCCATTCCCAACTGGCGCAAGAGCCATTGGTTGTGGCTGCCCACGCTCTATCTGACGCGTGGACTACCTTATGTGGTGGCCCTGTTGGTGTCGTTGGTGTTCTTCAATCGGATGGGGCGGTCGAACGGGACAATAGCCCTAAACACGTCGTGGCTTCTGATTCCTTTCATTCTCCGCCCTTGGATAGGACGCATAGTGTCTGCCTACCTGTCTAAAAGAGTTTGGATTCTGCTAATGGAAGCCATTATCGGACTGGGATTGGTGGGCATCAGCCAGGCTATATCATCGCCTCATTGGTTTCTCCTTACCATGCTTGGATTTCAAGGAATAGCCATTGCCGGAGCCTTACACGATGTGGGCATATCCCGTTTTTTCAATACGTGTATGAAAAAACAACACAACCACAGAATCTCCAACGTTTGCGTGCTCTGCTATCTCTTATCTATAGTCTTCTTTTTGGGCGTTCCTGTCATGGTCGCAGGTAACTTGGAAGTGCTCAACCGAGGTGTCCGCACATCATGGACAACCACTTTCCGCCTGTTGGCAGCAGGTCAGTTTCTCCTCCTCATCTACCATGCCATTATCCTGCCACAGCCCAAAGACAAGCCATCCATACCACTGCGGAACGGACTGACAAGACGCTGGTGGCGCGAAACAAAGGCAGGATTCATGGCACACCCCCACTATCTGACTACGCTGACATTCCTTTCGCTCTACCTGATACCCGAAGGAATGTTTCTGCGCATTGCCCCTCTCTTCCTGATAGACCCCGGAAGCAATGGCGGACTGAGCCTATCGCCTCAGGAATTAGGTCTGGTGCAAGGGTCGGTCGGAGCTTTCTCACTCATCTTTGGCTATTTTTTCGGCGGGATGGCTATATCGCGCTATGGGCTAAGACGATGCCTTTTCCCTATGACGGTAGCCCTCACAGTGCCCAAACTGCTGTTCATCTACCTTAGCTACAACTTTGTCTCCACCCTGTCCATTATTAATATATGTGTCATCATAGAACAATCGGGACTGGGCTTTGGGATAATGGCATACGGAACATTCCTCACATCATTCACACAGGGAAAGTATTCCATCTTCAAACATTCACTTGGAATGGCTATTGCCGCCTTTTCGCTGATGACATCGGGATGGTTTACGGGCTTTTTACAGGAACAAGTGGGCTACCGCCACTTCTTCGTCCTCGTCGCCATTGCCAATATTCTTCCATTTATTGTAGCCTACCATACACAGGCCTGTCTTGAGACAGAAGCCGGAAAAACATCTTAGCCTACTGCCATCATCATTTTCCGGGTATTCCGCTTTGTCCATACCAAATATGAAATAAATAAAATAACACGCCGATTATTTGGTAATTACGAAAAGATGGGCTATATTTGCAAACCAGTTTTTAAAAAACTGACAGAGGAAGAAATATGTACAAGCAGGAAGAACTCCTCGCCCAACATTCTGAACTCCTCTATTCATCATGGGCTTGTTTGGATTTGACGGCAAGACGAGATGGTACGTAAGCACGCGGAGCGTCGGTGGCTGGCTCCTTAATCTCAGTTATCAAAAAATTAATTGGCGAAAACAATTACGCTCTCGCTGCCTAACCGAAGTACAGTAGGTTACTGGCTTTATCCGGCTATTAGATAGTTGGACGAGACATTGCTCCGAGGATGTTGTTCCGAATCCGGAGATTAAGCGATGCAGGTTAAATCGGAAATAGTTCGGCTGTGCCTCGCCGGTCGGATGAAATTTTAGAGGATAAGACATCGGTTGGTGGTTCAGGTCTTGCCGATGTACGAAAATCGAAGGCTGAAATAAACGTGTAGAAAGCGTATGGTTTCCTTGTGCGGACGTGGGTTCGACTCCCACCAGGTCCACTTCTTATTACTCTGAGCAAGAGATAGTACGAAGAGAAGAAAAGCATAATTGCCGTAACTTGTATAAGTTACGGCAATTATTTGTTTTTATCTGTTCTGTCTCAGATAACTTGTAACAAGTATTCTGCCTTTTTCGGAAGAATACAAACAGGCGAAAATCCTTTATTTTTCGGATTTCCGCCTGTTTTTCAATGGGGTGGAAGGTGGGACTCGAACCCACGACATTCAGAACCACAATCTGACGCTCTAACCAACTGAACTACGTCCACCGTATTACTTGCTCTTAAAAAGCGAGTGCAAAGATACGGGTTTAAGTTGGTTCTTCCAAATAATTCCCGTACTTTTTTTCGTCTTATCCGTTATTTTGCCGGAGCAGATGGAGCTGCCGGAGCTTTTTGAGCACCACCTTGAGCAGCAGGAGCAGCCTGCTTCTGCTGACTTGCACCAAAGTTAGGCAAGTTGTTAGGATTGGTTGTACTGCCTTCGGTAGCGGCCTTCTCTATAACACTCCCGTCAGTAGTAGCAGAAGGAACAACGTATGCCGTAGCCACGCTGATAACTACCATTGCAACAGCCAGACCCCATGTAGCTTTCTCTATAAAATCGGTAGTCTTACGAACGCCCATAATAGCATTGGAAGACGAGAAGTTAGAGGAAAGGCCACCACCTTTTGATTCTTGAATCAATACAATGCCAATCATCAGGATGGCTGCAATGACGATAAGGATTATTAATAACAGGTACATTTCGTGTATTATTTTTTATTATTGTTTATTATCAATTTCTCCAAAAAACGGATTTGGTCTGCAAAGTAACGATTTTTTTTCGGATATACCAAATTTAATCGCTGAATTATTTCCAAAGCCTTTGAATATCTTCCCTGTTTGATATAGATACGTGCCAAGGTCTCGGTAAAGTATCCAGAATCTTCGCTTTCGGCATCTTCAACCGGCTCTTCCAACTCCGGTTCGTATTCCGTCTCTTCCTGAAGGGTCATCTTTCCCCCTTCCTTGATAATAAAGTCATCAATAAGACTCTGACCTTTCATTTCCGGTGCATCCTGCTCCTGTTCGTTCTCTGTTTCCAACAGATAGGCCACATAGTCTACCGTGGCATCGGCAGGCGTCGGCTTCCGATGCTTTTCTTCAGGCTTTGAATCGTCTTTGGGAATCTGCTCAAGGAAACTGTCTATGAGCGATACGGTACGGTCGGAAGTCTTTTCTGCGTTCTTTTCAGGCTCAACTGACTGACGAAGTGGAGACGCAGACGACTTTTGCGACTTGGACTCACGCTTCGGCTGTGGACGTAACTGGTAGTGGGCGGCTTCAACAAGATTGAAAAGTACCCGGCGGTCGGTAATATAGACCGATGCACGGCGCAGTTCCTCGTCGAAGGTTGAATCATGGAGCAGGAAAAGATTCTGCAACAACAGTAACCGTGCCGGCTGATAATAAGGATAGAGCGCGAGAAGGCTCCGGAGGTCGTAAAGGGTCTCCTTGTTCAGCTCTTCGGGATGATTAATGAGATACGCTATATCCATAATTTGGGCAATGACTATTAATGATTACCAGTTGGCAACCGTGGCATTGAAGATTTGATCGGTCAAATCCTTGACCATCTGCCGTACAAGCTCTTCCTGCACGCTGTTCAGACTCTTTGTGCTCTCATAGCTTGCGGTAGCCGTAAACTCTCTTTCAAAGTCTTCGTTATGATTGGTATTGTTGACGAACCGTACGCTGACCGTCATTGAAAGCTCGGTCTGGGCGGAATATCCTTCGCTTGATACGCTTTTGTTACGTTGCTGATACTGTGTAATCTCGCCTTCTATCTTCATGTCTCCATTGCGTTTCACCTGCTGGAGACGCGTATGATTGGCAAAGATGTCTTTCAACTCGTTGTTGAACATCGGAGCATCGGCCCCCAGACATAGGTGGCACGGATAGGAAAGTCGGCTATCTGTATGGTATGTACCTTGGTATAGTCTATGCTTGCCCCGTTAAACTTGTAGCTGACCGAGCAGGAAGCCATGCAGAGAAGGCAGACGGCACAGGCAAAGCCTGCCCCTTGCAAGCGAATGAAGCGTTTAAGCATTGTCAAGTCCATACAATTTGATTCTTCTGTATAAGGTTCTGTCGCTGATACCGAGTTCCTGTGCGGCTTTCTTCCTGTTTCCGCCGTTGCGTTCAAGAGCTTTCTCTACCATCTGCTTGCCCACATCGTTGAGATTGAGGGTCTCCGGCTCGGATATTTCTTCAGCCTCGGCATCTTCTACCAAATCCACCTGCCGCTTTATAGGGGCAGCCGGCAGCGTGTTCGACGATTTGGAGGGAATGGGCTGAAAGCCCGCCGCCCCGTTCAGCTGCCGGCTCTCTTCCAGCTGCTTGCGCACGTTGTTGAGGTCGCGCCGCAGGTCGCTGACGTTTCCGCGCAGCTCGTAGAGTATCTTATAAAGAATGTCGCGCTCGCTTTCGTAAGTGTGGCTGCCCCCTGCTCCCTGCACGACTGCCAGCTGCGTCGTCTCCATATCCCGGGGAATGAAGTGCGTCAGCATCTCGGCCGTAATCTCGCGCTGCTCACTGAGGACAGACATCTGCTCGGTTATGTTCTTCAGCTGGCGTACATTGCCGGGCCACTTATAATGGAGCATTATCTGCTTGGCATCCTCTGCCAACGTTATTTTAGGGAGACGGTACTTGTCTGCCATTTGCAGCGCAAAGAGGCGGAACAGAAGCAGAATGTCATCGCCGCGGTCGCGAAGTGGCGGCATCTGAATAGGGATGGTATTGAGACGATAGAACAAATCTTCGCGGAACTTCCCCTCGCTGATGGCCTTGCGCATGTTGACGTTGGTTGCTGCCACGATGCGCACGTCGGTCTTGCGGATTTCCTGACCGCCTACGCGGATGTATTCGCCCGTTTCCAGCACGCGCAGAAGACGTGCCTGCGTAGCCATAGGCAGCTCCCCCACTTCGTCAAGGAAGATGGTGCCCTTGTTGGCAATGCCGAAATAGCCCTCACTCTCGCCAACGGCACCCGTAAACGAGCCTTTCTCATGTCCGAAAAGTTCGCTGTCAATCGTTCCTTCCGGAATGGAACCGCAGTTGATGGCAAAGTATTTCTCACGGCGGCGGGGTGAATTGTCGTGTATGACACGCGGAATAATCTCCTTACCGACACCGCTCTCTCCGATAATGAGCACGGAAAGGTCGGTCGGTGCCACCTGCAGGGCGACATCAAGGGCACGGTTCAGTCCGCTATGGTTACCTACTATATTGTAGCGTTGCTTGACGCGTTGGAGTTCTTTATCGTTCATTATGGCTGACAAAATTACCGATTTATTTCGAGAAGTCTGCAATTTTGGCAGTTTTTAACAACGACTGCGCGAGTCCGGGATAAAAACAAACTCTCAGGCTGTGGGCAAGAAACACTATCGTATCCGCACACCATACCACACTTCACAGACAACAAACGCACCATCCTTTAGGATATAATAGATAATGGCAAAATTACCAACCGATGGTAATCGAATTACCAACCGATGGTAATCGGATTACCAACCGATGGTAATTCAATTACCAAGCGGTGGTAATAAACTCCGGCCAAAGAGGTTATCTACGGCATCCCGCTTCCTGATTTCTCTAAAGACTTTTAGGGACTAAACGGATATATTCTCCCCGTTATGCTATATGCGTTCCGGCTTCTTCCGACTTGCCTGATCCTACCCGCAGGCATGGCAACGGAACTTTCCCCCAACTCTGCAAACGACGAACGGGGATACACAGGAAAGCCTACTTTAACTGTGTCGCTTCTCCAACTTTATCAGCAGCAAGCCGATGGCAGTCCATATCAGCTCGCGGATGCGGACAATGAGTGCGACGAAGATGCCGGCACTCGCAGTCAGCCCCAAAGCCGAAACCGACATCAGGAAACCTCCCTCCCGGCCGCCCAGCTGCAAGGGCATGAAAAAAAGCATATTGGCAAAGAGCGTCGTAAAGGCTATGACAAGAATACAATCAATATAGTTGACACTTGGAAACAACACCAACAGGATGAAGAACACTTCCAACGCGCTGCAGATACGGCAGAGCAGCTCGCTCAGGACAACCAGCACGAAAGTCTTAGGGGTTTGGTTGTGCAGGGCAGCTATCTGCTGGTCTATCTTTCCCAATTGCCCGGAATGGGCCTCAATGTATCCCCGTGCCCATCTCCTTACGCCGGGAATGTGGCGCAGAAGGTTCATCGCACGGACGGCAAGTCCCTTTCTGTAGCCCGAAAGAAAGAACCATATCGCTGCCAGACAGAAAGTTCCGACCAGCGACAACAGCGTGCCCATCAGCAGATTTACGGGACGCGTGAGAACAAAAAGCGCACACGAAAGCAACCAGAACCAAAAATGGCTGAATATGTGTGTCATCACGAAGAGCAATACCGACGAGGCGGCTCGCTCCGTGCCTATCCGCGGAGCAAGCTCCATGATGCGGTAAGGCTCTCCGCCCATCAGTCCGCCGGGAGTGGCATAATTGAGCGCAAAGCCCGACACGGAAATCTTGTAGAGCCACCAGAACGGTATCCTCACACGTACTGCCCCCTCCGCCTTTTCCTGACTGCGGATAATGATATACCATGAAGCCGTATTGAAAATGTAAAGGAACGCCCAAAGCGCGACAACGGCAAAGAACCAGTAGCCGGCATGCTGCAGTCCCTGCCACACCTCGGCAAAGTCGAGCTGCGTAACCATGACCACGAGCACGACAATACCGAAGATAAAAAAGGCGTTCTGATACTTCTTGTCCATAGCAATATCCCGATAGCAGTCCCGGAAACGGGAAAGTGTCATTGAAAATGTATCTTCCGCAGAGACGGATGCCCCCGCTTATCCGACAGACCCGATAAATGGAAGCAGACAGACGGGAGCATCTGTCCCTACAGTTACGTAGTTTCTGCGTGCGGAGAAGTCCGCGCGGCAATTCTATTCTCCGCTCTTCTGCTCCTCACGGTGATTGTTGCGCGGTGTGCGGTCGTCTCTGCGCTTGGGTATGGCGAAACGCACCTTGTCGCTTTCGTCCCGTTTCTCCTTATAAAGCTTGGGCAGCGGATTGTCCATCGGCTCGTCATATTCTTCCCGGTGGCGGAATATGTCAATGGCAAGATAGATAGCATGGCGGAGGGGCTGCTCGTCTGCAATGCCCTTTCCGGCTATGTCGTATCCTGCGGAAAGTTCCGGGGCGGTGCGGACAAGGGGAAGTCCTGCCAGATAGTTGACACCGTCGTTGCAAGAGAACGAACGGAACGGTGTAAGGCCTTGGTCGTAATACATTGCCAAGACTCCGTCAAACTGCTCTACGGAGAAGTCGCCGAAGAACTTGTCTGCGGCATACGGGCCGAACGCCTGAACGCCATTCTCCGACAATTCTTCTATGGCAGGGAGAATGACTTCCTGCTCTTCAGAACCCAACAGACCGTTATCGCCTGCCTTCGGATTGAGGGCAAGCACGGCTATACGTGGATTGGATATGCGGAAATCGCGGCGCAGTGCGTTGAAGAGCGTAGTGGCTTTCTGCCTGACGCTCTCTGCCGTGACAGATTCTGCCACCTGCTTCAGCGGCAAATTGCGCGTTGCGAGTGCTACGCGCATCCGCTCGTTGACCAATAGCGACAGTCCCTGCTCCTCAACCTCAAGATGGTCTTCTATGTAACGGCTCTGCCCGCTGAAATGAAACTGCTCGTTGTTGTCCATCGGAGCTGTAACCAAGACGTCGTAGGCTCCCTCACGATAGTCGGCCAAGGCACGGTCGATGGCTTTCAGTCCTGCCGTACCCGATTCCTCGGTAGGCTGTCCGAGTTCTACCTTTATTTCCTCGTCGAACACGGGCAGGAAGTTCACCCGTCCGTCCTTCACCTCCGACGCATCCGCCACAATGGTAAAATTGGCTTCTATGCCGAGCGCGTTGCGGTGATAGGTCGCAACTTTGGGCGAGCCATATATTATAGGTGTGCAAAGCTCGAGCATCTCCGGCTCGGCAAAAGTCTTGAAGATGAGTTCATATCCTATGCCGTTGGTATCGCCGTGTGTGATGGCTACGCGGATTTTTCTATTTTCGTTCATTGTTGTTGAGTTTATGTTGAATGGACAGAGACCTGTCCTATTTGTTTAATATCTTATCAATGTTAAAGACTGCCGGTATAAGAACCTCTTTCCCAGCCCTTTGCCAATCGGAAGAATATTATCCGATAGTCCTCCACTGCCGTTTCAGAATGACGGACGGAACCTATCCATTTCCTACATGTTGGGCTTTTGAATGGTGTAGAGGGCCGCTTCCAGCCGTCGGAGGAGGTTCCGCTTCTTGCTCCCGGGAGCGAACAGGAAAGCCTCAACAACCAACTGGCGGTTGCCCTTGGCAAGTTTCGTGGGCAGATAGGCTACGAACGGCCCACCCATGACATCGTTCCGCATCTCCCACAAGCCACGGTAAGTGGTGGACAATCCGGGCCTGACCTCTTCCCGCTCCACTATCGCTGTCGAGACGTACATTCCGGCCCGTTCTCCGGGAATGTTCCGCTGCATCACGCTGTCGCGCTGCTGCCGGAAATTCTTCTCCTTATTTATAGTATAGAGCATATACTTGCCATTCCCGTATTGGCATTGTTGGATAGCCAAAGGAAGTCCTGCTCCCGTTTACTTGAAGTCATATCGGCAGGAACGAGCATCGAAACGCCGAATGTCTTCCGTATCTTCTGCATGGCTTCCTCATTATGGTTTCGTTCCAACTGCTTCTGTATTCTATTCAGTTCTGCCCGGACAAGGAAATTAGTCAGCCGATAGCCGTTTCTTGCCAAAAAGCGTCTCAAATGCTCCATGGAAGGTGTGGTAATGCGGACAAAAGTCTGTGGCGAAGCAAAGACATCCTGCTTGCTCTGCAAGGCGGTCGTCCTGTACTGCCGTGCGTTCACATCCACTTCCACGATGTTCCGTGCCAGTCGGGCTATGCCGTTCAATCCCCTTTTGCCGGTATGCGACACGTCCATCTGCGGTTCGTCCTGCGGCAGTCCCGACATAGGCTCTGACAGAAGCGAATCAATGATTTTACCAGTGTCGCCCACCAACAGAACCTCATAGGGCCGTCCGCCGCTGTCGGGGAGTCCATTGCCCTGCCGACAGGCTGCTGCCGTCAGGGCAACAATAACCGGCAACAGCAGCCGGAGAAGTGGTCTACGCCCTGACATCGCCTGTTTTCTTCGCCGTAGAGAGGAGTCCGCAGGCAGCATAGATGTCCTGCCCCCGGCTCGCACGTATGGTGGTGAAGATTCCGTGCCCCGTCAGGTAGTCGCGGAAGGTCTCCATCTTCTTCTCGTCGGCCTCATGCAGCGGCACGTCCGGTATCTGGTGGAACCGAATCAGATTGACACGGCAATACAATCCCTTGAGCAGCTTCACGATTTCCTTGGCATGGGTCATCGAATCGTTCACTCCTCCGAAGACGATATACTCGAATGAGAGGCGACGCTGATGCGAGAAATCATAGTTCTTCAGCAGTTCTACCACCTCGGCTATCGCCATTCCCCGTTCGGCAGGCATCAGTTCCGCACGCTGTTCAGGTATGGCAGAGTGCAGACTGACGGCTACATGGCAGTCGCTCTCTTCAAGAAAACGCTTCAGCTTCTTCCTTATGCCGACACTGCTGACCGTGATGCGCTTGGGCGACCAAGCATAGCCATACTGCGCTGTCATGATTTCCGTTGCACGGAGCACGTTGTCGAGGTTGTCCATCGGTTCGCCCTGCCCCATGAAAACTATGTTTGTCAGCTTGTCGCACTCGGGCAGGGAATGTATCTGATTGAGAATGTCGGCCGCACTGAGGTTTCCCTCAAAGCCCTGCTTACCCGTCTGGCAGAAAAGGCAGTTCATCTTGCAGCTACCTGCGACGATACGCAGAGCGTGGCACGGTCGTCGTCGGGAATATAGACCGTCTCCACAAACTTTCCGTCGTCGGTTGGGAAAAGATACTTTATTGTTCCGTCTACAGAACGTTGTACGTCGATGGCCTCCCTGCAACCTACCGTATAGCTTGCCGAGAGTTTCTCGCGGTTAGCTTTCGAGATATTTGTCATCTCGTCAATCGACTTCACATGCTGTCCATAGAGCCATTTCGCCATCTGCCCCCCCGTGAAGGCAGGCATGCCGAGCGACTTGGCAACTTCTTTCAGCTCTCCAAGTGTCATCCCCAACAAGGATTTCTTTTCAGCTTCCATTCTCGTTCTCAATGCTTTGTTGCTGCAAAGATAACTAAAAAATACATAACACCCGTGGTTTCCTCCTCATTTTTACACCTCCTCCCCCACATAATAGTATCTCGTAATCCGATTACAAGTCTATAATCTTTCTAGCATAGAGGCAAAAAATAATGCGGACAAAAACAACCCTTATATTAGATAAAAGCCTTTTTATACTCAATACTCAAAGATATGAAACTCCTTGCATTTCGGCAGAACAGAATCTGGCAGGCAGAGTTTTTTATACTTTTCTTTAGAAAAAAAATCTTTTACTTGATATTTTACAAAATAATTTGTACCTTTGTCTTATCAATAATGACGCAAGTATTATATCTACGCCATCTTAAAGACCGAGATTTACTAAATTTATTTTCTTAAATTATGCAGCCTATGAAAAAAAAGAAAGTTTTTCCGAAAGGAAATTGCATCTCCCCTTCCCCTGTGCGTCTGACTTTTTTATCTTTTTGTATAATGCTGCTTGGAGGATTATCTTCATGCTCAGATAATGAAATAATCAGCCCATCCATTCCTCCACACCCTCGCCTAAATAAGTCTGACAGCCTGATTATTACAAAAGTACATGATGTCTTAGGTAGTTATGGAGACGGATGGAACAATGCAGACACAAGCACATGGAACTTCATGTTGGTTGGGATTTGGACAAAGAAACTAACGAATATCGCGTAAAGGAACTGGTTTATTCTGGCTCAGGAAGTGGCAAGCTTCCCCAAGACATAGCAAAATTAACAAAGCTAAGGATTTTATGGATTACTGACAATAACATTTCGGGCACTATTCCTAAAGATATTGGTAATCTGACAGACTTGGAACTATTAGGTATATATCAGTGCCCTATGTATGGTGAAATCCCCAAAAGTATTGGGAAACTCAAGAAACTGCATACACTTTGGATTTCAAAAACTAATATAAGTAGTAGTATTCCAAAGGAAATAGGAAAAATGAATACCTTGGAGAAGTTAGACCTGTCGGACAATCAGCTGACTGGTGAGATTCCTACCGAGTTAAAAAATGTACAACATATTAATTCCATTGAACTTTCAAGAAATCATTTATCAGGCAGATTTCCTATAGAAATTCTGCACCCCAATATGATTTTCTATTGTGAGAATAATGATATTACAGAACTTCCGTTTGATATTTGGAAAGATGAGTTACCAGCTGTCCGCCAGTGCTTCATGGAAATCGGCTAACAGGTATAGTTCCAGAGTGGGTAAAAGAGACTAAAAAATGGAAAAAACTAAGCTATTATGTTGATAATCAACAACAAGACTACGGATATAAGTAAAACTTAAATATCTATTAATTATGAAAAAAATTTTATTCGTATTAATGAGTCTTACTATGTTATATGCATGCGAAGACTACGGAGTAGTGGACAATCCTAAATATGGAGGTGGTCCCGAATTGGGTAAAACAACAATGCCTATTAGTGGTTATATGCCATTGGAAAAGTGCGAAAGATGTATCTTGGGCAATGGCTACAAGACACAACTTCCTTGGGCACCCACCTGGTTCATCTTCTTCCATACCGGAAAATATAAGGAAGGATATCAGAGAGGAAGATGGTTGGAAAATTCTCTATTCATCTGTCCAAATAATAGGACATAGGAGAATACAAGACATAGCTGACCCACATTCTAACTACCTATTATTATATAATCGATACTCTGGAATATTGAAAGGGTTCGTCTATATAGATAAAGCCCTTAAAAACAATTATGCTTATTGGGTACTATCCATTCCCCAACATACGACACTATTCAATTTCTCTGGAAAATTTGCTTTGCCAGCAAACAGTCCAGACTCTCCTCAATCTATTACGCTATCAAATATCACTACAAATAACCTTACCCATGGTTTTGACTCTGGCTGGAATTGTTTCATGACAGAACTATCCTATGACGCAAACAGCATGTCTGAGACTTTGGACATTTATGGATACGCCATGAACATCTCTGATATAAAAGAAAAAGGAAGCCTTGACATAAACTCTAAAGGAACAATAGTAACATCTTCACAGAGTAATCCCTATTCTAAAAGTATTAAAGGTGTTGCGTCTATGGTTGGCGATGCTGCAAAGGACTGGATTACAAGCGATAAAGGAGGAAAGAAATATATAAGTGCCAATTTTTGGAATAAAATAGCAGGAAGTGTAGCAAAAGATGGCATATCAGCTTTGATAAACTTCGGTATATCAAAAGTTTTTAGATCTTTTTTAAGTACTACAAATACAACAAACTATGATTTACAATTTTCTACGACTGGCAGTGTTCAGCTAACAGGAGAAATTATATCAAACTCATCCGGCCAAACTAATCCAATTCAAGGAATACCATTAAACAGCATTGGTGAATGCTTAGGGGTTTGGAATCTTGCAGAAACACCAAAATGTATAGAAAGTGCAAGTGGAGAATTATATGGTGTTGAAAATTCATATGGTTCTACAGGATATCTTTATGAGTTTGAACAACATCCTTTATATAAAATTATCAGAAACCCTGCGCTTAAAACCTATATGTACGATAATATTTGCGTAGTCAATTATGATTGCAACGAATGGTTTCACCCTTTGCGGAAGGGCACAGAAAATCGTGCATGGAATCTTAAAACATCGCATCTTAAGGACTTTCTTTATGCTGACTCAACAGTGAAAATATATGAAGAAGTTAATAAATATCTTTTAATACTACCAAACACTTTACCTGATGCTACCTCTACGAATAATGTCCCCTCTATCTATTATCCTACGTGCAAATATGACACAAGTGATAATATAGCATTTAGAATAGAAAACTACTTGTATTTAAATAATCTTTCTATTCATTCCTCAAAAACTTTTATCCCTGTTCATACTTATGGAGACAACTCTGCAAGGCCATATAGGTGGACTTATAATGAACTGGTTCAAGGAGGCTATATACAATATAAGGATTATAATAATTATAAACCGGAATAAATAGTCCTATGGATATAAGAAAGAGTATCATAACGTTGTTTCTAAAATCCAACCTACAATTTCATTAACATTCTAACAACTCAATATTAAACAGCCATATTTTAGCAAACTAAGCTTCAATATTGGCTGTTTAATATATTCTTAATTAGATTTTAGAATGTGCATTTTATTTCTTAATTCCCCACCATGCGGTAAACATTTAGTTGTCAGCTACTTTTTAAAGTAATCCTTCGTTCTCACCAGCTCAATGGCTTCCTTGCCCGTAAGATGCTCTATGTCGAGGCAAATCATTGACATGTGCGCAAGGCTTTTGGCTATCTCCTTTTGCAGAGACTCCTCATCGTCGGGGTTATACCTGTTGCCGAGCATACGGGCGGTGCATAGCTTCTCGTCGGCATCATCAATAATGCGGATGCGGCCGAAGACTATCACGCTGCGAAAATAGGTAGTGTACTCCTCACCGTGAACCTCGTCCTTGTCGATGACGCAGAAAGAGCCTTGCCGTGGCGGCGTATGGCATCTACCTTGTGGCCTGTCAATGCGCTGTGGAAGTAGATTTTGCCGTCAGCGTAGACGTAGCTGATGGGCACCGCATAGGGATAGTCGTCGTCGCCAAGCAGGGCGAGTGCGCCTGCGGTGGCACGTCGGAGGATGCCGATGCTTTCCTCTTGGGATAGTTGCTGGCGTTTCCGCCTCATTTCTCTGAACTGCATATATTCTTTGTTGTTTGTTTTTAGAATCCCGTATGGTGTTTTTTCTCACTTCACTTTGTGAAGAAGGCCATGCAAAGATAACACATTTGTTTCGTTCCGTACGCCTTTATCCCATTATTTCTGAACGATTTCGTTTTCAAATCAAAACAACGGCATGTATAATATACGGGGCTTCTGGTCCAAATCAAGGCAAGTCCATATCTTATCACCCGTAAAATAAAAAAGATTTTTCTACCTTTGCACCGTCAGAAGAGGAAAGACGAATGTGCAAGACGACAAGACATTGACAGAAAAGAGCAGAGCATGGCAGTAGACATAAATCTTTTCAGACAGGAGGTTTACAGCATTGTGGCATCCATTCCCCGTGGACGCGTGTTGACTTATGGGCAGATAGCATGGCTCGCGGGACATCCCAACCACTCCCGACTGGTAGGAAGGGTGCTGCATGGGGCGACGGAGGCAGAAGGACTTCCCTGCCACCGTGTAGTAAACAGTGCCGGGCGCACAGCCCCCGACTGGGCAGAACAGCGCAGACTGCTCGAAGCCGAAGGCATCACCTTCCGTGCTAACGGCTGCGTAGACATAAGAAAGTGGCAATGGAAACTCTAAGTCCCGTCTCCATTGCCATTTTCTCTCTTCGTAATTCCCTCCATTCGGGAAGGAGACGATGAATGTTCTTCTGTTTTCCATGCCCCTGTCCGTCCCGATGCTGATACAGACGAAACCGGCTAAACTTTCCAATCGCCCCGCCTCTTACAATGAGAGAAGGGGAGCACTACGCACGAATCCTGCTCCGCCCCCGTTGGCAGAGAGGGACTGACAACACGCCGTATCCGATATTTGCAGCCGTCTTGGAGGCAACAAGGCGTGAGTCCGGCAACAGGGCACGGGCGTGCAACATATAGGGTAAATTCACTCTCTGCCCTTCAAGGTATTGGGACGACAAAACGAAAGCGGCACTTTCGACTTGCGAAAGTGCCGTTTTGACACCACGAAACCGCCACTTTGACTCGGTCAAAGCGGTGGTTTCGCTGAATGATGGTGAACAGTCCTTATCAAGGCAGTGCCACGGGCTGCCCTCCCGAAACTATTTTTCCAGTAAATCCCTTACCCTCCTTGGCAGTTTGGAACGTACCGTCCGATAGGACTGAAGGATAAGCTCCCGCACGAAATCGTCGCCAAGGTGGTCAAGGCAGAGGTCGTTCCAGTGAACCTTGTTAAGATGATAGGCCGGACGGACGGCTTCGTTCTGCTCGCGCAGCGCAGTGCCGGTCTCGGGCAACAGCTTGACCGCACAAACCGGCTCGGGTGCCTCCAGCCATATATGGAGAAATATCTTTCCTCCTATTCTGAACACCAGCCAGTCGGGTCCGTAGGGCATGTCCTCCGTGGCACCCGGCAAGGCAAGTGCAAAGTCTCTGACTTGTTCTATGTCCATATCTTAAAGATGATTTATGCACGGCTTCAGGGAAAAGCCGGCCGTGCGGACACGGCTCTCCTCCGTTAGTTTCTGAATACGAGTCCGTCGCCGAAGCTGTCGACGATGACAGGCTTATCGCGGTTGACCGTGCCCGAGAGCAGCGACTTGCTGAGGTCGTTCAGCACGTATCGCTGAATGGCACGCTTGACGGGGCGTGCGCCAAACTCCGGGTCGTAGCCCACCTCGGACAGATAGCCGACGGCAGGATCGGTCCACTGAAGGTCGAAGCCCTGCGGAGCAAGCATCTCCCTTACCCGGTCAAGCTGCAGGCGGACGACACCGCCTATCTGCTCCTTGGTCAGCGGCAGGAACATGATAGTCTCGTCGATGCGGTTGAGGAATTCGGGGCGGATGGCCTTCTTGAGCATGTCCATCACCGTGTCCCTCGCCCTGCCGATGACCTCTTCGCGGTTCGTCTCGTTGAGGTTCTCGAACTGCTGCTGTATATACTGCGAGCCGAGGTTGGACGTCATAATGATGATAGTGTTCTTGAAGTTCACCGTGCGTCCCTTGTTGTCGGTCAGACGCCCGTCGTCCAAAACCTGCAAGAGGATGTTGAAGACATCGGGATGCGCCTTCTCTATCTCGTCGAAAAGCACGACCGAGTAGGGCTTGCGGCGCACGGCTTCGGTCAGCTGTCCGCCCTCGTCGTAGCCGACGTAGCCCGGAGGCGCACCGATGAGGCGGCTGACGCTGAACTTCTCCTGATACTCGCTCATGTCGATACGGGTCATCATGGTCTCGTCGTTGAAGAGATAGTCTGCCAGAGCCTTTGCCAGCTCGGTCTTGCCCGTACCCGTCGTACCGAGGAAGATGAAGGAGGCGATGGGCTTCTTCGGGTCTTGCAGTCCGGCACGCGAACGGCGCACGGCATCGGCAACGGCGCAGATGGCCTCGTCCTGACCAATGACACGCCTGTGAAGTTCGTCCTCCAAGTGGAGCAGCTTCTCGCGCTCGCTCTGCATCATCCGCGTTACGGGGATGCCCGTCCAGCGGCTTACCACCTCGGCTATGTCGTCAGCCGTTACCTCCTCGCGCACCATAGCCTGTCCGCCCTGCGTGGTCAGCAACTGCTGCTGAATGTTCCGGATGTCGTCTTCGAGCTGCTTCAGCCGCGAGTAGCGTATCTCGGCAACGCGCTCGTAGTTGCCCTCGCGCTCGGCACGGTCGGCCTCGTACTTGAGGTTTTCCATCTCCTGCTTGTCCTGCTGTATTTTGTTCACCAGACTGCGTTCTCCCTCCCATTTGGCACGGTAGCTGCGCTCCTGCTCCTTGAGTTCGGCAATTTCCTTGTCGAGCTGGGCTATCTTCTCGGTGTCGTTCTCGCGCTTGATGGCCTCGCGCTCTATTTCAAGCTGTTTCAGCCGCCGGGTTATCTCGTCCAGCTCTTCGGGAACGGAATCGCGCTCCATTCGCAGCTTGGCAGCGGCTTCGTCCATGAGGTCGATGGCCTTGTCGGGGAGGAAACGGTCGGAGATATAACGTTCGGAGAGCTTCACCGCAGCAATGCAGGCATCGTCCTGAATACGCACCTTGTGGTGATTCTCGTAGCGTTCTTTCAGTCCTCGGAGGATGGAGATGGCATCGAGTTCGTCCGGCTCGTCCACCATGACGGTTTGGAAACGGCGTTCCAGTGCCTTGTCCTTCTCAAAATACTTCTGATATTCGTTCAGCGTCGTCGCACCGATGGCACGCAGCTCGCCACGCGCCAAGGCCGGCTTGAGAATATTGGCAGCATCCATCGCCCCCTCGCCACCGCCTGCCCCGACGAGGGTATGAATCTCGTCGATGAAGAGGATGATGTTTCCGTCGGCCTTCGTTACTTCCTTGATGACGCTTTTCAGCCGTTCCTCAAACTCGCCCTTGTACTTCGCTCCGGCGAGCAACGCGCCCATGTCGAGCGAATAGAGCTGCTTGTCCTTCAGATTCTCGGGTACGTCGCCGCGGACGATGCGTCCCGCGAGTCCCTCTACGATGGCAGTCTTTCCCGTTCCCGGCTCGCCTATCAGTATAGGGTTGTTCTTCGTCCGTCGGGAGAGGATTTGCAACACACGGCGTATCTCGTCGTCGCGTCCGATAACGGGGTCGAGTTTTCCTGCCCGGGCATCTTCCACGAGATTACGGGCGAACTTTGAGAGCGACTGGTAGTTCTCGTCGCCGCTCTGGGTCTGTACTTTCTGTCCCTGACGGAGGTCGTTGACGGCTGCTGCCATGTCCTTTTCGGTGCAGCCGGCATCCTTCAGGATACGGCTGGCAGTTGATTTCACGCTGAGAAGGGCGAGCAGCAGGGGCTCGATGCTGACGAACTCGTCGCCCAGCTTCTGCGAGATGTCCATTGTGCGCTGCATCACCTGATTGGAGTCGGACGAGAAATAAGGTTCTCCGCCCGAAACCTTCGGCAGATGGGTGATTTCGCTCTGAATGGCGTTCTCGACGATTTGCCCGTTTATTCCGAGCTTCTGGAAGACGTAGTTCGTTACGTCTTTGCCCTTGTCCATCACACCTGCAAGCAGGTGCAGCGGTTCAATGGTCTGCTGACCGTTGCGCTGTGCCGTACTGACTGCGCTCTGAATGGCTTCCTGAGCTTGATAGTAAATTTGTCGAATGTCATTGTTTGTTCTCCTTTCTATTCTTCCTTGTGCCCTCTAACGGCAGAGCCAAGGAAGCATTGGGGTTTGTTTTATGTTTCCGTCAGATAAAGGTCAAATGATGTGCCTATGAAGAAAACAATGCCAAATTGGCAGAATTGCGTGCCAATCTGTCGTTTTCAGGGCAGGTACGGAGACTGTCCGAAAGGTGTTGGAGTTCTTTTTCAGCACATTGGAAAATCCCCAAGAAACTCATTTGCAGCTCCTTGGGGATATTGGTCGGTATTGATACCGTTACAATAAAGATAGATAGGCAGATTCATGGGAACACATCAGGCGGAGACTTTCTTACTTTTCACGCTTTCTGTATTCCGTAGGTGTTATGCCGCACACGTTCCTGAAGGCGCGGACAAAACTTGAATAGAAATCAAAACCGCAAAGATCTGCCACCTCATTGAAAGACATCTGTGGATTATCGTCAAGCAGTTTCTTGGCTTTCCTGATTTTCACGCGCTGAATATAAGCCACAGGGGTGCAGCCTGTAAGGGCAACCAGCTTGCGGTGAAGTTGCCGGCTGCTCATACACATGTCTGAGGCGACGAGCGAAACATCAACATCCTTGTTCTTTCTAATCTGCATATAAATGGTTGCCGAGAGCTTCGAGAGGAAGCGCAGGTCGGACTCGTCCGGCTGGTCTGTTTCTTCTATGGTGCTCTCCTTCTGTTCCATCAGCTCCTGTGCAAACTTTTCACGCAAGATTCGCCTGTTATCAAGCAGCTTCTCGACCCGCATGCGCAGCTCATCGGCATTGAACGGTTTGGCAAGATAGGCATCCGCACCTGCCTCTATACCCCGTATGCGGTCTTCTTCCGTAATCTTTGCCGTAACGACGATGATGGGGATATGGTTGATAATATCGTTGCTGCGTATCTGCCGGCACACTTCCAACCCGTCCATACCGGGCATCATCCAGTCGGTAATGATGAGATCGGGCACCAGTTCCTGCGCCTTTTCCAGTCCTTCTCTTCCGTTAATGGCGTAGGAGACGGCGTAGTCATCGGCAAACTGCGAGCCGATATAGGCGGCAATGTCGCTGTTATCCTCGATAATGAGCAGCCGGCATAGATTGTCTTCGCCTTCGCTGTCGGCAAGTACCGCCTCGCTTTCCAGCAACAGAGGCGTGTTCTCAGCCGTAGCGTCGTAGTCTTGAATAATGACCTTTGAACCATTCTTATTTAATTTAATGGGTACGCTGATGTGGAAGGTAGTACCTTTGCCTATTTCGCTCTCTACTGCAATCTGTCCACTTACAGCGTCCATTATCTGTTTGACGAGTGCCATCCCGACGCCTGTCCCGATAGATTTTGCCTTGCTTTCTGCCTGATAGAACGGCTCAAAGACATGCGAGACTGTTTCCTTGTCCATGCCTTCGCCAGTGTCAGCTACGTCAATGCGCAACTGCCCGTTCTCGCTCCATACCGATATGCTTATCTCACCATATTCGGAAGTGAATTTGAAAGCGTTGGAAAGCAGATTGTTCAGCACTTTGTTCACATAGTCGGGCACGAAATCCATCTCCACCGCTTCCTTTCCAATAAAATTAAGGTCAATATTGCGGTTGCGGGCATAGTCGCGATAGGTCTCCACTATCATTTTTATATGCATTGTAATATTGCCGTTGCGCCAGTCGGGATTGCCTGCGGAAGACTTTATCTTGGAGATGTCCAATAGCTGATTGATGAGAGCAAGCAATCCCTTCCCCTGTCTTTCTATCGTCTTCATCTTGTCCCGCACCTCTTCCGTGGCATTGACTTGCAAGTCGTGGCTCAATCCGAGAATAACGGTGAGAGGTGTGCGGAACTCGTGCGTGATGTTGGTGAAGAAATTCTCACGCAAGACAGACATTTGCTTCAACGCCAAGTGGTTGCGGCGACGCATGCGCTGGATGTAGAGGAGCAGCGCAAGTAATATGGAAGTGATGAGAAGCCCGAAGAGCGCGATACGGCCTATCCATCGTTCACGTAGCAATTCCTCCCTGCGTTCTGTCTCTAATTTGGCCCGATGTCTGTCGGCAATGTTGCTTTGAAGGGTCTCTATCTCGAAGAGGTTACGGGCATTGAGCAGGCTGTCTTCCTGCGCTACAGCCTTCCGATTGAGCACGAGAGCCTGTTGGTAATCTCCCTGCTGCTCGCATAGCTTGGCCCGTATGCGGTCTATCTTCGGCAGGTATTCCCTTGCCGATATGCTCTTTGCCGTTTTCTGCGCCCTGTCAAGCTGTAGCCGCGCGCTGTCCGGCATCCGTGCGTTGACGTAGGCTTCGGCAAGGGCTATGGCAGGCTGCATCCACAGCCACAAATCACGGTCAGTATGCACAAGGGCCATAGACCGGCGATATTCCTCAATAGCTTTTCCATAGTCGCCCCTCAACGCATACAGTCTGCCGTAGTTCATGTATCCGTAAGCCTTTCCGGTATAGCTGTTTGCCAATTCGCTGTGCCGCATCGATTCTTTGTAGTACACCCATGCCGAGTCTATCATTCCGCGACGCTCGTAAACAATACCGAGGTTCGACAGGTCTACATTCATGCCCAAATGGCTGCCCAACCGTGTTTCTACCGCAAGTGCCTTGCGCAGCATTTCGTCGGCCTTTCCGTAGTTGCCGATGGAAAGATATACGTTACCGGCACCGTTGTAGCCGATAGCACGGCATTTGAGCATCTTCTCGCTTATCTCATCGTCCGGGTAGAGCAGACTGGTTTCCACGGCACGCAGGTGATAGTCAAGGCCGTCATAATGGAGTCCCAGCCGCCGGTAGTTCACACCGATATCATTCAGTGCACTGGCCTTCATCAGCGTGTCGTCAAGCTGTTCGGCAATGTCAAGCTGCCGCTGATGCGCCTTTACAGCATCCGAATAGCGACTCGCTGTCTGGTAGCCGTGCCCGAGTGCAGCCAATGCTGCCATCTCCCGACAGCGGTCGCCTGCCTTTCGGTACTTGATAACAAAGAGCATCAATGAGTCTACATTCTTGGTATGATTGGCAGTTGTATCAAGCTGCAATCGCTGCGCATCGGTATAAGCAGGGGATGCCGATTGCTTCTCTCCGCAAGAAGAAAGCATCGACGACAATGTAAAAAGCACTCCTAAGATACTTAAGAACAAGTGATAACCTTTACTCCTATATTTTTTCAAAGGATTATGAGAGAACTCCAAAACGGTTTTGCAACCGTTTTTATCGTGTTGCATCAAGGTTAGGTTTTTATGATTGTCCATGAAAGATGGTATTCGCTATTTGGGAAGCCATTCGACAGTCAGGATAATAAAGAAGTATAGCCCTTTTTCGCGGACTTGCGGCCTTCACAGGAAACATGCCATTACATTTCGATATGGAAGCAACATCCATCACATCTCCCTTCTTTCGCCATGCGTCCACTTCTCATCCTTGCAATAATCCTATTGGAGAAAGGTTGCCTGCCGGTGAAAATCTCCCCTCCTCCATCTTGTCGTCCAACAGCAATATGCCGTAGGACAGCAGTTCGCTTTGGAGATTGGGAAACATGACCACAGGCTTTCCTGCATCCATTACCTCTGCCATTCTTTTATCACCCTGCAAAGATAGTAAAGACTTCCATAACTTCCAAAGGAATACAAACAAAACTTCCATCATGCAGCAACTATTCTTCTTATTTGCCCTTCATGCGACCTCATTGCCCAGACTCCCAAAAACAACGGTAAAAGTCAGAAAAACAGCTTTCAGAAACAAAAAGACCCATTTGTTAAAATAGACAAATATATCATTTATAAAATGCTAATTTACAATACTTTACAGGCTTTCCGTGTCCGATATTGATAGGTTGGCAAAATGCAAAATGTCCGATTTGGAAACATTTTTGTCCGATTTGGAAATATAGTTTTGGGCAATTCACCCTTAATTTTGCAACAGATAATAATATAAATGCCACAACTATATGATACAACAAGAAAACAACAGGCAGACCAAAAGACAACGGGGAAACATGCAACTCTCCGCCTGCAACTTCCTGCTGTCGCACACCGGCCAAAGGAAATTGGTTCACAAGTCCGACCGCGGTGGAATAAGACAGGGGGCAATCCGCCACTCCGGAAAGCCACCACCACATAATTCAAGGGAGGAACAACTCACAACAAGACTTGTTCTACCAATAATCTGACAGGACAAACAATTGAGGAGCAAACCAATAATCAACATCACAAATAAGGTTCTATACTAAAACACAGCTTCCTCACTGCCTACCGGATTTACTCCAAACCTTGGATTATAGAATGTAAGAACAAAGACCGTAAGCATCATCGTAAACCTATCAGGTTTCAGGTGCACCTGTCTTTGTATAGGCCGAAGTCATCAGAACAGAATACCCGCTTAGGTACGGCCACAGGATTATCCTGCGCAGTATGAACAGAACACTTACATTCACCACCACGCTTTCCTGTGGCGACATGCCTGAAAGTGTATACTTATGAGAAAAGGTGGGCGTAGTCAACTTCATTGTCAACTACACCCACCTTTTTATATATTCGATACAGACTTCCAACTTTCTCCCTTTGAAACGTTTCCCAGACCTTAGAGAACCTCGGGAAGCTCGAAAAGCCGGATACTGTTACTTCCTTTGACAAGAATATAATAGTCGGAGAACTGCACGCGCCGAAGTTCTGCCTTCACCTCCTCCACATCCTTGAATTTCCTGTATGACGTCCGGGTCTTTCCAAACTCCTCACCTACCAGCCATACATTCGACAGTCCTGTGGTGGCAAGGTGATCAACCACCTTCTGATGTTCCGCGGCAGAGGAATCTCCCAACTCGCGCATGTCTCCAAGAATAGCCATCTTGTTGTCTGCCTCCATCAGGCGGAAGTTCTCAATAGCTGCTGCCATGCTCGAAGGATTGGCATTATAGGCATCAATTATCAGCTTATTGCGTGTCGTCTCTGTCAGTTGCGAACGGTTGTTGGTAGGCGTATAAGTCTCCAAAGCATGGCAAATCTGCTGCGGAGACACACCGAAATGGAGACCAATGGCAATGGCCGCCAACATATTGTCAAGGTTATAGGCACCTATAAGGTTCGTCTGCACCTCGTAAAGATTGGATGTTGGATGTTGGGTATTGAGAGATTGCCAAGCGAATTTCAGGAAAGGCGCGCAGCTGACGACACTCCCCCGAACATCTGCGGTATCGTCCTGACCATACGAAACAATACGGTCGAACTCGCGCTGCCCTGCCATTTCCACAAGGTCTTCATTGCTTTCATTAAGGAAGAGCAGACTACCGTGCGCCTTCATAAAGTCGTATAGCTCGCCCTTTGTCTTCTTCACGCCCTCAAAACTCCCGAAGCCCTGCAGGTGAGCACATCCCACATTGGTAATCAGCCCGCAGGTCGGCTCGACATACTCCACCAGTTTCTCGATGTCCCCGGGATGCGATGCCCCCATCTCTATGACGGCAATCTCGTGTTCAGGACGCAGTCCGAAGAGCGTACGGGGCACTCCCACGTCGTTGTTGAAGTTGCTTTCCGTATGGTGAACGTTGTATTTCTCAGCCAATACTGCCGAAATAAGTTCCTTGCTCGTAGTCTTTCCATTCGTCCCGGTAATGCCGATGACAGGAATATGGAACCTGCGACGGTGTTCGCGGGCCAGTTCTTTATAGGTAAGGAGGGCATCCTCAACCAAGATTATGCGGTCGTTGCCTTCCCCGGCATATTCCTTTTCGTCTACAATGGCATAGCTGCAACCTTTCTCAAGGGCCGGCTTGGCAAACTTATTGCCATCGAACGACGCTCCCTTCAGGGCCAGAAAAATACTTCCCTCGGGGCAATTGCGGCTGTCGGTAGTAATGAAAGGATGCTGCTGATAGAGCTTATAAAGTGATTGAATATCCATGATGACTATATTTTTATTCTAAGGGCAAAGGTACTATAAATCGGAGACACTCCAAAAGGATAATCCTTTTTTATTCCCACATCCACAATTTCTACAGCCGTCGCTTGTCAGTCAATACCACTGACGACTCCATTCTACCACACGGAACGCGATTCACACGGCAAGGAAAACAGCCTGCAGGCTGCATCCGCCTTTTCTTTTTGTTACGAATATGCGGCTTTTCAATAGTTTTTAGTAATTTTGCATACAAATAGAAGCCTATCCGACAAAGCGTTTTTATAATAAATCAGAAATATGAAACTAACAGAACAGCGCAGCAGTATGCTCCACGGTGTATTGCTGATTACTTTGTTCGCCTGTGCAGCCTTCTACATTGGCGACATGAACTGGGTGAAAGCCCTCTCCCTTAGTCCGATGGTCGTGGGCATTGTCCTCGGTATGCTCTATGCCAACAGCCTCCGCAACAACCTTCCCGAGACGTGGGTACCGGGCATAGCCTTCTGTGGCAAGCGCGTGCTCCGCTTTGGCATCATCCTATATGGGTTCAAGCTGACCTTTCAGGATGTTGCCGCCGTAGGGCTTCCGGCCATTGTCATTGACGCCATCATCGTAACGGGCACCATTTGTCTGGGCGTAGTCATCGGCCGGCTTCTGAAGATGGACCGCAGCATAGCCCTGCTGACGGCCTGCGGCAGTGCCATCTGTGGGGCGGCAGCCGTACTCGGCGTCGACGGCGCCATCCGTCCGAAGCCTTACAAGACAGCCGTCGCCGTAGCAACGGTCGTTATCTTCGGCACGGTTTCCATGTTCCTCTACCCCATTCTCTACCGTGCCGGCATCTTCGCACTGCCTGCCGACCAAATGGGCATATTTGCCGGTTCGACTATCCACGAGGTTGCACACGTAGTCGGAGCAGGCAACGCCATGGGGGCAGAGGTGAGCAATTCGGCCATCATCGTGAAGATGATACGCGTGATGATGCTTGTTCCCGTGCTGCTGGTCATTGCCTTCTTCGTAGCCAAGGACGTAGCCGGACGCGACGACAATGCCACCAAGGGCAGCCAGATTTCCATCCTTGGTTTGCCATTCTCTTCCTTGTCGTCATCGGGTTCAACTCGCTCAACCTTCTTCCCGAAAGCGTTGTGTCGTTCATCAACACCCTCGACACCTTCCTTCTCACGATGGCCATGTCGGCACTCGGCGCAGAAACCAGTATCGAAAAGTTCAAGAAAGCCGGCTTCAAGCCCTTCCTGCTCGCTGCCATCCTCTGGTGCTGGCTGATGGGAGGAGGCTACTGCCTTGCCAAATATTTCGTACCCGCATTACTGTAAGTCCATACAGACAGTGCCGAAAGGGGCCGTCAAGAACAGAACACCAACAAGGAAAACACCCATCCCATATAGTCCAAGACCATGAGATGGGTGTTTTTTCGCCCCATCGGCAGCCTTTGCAACAGCTACACCAAACGTTGCCGGCTCTGCTGCGCCTTCAGCATGTCTTCGGGAAGACACTCCCTGATACGCTCCAGCACCGTCTGCAACATCCGATGGCGGACAAAGCCGGGCGATACAGCCATTACAATCTCGCGAGTCGGAACAGGATGCGCAAACGGACGGACGAGCCGCTGCTGCTCCCCGGACAATTGCGGAATGGCAAGCTGCGGAATAAACGTAACGCCCTTGCCCTGCTCTACTATGCGCATGAAGGTTTCGATACTTCCGAGGCGGTAGCTCAACTTGCTCTTGGCCGCTGCCTTCAACTGGCAGAACTTCACCAACTGGTCGCGGAAACAATGCCCTTCGTCCAACAGCCAGAGATACTCTCCCGACAGGTCGGCAGGCCTGACATAGTCCTTCACGTACAACGGTTCTCCCTCCGCCACGTAAGCATAGAACTGTTCGTAGTAAAGGGTATGGCACTCCATATCCTCCCATCCCTCCACCCGGGCAAGTATGCCTGCGTCGAGGTCGCCATGGCGGATGGCCCGTTTCATGTCCTCCGTCTTCATCTCCCTTATCCGGACGTCCATCTCGGGAAACTCCTTCATCAGCTGCGGAAAGAAGCGCGGTACAAGATAGGGAGCTATTGTCGGCAAAACGCTATATAGAATGTTCCTGCAAGCGTCTGCTTCTCCTCTTCTACCATCTGCTGCAATTTTCTTGCCCTGAGAAGCACCTTCCACGCCTGCTCTATCACTTTCATGCCTGCCTTGGTGGGCAGTATGGGCTGCCGTTTCCGGTCGAAGATTCTTACCCCCAGCTCGTCCTCCAGCTTCTGTATCATCGAGCTAAGGGTCGGCTGCGTTACATTGCAGTAGTCGGCAGCTTGGCAAAATGCCGCAGACGGTAGACGGCCATCACGTATTCCAGTTGTTGCAGTGTCATAATCTTGTTTTCGTATAACCTTGGTGGTGATGGCAAAATTAAGAAAAAATCGGGAAATACCGCTGTTTCTCCTTCGCTTTCTCGCTGTCGTCAAGCTAAAATCATCACTTCCCGGTAGGCAAATAGCACTGCAGAAACAGAACTATCAAGCCTGTCGCGTCTCATACAATTCTGATAAAGACATCTCCCACTACAGTTTTTCATTAAATCACAACACCCTGTCAAACAGGCTATTACACCCCGATATAGATTTTGTCTATCGTCCTATAGCTTTTATCTCTTGGCTGCCAACAAGAGTATATATAACTTTGCAGCATCAAACAAAGCAGAACAACAAACAAAAAATAACAGAAATATGGAACCTATCATCAATGCACGCGTACCCGAGTTTACCGTTCAGGCCTTTCAGGATGGACAGTTCAGAACCGTATCCCAACAGGACATCGAGGGCAAATGGGCCTTGTTCTTCTTTTATCCTGCCGATTTCACCTTCGTGTGCCCCACTGAACTGGAAGACCTCGCAGACCATTACGAGGAACTGAAAGCCATGGGCGTAGAGGTATTCTCGGTCAGCACCGACACCCACTTCGTACACAAGGCATGGCACGACGCCTCCGAGACCATCAGGAAGATTCACTACACGATGCTGGCCGACCCCACTGGCGTCCTCAGCCGTGGATTCGGAGTATACAAGGAAGACGAGGGCGTAGCCTACCGTGGCACATTCCTTGTGAATCCGGAGGGACTTGTGAAGATTGCAGAGATACAGGACAACAGCATCGGGCGCAATGCCGAGGAACTGGTACGCAAGGTTGAGGCAGCCCAGTTTGTAGCATCAAGCGACGGCGAGGTATGTCCGGCAAGATGGAAGAAGGGCGGAAAAACCCTGAAACCGAGCATCGACTTGGTTGGAAAACTGTAATTCATCCGACACACTGGTAGTCGTAATTAGGTAAATTTATGACTCTTGCCCGACAGGACAGCTCCGGCTGACTTGCCGGGCTTTCTCTTTTCGGGAAAGAAAGAGCAATGACAGAGCTACTATTTCCCATGAACAATGGGCAGCCGATAGTATCTCGCACCATAGCCCAGCCAATATCCCAACGCACCATTGACATTGGAAGGCAGATTCTGCATGGCATTGAACATCGGGTTACGCCCTTCCGAGTTGTAGTCCTCGTATGCTTTCCAAAACCGATAGCCCACAGAGTCAATATGGCAGAACTTGATGCGCACCACATCGCCCTCATCGAAGTAGGGCGAAGGCTGTGGATGGACAAGGTTGTTGCGCCCATTGTTTACCGTTACCTTGGCATATTCACCGATAGCCCTGTCGTTGAAAGTACCCAAATAAGCCCCACGCATAGTATAAGCAGAGCTGTCTGTATTGATGAAGAACCTATAATAATCAGTCTGCCGTGGGTCGTCGTGAAAAAAAGCTTTCACCGTGTACATAATGCTATCGCCATAAATGGGACTGACGGAGAAGCTGTCAATGTCTACAGGTGTCGGTATGGTAGTCTCGGCACAGGCATGGAACTGCCCGTAATCCACCTGTAGGATATAGGTCTTGCCCGTTTCTCCACGCAAATCGGAAGTAGTGTAGATATAGAGGGTAGTATCGCTCATCGTACATGCCCGTCAACACTACTTCCTTGCTTCCGTCAGAGACCGCTACCCTCGCCCACTTGACGATAAAACGGTCGAGCGAGTCAATGCTTTGCTTCCGCTTGCTGATAGGAACGGTCGTCATCAGCTGCACGACTGGAAACCTTCCACCATCTATCCACCCTCAACAACGAGCCGGGGAGCAGCTTCCTCTATCTCGGTAGAATAGCAGGACATAAGAAGAACAGGGACAAGGAGAAAAAATAACCAAGTACGCATGATTAGAATTTTACGTAATAACTAATGGAAGGAAGAAACGGCATATAGCGCGGAAGAAAGTGCAGGGCTGAATAAGAGTATTCATCATGGGTAAACTTCAACCGCCAAAAGAGGTCATTATGCCGACAATTAGCATTATAAATAGAAAGATTGATGCCGCTCTCCCGTCCATTACGCTGCCTGAACTTGTAATTGGCAGAAACATCAAGGCGTATGTAGGTGCTCAGACGGGCACTATTGTGGTCAGCGAACTGCGAAATAAGATTCCCGTTCTGCAAGTAGAAGTAGCGGGGAGGGGTGAACGGTGTACCACTTGCCCACACCAATGTCGCCCCCAATGCCCATCGGCTACCGAGACTCCATGTTGCCACAGCGTTAAACTCATGAATCCGTTCGTGACTGGCAGGATATGTACCATTGAGCAAGGTGCTGGGATAGTGGCGCAATGCCCTTCCCAGCGAATAACTGAGCCAACCCGTAATGCGGCCCGACCGCTTTTCGAGCATCAGGTTAAGCCCGAAGTTCTCTCCCCTCCCCCTGACAATATTCTGATTGAGGTCGTAATCGGCATAGAGGAGGTCTATCGGTGTGCCGATATACTCTATCTGATGGTACAGCCGCTTATAGTAGAGGGCAACCGACAATTGTAAAAGCTGACGGAAAAGTCCCGTCCTGTACTCCGCTGAGAAGCTATAAGCATACTGGGGACGCTTCGAAGCATCGGCAGACACCCAAAATTCCGTCGGCAGACTGATGGATGAGAACCCCGTCTTATGGAGGTACTGGTGCTTAACATCGGCTGTCAGACGGAAAAGGCCGCATCGTGGCGACCATAACAGGGCGAGGAGTGGGTCAGCACCAAGATATGTGCTGCCACGGAAACGGTAGTAACTGCCACGTGCTCCTGCTAAGACATCTACACGGGAAACCAAGGAAAATTTATAATTGCCCCACAGCGAACCCTCCACGCATGTTGCCGGATATCTGAAAGAGTATGTGTCTGTACGTCTCCCCTCACACTCGGTGCCTGCGGATGGATATGATGAACTGCCCAGTCAGTGCCTATAGAGAAATGGTTGCCTCTTATGCTTGCCTTGTAACCATAGTCAAGGATAGAAGAAGGCAGATAAACGGAGAAATCACTCTCCTCCAGTCGGAATCGGTTTCGATAAGTGGTAAGGTACGCCGTTTGCATGAGCGTCAGCCCGTTCTGCTTCCGCTCCCAGTTGAGAGAAGTCATATAGTTTCCCCATTTTAGCCGCGCATCGTATTGATAACCGCCCTCGTCGTAGCTTACAACGTCGTTGCCGCTATAATAGTTCAGCCATAGCGTGTTGCGGTTATCGGGATGGTAGAGCCACGTCAGGTTGGCATCGTAGAACGAATACTTCAACACCGTACCGTCTACTTTCAGCCATTGCCCGTAGAGCAAATTCATATAGGCGGCCCGCCCCGAAAGGAAGAGTGCCGACCGCTGTCCCATAGGTAGACGGAGCGTCCCCTGCGAGGAAATGAGTCCAAGCGAGAAGTCGCCCCCTGCCTTCCCGGGAACACTGTCAGCGTGCTGCATATCAAGATAGCCACCGAGCCTGTTGGAGGCCGAGGCTGAGAAGGCCGAACTGGAAAAGCGGAGAGTGGAGAAGTGGGAGGCGTTGAAGACGGAGAACAGACCCAATATGTGCTGCACATTATAAAGCGGCACTCCGTCAATACTTATGTCGTTGTGGGAGTTGTCGCAGCCCTGCACGTGGAGCCCGGCATCCATTTCGGTATTGGTCTGAACGCTCGGCAGGAGTTGCGTATAGTGAATAGGGTCAGCATTTCCCAGTATTTTCGGCATGTTGTCAAGGAACGACAGGTCAAGGCTAAGGCTGCCGAGACTATCGCGCTTCAGCTTGCTCGTTACCCGACGGGCTATCACCTCCACATCGGCAAGCTCCTGACTACGGAGGGTATCGCTGTTTTGGGCAGGACAAAGCAGCGGACAGAGTAGGGCAATCAGCAGTCCTGTGATGTTCCGTTTCATAACATGAGTGGGTATGGAGATGGAGTAAATAATGCTATTCACCGACGGCAACCAAACAATGGATGTCTGCCCGGCAGGCAGACATCCATTGCATATATTCCGATATAGACGGACAAGGCTTAAAAACTGAACATCCGCTTGAAGGAATCAATCAAGTCGGTAGCCTCGTCGAAGATGCTTCGGAAAGCCTGCTTGGTGAAATACTGGTCGAAACCATAGGAAGAGCCGTCGCTGAACTTGATGACGGGCTGATAAGACCAATATTTTGCACCGCTACCATAGTAGTCTCCATCCTCGAAAGCACCCAAGAGAAGATTGGCACTGCGCTTGTCGCTGCCATTGTAGAACACACCGAGGTTCAACCGGTCGTTAGCCTTGTCAACTTCTTTCTTGAACACTGGCTCGTTGGTGTACACCTTCTCATCGTCGTCCATAGCCTGAATGGCATCATAGAATCGGCTTCCGTCGTCGCAAGTTCCCTTGATTTGGAGTTCGCCAAGCAAATCAATGGCCATATTAACCGTACCTATGCTGTTGACGCGCTCGTTGCTAATGTTACCGTTGGCGGTTGCCGTCGCCGTCAGAAGGGTCTTGCCTCCCGACTTGATTTCAACATCGGCAGCTGCCGTGCCCGGCCCTTTGTAGAACGCACGCTTCACGTTGACCTCATAATTGTTGACAATGGTCTTACAGGTAACTTCCACATTGTCTGCCGAAAAATCAAGTTCGCCCTTAGTAGTAAGGCTTGTATGCACATCAACAGAGATTATCTGCTTGCCTGCCTGCGTCAGTGTCAGACGCACGTTCTCCGGCACAACGATGGTATTCTCGTAGGTGGTTATGGTCTTGTCGTAGTCATCGCCATTATAATCATAGTCGTAGTCCTCCTGATTGAAATACTCCGAACGGACGCGCGTGGTCTTTCCGCTCGTAGCAAGAGTCAGGATGCACTGGCTGTTGTTCTGATCAAGGAAGCTGAACTGAAGGTCGTCGGCATCGGAAACACGTACCCACTTGCCGTTCTGGACATTGAAGTGGCCCGTAAACTTCGATGCGTCTATCAGCCGGGCGTAGTCCTTGTGTATGGTAGAGCGTGTAGAGATAGTCGTTGTCAGCGTTTTCAACACATCATCTGCCCACTTGTTGACGTCCTTCCACGCACTTTCGCTCATATAGTTGCGGTCAAGGTGGTGGGCAATCTGGTCAAGATTCCTGAAGTCGTTGGCATTTATCATGCCCAGTGCCTTCTTGCCTGTAACTTCGAGCTGGTGCTTCTGCTCCTCAGGCGTCATGTCTTTGCTTACGTCATCTTTCTTTCCGGGGTCTACCGGCGTGGGGACATCAGGTTCGTTAGAGTTGTTGTCGGAACCGCAGCTGATGGTTCCGAGTGTCAGACTGGCTCCCAAGAACATACAGCCCAGTAACTTCATCTTTTTCATGTTTATTGTTTTTATTAATTAAATTATCTCCTTCTTCCGCTGACCTTATTATATACAGGCTGCTTCCCAACCTATTCCGACAGCTTATCTGCCTATCTCCTGATAGCAGAAGTAAAAAGAAACGGTACAAAGATAAGCAATAAAAACAAGCCATAATAAAAAATAACATATATTAACCCGATACTATCCTACTGGTAAGGAAAAGCACAGAGAAAGCAAAACCAACACACCCCTAAAAACATGCTGCCGACACGATGATGTAAAGAAAAGGAAAGACTTTTGCCCCTGCATCACAATATATTTGCCTTCTCAGCGTTTAGCCATCACTAAACAATAGAAATTATGCTGATAACAACAACTCCCACCATTGAGGGACAGACCATTTTGGAATACAAGGGCGTGGTAACGGGCGAGACTATCATCGGTGCCAACTTCGTCAAAGACTTCTTTGCAAGCATCCGCGACATCGTGGGCGGACGGTCAGGCTCTTACGAGCAGGTGCTCCGCGAGGCGAAAGACACTTCCATGAGCGAGATGATACAGCGCGCGCAACAGATGGGTGCCAACGCCATCGTGGGCATTGACATCGACTACGAGACCATCGGACAGGGCAACTCCATGCTGATGGTGGCCTGCTCGGGCACGGCTGTCAGAATCTGACTCCTGCCCTCTCTCCCTCTGCCGATAGTCCGCCCACTGCCACCGTACCGTGAGGAAGAACTGAAAACGGACTACATACACATCCAACGGGCTTTGCCTCTTGGGCGATGTTTTATGTGCTATTAACAGACAAGCCCGTTTCGCAGTGCGAAACGGGCTTGTCCGTAGTGCGAAAGTGCCACTTTCACGGTGCGAAAGCGGCACTTTCGCTTTATGATTTCCATACGGCTGATTATCAGTGTCTTGCAATCGCATCTTTTTCTCAGCCACACAAGGATCGGAAACACGATGTTCAGGCAAGCAGACCGGCATGTCCGAACCTGCCTCTACCCAAGGCCGTAGGGGCAGAGAGGACGGAGAACAGGAAGGGGCTTCCCCTATCGTTCCACGACAGGCGCAATATCAACCTCTCTTCCAACGAATATCTCCCGACAGCCACAAGGAGTGGACTGCCGGGAGACATTATATACAGCCGGCTCTATGCCGGAACTGCTCACGAAAAACCATATCCTGAACAGTCTGCCGCCGCACTACAGGTTCAGCAGGTTGACGGAAGCGCAGAAGTAGCCTTTGTTGCTCTCCGGGTTCCACATGGCCGTTGCCGTAACCGGCATGGGATGATTGCCCACTTTCAGCTTGTAGGTAACGTTCAGACGGACGTCGTTGATGCCGGCAGACTTTCCGTAGAACGTAGCGTGGCTGCCATCTTCAGGATTGAGGGCGAACGCTCCGGCAACGGAAGGAGTAACGACAAAGTGCTCGTCCTCATAGACCTTATACGATGCCTGCACGAAGGAAGAATAGAGATTCTTCTCGTTCAGGGCACCGCGGTCGCGTCCTGCCAGAATGGTAGACCAAGAGAGGGTGAGCGGAAACTTCTCGCCGAAGTTGTAGCTGACGGTTGCATCAATGAAGTGGCCGGTGTTGCGGCTGTTGTAATTGAAGATGCGGTAGGCCTTGTCGTTGGCGTATATTCCGTCGGAGAAGTTGTATATGTCCCACACCGATGCGCTGAAGCCGCCGTTGGTATAGGATACGTAGTAATCGAACTCCTTATAGTCGCCATTTATCTGCATACCTCCCCACAGGCCGAAGCGGAAGTGATTGTTGTTGTCCGAGATAGCTACTTCGTTGTCAAGTGTCAGTCCCTTCGATACTTCAAGGCCTCGCCAGATATGCGTCGTCTCCAAACCGGATACCAAATGGAGCTTCTGGGCGTTCGCGTTGAGCGACAAGGCAACGGCTGCAATCAGGGTGCCGAGTCTTAATAGATTCTTTTTCATGTGCTTATGGTTATAAATTAACGGATTGAAATTAGACTGTCAGCAGGTAAGCACCGCAAAGGCCGGCGATGACACCACCCACGATAGGGCCGAGAACGGGAACCCACGAGTAGGCCCAGTCGTTGTCGCCCTTCATGCAGATGGCGTGGGCGATACGCGGAGAAAGGTCGCGGGCAGGATTCATGGCGTATCCCGTAGTACCTCCGAGCGACATACCGAGGGCGATAATCAGCAGGGTTACAGGAATCGGGCCGAGGGCGGCAAGACCGAACTTGAAGTGTTCTGCGTCGCAGCAGTTGCCCTTCGTGCTGAAGCAAATGATGATGAAGACAAGTGCCAGAGTGGCAATGACCTCGCTAAGGAAGTTCATGCCGTAGTTGCGGATGGCGGGAGCAGTGCAGAACGTGCCGAGCTTCGCTGCATCGTCGTCGGTTGCATCGTAGTGGTCCTTGTAGAAAATCCATACCAAGATACCGCCCAAGACACCGCCTATCATCTGACCTGCGATGTAGGCAGGTACAGAACTCCACGGAAACATGCCTGCAACGGCCAGACCAATGGACACGGCCGGGTTGAGGTGAGCACCCGTATAGGGGCCTGCCACCAATACGCCCATGCACACGGCAAGACCCCATGCAATGGTAATGACAATCCATCCGCCGTTCTGTCCCTTACTCTTGTTCAGCGTAACACAGGCACAGACACCGTCTCCGAACAATACGAGCACTAAGGTTCCTATCAGTTCCATCATGAACTGAGTCATCATAGAATATTCCATACTTCTTTTTGTTTAGGTAATTAGTTGTTTTTCTTTTGTTGTAGTTGGGGAGTTAGAGGAGTAGCAGGAGACAGGAGAAGCTACGCCCACGGTTCTGCCGTGTTTTAGAATGATAATAAAAGCTGTTGGCATAACTCCCTTCAGCCCCTTCACTCCTATAATCCCTAATGTCCTTATTTGTTTGTCAGCGTCCTGCCGATGGCGTCTGCCCATCCCTTCTTGGCCTTTTCGATGTCTTCGCTGTCGGCTACTGGCTCGAAGGAACGCTCTACCTGCCACTGGCTCTTTATCTCGTCGATGTCTTTCCAGAAGCCTACTGCCAGACCTGCCAGATAGGCAGCACCGAGCGCGGTGGTCTCAGTAATCTTCGGACGGACTACCTTTATGCCGAGCAAGTTGGCCTGATACTGCATCAGAAGGTTGTTGCGCGATGCGCCACCGTCTACCTTCAGCTCTGTCAGAGGAGCCTCCATGTCCTTCGCCATAGCCTGTGCGATGTCGTAAGTCTGGAAGGCAATGCCGTCGAGGGCGGCGCGCGCGATATGGGCACGGGTCGTTCCACGGGTGATACCCACCATGGTGCCGCGCGCATACTGGTCCCAATAAGGAGCGGCAAGGCCTGTCAGAGCCGGCACGAAGTAAACGCCGCCACTATCGGGAACGGTAGCTGCAAGTTCCTCTACCTCCGACGAGGACTTGATGAAGCCCAAACCGTCGCGCAGCCATTGTACAACCGAACCACCCACGTAGATAGATCCTTCGAGAGCATAGTCTACACGGTCGCCTATCTTCCAAGCGATGGTGGTCAGAAGGTTGTTCTTCGACACTACTGGCTTGCTGCCCGTGTTGAGCATAACGAAGCAACCTGTTCCGTAGGTGTTCTTGATAGCTCCCGGCTCTATGCACATCTGGCCGAACAAGGCAGCCTGCTGGTCGCCGGCAATACCGGAGATTGGCACCTCGTGGGCGAAGATGGTAGTCTTCGTATGACCGTAAACCTCTGAGCTGGACTTTACCTCCGGCATCATGGACGCCGGAATGTCGAGAAGTTTCAGCAGGTCTTCGTCCCACTTAAGGTCGTGGATATTGAAGAGCATCGTGCGCGAGGCGTTGGTTACATCCGTTACATGCACTTCTCCACGGGTCAGTCGCCATACCAGCCAAGAGTCTACATTGCCGAAGCGGAGCTTTCCCTGCTCGGCACGCTTGCGTGCTCCCGGCACATTGTCGAGAATCCATTTAATCTTCGTCCCACTGAAGTAGGCATCTACGATAAGCCCCGTTTTCTCGCGGATTTTGTCGGTCAGGCCCTGTGCCTTCAGCTTGTCGCAGTATTCGGCCGTACGCCTGTCCTGCCAGACAATGGCGTTGTAGATAGGCTCCTCGGTGTCAACGTCCCATACGATGGTAGTCTCTCGCTGATTGGTAATGCCGATTCCGGCAAGGTCAAGACCGTTAATGTCAATGGCAGAAATAGCTTCCGCGATAACCGAAGCCTGAGAAGACCAGATTTCGTTTGGGTTGTGCTCTACCCAACCCGGCTGTGGGAAATACTGGGTGAACTCTTTCTGAGCAACAGACTTTATCTGTCCGTTGTGGTCGAAAACGATGGCTCTGGAACTGGTAGTCCCTTGGTCGAGTGCTAAAATGAACTTTCCCATATTGGTAAATCTTTAGATTAATATAAAATGTAATTAGGTTTTATTTTGTTGTCGGGGTGGTGAGAGGGATTGAAGCCGACGGAGGGATAAGTCCGGCAAGAAAGGCTTACGGCTTCAGGAGTTCAGCTTCATGGTGGCTTCAACGTCGAGTGCGTCAGCTAAAATGGAGATTGGATTCTTCACTTCGTAGCCTGTCGACATCTCAATCTGCCACTTGCAGGTCTCGCAGTCGGTCGTTACGCAGTCGGGATTCAGCTCCTTGATTTGCCGGAAGAGGCCCGAACCAATCTGCTGCGAGCGTTCGTAGTTCTCTTTCTTGAACCCATACGTGCCGGCAATACCGCAGCATTGCGAATCGAGCATGATGAGTTCCATTCCCGGAATCATCTTCAGCAGCTCCGTGCTGTAAACTATCCATCCCATCTTCTCCATGTGGCAGGCAGAGTGGTAGGCCGCACGCATCTTGAAATCCTTTCGGAAAGCGAGCTTTATCTCGCCCTGCTCAATGAGCCGATAGAGGAAGCGCGTGGCAAGAGTCAGTCCTTCCCGAACGTCGGCAACGTCTATGTCAAGTAGATGTTCGTACTCGTCGCGCATCGTGAAAGTGCAGGTCGAACTCGTCGTGAGCACCGTGCGGTGGTCTTCCTTCACTGACTTGCGGATGGAACTGACGTTCACCTGTCCCTGCTTCCGGGCCTGTCCGCTCAGTCCGTTGGCTATGAGGGCGACGCCGCAACACTTCTCCTTCTCCAAGAGATGGACACCATAACCGACCGCATTCATGATTTTCACCAAGTCTTTGCCCAACTGCGGATAGTTGTAGTTGACGTAACAGCCGTGGAAATAGCTGACATGCTTCTTGTAGCTGTCCTGACTGGCAGCGGCATTGCGCTTGTACCACGTCTCGAACTTCTGGCTGCTGTATGCAGGAAAGGTGCGGTGCTTGTCCACGCCCATCACTCCGTGGAGCACGGCCTTGACGGGCGACAGACCCAAAGTAGTGTTCACGATAGGTGCGACCATGTTGGCCATCGTCCCGACAAAGTCGGTATTGGCAAGCATCATGTCGCGGAGGATGGGCCGATGCTTGCTGTACGTGATTCGCGACGCCTGAATGATGTCGGCAATGCGCACGCCCGACGGGCAAGCAACCTCACACCGCTTGCAGTTCAGACACATTTTCAGTGCCTCGTCAAAGAACTTTTCGTCCTTCAGACGGTAGCGTTCCTGATCAGGCCCCGAATGTTTCGGCCCCGGATAGTTCGGTTCTACGGCAGAAACAGGGCAGTATGCCGTGCAGATAGAGCACTTCAGGCACTGCTCAAGGTTGTTTCCGCTGATGTTCTTTAGCTGTATTCTTTCTGCCATAATTACTTCCTCTCCATGATTATTTCAGCTACCCGAAGGCCGTCAAGAGCGATACGCCCGTTCCGTCGGCCTGCCTGATGCTGTTGTGTCCGCTCAGCACAGAGCCGACAGCGTACAGATTATCTATTGTATTGCCATTCTTGAAAGTACGGAAAGCCTCATCGGTATGCACACCGTACTCCATATAAGGCTGAGCATCGAAGAGCGACTCCCTCGTCCAGTCGCCCCGGTTGCCGGAGGCATCGACGTCAAGTCCGAAAACCGGCTCAAAAACACCTTCATAGTTACTCTTCAGGCCGTGGCTCATAAACGAACCCGAGGCGAGAATGAACTCGTCGGCATACAAAACCTCGTCGGGGAGATGCTCGGTCGTAATGGAAACGAGGCGGCCGTCCTTGAATTGTCCGCCGTTGGCAACATCGCCGACAAGCATTGTACCCCCCAACTGAGCGAAAAGACGCTTCAGCAAGACAGCTGTACGGACACCCGAAACCGACGGGGGCAGGGTGGCGACATACTGAACGGGCCTCTTCACCCACGCCTTCAGGTCATCAAGGCTCTGCCCGTCGCTGAATCCGAGCACGGCAGGAAGCAACAGCACGTCGGCATTGCCACTGATGGCATTGATGCGGTCGGCCACCTTGCGCAGGCTGTCCTTGTCTACCAACACCTTAGCTATATTGGTGGCACGCATCTCCGTAGGACTTTTGCGTGCACGGGAAAGCTCATCTGTGGTGAACGACTTAACCTGACAATCAACTCCCAGTGCCTTCAGACTGGCAGCGAGAAACTGGGTAGGAAAGTCGAGAAAGCCCTGAATATTCAGAATTTCGGCCCGTTTCCAAGGCAGAGAGGTGCCCGAGGAGCTGTGCACAAAGCCTCCGATGGTCAGCCAAGCAGGCTTCATTGCACCAACTGGAGACAGCCGGTAATGATTGGCAATGGCGTCGCCGCTGACGCTGATGCCAGCCCTATTGAACAGCCGCTTTGCCTCGGCAGCGAGCCTCTGCACGCCAGACTTGCCCAAACGGCTATAGGGATGCTCCGGCCCGAGTTGCCCGACGGCATCGAGCGGATGCTCCACTACCTCCCCACGGGCATCATAGCCGAGCAGGTCGAAAGACCCGGAATGGAAATGGAGGCTGCTTTGTCCTGCCGAGACAATACAGACACGCTTCCCGGCATTTGCCAGCGCGATGCCGGCAGTAAGTCCGCTAAGTCCTCCTCCTATGATTATAATATCGTATTTCATTGTCTTTGAACTTTGAGATTTGAAGTTTGAACCTTCCGCCAGACCTGCCGCGTATATCCGGCCCGGCAGGCTGGGCTAATCGTCAATTGTCAGCCGTCAGTCATCAACAGCCAACCGGTCAACCCCGCACAGCCCTCCATAGATGGTGGCAGTCAGCTGCGACTCGTCGAGGGTGCTGCCCCAAGCTACGGGACGCATGCCTTTCCACCGCTCGTTGAGAAACGAGCCAAGGTCGGCAAGAGCCTCACGGGCTTCCTTTCCCGTCTCGCACATCACCCCGGCAGCCCTACAGGCGCAAAGCTCGCCCTGACATGTGCCCATGCCGACACGGGTGCGACGGCGCAGATTCACCAAGTCGTGAACATGAAGCTGACTGATGGCATACTTCACCTCGCCCACGCTGACCTCCTCGCACTCGCAGACGAGGGCGCGGTCTTCCGCACGCTGTTCCTCTATCTCGCGCACACGGTTTCCCTGACGGCCGCGTGCAGCATTGTGTGCGGTGGAATAGAACTTCCCCGGCCTGTCGCCGTCGGTTCCGCCCGTACCCGGAAGCGGGGCCGTCGCCGTCCTGCAGGGCTTGGATACGCCCAGCTTCTTGCAGGCAAGGTCGGTAGCCATCTCCGCCATCAGGCGGTAGGTCATCATCTTTCCGCCCGTAATGGTAATCAGTCCTGCCAGTCCGTCGCGGCTTTCGTGGTCGAGACAGACTATGCCACGGCTGATGCTGCGCCCCGAGGGGTCGTTGTCGGCAGCGACAAGAGGGCGTACTCCGGCGTAGGCGCGGAGAATACGGGTAGAGGCCAGAGCCGGAGCGAGCTTCTCGCCCTCCTTAATCAATATGTCCACCTCCCCGGGAGTAATCTCCAGATTGTCCACCGTATCGTAACCGACACGGTCGCTCGTCGTACCTATCACGCAGACAGCATCGTCGGGAACAAGAATATCGGCATTGGCAGGCTTGCGGCAACGGTTGATGACCATATTGTTCACACGGTGCCCGAACACGAGCAGCGTACCCTTGGCAGGGAACATATTCACCGTAACGCCTGCCATCCGGGCAATGGAGTGTCCCCAGATGCCGGCAGCATTGATAACGAGCCGTGCACGCATCTCGCTTTCCTCGCCATTGTGATTGTTGCGCACGCGGACACCACCGACGCGCCCGTTCTCCTGCAATATGCCCACCACCTCATGGTAGCTCAACACATCGGCACCATGGGCACGTGCGTCGAGAATGTTGGCAGTGGTCAGATGGAACGGGTCTACCGAGGCGTCGGGAACGCGGACAGCCCCGATGAGCGACGGATTGACCGACGGCTCTATGCGGCGCGCCTCCTCCGGCGAGATGATGTCGGCACGGATGCCGGCACGCCGGCAGGCTTCGACAAATGTCCCTTGGAAGCTGATGTCGTCTTCCGGCAGGGTGATGAAGAGACCGTCGGTCTCCTCAACGCAGTGCCGGGCTATCTTGCGGAGAATCATATTCTCCCTTATGCACTCGGATGCCGACTCTGAATCGGTAACGGCATAGCGCGCGCCACTATGCAAGAGTCCATGGTTGCGACCCGTAGCCCCATTGGTGAAGTCGAACTTCTCCACCAAGAGCACACTCAGCCCCCGCATGGCACAATCGCGGGCCGTTCCGGCCCCGGTAATTCCGCCACCGACTACAATCACGTCGTAACACTTGCTGATATTTCTATCCATAGTTGGTTTTGCTTAGGTTCTTGTTCTAACCATTATGTTTTTGTCTTGAAACATAAAACAAGCCTTTTGCTTTCATTTCACAAGAACTTGTTTATTTCCGAAACAAAGGTACATTTTATTCCGAAACGTTGTATCGTTTATTTGATTATTTTAACAAAAAAGTCTAAAACAGAATATTTCAGAAGAAAAATAGAACAGAATATACCCTTTAGAGTGTCTTTTTAGTCTCTTTTACACAAGGGAAACAACCCAACAAAGCTATATTTTCCCATGCAACACCATAATAAACAAAGAGACGAAAGGAATGGAAGAGTTTTCAAAACCGCCCGTTTTCTTTCGCTACGAAAGCTAATATGAGTTTCATTTGAATCGTTTTTAGCATTAGAAAAGAAAGCAACGACCACGGATTTATGCCTTACGGACAACACCTTCGTGTCGTTTTGTCATCTCGGAGAAGGCGCAGGCGGTCATCCAAGCAGACACCACCAGATAGGAAGGCTTGTCAATTAATTTAGCAAGAAAAAGCATCCTGTCCTGTCGGCAAAATAGAACGAAAATGCCTCAAAGCCAACAAAATAAAGCCTGAATATGCTCTTCGGGTAACGGAAACAGCACTTTCGCATGGTGAAAGCGGCACTTTCAGGTCGCCAAAGAGGCTTGCCCGTTTTGCCAAAAAGCCTTGTCCGAACCGTAAATCCGGCCCAAAAAGGCCATTTTTCGGACATTTTTCATGCAAAGACAAGCCAGAAAGAACACACAATCAGCCGTAAACCACTATCTCTCAAGCACTTAACAAACTACCGCGAGAATCGTTTATTTGAAGCCAAACGGACATTTGATGGATTTCAAACGATTCTCGCGAAGGTCTTTGTAAAATAAAATCAACCCCAAGGTACGCCCCGGCAAGCATCCGCCTCCCCCTTATCAGGAACAGCCGCCCAAACATCTCTGCCTGCAGCCCCGGCAATTCCGAAACGTCAACTTCACCTCCTTTAGCCGGCAGAGACGCCGCCGGCACCCCTGCATCTACTGCGCGCGCTTCCCCACTTGCCAACAAGCAGCTTTCAGTTCAGGTCGGAAACGAAAGCCGAACGGTTTTTTCATTATTTGTTAATGTTCTGTTAAACCTACAATCAGTCCGTATAATGTCAAGGAAAATCTATAACTTTGTTCCAAATACGACCCGTTTCAGGCTTCTTCGGAGCAACAATTCCACGATGCCGGACAAAGTATCTTAATCTGAGCTATATGACAAAAGAAGAAAGACATAACGCCATCTTGGAGCAACTCCTCAAGCACGACCCCGTATTGGTATCAGACTTAGCAACGATGTTGGAGGTTTCGTCGGTTACTATCCGCAAGGACCTGACCGAACTGGAGAACGACGGCAAGCTGTACAGAAGCCACGGAAAAGCTATTGCCATCAATCCCTTCACCAGCAACCGCTCGGTCAACGAGAAGGAAAAGCTCGCCCCGGAAGAGAAATACGCCATTGGCATAGAGGCTGCCAAGCTAATCAAGCCCAACGACTCCATCATCCTCGCGTCGGGGACGACCGTTCAAGCCTTCGCACGCTGCATCCAGCCCGTGCAGAACCTTACCGTCGTATCGGCTTCCCTGCAAGCCTCGCTGTCGCTTGCCAAGAATCAGGACATCGACATCATTCAGCTCGGAGGCGTCATGCGCCACAGCAGCGAGTCGGTAGTAGGACCCTACAGCGAGCAGTTTCTCAACGACTGCTCGTCGAGCAAGCTCTTTATGGGCGTAGACGGCATTGACTTCGACTTCGGATTCACCACCACCGACATGCGCGAGGCACACCTCAACCAAAAGATGATGCAGGCAGCACAGAAAACTATCGTACTGGCCGACTCGTCGAAATTCGGCCGACGGGGATTCGCCAAGATTGGCAACATGGAAGACATCGACGCCATCATCACCGACTCCAACGTCAAGCCCTGCGACGCACGGCGCATAGAAGAGCTGGGCATCAAGCTGATAATAGCCGAGATGAAGTCGTCCATACAGGCATGACGAGAGCCGCCATACACCAAGACAACAACACGGCCTTACCGAAAGGGAGGTCTAAAAAGACACATAAGTTATGAAAACACCATCCGAATTTGATGACATCCGCCCGTTTGACCCGGACGAGCTGCCTGCCGTATACGAACGCTTGCTGGAAAACAAGCAGTTTCAGGCCGTCGTACACTTCCTCTATCCGAAGATTCCCATAGAGGTGGTGGCACGGAAGATGCGCCAGTGCAAGACCAGCATGGACTTTCAGCTGACTTTCTGCTACACCTTCCTCCGCGATTTGCTCAAACGCATGAGCAAGGGGTGCGACATGGACATCTCCGCCATAGACAACACGCGCTGCTACACCTTCATGAGCAACCACCGCGACATCGTGCTCGACTCGGCACTGCTCGACAAGCTGCTCATTGATGCAAAGTTCTCGACCACCTGCGAGATTGCCATCGGCGACAATCTCCTGTCCATGCCGTGGGTACTTGACATCGTACGCGTCAACAAGAGCTTCATAGTCAAGCGCGGACTGATGGCACGCGAACGGCTGGAGTCGAGCATCAAGCTGTCCCGCTACATGCACTACGCCATCAGCGAGAAGCATGAGAACCTGTGGATAGCGCAGCGCGAAGGACGGGCCAAGGACTCCGACGACCGCACGCAGAAGGCTATCCTGAAGATGCTCACCTTGGGTGGCGAAGGCAGCGTACTGGAGAAGCTGCAGCAACTGCACATCGTGCCATTGGCAATATCGTACGAATACGACCCCTGCGACTATCTGAAAGCTGCCGAATTTCAGGCAAAGCGCGACAATCCGGAATGGAAAAAAGGACCGATGGACGACGTTATCAGTATGCGCACCGGCATTATCGGCCTGAAAGGACACATCCACTACCATGCTGCTCCGTGCATTGACGACTATCTCGAAGGCCTGAAGGAGGAGAATATGCCGACAGGACAGCTGCTGGAAACTATCTGTGCGCACATCGACCGGGAGATTCACCGCAACTACCGCCTCTACCCCACCAACTATATTGCCCTTGACGAGCTTGAAGGCACGGCCCGCTTCACCGACCACTATACGGAGGAAGAGAAGCAGAAATTCGACACCTACATCAAGAGCAGGCTGGCAAAGATAGAGCTACCGGGCAAGGACGAGGACTTCCTGCGCGAGCGGATGCTGACCATGTATGCCAACCCTACACGCAACTATCTGAAGGCGAATGGTTAAACGGACTGTCCTCGGCCTTTCGTTGGCAGCAGCTCTTGCCGCCTGTACCAACGAACCTTACAAGAGCGGAGATACGGACTTATCGTATCTCCGTACAGACTTTGTCGTGGCGAAGACCGACGGAAACAGCCGAATCACCACCGCCATTACCGACGACGGCGATTCCCTCCTCCTGTCTCCCCCAAAGACAGCAGAATGGGCTACTGCCCCCGACTCTGCCTATCGCGCCCTGCTCTACGGCAACAGGAGGAGCGGAAACACGGAAGTGGAGGCGGTGGGCATTGCACAGGTACCCGTACTGGTTCCGCAAGCCTCCGTCCCAGATTCTTTGTCGCTCAACGATCCACTCGGCATGGAAAGTGCATGGGTGAGCAAGAACAAAAAGTACATTAACCTTGCCCTCATCCTGAAGACAGGCAAGGCATCCGATGCCAAAGCCTCAAGGCAGCGGATAGGCTTGGCATGCGACTCTATTGTTCAGCATGGCTCTTCCTACACCTATTATATTAGGTTGCTGCATGGTCAGAACGGTGTGCCGGAGTATTACAGCACAAAGGTTTACGCAAGTATTCCGCTGTCGGAATTTCACGCCAACAGCCGCGTAGAGCTATCCATCCCCACCTACGAAGGGATGACAACCCGTACCTTCTCCGTCAAATAGTCTTCCCGGATATTTGTTCCTCGGGAAGATGATTGCCAATCATATACGACAAACACTACGACTGCAAGGTCAGCAACAGGCAACAAAAGGCAGCCGGCCATACGGTGCCGTCTCCTCCCGTGCCTGAATGTCCCCGATATGGACCTGCCGCAAGTCGGAAATATGGCCTATGAGGTCTGCCCGCCGGGCGGAATCCTCTATTTCCTCGCGCCGGGCCTTTGACATCCGGCAAAAGTCTTCCTCCTGTTCTATGCCTGCAAACCGTCTGCCACAGAGGTTAGCAGCAATACCCGTGGTACCGGAACCACTGAAAGGGTCAAGAATCCAGTCGCCCGGGTCAGTTGAGGCAAGGATGATGCGTGTCAGAACGCTAAGAGGTTTCTGCGTGGGATGCTTGCCCTGCGACTTCTCCCACCGCCCGATGGCAGGCAGACGCCACACGTCCGTCATCTGCTTGTCGTCGTTGAGCTGCTTCATCAGGCGGTAGTTGAACTTATGCGGCACCTTGGGTAGCTTGCGCGCCCAAATGATGAACTCCGTCGAAAAGGTGAAGAAGCGGCACGAGATGTTGCAAGGGGGATTGGTCTTTTGCCACGTAATAACGTTCAGAATCTTATAGCCCAATTCTGTCAGGCAGTTTGCTACTGAAAAGATGTTGTGATACGTCCCACTGACCCATATCGTCCCGTTGTCCTTCAACTTATCCCTACAGAGCCGCAGCCACTCATGGTTGTACGCCATCAGCTCGTCGGTGCTCCTTCCCTTGTCCCATGCCCCCTTGTCTACGCACACCACCTTTCCGCTTTGCAACGATATGCCGCCATTGGATAGGAAATAAGGAGGGTCGGCAAATATCATGTCAAACTTGAAATCAAACTCCTGTAGCAGCCGGAAGCAGTCGCCATGGGCAAGGAGGAAGTCGGAGGAGGGGGAGGAATAATACGTAGAAACAGGCATATTTTTAAGACTTTATTCTATAACGCCCTGACTGGACTAACTTTATACTATTATAATCGTCTTTATCTGTAAACTCAAACTGCCATATATAAAAGATATTCTCACCGTCAATTACTCGCTTTTCAAAGAAAACTGGAAAAACTTTCTTTGTCCTTACATGTTGGCCCCATTGACGAAAAGGATAATATAATTGTCTTATTATAACATTGGTTGCAGAGAAGTTTTTTGCTTCAACGAGAACTATAGAATCTTTCCCTTCGTATCCTGCATCAACTTCTGTTTGTACACTTGAAACTTCTAAGTTATTTGTTCCAACACGAAACTTAAATTCAGGGGTGTATTTACGACCTCTTATTGTCAGAACTAACGAAGTATCGTCCATAAATGTTCTAATCAAAGAATTTGCATAGGCATAGTCAAGATATTGCATTTCAGAATCTCCCACATTAGAAGTCTCTAAAGTAAATTCCAGCTTACTATCATAATCTATTATATCCGTGGTAATATCAGGTATATCTACATATCCCTCGCCCCTAAGAATGTAGTACTCTCCATTATGTTTTGGCAATATGAATAATTTATTATCCACAAAGACTTTAGGTCTATCTTCCCGGGTATCTTGTTTACACAATATTCGAACTTCCTTATCATGCGTCTTTGTAAATTCCTGACATGATTTCTTAATATTATTCGCTGAAAGGACAAAAGGTTTCTTATCAAAATTATGATTTAAGATATTGTTATCTTTAAATATCTTATTCCAAGCCTTATCTGATGCCATTGATAAAATCTTTTATATTAGTTAAGTTATAGATACTTGGTATAATCCCATACGCTTCTTGGAGTTTATTCTTTGCAGACTTCCATCCCACTCCATCGGTAATCCATACAAACTCAAAGCCGGATACAGCATTAATCTTAGGTGCTAAGTCAGAATAAGAACGGGCAACCTCATTCAGCTTAGAGCCTCCTCCACTATAAAAGTTTACCTCTATGAGATAAGTTTTGTGCTCCTTCTCTATTACAAAATCAAAACGTTTCTCATCATCCCCAAGAGCCTGAGTTACGGCTGACCATTCACGAGAATAAACTTCTTGCCGATATTCAATACCATTCTCTCTAAAGATTTTAGCAATCATACTTTCCATAACGTGCCCACTACGATTTTTGCGGGCATTACTATCTAAGCCCGTTTCTATACCAAATACATAGTCCACAAGGTCTTTAATTTTTCTTTCGCATAGAACTCTTGCAAGACCTGTCTGGCTCAAGTATTCCATAACCCCGTCTACGCTATCAAAAAAACGGTCAAGTATAATATCCTTCCCTGTTGAGCTTAGAACAACCTTTTTACCACCACTTCTGACAGCTATCAGAATATCCATTACTCTAAAGGCCGTCTTATCTCTGTTCCAAATAGCCTCTACGCTTTTACGAAGGTCTGTAGCCCCAATAAGACTATTAAGCATACAAAGACTTAGCTTTATATCATTAACGTTGCCTTCTATTTTCTCAAAATCACAAAAGAAGTCAAGCGTCTGATTCGTCTCTCGAAGTTGGGACATAAATTCTTCAAAGTTTTTTTCCATATTTCGCTCTATCTTCAGCTATTAAACTTGATTGACTATTTCCGTCACTAATAAATGGATATACTTTCGTCGTAGGGTAGTTATGTACGAGAATCTCCGTCAACTTTCCACGTTTCTTTGGATTAGCGTTTACACTACGAGCAGCCCAAACTCGTTCTATATGGTAATCTTTATAAAGTATATCAAAGAAATTATCAACTTCTTCCTTACCTTTTCCATCAGAGTTGCTAAGCATGAAAGAATAGCCTGCCTTATCCACTTTGTCACAAAACCTTTTTAGTCTGACTTGCGCATCATCGTTAAAAGGTTCTTTTGTATAATCATTAAAATTTGACGTATCACTTAATGGGCGATATGGAGGATCAAAATAAAACAATGTTTTCCCTATGGCATAGTTGATTGTTTCTTCAAAATCTCCATTGAGAATATCAACTTTTTGCAGGACTTCGCTATCTTTCCTAATAGTTTCAGAGTCGCAAATCATCGGATTTTTATATTTTCCAAAAGGAACATTGAAAGTCCCGGACTTGTTTACTCTATACAATCCATTAAAACAAGTTTTGTTTAAGAAGAAAAATTTAGATGTATTCTCTATTGGCGAAAGATTCTTACGGTTATACTGCGCACGTATATCTAAAAAGAAAGCCTTCCGCTCCTCTTCTGTCTTAATGTCCAGATAGTGGTTTTCAATATCTTTTAAAGAACAAATAAGTTCTTCCGGGCTATCCCGTACAGTAAGATAACATGTGATGAGGTCTGAGTTAATATCACTTATTACGGCATGCGTTATATTGGGATAATGTTGCAGCATGTGAAAAAGCATTGCCCCTCCACCAACAAAAGGCTCAATATAAGTTACGTTTTCCCATTTATCCAAATTAGTAGGAAGCAGTGGAATAAGTTGGTCTATCAACTGACCTTTTCCTCCAACCCACTTGATAAATGGTCTTGCTTTATTCAGTATATCCACTTTCCATTATATTTATTATACAAAGGTCTTTAAAAGAGAAGACAATACCAAAGAAAGGAACACCCTTTAAGTTTCATGATCAAAAAAGATCATTCAAAGGCTAAGAATAGAGGATAAATAAACTAAATTGAGAACGTCAAATAATGGGCAGAATACAACTTTCTTGGGTTTCAAACTTTATCCATTACCTTAGAGAGAAGCTGTTGCTCTAAGCCGTCAATAGCCTATCGGCATACGTTGCTGTCAGGCTATCAACTGATTTAACATTTTACATGTTCATTATCAGATAGTTATCAATCCTTGACAGAATGACAGGAAAAATATGAAACTCAAAAACATAGATAATAAACGTCAAGTTATTATCCACCTCTTGGCTTCAGGACAATTCGCTTACCAAAGTCTCTAAACGTATCTAAGACGAATAACCATCATTACACACAGCCGATAATCTCGCTGACCGATTGGCAACCATGACGGTCGAGCCAGTCATTGATACCGTCGCGCACCTTTATCGTTATTTGTGGGTCAAGAAAATTGGCTGTACCTATCTGAATAGCCGTGGCACCTGCCATCAGAAACTCAATGGCGTCCTCAGCCGTGGAGATACCTCCTAACCCAACAACAGGAATTCTGACGGATTTTGCCACATCGTTCACCATACGGAGGGCAACAGGCTTCACGGCTGGGCCACTCAAACCGCCCGTGCGAATACTTAGCTTCGGACAACGATGCTCTATATCTATCGCCATACCCATCAGAGTATTAATAAGCGAAACAGAATCGGCTCCCTCATCCTCACAGGCACGGGCAATACTGGCAATATCGGTAACATTCGGAGAGAGCTTTACTATCATCGTCTTGTGGTAATGCTGGCGTACAGCCTTGACAATGGTTGCAGCACCACCGCACGTAACGCCAAACGCCATACCGCCTTCTTTTACATTCGGGCAGGAGATATTCACCTCTATTGCGGGAATCCCCTCCAAGCATCAAGCCGGGCAGCAGTCTCAGCATACGCCTCGGGGGAGTTGCCACTGACATTGACAATCATATTGGTATCTATATTCTTTATCTCCGGATAGATATGTTCGATAAAATAATCCACTCCCTTATTTTGCAGTCCGACACAATTCAACATTCCCTGTGCTGTCTCCACCATTCGCGGATAGTCGTTTCCCTCACGTGGATGAAGTGTCGTGCCCTTTACGATAATACCACCTATTTGATTGAGAGGAACAAAATCCTGAAACTCCAAGCCGTAGCCGAAAGTACCGCTTGCTGTCATTACAGGATTCTTAAGAAGTAAATCATTTATCTTTACATTTAGATTTGCCATATATTGTATTTTATTTTACAAATAATTATATACTACCGCTCTTACCATAACAAACGGTTAACATCAAAGACAGGCCCCTCCTTGCAGACACAGAGATTGCCTACGGTTGTCTTCTCCACACAACAGAGACAAGCTCCCACTCCGCAAGCCATCATGTTCTCCAAAGAAGCCTCACAGCGAATACCAGCTTTCCGGGCAAACTTAGCTACAGCAACCATCATGGGCTTAGGTCCACAAGTAGAAATTTGGTCGAAATGCTCTCTTTGCAAAACGGGATGATCGGTAACAAATCCCTTTTCTCCCACACTTCCATCTTCGGTAGTAACATGAACCGTTCCCAATTCCCTGAAAGCATCCATCTCCAAGAGATCTTTCCCCGTCCGTGCTCCTAAAAGGAATATGGGTTCGGACTTCATTTTCCTTATATATTTACCGAAATAAAGCAACGGAGCAACACCTACTCCACCTCCTACCAGTAAAAACCTCTGGTCAGAAGCAGTTGGCATGCTAAAACCATTGCCCAATGGGAACATACAATTCAGCTTGTCGCCCGTATTCAAACATGCCATTGCATGCGTACCCTCTCCGATGGCAGCTACCAAGAGCCATAGCTCATTACGCTCGGTATCAACATAATTGATAGAGATGGGACGACGGAGGAATGTAAAAGAGGACTTATCTACACGCACTTCTACAAATTGCCCCGGCAACATGGGAGGTAATGGAGAGCTGTCGGTCAACTTGATAAGGACATGCTTATCGTTAAGATGCTCCAAAGAGGAAACAGTAAGGTCTTTGATAAATTTCTTCATCTGATGTATCATAATAAGGATTGCAAAATTGCAAGCGGAACAAGGGAGTATCCATATCCGAATACAAAAATATAAAAAATACATCAGCCATGCAACATCTCAACTACATTTAACTTGCTAATATAAAGATTTAGGGATAGATGACAATCCATAAAATGAAGTACAGCCGAAAACATTGGACACAACGCATAGAGAGCTGCACCAAATCCGATAGTTCCGTTTCACAAACAACGCAAAACAAAAAGCCAAGCATGATATAAATATCTCAACCAATAACTTATTGGCTAAAGACAGGTGGAGGTCATGCCTCTTCAACTCGAAACAATGCCCACTTCGCTTTTAATAACTATTTTTTGGGTACAAAACTTTCCCAAGTCTGATCATCAAAGAATATACGAATCTCAGTGATACTTCGTTGTGGTTTGTCAATATATTTCACATCAGCATGCCCTATATTATTGGTTGTCTTTCTCACACTATAATCAGAAACACTTTCAGAAAGACGAGAGGATAGGGGAGCATTGTACCGCTCATCACCGCCAAACTCAAAAGCTCCCTCATTGATTGATTGCTTAGTATTATCACCACTATCCATAGCTGTAGCCTGCTCCTTAAACATAGGGCCAGAACCATACATCAACCACTCAAGATTGATAGTAGTGAATTTTCCTTTTATAGCTTCAACCGTATTAAGAGTAGGTTTCGTCCGACCATTGAAGATGCTACTCAATGACGCGGTTGAGATTCCAATGAAATCCGCAAAGGTTTGTTGGGTCATGTGTTGACTCTCCATGAGCTGCTTAATTCTATCCTTCATGTCTAAAAGTACTATTTTTGAAGCAATAAGCTTCTTCTTATATTATTTTACAAAGGTAAAGCAAATAATTCAAAATTCCAAATAAAAAAGAAAATATTCAGGTCTCTAACTTTTCTGTTTTTATATCAAAACACAGAACCCTGCAATTTACAAATGTGAGTAATTTATATTTGTATATACAAAGATAAAATATAGAAACATAAACTGCTATAGTCAACCATTGAACAATTTAACTTAAATCACTCATATACAGATAGTTAATGTTTAATTTATGAATGTAATTTTACCAATATACACACCAAAAGAGAAAATTCACCACTATTATCACATGAAATACGTCTATAAAAACTATAAACTTGCTAATATATAGTATTTTACAGGTATTATCCCAATCCGCATATCTATTCGTCTTGCTTTTTGAATAAGAATATTTAGGTTTGGATATATAAACACGGGGCGACTTGTGCATATTTTTCAAACAAAATAATCTCCATTTGCTCTTAACATATCTTCTTTTGGTTTTACTTTCAAAACTAAAACTTTACAATGCTGAACGTTAACAACACCAAAACAAAAAATAAGAGATGGTGAAAAGTTCTATATTTCCCATTTTTCGCATATTCCTGAACGAGTGATTAATCAGACGAAAATATGCAAATTTTAGAGCATTAAAAATTAGCTAACTTCCCTATTCTTAGACTTTTAAGCCCTGAAAATCCGTTTTTGGGAATTGCTAATCTAGAGAAAAACAGGGCTGAAATTGGTATTTTTCGATAGATTTCGAGCAAATAAACAGCCCGAAATCTCTAAGTTTTTAGTGTAAAATGAAAAAAATAAGCTCTTTCATCAGTTCTCCTGCACTCGTATTTGGATTATCCAATCCTTTACTCTTCGCATCGGTGTCCCGAATCTTTGAAATTATCTCCATTGTTTTACGGGCAGAATATCTTCTCGATCCTATAAAATAATCTTTTGCTCCCCAGCTGGAGCGTAAATCCAAAACCTTAGCAACATCGTTTTCCGACTGCTTTTGGGGAGAATAATGGACTATCATCAGATTTTGAAAAAAAGAAAACAGCAAAGGGAGAAAAGAATAAAGAGAACCAGCCTTTGGATTTTTGTCAAAATAATTGATAATCTGATTTGCCTTAAAAATATCCTTCCGAACAATAGCATCACGCAGTTCAAAAGCATTGAAATCTTTGCTTACCCCAATCTCCTTTTCTACCACTTCTGGAGTTATACGAAGATTGTTTTCAGAAAGCGAAAGAACCACCTTGTCAAGTTCAGAAGTTAGTCTACTCAAATCGGCACCAACATGATCAGTAATCATTTGGCACGACTTCGAATCAATGGAAACACCTTTTGGCTTCAGATAATTTTGAATAAAGTCTTCCAACTGATATTCTCGAATCTTCTTGCTTTCAAATACAACCCCAACCGCTTGGGCCAAAGGCAACACTTTCTTGCGCGCATCTATTTTCCCGTTTTTATGGCACCATACCAATATAGTAGAACGAATAGGATTCTTCAGATACTTCTCCAAAGCGTCCAATGTGCGAATGTTCTGTGCTTCCTTTACAATGATAACCTGATATTCTGCCATCATTGGATAGCGTCTTGCCATATCAGCAACCTGTACGGCCGTAACATCCGCCCCGAAACAAATGGTCTGATTGAAGTCGCGTTCCTCAGGTGTCAGTACATTGTTGGCAATATAGTCGGATATCCGGTCTATGTAATAAGCCTCATCACCCATCAGAATATAGATGGGGGAAAACTTGCGCGCCTTCAAATCCTGCATGACGCTTTGAAATGTTGTACCTTGCTTTGTAGACATTATCTTTTTTATTAACTTTGCACAAAATATGAGTCGAATCCTGTATAAGGAACAAACTCCCATTCTACACCTTATATTATATATGCAAAGTTAATTGAAAAGGAATAGAAAACAAAATTTTCATAGCAAATTCCTTGAACACCCATTCAAACGAAAATCCACCTTATTATATATAAGGCTTCAAAATGATACAACTCAACCTCCCCCAATATAAAATCAACATTCAAGAGACGGACGGGAAAAAGAGAATATTCGACATTCTCCGCCGGAGATTTGTCGTCCTTACTCCGGAGGAGTGGGTACGCCAACATTTCATCCATTTCTTGGTCGAACATAAGGGCTATCCCTCTACCTACTCGCCAACGAAGTTGCCCTGCAAGTGGGAGACAAGACGGTCCGGGCAGACAGCGTGCTTTACGACCGGGAACTTCATCCCCGGATGATAGCCGAATACAAAGCCCCCCACATTCCCATCACACAGAAGGTCTTCGACCAGATTTCCGTGTATAATCTCCTCCTCCACGTAGACTATCTGGTCGTCTCGAACGGTATGCAGACATACGCTTGTAAGATGGACTATCAGAACATGAGCTACACTTTCTTAGAGGATATTCCGTCATACGAAAATATTTAACAGGCAATATAATAAAAACACAGAAAAAATATATAATACAGACATATCACCATCCCATCTTCGACGTATCATGCATGAATATAGAACATTTGGCATTATCTTTGAAGAACTATAATCAAATCAAAAAAAGAATTACGAACAAGCTAACAGAAAAAAAACAACAAGATGGCAATAGGAAAATGGATAGGCGGAGCACTCGGCTGGGTGCTTGCAGGCGGAAGCGTCTTGGGCGCAGTGGCAGGCTACTGCATCGGAAGCCTCATCGACGACGCGATAGAAGGCGATAAAGGAAAAGGCTACTATGCCAACGACGACACCAACTACCGGCAGGAAAATTATCAGTATCAACAGCCATACGGACAGCGTCCCTTTGAAGAAGACCGCAACTCTTTCCTCTTCTCCATGCTTGTCCTCTCCTCCTACATCATCAAGGCGGACGGAAAGGTGATGCACTCCGAAATGGAGTTTGTACGGCAGTTCCTGCGTAAGAACTTCGGAGAGGCAGCCGTTGCCCAAGGTGAGGATATTCTTCTCAAACTATTCGAGATGCAAAAGCAGCAGGGAGCATTTACATTCAAGGAGACCATCCGCAAGAGCTGCATGGAAATCTCCTTCCACTCCAACGAGGGGCAACGCCTACAGCTACTCAACTATCTCGTACTGATAGCCAAGGCAGACGGTATCGTCAGCCCGGAAGAGACAGCTGCCCTGAAAGAAGTGGCACGCTACATGAACCTCTCCGAACAGGACGTAGAGTCCATGCTCAACCTCGAAAACGGTGCCGACAGCAGAGGCAGCCTTGATGATGCCTACAAGGTGCTGGGCATCTCTCCGGCTGCTACCGACGACGAAGTGAAAGCTGCCTACCGAAAGATGGCCCTCAAGCACCATCCCGACCGTGTGGCAACGCTCGGCGAGGACATCCGCAAGGCTGCCGAGAAAAAGTTTCAGGAAATCAACGATGCAAAAGAAAGGATTTTCAAGGCAAGGGGAATGTAGAAACAGGCAGACGGACTAACAGCATAGGAACATTATCCTACATGCCTGAAAACAAAGTCATTTACCACAGAAAGATGCCCCAGTGTCCCCGAAAGAAAAAACCAAAAAAGTCAGCAAATCATCCCGCCTATACAATCATCAAAAATAGAAACATCCCCATAAGCAAAAGACAACATTCATCATTATGGCAACAAGAATCAAAATAAAGACAACAGAAGGCGACATCACCGTCCGCCTCTACGACGAGACCCCGAAACATCGCGACAACTTCATCAAGCTGGCCAAAGAAGGCTACTTCGACGACACGCTCTTCCACCGCGTCATCAAGGACTTCATGGTGCAGGGCGGCGACCCCGAAAGCAGAAATGCCCCCAAGGGCAAGATGCTCGGAACGGGTGGTCCCGGCCATACCATCCCTGCCGAGTTCGTCTATCCCCGGCTCTTCCACAAGCGCGGTGCGCTGAGTGCCGCCCGTACCGGCGACGAGGTAAACCCCGAACGCGAGAGCAGCGGCAGCCAGTTCTACATCGTATGGGGCAAAACCTATAACGCAGCAGAGCTAAAACAGATGGAGCGGCAGATGGCGATGCAGCAGGAACAGACCGTATTCAACCAACTTGTAAAAGAACATCACGACGAGATAATGACACTACGCCGAAACCGCGACCGCGCAGGCCTGCAAGACCTGCAAGACCGCCTCATCGCGGAAACCAAGAAGATATGCAAGGAAAATGGCAGGCCCACCTTCACCGCCGAGCAGACAGAAGCCTACACCACCATCGGCGGAACTCCTTTCCTCGACAATCAGTACACCGTCTTCGGAGAGGTGGAAGAAGGCTTGGATGTAGTGGAACGAATACAAAACACCGAGACCGACCACAACGACCGCCCGGTTTCCGACATTACAATGAATGTAGAAGTATCGTAAAAAGAAGCGAGAGCCTTTGCCGGGACAGTACCGGTTTCCGGCAGGATTGGCCGTTGTTTTCCGGGCTTCGGGGAGGCCTAAAATTTATATACGGTTAGCGGAAAATTTATATACGTATAGAAATATTTTTCTAACCGCTTCCCCGTAAATTTCTAACCGTATATAAAATTCGCTAACG